>CAZLPW010000172.1:0-2517 GCA_964561495.1 uncultured bacterium | reverse complement strand
TATACACAATAGAGGCAGGTACGTTTAGAAGCACCAAAAAGATGTTATTATTAAAATAAGCCCATTCTTTTAGGTACACAGAGGCCAGTTTTTTAGTTTTTTTGTTAGGATTCTGTTAGGAAAATTCAGAAGTTCTGTCTGTGGTTAGATACTTGGGAGGGTTTTAACATGAACAGATTATTATATATTTTATTTTTTAGTTCTTACCTCTTTTCTTACGTAATCAATGTTCCTCAAGACGCAGAGACTATTCAGGAAGGCATAGAAGAAGCAGAAACAGGGGACACGGTTTTAGTCGCACCGGGTGTTTATTACGAGCATGTACTCCTTGAGAAAGAGATTGTTTTGGCTAGTCACGCTATCTATGATAACCTTGAGACAGGCTGGCTTAATAATGAAAATATCGAGCAGACTATTATCAGCGGAGCTGAAGAGCCAGAAGATCCGAATAAAGGAAGCTGCCTCATTATTCGAGATGGAAATATTGCGCCAACTGTAGTTGGCTTTACCTTTCAAAGTGGCAAGGGCACTATCATGAAAATGATTCAATGCGGTAAAACTCTTAGAGAGAGATCTGGTGGTGCTATCTTGCTTTTTAAGGCATACCCAACCATTATGTATAATCACTTTGTAGATAATGGAGCGGCCGCTCATTTAGATGACCCAACAGCGACTGAAGTAGTTACCAACGGCGGTGGCATTGGTCATTTTGATGATGAGGACATTGAGTTTGATGAGGATCGCAATAGTTACAACCGCAATACGGATCCAGTTCGTGATGTGCCAGCCACATTAAATATTCAGAATAATTATTTTGCTAATAATAGTAGTGGGAATGGTGAGAACATGTACTCCCATGGCTATGATGGTTCCATTGATGTAAGTGGCAGTGTTTTTGAGAATATTGATTGTGAAACAAACACGGTCAATGATTTTATTCTTCATTCTATTGAATATGAGGCAGACTATATCCAGAATGATATAACGGGTAACTGTATTGATGATAATGCCTTCTATGTATCTAGCAGCGCTGGTGATGATAATAACCTGGGCAGTGAGACAGAGCCTTTGAAGACCATTGGGCAGGCGCTGGGCATGGTAAAAAGAGGAGACAATACGACAATCATTCACCTGTCTTCAGGCGTTTACTCAAGAGAGAGCAATGGTGAAACATTCCCAATTGTTATTCCTGATAATGTTCATTTGTTTGGTGATGAAACTGAGAATACTATATTGGATGCAGATGCTGATGAGGAAAATGAGGCCGTTGTCATGATTATAAAAGAGGTCGAAAATGTAGTAGTTGCTAATCTGACCCTGACTGGGGGATACTCTGAGTTTCACGGTTGTACTGGAGGTGGCGGACTCTTGATCACTGCGAATGATATGTTCAATCTTTATGATGGCGATGGTGGGACTGGTGTAGATGTTATTTCGACTCCTACTATTGAAAATGTGATTATTGAAGATAATCACTCACACAATGGAGGTGGCTTATCATTCTTCAGGACACATGGTCCTGTCTTGAACAATGTCATCATAAGGAATAATGTAGCAACCGCATTTGGTGGAGGAGTCTTTTCATATGGTGCGAAAATTACGATGACAGATGTGACGATTACTGGGAATGAGAACTTGGAAGCACAAGGCGGTGGGATGATGTTAGCGGGTACAGAAGGTACGTTCGATAACATGACCATAACAAATAACACAGGATGCTGCCACGGTGGTGGGGTTTGGACAAATCATAGTGGTGATAATGAACCAGGCTGGGTTATGACCAATTCGACCTTTAGCGGGAATACAGCTGGACAGATTGGAGGCGGATTGGCCTTATTGTCATCCTATCCAACTCTTATAAATGTGACCTTTACTGAAAATTCAACTTCGTGGATGGGTGGTGGAATCGGAGGAATGAACTCAGGCTTTCATATAATGGGATCTTTTGTTCACGGAAATTCATCTGGCGGAAGTGGCGGAGGTATTTGGGCTGGATGGGAAGGCGCTACTCCTATCATTGAGGATTGTATAGTTAGTGGTAATTCGACCAACTCGAGCGGAGGTGGAATAGCGATTATGGAGCATGATGGAGCTACAATCAGCCGTGTTTTGGTTTATGATAATTATGCTGATGGCTATATTGGTGGAATTGATATTGAGGGTAATACTTTGGGCTCATCTGTTACCAATGTAACCAATGTTACTGTAACCGGAAATTCATCAGGCCAAGGCGGAGGGATTGGCGTTTCTGCTAATTCACTGACCAACATAGTCAACTCCATAGTCTGGAATAATAGTGGAAATGAGATTATGGTACTGAATGCTGTCGCTAATGTGATCTATAGTAATGTCGGTAATGGGTATGAGGGCGAAGGAAATATTAATGTAGATCCACTATTTTATAATTCTGAGATGAATGACTATACTCTTGCTCCTGGTTCTCCATTGATAGATGCTGGAATAGCTGATATTGATGGAGATGGTGAGGATGATATTACAGACTACAATGGTTACGCA
>CAZLPW010000171.1:0-2623 GCA_964561495.1 uncultured bacterium | reverse complement strand
GCTCTGGGATGCGTCTGAGGAGAAGTTGGTCATCACTGGCACCAACGGCCAGAACGCCTTGGAGGTTGCAGATGGCGACGTTGAGATAACGGACGCTCTCACTGTTACGGGTACGACAACAACCTACCTGAATGTCATTACTGACTCTGGTACAACCCGTACTCCTGCGTTAAGTGATGCGTCTGCCTACATTCTTTGCACTCATGGGTCTGGTATGACGATCACGTTGCCACAAGATTCTGCTGTGGCTTTCCCTATTGGTACCAACATTATTTTTGAACGCAACGGAGCTGGCACGCTGACTTTTGCGGCTGGTACAGGGGCGACGGTCCGCTCGAAAGGTGGAACATTAACTTGTGCGGATCAATACACGACTGTTGCGGCGGTGAAACAAGCTGCTAATACTTGGACCATCTTTGGGAATATCGGCTGATGTCGTTTGCACTTTTGGGGGCTGTCGGAGATCAAGCCGGTGCCGGTGCCGCAGCTTATGAACCTATTGCCACATCCGCATTTTCTGGTTCTACTGTTACCTTTAGTGCTATCCCACAAACTTACGCTGATTTGCGTCTAGTTTTCAAAGGAGCGTTAGACACATCTGCGAGTACCTATCGTTTTCAGGTACGAATAAACGGTCACTCTGATGCAAGATATCACTGGAACTCGAACTACCAGAATAGCACTTCGGCAAGCGCTGATGGTAGCGCTGGTGGTACTTCCATCACGGCTGGCGAACAAAATCCGGGCGATACACTCCCCTATATAGCCATCGCTGATATTTTTGCTTATGCCGCGACAGACCAAGCAGGAGCATTCGGGGTGAGTTGTTTCGGAGTTACTCCACCAACCGATTCATCATGGTCGAAGGTCGGTATCACTTGGTTCAAGCACGAAGAAACGCATACTGCGGTAACTAGCATAACGTGTGGTGACATAGCGTCGGGGAACACTCCCCCTGCGGGTTCCACAGTTACCTTATATGGGATAGGTTCGGCGTATTAATGGGATCAACACTGGAATTACTTGGGTCAGCGCAGGGTACGGGAAGTTCTGCGACTATCCAGTTCACTGGTATACCTACCGATACTCAGTCTTTCATTTTAAGAGGTCTTGTTTCCAACTCTGATTCGGGAAGCTCTACGTTACTGTTGCGTTTCAATAGTGACAGTAATAGCCGATACGCAGGGAGACAGTATTTCTATGCCAATAGTGGGGGTGCTATGGCTTCGGGGGCTTACAACACGGTATATACGTCAATCAGATTGATTGACGAAATTCCTGGCACTTCGGAGAATAGTGGTTATGGGCGTGCCCAGTTTGAAAGCGAAATTTATAGTTTAGCTAAACAAGCTGACAGTCCCGGTTCTCCTGCGGCTTTCACTCGCTGGGGGAGCGAATACAACGACATGCTTGGATGGAGTGCTGGTGTGTATGCGTACACGGAAAGTGCGCCTACGGGAACCGATGTGACAACTATGGAAATCACGTTGGGGAGTGGCGGCAATTTTCCGACAACGACCTATATGTCTCTCTACAAAAGGCCAGCATCGTAATGGCTGCAACATACGAGCTTTTGGGAACCGCTACAGCGGATGGCAGTAGCCCTACTACTTTGACTATTGGCAGTATCCCTCAAACGCATGACGATTTAGAAATCATTGGGCTGCTTACTGCCATAAATAGTGGCTATCAAGCGGAATGTAAGTGGCGAATCAATGGGGAGACTGGCAATCAGTACAATCGTAGCTGGCTACGCCAAGTGAATAACGGTGTTTACACTTCTAAAAATACGACTGGGGATAATGGTATCGCCATGTACAACGGTTTAGGCCCAAATCACAATAGTTACATGAGGCTTCAGGCCTGTACGAAACTATATATTGCAGGTTATACAGAATCGTCGGGTGGCTCTCCGTCTTATGGTTTTACGTCAGGGATCGCAACCAATAGAAGCATCACGGATCAATCTACGAACGAGCTGGGTATTTATTCTTTCTCTTGTAGGCAAGCGTCAGAAGATCCAGTAACCGAGGTAAGTGTCTCGACCTCTGCGATGGCAGAAAACTCTGTCATATATATTTATGGAATAAACAGGAGTTAGATAATGGCTACAGTTGTCGAATTTAATTGTGCTACGGGTATCCAAACGGTGCGTGAGGAAACTGCTGAGGAAGCAGCGCTTCGTGAGGTCGATAGAATCGCCCACGAAGAAGAAGTGGCTGCTGTAGAAGCTGCCGAAGCTAAACGACTAGCGGACAAAGCCTCAGGCGATGCGAAACTCAAAGAGCTTGGTTTTACTGACGACGAGATCGCCGCGCGCTAATGCGCAGCCAGTGGGCGGTTTCATTGAAAGCCGCAGGGCTGAACGTGGAAACAATCGACGGGTGGCAAGTCCGGGCCGCCAGTTCTTATTCTTTTGAACCCGTCGGAATCATGTTGCATCACACCGCCAGTAACGCCAATTCGGGAAACATGCCTTGCAAACGACTAATCCTCGAAGGCCGACGGGACCTCAAAGGCCCGTTATCGCAATTTACGGTAGGGAGAAACGGCGACATTGTGCTTAATGCCGCCGGGCGGTGTAACCATGCCGGGCGTGGCATGGCGAACCGAATCGAACAGC
>CAZLPW010000170.1:0-2630 GCA_964561495.1 uncultured bacterium | reverse complement strand
AGCAGGAGCGAGATCATATCGATCTGTAAATTGACCTGACAACATAACATTTTCTGATTGATCATAGATGGAGTTGTTTAATGCACCGATCTGAATCGTCTCAACACCTGTGGGAGAGCCTAACACATTTAAATTTATATGTATACTATCTTCTCCTCCTTCTAATAATATTCCAGATGAATCTGTCACAGATTCAATAGTAACATTAATTGCTCCACCTCCACCAGGAATAAAACTAGCATTAAAATCATTTGAATCTAATCCAGTTAAATTGCCCTCATCATCTAAGCCCCAGACTGGCTCATTCATTTTGATAGCTATATACCTATTGCCAGATGAAAAACCAAAGTCTTCAAATTGAGGAGGGGTTGTGTCTGCGACTGTGTATGAGGCGTACATTGCATCTACAGCATTATCATTAAAATCTTCAAAACTAGATTCAAAAGAAATGGAAAAGGAGTCCTGCTCTAAAAGTCCTAGATCAGGGTTTAAATATATTTGTGTTAGTGATTGATTAATTGAAGGAGTAAAATCTATGACCTCATTCGGAGGAGACAAATATCTCATATCGATTCTTGATTTTAAATCTGCAACTGTTATGCTAATGTCATCGTTTAGTAGTCTTATTGGCTCAGTAAAACTAATTTTAAATGTATCCAAAGGATTAACAATTGTTCCTGAGATCGGTTCAAATGTCGCAATAGGAGGTAACCGATCAATTAGGGCAAATTCTAGTTCATTGTTTGCCAGTTGCATAATGTTTCCAGCACGATCGTAAATAGCTCCAGAAGCTGGTCCCAAACTAAATACTTCAACTCCCGATGCCAGAGTATCTGCGTTTAAACCCCCTTCTTCGTCTAAGCTCCAGCATGCTATGTTTAA
This sequence comes from uncultured bacterium, assembly GCA_964561495.1. Classification (GTDB taxonomy): domain Bacteria; phylum Fidelibacterota; class Marinisomatia; order Marinisomatales; family UBA1611; genus CAZLPW01. Next base: position 1,748 of record CAZLPW010000170.1, on the reverse strand, counting down.
CCTAATCTCAGACTCTCCGCCAACTAAAGATTGACCTGAAAAATTAGTTGCAGAATTAACCAGAATTGTGTCAGCGGTTCCTCCATTCGAGCTAAAGTTAATAATTTCAAAATCGCTAACATCTAAGCCACCAGACTCATTTGGTGTTGAGTACAGACCCTCTTGCGCGGTCAGTTTTATATAGGAATTTGCGGTAGTATCCAATTCACTAGCGCTATTATCAAAGTCTGGTTGTCTTAAATCATCTACCTGATAAGTTTGTTGCCCTCCTAATGCCTGATTCCCTGATGAATCCTGCAAACCAGCATTTACCTCAATCTGAACCATTCGCCATTCTTGCAAGGTGTCTGTTGGATCAACATTTACCCTTGCTGATTGGGCTGAAAGGATTAAATTGGTTACAGAAAAAGAAATATTTTCTTGGTTACCATCTAAATATTTTAAGGTGATTAAATCTTCAAAATCAAACCTTGATGGTTCGACTCCATCAGAAACAAAGATCCCTTCACTATAATTTACTTGAATGAAATCAGCTGGATAAATAAAACCAGGTTCCTCGGTTTCAATATTGTCTCCAATCGTAACTTCTGGAGGGACCTGATCATATAGAGTTATTGGATCACTATCAAATTGTAGGAGATTCCCACCCTGATCATATATTATGTTTGCACTCTCCGTTATTACAAAACTCTCTACCCCAGTTGGCAAATTATCAAGTGTGAAAAATAGCTTAAACGAAGACTCCCCGCCTACTGGTACGAATCCATTAGAGTCTGTTACATTGGTAAATTCTATGCTAGTAGCTGTACCGCTGCCAGTAGTAAAGTTTTCTATAGTAAAATCTGAAGCAGAGACAGCTCCGGCACCATTGTTGAACTCATTAACGTCAGTGTAAACGCCCTCATTTATATTTATTCGAATGAAAGCGTTTTCCTCTTCCAAATGAGCACCCTCAAAACGAGGAGGAGTAACATCTCTAATGGTGTAAGACTGGGATTGAGCAGAGGTAATGATATTGCTTGGATCAGCCTGATCGCTAAAGATATTCGATTCAAATCCTATCCTAATTTCTCTTAGCTCAATGAGAGTATCATCTGGCGTAACAGTAATTTCTGTTTCTGTCCCGTTGAGTTCAGCGCTAAACCCTATATCTTCAAAAGGAGATGAATCTGTATAGACCAGTGATATGAATTGTTCTAGGCTGTCATTTGTTATTGCAACGCCATTAGCATATTCGATTGGCTCATCAAACTTAATCACGATGGTGGTGTCATTTAATGGATGTATTTGAAAGCTGCCATCCTCAGCTGGTAAAAATTCAACCACTGGCACAAGGACATCATTAAGGTTGTAGGTTGTATCCACCAATGGTTCTAGCGGGAGTCCCCATCCATCATATATCTGATTTGATGCTGTTGAAACAGAGAGTTGTTCGTTTCCGGCTGCTGGATTATTATACTGAAAATTAAGTCTGACTCCCTGCTCGCCTCCCTGAAGAGGGTTGCCATTTTCTGCGTTGGAAAGACCTACGATTGATACTTCTGTCGCACTTGAAGAAGCAATAGTTGTTAGACTGACATTAAAATCGTCTGGCACCAGTGGATTATCATCTTGGTCAGTGTAAACTGGCTCAGAAAAGAAAAAATCAATAAATGAGTTGTCAGCGCTAATGGTTTGACTTAAACTATCCACTTTCGGGTTAGTAACATCGGCGACTAGGTTACTGCTTATTGATTCTGGAAGTAGAT
>CAZLPW010000169.1:0-2634 GCA_964561495.1 uncultured bacterium | reverse complement strand
TAGTATAAATTCCACCACCAACTCTTGCAAATAAAGCAATTGATGATGCTCCTAAAGAAAAACCTGTCAAAGTTTGAATTAATTTTGCATTATCATCAAACCACGCCATAGAATCATATAAAACATATAAACCAGTAACACCTAATACACCAAGACCCACAACACTTAGACCCATAACAGACCCACCAATAAAAGCAACATTTAATGCTTTAGCTAAACCAGACTGAGCAGCATTCGTAGTTCTATTGTTTGCTTTTGTAGCAACTCTCATTCCTAAAAATCCTGCTAAACCTGATGCCAATGCACCTACAAGAAATGATAATGATATTAGCATCGAGTCCCCTTGGCTTCTAGCTGCTAAGGCCAACAAAACTGCAACAACAAATACAAAAATTGATAATACTCGATATTCAGCTTTAAGAAAAGCCATGGCACCTTCAGCTATAGCTTTACCAATTTTTTTCATTTTGTCATTACCTTCTTCTTGTTTATTAATCCATTGTGTTTTCCAAAAAGAAAATATCATTGCTATTACACCTGCACCTAGTACATAAAACAAATTATTCATTATGTTGATCCTTTTTATTAAAATTATTCATTGTTTTTATCATTCCATGTTGCAAATAAAAATCAACAGCATTTACTGCACGATTTATAACTTGCTCAATTTCATTATTAAATTTTTTAGGAAAAGGTTTTAAAACATATTTTTCTGATGGCCTCATTTCCATATTTGTAGCAATCCCAATTTTCAACCTATTAAAAACATCTTTTTGAAGATGATAAATAATAGATTTAATTCCATTGTGTCCGCCGTCAGATCCCTCTGTTTTAAATCTAATATTACCTAAACTAATATCTATGTCATCATAGATTATGATTATGTTTTCAACTGCGGTTTCATTATAATAACTGAGTAACTCTTTAATAGCAATTCCGCTATTGTTCATATAACTTGTTGGTTTTGCAAAAACATTATTTTTATCTTTTGCAAAAACATAATCACCTTTTCCAGCTTTAATTTTTAAAGAGCGTTCTTCCACTAACTTATCAATAATCCAAAACCCAAAATTATGTTTTGTTGATTTATATTGGTCCCCAGGATTTCCTAGCCCAATAATAAAATTCATTTATTATCCTTCAGATTTTTCATCATTTTCTTTACTATCTTCACTTGAAGAATCTCCTTCAGGGCTATCTTCAGAAGTTTCAGCATCACCTTCTCCTTCTTCCATAAACTCTTCATCTTCTTCACCAACAGGAGTTAAATCTTCTTCTTTCATCGCATGAGTTACAGATGCTATAGTTTGTTCAGATGCAGTTTTAATTTCTAATTTGCTATCAACTTCAATATCTGAAACTTTCAAGGCATCACCTAAATTTAAGTGAGTAACATCCACATCAATTGTGTCAGGTATATCTGAAGGCAAACATTCAATTTCAATTTCATTTAATGATTGCACCAAGACACCACCTTCAGCAGCTACACCATTTGCAGTCCCAATTAAGTTTATTAACACCTTTACAATAACAGCTCTTTTCATGTCAACACCATACAAATCAACATGCAGAATTTCATCAGTTACTGGATGATATTGAATTGATTTAAAAATTACATTTTTATTTTCTTTTCCAACAGCAATGTTGAAAATTTTAGCACCAGATTTACCAGCTTCTATAAATGATTTTTTTTCAATATATAAAGGTGAACTATTTCGAGAATCAAAAGAGTAATAAACACCTGGAATTTTTTTTTCTTTTCTAAGTGTTTTTAAATCACTTTTTTTATTGCTTGTTTCTCTTTTGTGTACTTCAATTTTATACTCATCAGCCATAATTTCTCCTTTTATTTAAATAACGAACTTAGAGAAGTTCCATTAACAATTCTATTAATGGCTTCTCCAAATACGTTAGAAACTGATATAATTTCTAATTTTTCAAAAATTTGTTTTTCAGAAAGCTCAATAGTATTAGATACAATAACATGTTTTATTGCTGATTTTGATAATCTTTCTACAGCAGGACCAGATAAAACAGGATGTGTAGCTACGGCAATCACTGATTGTGCTCCATGTTCCATTGCGGCTTCTGCTGCATTGCATGTAGTCCCAGCTGTATCTATCATATCATCTATAATTAAAACATGCTTATTATTTAAATTTCCTATCAAATTTACAACTTCCGCTTTATTAGCTTTAGGACGCCTTTTATCAATTATAGCAAAACTAATTCCAAGAGTTTTTGCGTAAGCTTGACTCATTTTAGCACTTCCAACATCTGGAGCTAAAACAACACCATTAGCTTCATTCAAGCCTAGTTTTTTTAGCTTATCAAATAATGCAATTCTAGAATATAAATGATCAAATGGGACATTTATAAAACCTTGAATTTGAGGAGAATGTAAATCCATAGAAACAACTCTATCAACTCCTACGGCACTTAACAAATCTAAAAATAATTTCGCTGAAATAGGCACTCTAGGTTTATCTTTTCTATCTTGTCTACCATATCCAAAATATGGTAAAACGGCTACTACTGATTTTGCAGATGCCCTTTTAGCTGCATCTAAAATTAAAAGTAATTCCCAAATATTATTAGATGGAGGATTAGTAGATTGCACAATAAAAACATCTT
>CAZLPW010000168.1:0-2636 GCA_964561495.1 uncultured bacterium | reverse complement strand
TAATATGCAGGAAAAAGAGTTTGAAAGTGAAAAAGATGGTTTTAGATCTACTAAGCATCAAGGTTTTGTTGGTACTGGATATTTTGATAAAGTTCAAAATACAATCACGCAAGGTAAGAATGATACAGTAGCAATGAAAGGTAGTACAGAAGAAGATCAATTTTCTAAAGTTGGTTAGTAATTGATTGGGTAATATCTCCTCCAATAATAAAAAACCCTCTATTTTTAGAGGGTTTTTTATAACTTAAAGTGTTAAGTTAATATAATTACGGACAAAAGTTCATAATAAATTGATTATCAAAATCATCGATGCATTCATAATCGAAATATTCATCAAGACAGCACAAATCTACAGCTATATAAGTCCATGAATTAGAAGAACCAACATTGCATATAGATTCAGGTAATGAAGTCAGAGGGTTTTTACTAAGATGCAATTCATATATATTAGTTAAATTACCTATTTGAGATGGAATGTTTGATATAAGATTATCTTGTAGTTCTAAATGCTCTAAGGATAATAAGTTTCCTAACTGAGGAGGAATATCTGTTATTAAGTTTCGAGTTAATTTAATTTCTTTTAAGTTAGATTAGTGATACTTACAGGAATGCTACCAACAAGAGAATTATCTGTTAATTCTAATTCTTCCAGATTTGTAAGATTGCCTAATTCTTCAGGAATATTTCCTTCTAATTGGCAATTTTCTAAATTTATATAAGTTAAATTTATTAAACACCCAATACTTGCTGGGATTACCTCTCCAACTAAATTAGTATTAGACAAATCTAATTCTGTAGTTGTAGCAACATCATAAACCTGTCCAAATAATTCTACTGTATCACCACATTCTAAGTAATCATCATCCCCATACAAAACCAAATTAACAAGCTATACTACATCAACAACATCATTGGTACCATCCTCATTCATATCACCCAGTGGATTATATGTCCATGCTAATACAGTATTAACAAGATTAACAATATCAATAACATCAATATTACCATCATTGTTTAAATCACCAAGAGTTTGACAACTAGTTCCATCACCACCACATTCACCGCATTCATCTACAACAGCATCACCATCACAAACACCAAAACAATCTTCAACTACATCAAGGTCAGCATCAATACCAATATTACCATAACAATCCATATAGCCATCTAAACAGTCATTTTCACCAGTTAATCCCTCTGTACAATTTCCACATGCATCAATATATGCAGTTCCAAAGCATATACCATTGCAATCATAATTATCATTTATACATGTATCATAAAAAGACATATTAATTTCATTTCCAATATGATTAGCAAAAATGACATCATCAATATATACTTGGTCAGAATTAGTGTCAAAATCATTTTCATAACTAATATAAGTTAATTGACCACATGGTTCAGTAATCATATTTCCAAATAAATTAAATCCCAATACTAGTGAACCTGGCGTAGTGTGAATTAAACTAAATTGTTCATATTCAGCTACACCACCGTAAAATAAGCCTAATTGAGAATGTGGCGTATAAAATAAATTATGTATATTAAATTGAAACCCTGCAATAGGACTATCAACATTATAAATTATTTTTCCCCATGTTTCATCCATCTTTTTAGGAACAAAACCAATTGTATTGATTGGGAGTTGACACCCATCTACTATTACTTCACATTGATTGTTAGGAACACCTGTATTTCCTCCTGAACAGATACCGCAGCTATCTATTTGAGCTATTCCTCCGCATTCATCATTACAATCAAGTATTGAACCTTCACCATCATCACATTCACAACCTTCATTAGGATACCAACATGATTCATCGTTTACAGTAGCATCGGGTTCATAATTACATGCTTCTGTATCCATACATCCATAAACATTACTAGGTGGTGGTTCTACTGCATGTAAAGAATCAGTAAGATACATACCTAAATTATACCATGGAAAATCCTCAGAGGGTGTAGCATCATAATATGTACCTGTTGAAGATTCAAATATTTTAAACGAAGGTATTGTCCCAGCTAACATATATCCATCAGTCATCAGAGAACCATTATCACCAATTGCAGGGATGTCACATATTTCACCACCACAATTTGAAGCTATATATTTTCTTGCACCAACACAAATATCCCCATTGAAAATTCCTACCCAATCATCTGATGTTATTTCATTATTCCCAATAGTAATATTTTCAAATAGATAAAATGCCATTGGAGCATCGTTAGGTATATAAAATAAAAATTCACTAGGCATACAGTCATCTTCTCCAGGCCAAATGGGATATGGATTTATAGCATATCCATCATCACATTGAGAATAAATAAATGAGAGAGTTGATATTATAAGAATTAATTTTCGCATGAGGATGAATTTAATATCTCTTCGCAGAATTTCAAAAATATATTTTAGAATGGGTGTACCTCTTATATATCGTTGCCCACCCCCTTCGTTTAAGGGTATAGGGGGGGTTGATTCTAGTTGAATATTTGTCATTGAATTAGTAATATGTCAGTGACGTATCAGTGACGTTTTTAGTCACTTAGAAGCTTTTTTAACATAAATTCACTATCGCACCACAAACAAAAAACCCCAACGTTTCCGAAGGGGTTTGATGTGGCTCCGGGCGGAA
>CAZLPW010000167.1:0-2653 GCA_964561495.1 uncultured bacterium | reverse complement strand
ATGAAGTTTCTCTCCTTAATTTATCGAGAGATTCCATTTCTTCTACCAATGCGCGGTATGTATCCCGCAAAATCAAAGTCGCCATATTGATATTCCTATTGTTGATTGCATTAAATTAATTTCTGGTCGTAGATCCCAAAATTCTATTTGAGTTATTTTATATCAGTAATTTGCACCACATAGCAATTTAGTGGTTGAGATTACAACTATCTGTAATCTAAAAGCTAAGTTAAGACAAAGAAAAAGCCCAATCAAGTGCTTGTTTTTTGTTAAATATTCTGGATATAAAGATTCATAAATAGGGTAAAATTCTATTTTTTAATAATCAACTATTGCTCTATCCTTATCAATCTTAAAATCATTCTCTATTAGGGATCTATAAATTTTATCATAAACTGAATCTATTCTTTGATAATGGTTTTGAGTAATTTTTGGAATCTTTGGCTATTCGCGGGGTCACAGTTGAGTAATTTTTATAAGGTGGATATATTAAATAATTGATTTTATAATGATTTGAGAAGATATCTTGTGAAAATTAAAAAAAAAATATTAACCCGATATTTACAATTTGTAAGACACCCACTAGTTAAAAATCCTTTAATTGGAATTATCAAATATATTTATATTAATTTAAAAATCAGGTTATTTCAGAGACCTATAAAAATAAAGTGGGTAAATGATTTAAGATATTATCTATCTCTGGGTGATAGTGGTATAATTGGCAATTATTATTTTTTAATTGATGATTATGAAGAATCAATTTTTTTGATTCATTATTTGAGAGATAAAGATTTATTTATCGATGTCGGCTCTAATCACGGACATTATACAATGATTTCAAGTGGTATTTGTCATTCTAAATCTATTTCTATTGAACCAGTAAAAAAAACCTACGATAGATTAAGTATGAATATTGAATTAAATAAATTGAGAAATGTAGAGTTGCATAATTTAGGTATCTCTGATTCCGAAGGTGAGTTATTTTTTTCTAATAATATGGGGAGTATGAATAGAATTATTGATCAAGTTTCAGATGATAATTGTGAATTAATAAAAGTAACTACTTTAGATAAATTATTGATTTCAGAACAAAATATTAGTCTAATTAAAATTGATGTTGAAGGTTATGAAAAACAGGTGTTATTAGGTGGGATAGAGACCTTAAAAAATCCAAACCTAAATGTTATCATTATAGAATTAAATGGTTCAAGCCTACAATATGATTATGATGAAAATGAAACAATTTTAATTATAAAAGAACATGGATTCTATCCTTATAAATACATCTATCCTGATAATGAATTAGTCCCGCTGGAGGAAAAGAATTTTGACTCCTATAATACGATTTTTATAAGAAATATTAATTTTGTAAAAAAAAGAATAAAACAGAAATCAGTTACTATAAATAAAAATATTATAAAACTAAATTGATAATCAATAATTGGTTCAAAATATTTGATGTTTTTATGGTCAATTCTTATACAAACAATTATGATTTTTATTTATTGTTTTAATCCAAACAATGTTTAAAATGAGAAATCAAATTAATTATTTTATCCCTGATACCTGGAGTACTTCTTTGGTGTATTTATTTTGAATAAAAGCTACAACTGCAAGATTAGATTCATCCCACTCAACTTGAGACCAACTGGTTTCATAATTATTTTGTGGCCAATTAGAAGGCATCTCCCAAGAGTAATCTTTTATGATTTCTTCTTTCCCAATTGAAATCATTTCACCACTAAGGCCTTCATTAATCCACCCTAAAAAGACATCCTGATGATAAGGTTCACCATTAGATCCTGTATAGCTTACATTATCAATCGTTGAGCAGATAAATAGATGTAGTGAATCGCTGGAACTCATATCTTTACTACTCTTAATAGAAATTCTAACATCAATCTCAGAGCCTTCGATAGTTGTTCCTTCAAGATTAATTAGTAAAGGCGTCTGCTCTTGCATGGGCGCGACTGCCATTTCAGAATTAATATTGCTCCACACTCCATTCGTATAGGTTGTTGGTACCCCACTCAAGCTGTACCAGCTTCCCTCTTCGAAACGAACGTAGCAATAGTCATCCTCACCTGTTAATGAAGTTCCTCTATGAAATTCATACATTGGATCTCCGCGAGTAGGTGAATACGTATGGTAATTGATCAGATACCATTTACTTGCTATTTCTGTCCCAACATAATTATCACTACTACTATCAAAATAACTTAAAAGTTGTGCATCTGCTGCGGGGCAGTAGGGACATTTAGTTGAGCCTACAAATTCTGTTAGCACATTTTTACTTACCTCTGAGTTTAAACCTTCTCCGATGGAGCTCCAATTTGGGTAATAGGATTCTTCTTTTTTATCACCACATGAACAAAATAGAAAAATTAAAATTACTATCCAAAAAAATCCGAATTTGTTTTTAAGTATCATAAAGACCTCAACATAAGATTTATATTTGACTAAATTTAATCTATAACATCTTAATATGTATATGCAGTTAACGTGAATTTTAAATATATATATGTAGCTTTGGGTTTTACTTTATTTATTACTTGCTCAGACGAAGGCAACAGAACTGTGGCTACTCCAGATACCAAGATTCAGCCATATTATGGAACCTATTTATATAAAGATAGCGATTGCTCAGGTTACG
>CAZLPW010000166.1:0-2728 GCA_964561495.1 uncultured bacterium | reverse complement strand
ATAATTTTCTTAATCGGAATTTATCTATTTAGGAGATTGAAAAAATAATGTTTGGCATAATGACACAAATCAAATCTTACGGAGTTCCTTTTACTAATGCAGTTGGAAATATTTTACCAGTTCATACCCATGATATGACCGCTCCAGTTCAGAAAACAATAGGTAATTTCTTCAATCCAGCTCACGCCATAACCGAACCAATAAGAGAAAAAATTGAAGTCGTGCCAAAGTTTAAGATTGATTCTAATCTGATAATTGGATTAATAGCTATTGTTTTAGCATTAATTACAATGAAAAAGGTGAAAATATAATGGGATTTTGGGATGATCCACTAGGAGAATTTTGGGCAAATATTCAAGGAGGAGCAACTACAATAGCAACAGCTCCCGATCCTATAACAAATATCGCAACATCTGAACCAAAAAATCCGATTCAAGTTTTGGTTTCTCCTACAAAAGCACAAACTACAAAAATGTATCAACTCTATGGACAAGTTTTACCTTTAACCCCTAGTGCAGTTGATTATTATTTATCAAAAGGAATAGTACCTGAACCAGTTGTGAACAAACCAAAAAATACCGCTTTTGAAACCTTATACCCAAAACAAACTCAACAATTAATTAAAATGGGAAAAGACATGACAAAGATGGGAAAAGATGCAACCGATTTAGGTGTTATAGTGACACGCCAAGATATAACCGATATTTCACATCAAGAACAAATCAATGAAGCTTACAAACATAGGCAAATCTTAGAAACTAGATCACAAAAAGCGATTGATGAACGTGCAGATATTCACGCAAAATTAATTCAACTCGGACAGCATAAGCATGACGGAACTTCTGATGGAATACCATGGTATGTTATGATAGTTGGAGTTTTAGCTGGAGCATTAGTTATCTATATGTTATTGAAGAAGGGGATTTTCGGATGAGCTTTAACGGTAATCTTTATGAAACTGGAGAAGGTACGGATTTAACTACAAAAGGAGATCTTCATGGATATTCAACATCAAATGTACGAGTGCCAGTTGGAGCTAATTCGTTTATTTTATCCGCTGATTCAACTCAAGCAACGGGATTAAATTGGGTTGCAAATACGGATGCGGGTTTAACATTAGGAGTTGCTGGAGATATTCACACTAGAAACGCAACTGATAATATTGCTTTAGCTATTGGCGGAGCATCTGACGGTGATCTTTTAACTGTCGATTCCGCAGAAGCTGTTAAAATGAAATGGGCAACTCCTTCAAGTTCTGGAGCAACCATAACGGATATTTTTATTTACGGATAATAATCATGGAAACTGAAATGATTTTAATTGGCACAATGGCGAGTTTTATTCTTGGATTGCAATTTTGGCAACTAAAGCAACTGAACAAATTATGCGAGAGAATATCCAAGTTAGAGCAAAAGGTTAGCATGAGTCATTCATAACCATATAATGATCCATCATAATAACAATAGAATTTTTTAGACTTTATGGAAGATCTTGCAACTCTAGGTGTTATCCTTTCCGCACTTATCGTGCCAATTAGCACGATTGCCATGCTGAAAGTTCATAACGCAAACAAGTAAAACAATTCATCACTCAAGCTTAGGCGTAAATGCCTAAGCTATTTTTTTATACTCTAGTTATTTCTATACTTTGAGAGATGATTGGATGGATCTAGTAGGAGAGAAACGAACTTGAGGAGAAGCGAAACAATTCATACCAGTGGAGGACGATCTGTAATTATCATGACTGATGATATCTTTAAGTGGATTTAATATAACAGAACTCTCTCTCATTTTATTTTCTTCAAAAAATTTTCGGCACTATTCAGTTAATGTTAACTCCTTCAAAGCTTCACTATATTTTTCTGGAGCGTTTAGGTTAGTGTTATTCAAAACAGTAAAACCGAATGGCGTATTACACTATTGTTTTAAAACCACAGATAGCATATATTGTAGGCGTGAATAGCGTAATAGATACGCCATTTGAGAGTATATTCGATAATTTGCACATTTAGGAAGCTTGCGACACGCCTAGAACATAGTTTGCAAGTCAAAATCCATGAATGAATAGGTATTAGAATAGTTTGCGAATTGTGTCTATTCCTTCTTAAAAAGCTCCAGTTTCTTTCCTAGTCGCAAACTTTTCCAGTAAAAGACAAACTCTAGGCACGAAATTTCTTATGAATTTTGAGCTTCTCAGCTCAGTTTTTGATTTGCAATTTGCACAAAAGGACAAAATTAACGCAGTTTGCGTTTATGATAAGATGTTTGTTCATGCAGATCCTTCAAAGCCCATCTTCTCATATCATCCATAACCTCCTCCACATCACGTTTTATGATAAATTCAATTTCCGCTGGAGGCAACTCATCAACATACATTTCAGTCCAAATATCTTGAACAGCTATAAACAGATTATTTTGGTAATCCGAAACCGATTTAGGTTTTTGTTTGAAAGGCAACTAACATTTTGCTCCTTTTTTCCATGATCCAGATCCTTTAGCCTCATGTCCACGCATATTTTTTCTTATTGTGTTTTTGATTGAGGATTTTTTTGGCTCATAAGCTCGTCTAGCAGTTTTTCTAACTTCTCCTTTTGTCGTGCCTTTTCTTCTAATTGGTTTTAGACCAGCTTTTCTCCTACCTTTGTTTATGGCGCGGAGAACTTTATCTGACATCGGCATGATAAAGTGAATATTTTCTAGCTATATATGGATTATTTTTAGCTTAGTTA
>CAZLPW010000165.1:1848-2746 GCA_964561495.1 uncultured bacterium | reverse complement strand
AACTGACAAACCATCACAAACACCCATACAATCTACATCTGCATCACCACCCCATACACCTAAACAATCTTGAACACAATCATTAGTAGAATCTTCATCACAAACACCACACTGATCTGTAAGTGAATTTCCTTGACATACTCCTGCACAATCTTCAATTGCATTACCACCACATTCACCTAAACAATCTAAAACATTACCAGCACAATCACATTCACCATCATGAATACCATCACCTCCACATTCTCCACATTCATCTAAAACATTGCCATCACAATCACATTCACCTTCTGAAATACCATCACCACCACAAACATCACATTCATCTAAAACATTACCATCACAATCACATTCACCTTCAACAACTCCAAGATTACAACCACATTCTTGACTCATACCTTCTTCAACAATACAATCATCTACATCATCACATATACCGTCATCATCTAAATCTTCACTGCAAGTTGTTTGCACATAATAGTCTACAACTATCGGAATTTGAAGTGGATCAGAAAAAACAATATTACTTAATCCTGTTGCTTGTCCTACCAACTCAAGTATTGTAAGTGTTCCACATCCAGCAGGAATCGGTGTTGCAGTAAATGAAAAACCTAATACGATATTTCCATTCGCTTGAATTGACCATCCATCAGTAGTTTCTGCAATACCTCCTGATGCTCCAGAAGCTGTAGCTCCATCTATATTAAATTGAAAACCTGCTATATCATCGCTAGTAATATTATACCAAACCTCTGAATTATTATTTAAATATATATGATTCTCAGGTAAATCACATCCACTTATTAAACATAAACTTTCATTATTACATATACCACATTCATCTATAATACCAACACAATCATCTACATCATCGCATATATTATCTTCATCGATATCT
>CAZLPW010000165.1:0-1838 GCA_964561495.1 uncultured bacterium | reverse complement strand
TTATAAAAAATTTCACCAATGTCTGTAAGATGAATAGTATCAAGAGGTAAATCACATCCAGTTAATTCTGCCTCTGAACAAGCTTCACTGCCTGTATTGCCACCTACACAATCACCACAGTCATCTATGACTGCAGTTCCATTACAATCACCATTACAATCAAGTTCTGTACTACCGCCCCATTCACCTAAACAATCTTGAACACAATCATTACTAGAATCTTCATCACAAACACCACACTGATCTGTAATACCTCCACCACCACATATACCACACTCATCTATAACTGCAATTCCATTACAATTGCCCAAACAATCTAGACTAGCAGTACCATTACAAGTTCCTTGACAATCAAAACAATTTTCTATATCTTCACATTCACAATTAGCATAATCTAAAAACTCAACATTTTTTCCAACACCATTTTGATCTTGAAAAATAATATCATACAATAAACTTATATCATTATCAGATTCTAAATTAACTAATGTCCCACAAGACATTGGATTACCATTTTCATCATATGCATCTGTCTCAATAATATTACCAAATCCATTACCTGTTACTTGAGTTCCATTTGACATAGTTCCTAATGCAAATACTGAATCAGCATCACCTCCATAAACATTGTAAACAATACCTCCTTCTACTTTCCAAAGGAAACTTGAAATATCAAAATTAACTTTATACCAAACTTCATTTTGATTAGATAAATAAATTGTATTCATAGCTGGCAAATCACAACCTCCATTAAGCGTATAATTGCAAAATGAATTATCACCACCACAAACACCACAATCATCTACTAAGCCACAACCCTCATAATAATAAACAGTCTCATGATTAAAGTCTGGAGGAGCACCCCAAAAATCCCAATCTCCTCCACCACTCTGGGGGATACCATCTAAATCTAGAGTAAGAAGAGTTCCACAGCCTGCAGATAGGTAACCATCATAAGCAGCTAAAACTGAAAGTACATCTGTACCGCCACTTTCATCTATTGTAACATTGAAAACATCAGCTTCTAAAGAATCAGAATGCATATCAACCAAAACATAATCATTAATATTAATGGGAGATCCATCATCTTGTTGTAAAAACCAGCTGAAACCTCCAATATCAAAGTCAACATTATACCAAACTTCAGAATTGTTATGTAAATAAAATGTATTTAAAGGTAAATCACAACCAGCTGAAATAATACCCTGCTCACAATTCCCATCATCGTTAACATCAATACAATCATCATCGCCATCACATTGACCAGTATAATCAACATCACACTCGCCATCACCATCTGCATCTGTACCATCACACAAACCATCCATGTCTTGGTCTAGTGGATCTATTTCACATACGCCACCACAAACAATTGCAGCACCATTACACTCACCTGTACAGTCTTCAACAGCATCACCTCCACAAACACCTGCACAATCAAATTCTAATAAACAATTACCTTCACAATCATAATTTTCTATGGGATCAGGTTGGTCACAAAAACCACATTGATTGACTGTACCTTCAGGACAATTGTCTGCGGGATTATAATAGCTGACATCAATTCCTTCAGGTTCAGGATTATTATTAGAGAAAACTATCTCACTTAATCCAGTAGCTGTATTAGATAAATCTAGTATTGTTAAAACTCCACAACCTGCTGAAACAAAACCTCCAGTGAAAGAAACACCTAAAGCAGAACTGTTATTCGTAGAAACTATAAGGCCTGCATCTTCTGCATCACCACCAGAAGCATCATTAATATTAGCACCATCAACAATAAATTGGAAGCCTCCAATGTTTTCTGATATATTATATATTACTTTTGAATTATTATA
>CAZLPW010000164.1:0-2882 GCA_964561495.1 uncultured bacterium | reverse complement strand
CACCCTTTTGGGGATAAGTTTGTAAAAGATATTCGCTCTGATCTACCAGAGTCTGGTTTCTACGAGTGGAGGATTTCTCTTGAGTCAAGTGAGTCTCAGGCGGCCCTTGGTTGGACGATAACAGATGTGCCAGAAGAATACGAGGTAGGCTACAGCCTTGATGGTGGTGGCTTCTATCATGATCTAAGATCTGTTGGTGATGACGATATCATCACCATCTCGGTTGGTTCTGATCTTATAGTACGAGTAGGAAGCTCGGTGCTTGGGATTGGCGGCGATCCAGTTCCTGATGTATATGCTCTAAAGCAAAACTACCCGAATCCGTTTAATCCAATTACGAAGATTCAGTATCAATTGCCTCAGGATAATATTGTGAAGCTTAGTGTATATGATATCATGGGCAGAAAAGTCAAGACCCTAGTGAATAGCACGCAGTCTGCTGGCTACAAGACTATTGTCTGGGACGCTACAAATGATCAGGGCTCAATGGTTTCTGCGGGTATGTATATATACACCATAGAGGCAGGAGACTTTAGAAAAACTAAAAAAATGATTTTGTTAAAATAAATTTATAATCAAAGGAGTTAATAAATGATACGTTCAAATCAATTCGCGGCTGGTATTGCCAAATCGGCAAGGCAGCTTTCTTTTATTCTTATGATTTCTTCCAGTGTATTGGTTCAGGTTCACGGACAAGACTTAATCGGTGACTGGACATCGGGTATAACTGCATACTCTAATTCTAACTGTGATGGTGACGCCCTAGCTACGGGAACTGGTTCAGCGGTTTATACCGCCACTACTGGTACAACTATATCCGAGACTCAGACGCTGCTGTCCTTTAGCTATTACTGTGGCATGCTTGGTGGAACGATCGATGGTGACTCGTGTGTCGCTGCTAATGGAACTCTGCAGCTTGCTGACTATGCATCATACTGTGGACCGCTTTTTGGTGGCGCATGGGATGAAGCTAGCTCAACCTGTGTCCTAACATCGACTGACACTTCGAACTTTGATTACACCCTAAACGGAACTGAATATTGTGAGACCAAGGTCAACGATGAAGGCGCAAGTGAAACCTCGTGTGGTACGATTGATCTATCAGATCAGAACGCAACCATAACAATGGCAAACACTGTGGACAATGTTTGTATGGTGATGGCGCTCACTCGGGGCACAACAACGACTACTGATTTTCAGCCTCAGACAAAAGAAGAACTCCAAACTGCAGTAGATCTGTGGGTCGATGATAATGGAACCGCATTGACCACTTATGGTGAAATCAATTCCTGGGATGTCTCCCTTATCACTGATATGAGTTTTTTATTTCAATTTAAAACTACATTTAATAGCGACATAAGCAATTGGGATGTTTCTAATGTATTAAATATGACTGGTATGTTTGATCAATGCTACGTCTTCAATCAGGATCTATCTAACTGGGATGTTTCTAATGTAGCTGCCATGCATGCACTTTTTAGCAGTTGTACAGCCTTTACGAGTGACTTATCAGGTTGGGATGTAAGTAATGTTACAGATATGAGTGTACTATTTGCAGGTTGCGCAAATTTCACTAGCGATCTGAGTTCTTGGAATGTTTCAAACGTAATTGGCATGCACAGAATTTTTCAGGGCGCAAGTAGTTTTACCAGCGATCTGAGCTCTTGGGATGTAAGCAGTGTTACCGATATGAGTGTTGCATTTAGTGGAACAAACTTCAACTTTGATCTTTCAACCTGGGATGTTTCAAGTGTAAGGCAATTTTACGAAATGTTTTTATTTAGTCAGTTTGATGGTGATATATCGAACTGGAATGTTTCAAATGCAGAGAATATGGGTTGGATGTTCGAAAGTACACCTTTTAATCATGATATTTCTTCATGGGATGTAGCAAATGTTACAATTATGAATAACATGTTCAAGAATGCCCAGAATTTTAATCAAGATTTATCCAATTGGAATGTTTCAAACGTTACAAGTATGAGTAATATGTTTCGCAATGCAACAGTTTTCAATACAGATCTTTCTGACTGGAATGTGTCCAATGTCACAAGTATGGCAGATATGTTTCATAGCGCAAATGAATTTAATGGAAATATTTCTACTTGGGATGTTTCAAACGTTACGAATATGCATCAAATGTTTCATTGGGCTACAGCTTTTAATCAAGACTTGTCAAGTTGGAACGTATCTAATGTTATAAATATGGCTGCAATGTTCTGGAATGCTTTTAATTTCAACGCGGACATTTCTACTTGGGATGTATCTAGTGTAAATAATATGTTCGCCTTTCTAACTCAAGCAGATAGTTTTAATCAAGACCTTTCCTCTTGGAATGTGTCAAATGTGACAAATATGAGTTACATGTTTCATGGAGCGCAGTTATTTAATAATGACCTTTCGAGTTGGGATATTTCAAATGTAACTAATTTCGATCTGATGTTTGATGGAGGTACCAGTCTTTCTGATGAAAACAGTTGTTTAATTCACACCTCATGGTCGTCAAATAGCGCATGGCCGTATGATTGGTCTGGGCTTTGCGAGACAACGACTACTTTTCAGCCTCAGACAAAAGGGGATAGAAAGTCTGGCTGTCGTTTTCATGCATGCCTATGCCTTTCCAGATCATGAGAAAATTGTAAAAAAATTGGCACAGGAATTTGGATTTAAGAATATTTCTCTTTCTAGTGAAGTTCTTTCTCAAATCAAATTTGTCGACCGTGGCCAAACCACTTGTCTTGATGCCTATTTAAATCTGCCTATCCAAAAATATTTGCAAAATTTTAATCAGAAGTTTTCCAATAAACCTTTATTTGTCATGCAGTCAGATGGAGGAATGGTAGAAACTGATTCCGTTTTGGGTTGCCGCGTTTTACTCTCAG
>CAZLPW010000163.1:0-2887 GCA_964561495.1 uncultured bacterium | reverse complement strand
ATAATTCTGATAATTCTACAGACCCTGTTAATACTGAGTATTCAGGACTTAAGGTTAGGCGAGGGGGATCTTGGAATTATCATCAAACACCATTAAAGGCCTCAGCAAGAGCAGAAGATGAACAATTTAAAGGTAATGACCATTTTGGATTTAGAATAGCAAAATAAAATCAATTGAGATGGTTAATTTATATTGAAAATATTATTTAGCCCCGCATTCGTGGAGTTTTTTGTTTGTAGGATGATTGGTAGATTTGGATATGGGAAAATTTATTTTAGTATTTATAATTAATTTTAGTCTTCTTCTGATAGTATTTAAAATATTAAGCTGTACAGACCAAAATAATAATATTGAAAATAATGCCAATCTAGGAAATGAAAATACAATTATAGGGTTTTGGTTTCCTTGTGAATTTGCCTCATCTTCAGGCGAAACAAGCGATGACTGTATGACACTTGATGATGATGGATACCAATTTACCCTTGATGGAGAAATATACGACCTAGAAGAAGCAACACAAAATAGCGAGGAGCAATGTAATGGGAGTCCTTGTTTCAATTTTGAAACAAAATCAATAACTGTAAATCGAAATTTAATTGGTACATATAAATATAGTGAGGATTCATTATTCATCGATCTGTTTGCTATATCACCAAATTATCAAAGTCTTTTAGATATAGAATGCAGTGAAACAATTTTGTGGGATATAAATTCAGAATACTTTAGACATATATCATACTGTCTTCCATTTGAATCTTCGCTTGTTAAAAAGTTTGATGGAGAAGTGAATATCAATTAGCTTTTATAGAACAAAATATTTTATTTCTTCGGTCCCCCCACATTCGTGGGGTTTTTTGTTTATTGGATGATGGGTAGATTTTGATATGAAAAGATATATTCTTATTGTAATTCTTATTTTATCATCGCTTCTTAGAAGTAATCAATTTATCAATGGGGTTGATATATCTATGCTAAAGCAGGTAGAAGATAATGGAGGAGTTTTCTATGAAAATGGAATTCAAATTGACCCAATTCAAATATTTAAAGATAAAGGTATTAATACTGCCAGAATTAAAATTTGGCACACACCATCGTTGAACTATAATAATTTAGAAAGTGTTCTTGAAATAGCATATAGGGCAAATAGTGTAGGTTTAGATTTATTGCTAGATTTTCATTACTCTGATACTTGGGCAGACCCCTCAAGCCAAACTAAACCCTCTGCCTGGGTAAATTTAAATTTTGAAACTCTATGTGATAGTGTAGAGCAATATAGTCATCATGTAATAACTAAATTAAAAAATCAAAACACTTTGCCAAAATATGTACAAATTGGTAATGAAACTGATTGTGGTTTATTATGGCCGGATGGATATGTTTGTGATGAATCTAATAATGATTCTCAATGGAATAAATTACGAGAATTATTTATCCATGCTATAGAAGGAGTAAATAGAGCATTAGGTACTCAGGATACATTAAAAATTATTTCGCATGTCAGTAGTGGCGGTGATTGGTTTTTTAATAATCTAATTGTGCAGGGTGTTGATATTGATATTTTGAGTATTTCATACTATCCAATGTGGCATGGGACATTAAATAATTTAAACCAGAATATGAATGCGCTTAGCAATGAGTTTCAAAAGCCAGTATTGATAGTTGAAACTGCATATCCATTTACACTACAATGGAACGATTATACTAATAATATTTTGGGTCTTGAGAGTCAATTACTTGAAAACTATGAAGCAAGTGAAGAGGGGCAATTTTCATTCCTTTATGATTTAATTGCACTTGTGGATGAACATGATTATGGACTGGGTATTTGTTATTGGGCCCCTGATTGGATATCAACGAACCAATTTGGAAGCCCCTGGGAAAATCAAGCTCTATTTGATTTTAATGGGGAATTACTAGATGCGATATCAGTATTTGACAATTCAAACGTAGCAATTAAAAGAATTGATAATTTTAGTTTAAACAATATTTATAATTATCCTAACCCATTTAACCCAGTCACAACACTACGATATGACTTACCAGGAGATGGTTTGGTTAGTATCACAATTTATGATATAATGGGTAGAGTTATTAATAACCTTGTTGCAAGTGAGCAATTATCTGGCTTTAAATCAGTACAATGGAATGCTACTGATAATTTTGGTCAACCAGTTACTGCAGGTGTTTATCTATATCGAATAGAAACTATTAACTTTACTCAAACCAAGAAGATGCTACTTTTAAAGTAATTCAAGTACCACATTCGTGGAGTTTCTTATTTGTGGGATGATGGGTAGATTTAGGAAAAAATTAATAGTATTATGAGGTGATTATTATGATTATAACAACTTCTGAAAATATCCCGAACAAAGAAATAACCGATATTTTAGGAATAGCAAGAGGTAGTACTGTACGAGCACGAAATTTAGGGAAAGATATTTTTGCAGCGCTGAAAAATATCGTAGGAGGTGAAATTGAAGAGTATACAAGGTTGCAAGCAGATGCTCGCGAACAAGCATTAGAGAGAATGATTAATGATGCAATTAGTTTAAATGCCGATGCGGTAATTAATATAAGATTTTCCACATCATTAATTATGCAAGGTGCTTCTGAGATTTTAGTATATGGTACAGCAGTAAAATTAGCTTAGATAATATGTTTAAAGTTGTTTTATCAGGAATAATTCTTTTTATAATTATATATTTAATTTTCAGAAGAATTGATATAAAAAAATCAGAATCCTTTGAAAAAAGAAAAAATTGATATAGGTAAATAGCCATACATTCGTGGGGTTTTTTGTTTGTGGGATGATGAGTAGATTTATAAAAAGAAATTAATATGATTGCTTATTTATCAGGACCAATTGAAAATGCCCATAATGATGGAG
>CAZLPW010000162.1:250-2888 GCA_964561495.1 uncultured bacterium | reverse complement strand
CAATGAACTAAAATTTGTAAAAGAAGGTACATTGTTCTGCCTTACATTAATAGTTATGGGTTTAATATCAGTCTCGCCTGCTTTATCAGTCACTATTAAAGAAAAAGAGTTTTGGTCTGAAACGTTTTCACGCATTGGCGTTCCAGATAGAACACCTGTATTCTGATCTACACTTAGCCAGGAAGGGAGATCTTGCCATGAGAGCGTTACCTCATCACCAATATCTACATCCGTCCAACTAATTCTGTTAAACTCATAATAACAATATTCATCAGCTCTAGTTGAATTACCTTGAGGCCAATTAGTAAAGCTAGGATCCTCATTTATATTTAGTATCCAAAAGTTTGCAAAAAAAACTCCTTCTAATTCATCTGGGCTATCATCTTTTACGGCGATTGTAACCTTTATCTCTGCCGCACCATAAGTTGAGATAAGACCCTCATAGTCAATTCCACTTTTAACTAGATTTAAATAGCTGGCATCATCTTTCTTTGAAATACTAAAATAGTTTTCAATAGTAACTCCTGATATCTCTGTACCTGTTATGCTGTAGACGTGTTCATCATCTGGATTATTATCGTCAACACTTAACCTTGCAAGCTCTACCCCACCAGCAGGAACAATTGTCTCTTCATCTATTTCCCCGCCACCAGACTCTCTTTTATACTCTAACTGCCAACTAGCTTTTCCATTTTCAGGGGCATCAGGAGAAGTGTTCTTATAGTTTCCAGGGAAGGCTATGCTTGATTCTTCACAGCTTATAGAAAAAACATATGCTGCTATTAAGACTAGCTTAAATATTCTTATCATATTATTTGTCAGGTAGTGGATTTTACTTTGTCTTATCGCTATTTATACGGCAAAATTTAGTTTTTCTAAACTAGAATTTCTATACCATATTTAAAACATTTTACATTACCTATTATTCAATGATTCGATATAAAAAGGAAATCGTATTTTTTCTCCAAAATCTGGAGTAAAATCGACAAGGATTGAATCGTATTCTCCTAAAAAGCGAAGCTGCCCTCTTGTTCCAATTGAATCTTTATTACTTTTCCACCATAGATGATCTATCCCATTTTGGAGAGAATCTGTAAACGAAAACTCATAATAACCAGGATTCAGCTTAATAGGAATTCTGTATACTTTGTCATCTTTGAAATTCTTTTTATTAATTACAATTGATTCCGAATGGTCAAGTATCCTAAGTTTATTTTCAATGGATCTTCCAAGGTTATTTGTTTTTAAGACTACAGTAAATACTGGTGGAAGCTGTTCAGGAATAGGCACACTTGTTTTTACTATATTATTATTTGCAAAATGATCTTTTCTCCCATTTACCGCATCAATGTTTATAAAAAATTCATTGTTTTTCAACAAACCTTTCCAGTCTGGTGCAGGCAAATTAATTTCTATCTCATCTAGAAAAAATAGTGACCCCTTCCATCTGTAAACCGATTTTTTGCCATCAACCAGACCATAAGAGATTCTCATATTTCTCACTAAATCTGAACCACTGTTTTTGACAAGAATCTTTGGCTTGTATAAGCTAGGATTTATTCTAGAGTATTTGTCCTCAGAGGTTGGTCTAATTACTTCTATAATCTCAATATTTTAATTGAAATTAGGGGGGCCATATGAAAAAATTTGATTAGCCATAATATAAGTACCCGCACCTTCCCTATTATCTGCCATTGGCTCTATCTCGTAGTCTATTAGTATTGTATCTCCAGGAGCAACAATATCTGAAATTTCAAATGAATACTCATCAACCCTAGTCCCAGGGCACCAACCTGCTCGATCATAGGGCCACGTCCCTCCTTGTGGATAGATAGGATTATACCCACAGTCTTTCCAAACATTCCACCTGAACTCTTCTTTACCATTAATCCAAAGTGCGTGCCACTTATTTGTCCATTCACAACAATAATTTGGTCCCGCATGCCCGTGTCCAGATATTATAGACTTAATTTTAAATCCATAAGCGTCTTCCCTTAAAATGATCTCAGTAGGTTGTAAAACAGAATCAGCGGCTAAGGCACTATACCTATACACAGACTGGTACATATCATTCAATGAATGATCTAGTTTAGTTCCAGGAGGAAAAATATTTTTTACATCTAAGACTTCTCGATATGGAGTTCCAGATATAAATAAAAATTTTAGATCAAGTAGCTCCTGATTATTTCCTATTAATATTTCCGAATCACCATTTAAAATCGGAGCATAATCGGTAATATTATAGATCCATGTCCAGCTATTATTTTTTCCTAGCTTTAAACGTTTTCCATATGGAGTAACAAAACTACCTAGTTTAAATTTTTCAAATCCATTATCTTTTTTTGCTATCAAAGTTGCATCCCAAATATAATCCCACGCGCCACAGTCGTATTCATCAGCCTTAGTTGAAGAATCACACTTAAGGGTTTGCACCATTAGAATCTTTGACCATGAAAAATTATTATCTGGAAAAGAAACTTTTGCTTTATATTGGATATTCCAACCTGAACCTGGACTAGGACTATCAAAAGTGATTGGATTTATTACCAATGTATCAGTCGGAACCCCTGAACTAAATATAAAATTAAAAAATGCAAGGATGATTAAAACACTATATAAATTTTGTTTAATTAAAAAG
>CAZLPW010000162.1:0-240 GCA_964561495.1 uncultured bacterium | reverse complement strand
TAAATGATTTCATTTATAATTTTATAAAAATAAAAGCCGAACCGTTGATAAAAACACAGAAACAATTAAAAATATTCTGTATGGTCTTTCAGGAATTTTTTTTACTATCCAAACACCAGTTATCGCCCCGATATATATTAGAGGGAATAAACATAAATCAAAAAGGAGAATCTTCATATCAATAGTTCTCCAGATAAATACTTGGAAGGGCACTTTAAATAAATTGACCAGTAGAAAAAA
>CAZLPW010000161.1:0-2889 GCA_964561495.1 uncultured bacterium | reverse complement strand
AGCCCAAGTTTTTATAACCTTCTTCTTTCCACTATCATTCATATCATTTATCTTTTTTAAAAGCTTTTCGTCCACGAATGGACCTTTTTTTAATGATCTAGACATAAAATATTAATTCCTGCGCTTTACAATTAATCTATTAGATTTTTTGTTTTTCTTTCGAGTTTTATAACCTTTAGTAGGTTTTCCCCATGGTGTCGATGGATGCCTACCACCTGAAGATTTACCTTCCCCACCACCATGCGGATGATCGACAGGATTCATAACAACACCTCTAACTTTAGGCCTCTTTCCTAACCATCTACTTCTACCTGCTTTTCCCGAAACAATTTGATCATGCTCTTTATTTCCAACTTGCCCTATAGTAGCCTTGCACTTATCTGGAACCATCCTAACTTCACCCGATGGTAACTTTAAAGTACAGAAACCATCAGCATGAGCCATTACTTGAGCATTCGCCCCTGCAGACCTAACCATTTGGCCCCCTTTCCCTGGAATCATTTCAACATTATGTACAAAAATTCCAGCAGGGATATTTTTCAATATTAAATTATTGCCGTCTTTTAAAGGAACAGATTCACCAGAAATGATTTTATCACCTACTTTAATACCAGCAGGGTAAATGATATAACGCTTTTCACCATCTTCATAATGAATAAGTGAAATATATGAAGATCTATTTGGATCATACTCAATTGTAGCTACAACGCCATGAATATCAAACTTATCCCTTTTAAAATCAATTATCCTATAGCGTCGCTTATGCCCTCCACCTCTGCGTCTCATTGTTATCCTACCTTGATTATTTCTTCCTCCTTTTTTACGAAGAGCAGATGTTAATCTTTTTTCTGGCTTATCAGTAGTTAGCTGAGCAAAATCAGATCTTGAAGCAAAACGAGAACCTGGTGTAACTGGCTTTAATTGGCGGACACCCATATTAACTTAATTCCTCACCTTGCACAAGATCTATACTGTTTCCAGTCTTAAGCGTAACTATAGCTTTCTTAAAACTGGACCTTCTACCAGATGTGCGAATTGTTTTTCCACCACTTTTGACAGTCATTTGCTTCTTTTTCCCACTGTAGTTCATTGTTGATATTTTAATAACCTCAACAGAAAATTGACTTTCTATTGATTTTTTTATCTGCTTTTTATTTGAATCAGAAGAAACTAGAAATGCATATTTATTCAATCTTTCTTGAAGAATTGCCATTTTCTCAGTTAGAATTGGTTTTTTTATTATTGTTTTTGACATCTCTCTTAAGATAAAATTTTCATGAATCCTTCTATCGATTTTTTATCCGCTAACAAATATTCACAATCAATTAGATCATAAGCACTAGCTTTCCCAGAATCGACAACAAAGATTTTTTCTATATTACTTGTAGATCTTTTTATATTATTATCAAGACCATTAACAAGAACCGTAACTTTTTTATTATTTAATTTTAAGTTATTTAAAAGACCAATAAATTTAGATGTTTTATGACTTCCAATATCTAACGAATCAACGACAACTAATCTTTCTTCTAAAAAAGCATTAGAAAGGATTGATCTTCTAGCAACTTGACTAAGCTTTTTAGTCACTTTTTTGGTATACCTATGAGGCTTAGGACCAAAAACAGTCCCACCTCCACGCCAAAGGGGAGACCTAATAGTACCAGCGCGAGCTGCACCTCGACCTTTTTGTTTCCATGGCTTTTTCCCACCGCCATTAACTGAAGCACGATTTTTTGATGAATGCGTGCCTTGTCTCATGTTTGACAATTCTGCCAAAACCACTTGCCTAATAGCATACTGGTTTATATCAACTCCAAAAACTGCTTTTTCTAACTCAATTTCACCAGACTTTGATCCAGATGTATTTAAAATATCTATTTTCATTTTATTTTGTTATTATTACTGTACCATTGATAGAGCCAGGAACAGAACCTTTTACTAATAAATGATTTTTTGTTTTATCAACCTTAACAACTTCTAAATTTTCAATAGAAACATTATAATTTCCTTTCCTACCCGCCATACGCAATCCTGGAAAAACCCGTGAAGGCCAAGAAGCCTGACCTATAGATCCAGGCGCTCTCATAGTATGGCCAGTTCCATGTGTTTTTTTCTGTCTAGAAAAATTATGTCTCTTTATAACGCCAGTATATCCTTTACCTTTAGACTTGCCCGAAACACTAACAAAATCACCTATTTGGAAAAGACCCACGTGAAATATCTGGCCAGTAAAATAGTCAAAACCTGGTACTTTTTCAAATTCTGCTAGAACTTTACCATACTGAAAAATCTTATCTTCAGACTTCATGCCTGAAGATTTAAAATGCCCAATTAATGGCATATTTGCATGCTTTTCTTTTCTAAGACCATATCCAATCTGCACGGCATCATATCCATCGCTTTCAATAGTTTTGACCTGCATTACACGGCAAGGACCAGCATCTATAACGGTAACAGGAATAGACAAACCATCTCCATCAAAAATTCTAGTCATACCAATTTTTCTACCAATTAAACCACGCATACCAATTTACACCTTTATCTCAATATCAACACCAGCAGGCAGATCAAGTTTCATAAGCGACTCTACAGTCTTCGGTGTAGAATTAATAATATCAACCAATCTTTTATGTATCTTAGTTTGGAACTGTTCCCTAGACTTTTTATCTACATGAGGAGATCTTAAAATAGTATAAATCGTTCGCTTACTCGGCAATGGAATAGGGCCAGAAATAATAGCACCAGTAGACTTAGCTGTTTTTACAATTTTCTCAGTAGACTTATCCAACAATAAATGGTCATAAGCTTTAAGACTAATCCTGATTGTTTGATTTGCCATATTTAATTCAATTATTTTTTTATATCTGTAACAACACCAGCACCAACAGT
>CAZLPW010000160.1:0-2961 GCA_964561495.1 uncultured bacterium | reverse complement strand
TAAAAGAAATAAATCAGGCTATTTCAGATGAACTTACATTCAAAGAATTTTTTGTCTCTGCTACTTTAAATCAAAAATCGGACCTAATTAGAGGAAGTATTTGCGGTTATAAGATTGAAGAACTTGAAAATCCTTTAACCAGGAAAGTACGAATGTTAGATAAACTTGTAGATGAATTAGCTAAAGGCAAAAAGTTAGATAAAATTTTTAGAGAATAAATTAAAAATAGAAGAACTTGGCTCGTATTCAGAGAACAACAAGAGATGATTTTGATCACCTGGTGAACAAAATTTTTATTTACATGTGGCTGTTAATTTTCAATCACTGTAATACTCAGATACTTTTTGGGAACCGGACTATAAGCGTAGCAAACTGCACATCCATCTTCATTTTTATTACCAATCATAAAGTTAAAAGAATCTCCTTCTTTAATATTTTCAGGGAAATCACATACACTTTCCAAAGCAAAAACATTTTCATATTCAACTCCTGAAAACTCATGCGTCCAATTCTTTTCAATCAACTCTTGTGGGAAATCCGTAGCATTTACCTGGATGACATAATTCATACAAATCCCCTGTATGACAAGTTTACCAGTATAGATTTTATCTTGTTCTACATCATTCAGGTTATCAAAATCTATGATCTTAAGGTTACCAGAGACACCTTCGTTTCCACAAGCCATCAACAGAGTTGTCAATGCAACTAGTAGAATAAGGGAGAAATTAAATGGTTGGTTAGAAGGTATGATTCTCATCTTGGTCTCTCTTTTGTTGTCTTCTTGCAATGAGACGATAACGACTGGGCACCCGATATTGGCATTTCGTTGGTTATAGGTACCCAGTCTTATTCGGGGATGTTTCCTTGGGGAAAGGAAACATTTCTAGAAACGGTGGGTTTGTTTTCAAGATTACCATCTATTTGTTTTGATGTGTGTGGGAAGGAGTAGTCCAAGATTGAGATGTCGAAATGGTTTGGAAGTCTCAGAAGCAAGTCCGCCGATAGACAATTTTTCATGAACATAATGTCCTAGAATCTTCATTATCAGACGTTATTCAACCAATGGTAGGCAGAAAAGGCCCTCCTGAAGATTCAAGCCGTTTCCATCGTCGGCTACTTGTACACTTGTTTTGTCAACTTGGTAGCAGTCTGTGTCGTCGAAGACTACTGATAAAAGTGGAAATAATCACTATGCAAACCAAGTCATCCGTGAATTTATATCATACAACTTTTTTTCTGTTTGTTACTTTCTTATTTGTCTTGCCAACGACTTTCAGTTTAGCTCAATGGACCAAAGAAACTAAACCACAGGTCGAAAGTAGTATAACGACACCGACATCAAGGTTTGGGCTATGGAGAAGGCAACGTTTTACTCAGGAGTTGAGGGGACGTAACAATGGCCTACCAATTCAAACTAGCCTCTACTTGTCCGGCAATTATAGTACCGATGTCAGCTTTTTAATGGGTGGTGGTTCTCTGACGATCAATCGTGGTAAATACTCTTGGCAAAACCAGTTCAGTTATCGGGCCAATTGGGTACAAGCGACCTTCGGTACACGGACCAACCAAAGACAGAAAGGCTCCAATGAAAAGGTTAGTATGCAAGATCTTATTAGCCAACAAAGACAAAGATTAGGTTTACCGACTAAGGTTGGTGATCGCTCAATTCCACCACAAGACATTACACAACTAATGGAGAATGAATTATCCACCAATAGACTGGCACATTTGCTAAGTGGAGAGACACGCTTAGATCATATGATGGGTCAGAAGATATTTCTTTTTGGCCTAAGTTCACTTCGGGTGGATACACGATCGGATAACCGGTTCTTTTTGGGTGTTGGTGTTGGGAGTCTGTTTTTTTCCGGTTTTAACCTTGATATGGGTATTGGTTTAACGCGCCTCTTCGGAACAACCCAAAGTCAACCATGGTTAGATGAAATTTCGTCTAGTACTAATCTACTATCTGCTTTATCCACGGTTCAATATCAGTACTCTATTTCTAGCAACATGTCGATTTATCTGAATGGCCGAGGGTACTGGTACCCTAAGCAGCAAACTGTTAGCGGTCAACTCCAACTGGGTACTAATATCAGATTTTCCAGACAGGTTTTCCTAAGCCCTATAGTTGCAATTGAATATTTAGGAATAGAACAGTCTAATGAACCCTTTCTGTATCAAGTACAGGCTAATTTGTCTTATGCTTTTCCAGGTCTTATGCTTTTCCGGTAGGATGGCGAGGACAACAAAATCGTTGCCGCGAAAGTAAGGAGAAATCTGGATGCCATATGAATTGAGTCAAGATTCGACAGTCAAGGTCTGGATTTATGATGTGGGGGGACAACTGGTCAGGTGGATGAAAGTAGGGTTTCAAGAAGCAGGCATCTATAGCAGTCGAGAGAAAGCCATTTACTGGGATGGTAAAAGCCAAGATGGAGAACGAGTAGCCAGTGGAGTTTACTTCTACAGTCTGGAAATGGGTGAAGAGAGTCAAACCAGACGGATGGTGATTTTAAAGTAGATTTGGTCGATAAGTCTGGTGGTGTTGACTTCTTCTTTCATTTAGTAAGTGATTCTTTCTCCATAGATCGGCCTGTTTACCAAACTAGTAATGTCTCGTAGGATTCCTAGGCTATATATGCACTGTAAATCTATGGCTTTCAGGAAAGAAAATCATATCCCGTTCAAGTTTTATCTTGATTCCGTTTTAATTGATTATTGATTATTTCCAATAATATTTGGTCTTTTTCCCTATTCTGTTTTCTGATGATATAAAACCAAAATCGACCAACTACTACTAGACAAATAAGACAGAAAGACACAAACAACACACCGAACCACCTCCAATTTAATCAGGGCAGACTGTTAATTCAGTCTGCCCTTTTTATTTTTTTTTCGAACCTTTTGATTAACTCAGTGTCTTATCTAACGCAGACCAAGTAAAGATCAAAAAATACGATT
>CAZLPW010000159.1:0-2977 GCA_964561495.1 uncultured bacterium | reverse complement strand
CTACTCTGTTCAAAATACAAGTGATGGAGGATTCATCATATCCGGATACAGTGATTACTTAATTAATACAGATGAAAACCTAGAAGAAAATAATTCATGGCTTCTTAAAGTTGATGAACTCGGACAATACCAATGGGATAATATCTACGGCCCAGGAAATGCGTGGTCTGTACAAGAAACTACTGATGGTGGCTATGTAGCAGCTGGGTGGACAATGTTTTCGGATTATTATTATTATAGTTATCAACACGCGATGATAACAAAGGTTGGTTACAGCGGAATCGAGGAGTGGCAAAACGTCACCGAGATAGAAGATAGTTATTTTGTTTCAATCCTTGAATCCGAAAACGGTGGATTTACCGCCGCAGGACACAGAGACGATGGAGCCTGGCTGGTCCATGTTGATGATGACGGAATAATGCCAGAAAACCCTGATACAGACTTTAGCCGGCTATTTTTCAGTGAATACGGAGAAGGATCCAGCAATAATAAATACCTTGAGATCTATAACAATACTGGGCAAACGGTCAACCTTGACGATATCGTTATCTTAGGAAACTACAATGGCAACCCCTGGACAGAGACCTTTACATTTGAACCAGGCGCTGTCGTAGAAAATGGAAACGTCTATGTGATCGCAAGCGACCAGGCTGACGATTATATTTTAATGCATGCCAACGAGACCCACGCCTACGCCGACCCGTGGTATATTTGTGCCTTTAACGGGGATGATATCAGAGCCCTAGCGCATATTGTTGATTATGATACCACTATCCTGGACATGATCGGCACCTTTAATGAAGGCGACCCGGGCGATGGTTGGGACGTAGCAGGTGTGTACGCAGCTACCAGAGACCACACGCTAGTTAGAAAAGACTACGTTGACCATGGAAATGGCGGGGACTGGGACATGTCCGCTGGAACAGACCCTGAAAATTCAGAGTGGGTCGTGCGATTCCAGAATGATTGGGACTACATCGGCTCTCACCCTCACGAGATTCAGCCTTTCTACACAGCTAATATTACCTTCGCTGCGGACATGAGTGAGCTCTACGATCAAGGGTGGAACAATGATGAGCATTACCTAGAGCTTCGTGGCGGCTTAAATGGCTGGGGTTCGGGAGATATATTTGAACAAGATCCATACCAGCCAAATATTTTTACCATTACCAGAGAATTAACTGCCGAACTGGGATCTGGGCATGAATGGAAGTTTAAGGGCGCTCCCGATGATAAATTTCTTAACAATGGCTGGGAACTCCATGGAAATAGATTTTTTGAATTTACTGGAGAAGATATAGTCTTAGAGCCAGTGCTCCCTGCTTTAAATATTTTAGAGGATATACCGAATGATGTAACCATAGAAATTAACGTAGAGTGGCGAGAGGGTACCCTCCACCCTTTTACCAACGATCCTTTTTCTCAGGTTCCTGATACTATAGTTGTAAACGGTAGCTTCCTGAACTGCTGGTGCTCATTCGGAGATTGTATGGGCCCAGACTGTCAAAACAATCCTAGTCCAGAACTTCCTCGACTTACGGATGAGGATGGGGACCTAGTTTACACAGGATCACTTTTCATTCCTGCGGGACATGGAAATGTGTTTATATACAAACTAGGTGCTTACTACCCTGGAATTGAAAATGAGCCCCATGAGTTTGAGGTTCTTGATAATGAAGCACCCTGGGGACAAGATAAAATTTTTACCATTGACCTTGAAAACGATGGATATGTAACTCTCGAAACAGTTTTTGGTGATAATAACCCCGCTAACGATTTCTTGAACAATGTATATGTCCAAGAGGAACCCTCTTTAGGAGAAGGCTGGTCAATGGTGACGCGGTTAAGCTTTCTACAGTTTGGTGACACTTTTATGGAAGACTCAGGTCCACGAACGGTGATAGGTGGAATGGACATGGACCAGGATGGAATTGATGAAATGATTATCACAGAATTCTCAGGCCATCGTGTTATCGTATTGGAATTTGACCAGGGTTCCAACCAGTTCAATGAGGTCTGGTCCTCACCTTATATATATGAGACTAACCACTCTTCTAACCCTAGAACGGTTGGTGTTGGTGACCTTGACAATGATGGCAAACAGGAAATTGTTTTCCCTTCCAGTCAGGTAGGTAACGAAGGCTGGCACATCTACGAGTGGGACGGGAACGTTGGCAGTGACAACTACGGAACTCAGCCGTCCTCTGTAAACAGAAATGAGTTAGATATCTGCTGCTCTGATGACAACGCAACATTCCGTGGGGATCACGAGCGAACCACGATCGAGGATGTTGATAATGATGGCAAGCAAGAACTTGTGATCATGATCCGCAGAGGCTCACCCCGTGGGACACTGATCACATCCGTTGAGGGTGATATTCTTCACAATGGTGGAGGTCTAGAAGAGTGGGTCACAGAATTTTTCGTTGACCAGGAACTATACGGCGGAGGATCTCCATACCACTCCCTCCCTGCTGATCTTAACGGTGACGGGCACACCGATCTTGTAAACCACACATGGAACTACTTTAATTTTTACAATATAACCTCTACCGGACCTAACGAATATCAGGTCGCAGAAGCTGGAAACGATGGAAGCCACTTCTACGCTACAGATCCCAGCGATCAGGTATCACTAAATGGTGGAGACGTGGCAGACGTTGATGGTGACGGAAACGATGAGGCATACTTTGTTACGTACGGAATATGGGGAGAACAAGCGGGTGATGTATATGTCGTCGACTACGATAACGGCGATGATGTACTAACTATTAACAGCGAGCATGTTGTCAAGATAGCTAATGGAATAGGAGATTACGGAGCGATGGGTAGTATATATGATGTTGACGCGAACGAGAGTCCAAATATTTTGACCCTCTCCTACCCAGATACAGTCAGAAGCCTAGAGTCAAATGGAAATCCTAGAGACATAGCCTCATACAGCTCTAGCATAATTTATGATCACAATTCTCCTAAT
>CAZLPW010000158.1:0-2985 GCA_964561495.1 uncultured bacterium | reverse complement strand
CTTTTTTATTATCGAGCCAAAAATTGGAATCAGAAGATTTTAAACGTAGCGTATCCAAAGATTTATTTAAATAATCAAAGTCAAAGATACCTCCGCAAATCGATATCTTTTTCCCCAACTTTCTTAAAACGATCTTTTAATTCAAGTAAATCCATAAAAATAAATTAAATTAATAAATATTTATTTTATAGAATAATTAATTCTATTCTCCTGATGAAATAAAAAGTCTTTCATTTAAGAACCGCCTTAATTTCATCTCATCTAAATCTAGATGCGAAAAACGACCATCTTCAGCAACAGAAATCTTTCCTCTTTCTTCTGAAATAACAACAACAATGGCATCTGATTCTTCAGTTAAACCCAGCGCTGCTCTATGTCGCGTTCCCATTTCTGGTAATATCATATTACTTTCAGTAAGAGGCAATATACATCCAGCAGATTCAACCAAAGTATTTTGCATAATTACTGCGCCATCATGCAATGAGGAACTTGGATTAAATATTGACACCAATAATGCAGATGAAACTTCTGCTTTCATAAAAACTCCAGATTCTTTATAAGCTCTAAGACCAGATTCCCTTTGAATTACAATGAGTCCGCCCCATCGCTTTTTAGAAAGTTTTAAGGCCGCATCTACAACTGATTCCAATGAACGAGGAGACGAACCTGTTTGAAAAATTGCCCTGAAAAATCTTGTTTGCCCAACATAGATAAGTAATCTTCTGATTTCAGGTTGAAATAGAATAACAAATGCAACAACCCAAACAGTTTGAAACTGATTGACGAGCCAAGATGTAGCACTTAATCCAAATGCATTAAAAACAAAGGAAGAGATCAATAATATTATGACCCCAATAAGCATTTGACCTGCCCTAGTATCTTTAAAATATTGATATACTTTAAAAAAAATAATAGTTACAATTAATAAATCAATAATATCAAGAAGTGTAACGCTTAAAAAGCCTAGTTTAAATAATGTCATTTTATACCCATCAACTTTTCTGTTACTATTGCAACTTGTTTCATTTGGTAGACATCATGGACACGGATAATTCTAGCACCATTATTTATTCCTATAGATACTGTCGCAGCAGTCCCAAATAATCGGTCTTCTAATGGTGCATTATTTAAGATATTTCCAATAAACGCTTTTCTACTCGTTCCGATTAATATTGGATAACCAAGAGATTTTATCAAATTTAAATTTTTTATTATTTTTAAATTATCCTCAAATGTTTTTCCAAAACCTATACCTGGATCTAGAATTATTTGTTCATCTTTTACACCTTTTGATTTAGCGAATTTAATTTGCTTTTTAAAAAAATAAATAATATCATTTAGCAAATCATTATAATAAGGTTCATTTTGCATATTTTTCGGAGTCCCTTTCATATGCATAATAACAATAGGTAGTTTATTATTAACAACAAGACTGACCATATTAGAATCAAATGATAGACCACTTATGTCATTAATTATTTTTGCTCCAGCCAAAATTGCTTTCTCTGCAACTTCAAATTTATATGTATCAATAGAAATAACACAATTTGGATCAAAATTTTTTAGAGATTCAATTATAGGCATTGTTCTATCAATTTCTTCTTGAATAGAAACAGGATTTGATCCTGGTCGGGTAGATTCACCTCCAATATCTAGTATATCTGCACCTTCGTTGATCAATCTTTTTGCATGGTCTAACGCATCATTTTTTTTAAAATATAACCCTCCATCGCTAAATGAGTCTGGAGTTACATTAACGATTCCCATTATTAAAGTATATTTTTTACTATTTTTTAACCATTTATCTAGCTTATTGTAATCAAATGGCATTACAAAATTATTCTAATTTGATTTTTTCTGTATTGCCTCTTTTTTAACATCTAAATTTTTGTTTTTATTTTTGATATTATTAGGTTTATCCTGTTTCTTTGCCTGAATCTTTCTTCTCGTTTTTGTTTTATTCCGTGAATTATGTGTTCCATTTAGCTTTCTAGTAAGCTTCTGACCTTTCAAAATTTTTTCTAAATCTTTTGAATCAACTGTTTCGTATTTAAGTAATTCCTTTGCTATTCTATGCAATATTTCAATATCTTTTCTTAGAATTTCTTCAGACGCTCTTTGAGCCTCTCTAACAATCCTTGAAACCTCTTCGTCAATCATTCTAGCAGTAACTTCGCTATAATCCCTATTAGATTGTATTTCACGGCCAAGAAAAACTTCTTCATTCTTTTTACCAAAAGTCATTGGACCTAAAAGATCACTCATACCCCACTCTACTACCATCTTTCGTGAAATTTCAGTTGCTTGTTCTATATCATTCCCAGCACCAGTAGTCATTTGATTAAATATAAGCATCTCAGCACTTCTTCCGCCCATTAAAATTGCTAATCTGCCTTCAACATAATCACGAGTATATCCATGTTTTTCACTCATAGGTAATTGCATGGTTACTCCCATCGCCCTCCCTCTTGGGATGATAGTAATTTTGTGTACTGGATCAGCGCCTTTCGTTCTTATTGCAACTAGGGCGTGTCCAGCTTCATGATATGCAGTAACTTCTTTTTCTTCGTTTGACAGCACCATACTCTTCCTTTGAATACCCATCATAACCTTATCTTTCGCTTCTTCAAAGTCATCATTATCTACAGATCTTTTTCGTTTTCTAGCAGCTAGTAAGGCAGCTTCATTTACTAAATTTGCTAAATCAGCCCCTACCATTCCTGGAGTACCCTTTGCCAAATTATTTAAATTAGTTTTTCTTCGATTTAGAACAACTTTTTTTGTATGAACTTTAAGTATGCCTAACCTTCCTAAATAATCTGGCACATCCACAACAATTTGCCTATCAAACCTTCCAGGTCTTAGTAAAGCCTTATCTAATACATCAGGACGATTGGTGGCAGCTATAACTATTACATTTTGAGTATTATCAAAGCCATCCATCTCAACTAATAATGCGTTTAAAGTTTGCTCTCGTTCATCATG
>CAZLPW010000157.1:219-3072 GCA_964561495.1 uncultured bacterium | reverse complement strand
GTGGCAACCGATAAATCAATGCAAGCCAAAAAATCAAGAGCAATCGAAGCAATCGCAGGCGTCGCAACAAAAGGCATTTTAAGATTAACGGGATTAAACCCCTCATTATTGTCAAAAGGTTCACACACAGCCCCACAAGCCCCAAGAGTTACAGCAAGTGGCGGACTGGCTTCAAACATGGGGGTTTATAACTAATGGTATCTAGTTCCGAAGCAATCACAGCAAAGAACAGTTCATGGAGCGCCGATTCTTTAAACAACACACTTCAAGGCGCAAAATCAAAATATTTAGATTCTCTATCTTTCACTGTCGGCGGATTACAAAACGGCGGTTCAGCCCCAACAATAGCAAATCTATTAGGAACAATTAACAGAATTACTGTTTCCGTAGCGGGAACCGTAGAAATGGATTTATCATTAACCGACTTATACGCATTAAACAATTTATGGCTAGCAAACGAAATGCGCACTAAGATAAGCGCTGGCGATAATCAACAAGCATGGGTTAGCGGTATTCAGATGCCTATATGGTTCCCAGCCGTAGCAAATGAAACACAAGTTTCATTGTATTATTCAGCCGTTACAAACATGGATAATTTGACCGTGAGTGCCACTGCAAACTATCAAGCAAGTGTACCAAGAAGAACAGCCCTACATTATACTAAATTCACTAAAAACACCAGCGGTGTTGATGATTCATCATTAAACAACTGGGATCATGAATTCCAAGCACTAGGCAATATTAGCGGAATTCTATTCAACAACACAACTGTTTCAGGCGGTTCTACTGTGATTTCTGATGAGACATTAACTCAAGTAGCTGTTGATGTCGACGGCGTAAATAATGTCCTTATGTACGAGGTTCACGAATTAGGTTCACTAACTAACAACTTTACAGGACAAATGAATTCAAGTCTTGAAGATTCCCCAGGATCTTTGGCAATCTTAGATAATTACTATTGGCTACCAATTAAAGAACAAATTCCGCGCA
Organism: uncultured bacterium; assembly: GCA_964561495.1. GTDB lineage: Bacteria > Fidelibacterota > Marinisomatia > Marinisomatales > UBA1611 > CAZLPW01. Next base: position 2,082 of record CAZLPW010000157.1, on the reverse strand, counting down.
ACTCATGGATTAAAACTCATGCAATGGCTGGCGTAAATGCCGAAGCTGCAAGCGACATAACTATTCAGCAAATTCCGTTTTGAGAGATGAACGCTAATGGTTCATCATGTTCCTGATTCTAACGGGGAAATTCATTTCGATAGAGATTCAAACCGTTGCGGTTATTTTATAGGAAATTTCGACCAAGACGAAACATTAACCGTTGAAGTTGAAGGCAACCCTACTTTTTATGTTCAACCTTTAAGTTATGTCAGAATTGCCGATTCTGTTGGAATTACAACCAAAGGCGGTAACAGTTCGAGAAACTACAGCGCGCTAGAATACAGTGCAGGCAGTGAGTTCTAATGTCTAATAGTGGCTTAAGAAAAGCCCGTTGTGTTAGAAAAGCAATGAAAAACGGTTCATCTAAAGAAAACGCTAGGCGAAAATGTGGGGTTAAAAAATAATGGGCGGTTCTACTGAATATGTCGATCCTCTTAAGAAGTTCCCAGCATATCAAAGATTAATCGAAGCAAGACAGCCACAAGTAACCCCCGACGCTAATATTAGTAAAGTCGCTCAAACAATGCGCCAGCAATTAGACTGGCAAGGCGTAGTTCAACCACAACGCCACGCAATGACGACGGCACAAGTTGACAGCTCAAGTACGGGCGATACAGTTGTTTTAACGGGATTATCAAACAAGACTTTAAACATAACTTATCTTTCGGCGTATGCAAGCGGAACCGGAAACGCTTCTTTTAGATTCGAGGTTGACACGGGTTCATCTTTTGCAACAACGCGCAGAATTTCAACAACTGATGCAACCGATAAAGAATTAGACGGTTCTGTATTTGTTTTAAAGTCAACTGATAGAATTGTTCTAAATGTTACAACCGCCGTCGGTTCTTCAACCATTGACGTAGTTTGTTGTTATGAAGAATTAGGCTGGGGAGATGTATACAGCGCTTAGATAATGTCTAATCATATTGCTAGTTATAATGAAGTTTTGCAAGGTTTTATGGCTCAAGTGGGAACCCCGCCGAATTATTTAGCCTACATTGAGCAAGGAATACCCAAAGAAACTGTAAAACAAATGATTGACGAGGATATTAAAAGAACGACTACGAAATGGATTCATAGAAAATCCTACGGCTTGAATTTAACGTATAAAGGCATGACCGACGCGGGCGATATTAGAATTTCACAACTTGAAAATCAATTATTCGGTTTAGAACAAATGCCGGAACCTAAAACCGCTAACCCTGAATTATTAAATTCTAATTTAACAACTTTAGGAATGGCATTACCAATAATAGCAATAGGGGGTTATCTTGTCTTACGTAACTGAATCCGCTTTTATTAGCACTAATCAAAGTCAATGGAACCAAATCGCGCGAAATCTTGAAAATATCGACCTACATTCAAGACAACTTATAGAAATGGGGCAAAAACAATCTAAAATCGGTCAAGATTTAACATATTTCGGCGAAAAGGTTCAAGAATTAGACGCAACAAATCAAGCGCAATATGGAAACATTGAGCAATTATATGCAAACCATGCCGACCAAGAGGGGCGATTAAACACCGCTAAAGCCGAACGCGACGCAATACAAACAAAACTTAACACGCACACGCACAACGGCGGGGGCGCGAGCGAATGCGGTTTATTTGACATTCCATGTAAATTAAAAACATTAACCGCTCAAGTGGGAACCGTTGCGCTAGTTGCGGGGGCGGGCTTTATTGCATATCAATATTTTAAGAGGAAACGATAAAATGATTAAAGTTCAAAATGTTTTAGAAATTGCTTTAGGTTCCTTAGTTGCGGTCATTGCAATCGGTCTTTTATCTGAAAAAAATAATTGGTTTAACTCTAAACTT
>CAZLPW010000157.1:0-209 GCA_964561495.1 uncultured bacterium | reverse complement strand
TCAAAGATATACGGGTGGCAATAATTGAGTTTATATCAGCAACAATTAGAAAAACAAGAACGCACAAGGGCTTTTTTAGAACGACAAAAAAACATGACTACAAGCGAACAAATAGAAGGCTTGTTAAATTCCAAAGTTGTTTCTGATAAAGATACAAGAAATCTTAGTTTATTTTTAAAAGAACGTAACTGGACAGCAAACACCGCGCC
>CAZLPW010000156.1:811-3082 GCA_964561495.1 uncultured bacterium | reverse complement strand
GTTCGATATCTTTGGCTTTCCTCAAAATGGAGATGCGCAAATTGAAATTATACAGGATCCTGAAAATGGAACAATTACAGAACCTTCTTTTCAGTCAAGCTCTACTTCTCAATTAGCTCAATGGATTGTTTCTTATACTCCAAATTCTAATTTTTCAGGTAGTGATGAAATTAAGTATAAAGTTTTAAATCCAAATAATAATTTTGGCCAATCTGAAGAGGGTTCTATTTCAATTGTTATCGTGGAGGTTAATGATGCCCCTGTATTAAGTTCTATTTCTAATAATAGTACAAATGAAGACTCTTCTTTAAGTCAAATAATTACCGCATTTGATTTAGATAATACCATTACTTTATCAGCCTCTTCATCAGTATCTGACTTTAATTTTGAGTTTCAAGAGATTAACAATACGGAATCATCTTTAATTATTACTCCTCCTGATGATTACAATGGATTAACTACAATTACAGTTCTTGCATCTGAAGATGGTGGAAACTTATCTGTTTCAGAGTCGTTTAATTTAGAAGTAATTGCAGTAAATGATCCCCCTGTACTATTATTTATAGAGGATAAAGTAATAAATGAAGATGAGTCATTATTAATTAATTTATTAGCGAGTGATTTAGATTATAATAATTTATCATTTTTAGCAAATTCAAATTCAGAAGATATTGAAATTAGTTTAAATAATAATTTGTTGACGGTTTTTGGAGGAGAAAATTATTTTGGAAATGGAGAAATATCTGTCAGTGTAGATGATGGAGAGGGTGGGACTGATAGTCAGACTTTTTCCATTACTATAAATCCAATTAATGATATCCCTACTGTTAATGATCTAGAATTTTCACAAAATGAAGACACTTCAATTAATATTTATCCAGATGGAGATGATATTGAGGGAAATGAACTTGAATTTTCATATGGAAACCCTTCAAATGGTTCCCTATCTATTATTGATTCTATTTTAATTTATACTCCTAGCCTTAATTTTAATGGACAAGATTCCTTTACTTATACTGCATTTGATGGGGAAGCATATTCAGACATAGGTACTATTAGTATTTATATTAATTCAATTAATGATCCCCCTACCATTGAAGATATTTCTGATTATACAATTGAAGAAGGAAGTAATTTTCTTTATGTTTTAGATTCAAATGATGTAGATGGAGATATCTTATCATACTCATATCAAATTAGCCAACAAATTGATGCTTCTATAAATGGCGACTTGCTTACTGTTTCATTTGACTCAGACTATAATGGAGAGGTTCAAGTAGAAGTTATTGTTTCAGATGAAGAATATAGTATATCAGATACATTTAGAATTATAGTAACTCCTGTTAATGATTCTCCAATTGTTCAAAATCCTTTATCAGATTTAATTCTAAGTGAAGATTTTATTGAATATAGAATAGATATTTCAAATACATTTAGCGATGTTGATTTAGATTCTTTACAATATAGTTATTCAATTGATAATTCTGATATACTTGATTTATCATTAGTTGAGAATGAACTCATTTTAAATTCCATTCAAGATGAAAATGGCGGGCCTTTAAGTGTTGCTCTTATTGCAGATGATTTAAATAGAAGATTAACAATATCTGATTATTTTGAAATTATTGTAGAGCCTGAAGATGATGCTCCTATAGCATATGATATGGTTTTAGATATTAATGAGGATGCTCCAGAAGTTATACACCCTGATTTTATTGATGTTGATACTCAAAATAGCTCAATTGAACTGTCTATAGTAACAAACCCATCACATGGTTCTCTAGAAATTCAAGGTCAAGGATTTATTTATTATCCAGATTTAAATTTCTCTGGCGTAGATTTCTTTACATATAAAATATATGATGGTAATACGTATTCTAATGATGCTAATGCATTTATATATGTACTTCCATCAAATGATCCTCCTGAGATTCTTGATATGCAATCACAGCAGATGTATGAAGACGCTATTCTAGAAATAGAATTTCCTACTAACGATATAGACCAAGATGTCCTTAGTTTTGATGCTATTTCGAATAATTCACAAGCTTATTTTGATGATAATAATTTAATAGTTATACCAGATCCTAATTTTAATGGAGAAATTAGTGTCATTATATCTATTAGTGATGGAGAGTATGGTGATAGTGCAGAACTTATTATTGATGTTCTCCCAACTAATGACCCACCTTCAATAAATACTATTGATGATCAACAAATTGATGAGGATTCTATTTTAAATATTAGTTTGGAGTCAACTGATATTGATGG
>CAZLPW010000156.1:0-801 GCA_964561495.1 uncultured bacterium | reverse complement strand
ACTGCTCAGAAACTGCTTACGATGTTCATCTGGTTGATGGAGATCAATTAAACTATAGCATAGAATCAAGTATAGATATTGAAATTATATTATTAGGAAACTTATTATCAATTATTCCTCCATTAAACTTTAATGGAGATATTGAGGTTTTGGCTAGCGTTACAGATGGTGATTTATTTGATTCTACTACTTTTAATATTAATGTAGTAGGGATTAATGACCCTCCTTTATTAGGAGAGAATCAAAATCAGTTTATGAATGAAGATTCAATATTAGAATTTAATATTTTAGCTTCTGATATAGATGAAGATATATTAGAATTTTCAGCATCTTTAGAAGATGATTCTAATGCTTCGTTATTAATTAATGAAGATATAATTACAATTGTACCTAATCAAGATTGGTATGGAGATTTAGTTGTTAATGTTACAGTTGAAGATGGTGAGGGTTTAGAAGATTCTCAGTCTTTAAGTGTGAGCGTATTCCCTGTCAATGATATCCCAGCTATTGTATCTCTCCCCATTACAACAGCATTAGAAGATCAGCAATATCAGTACCAGCTTGAATTTTATGATCCTGATAATAATGAGTTCTATTATTATTTCTTATTGAAACCTGAAGGCATGGAAATGACAGAAAATGGCCTGATTACATGGACACCTACAGAAGGAGTTTTCAATTCTGGATATATATCAATAGTTGTCTGGGATACAGAAAATCCTCAATCAGGAATAGATTTTCCAGGATTACAACAGTTTCAAATTTCAGTAACTCCTGTCAATGACCCCCCTTCTATAATAT
>CAZLPW010000155.1:0-3090 GCA_964561495.1 uncultured bacterium | reverse complement strand
TTGCTGATTCTAAATACATTTCAGGTAGCCCATCTAAATCATCTTTCGACAACCATAACTCATAGTCATTAGTAGCTCCAAGTGTATTATTGGAAAATTTTGGTGACAATACAGATAATTCTTCATCTACCTTGCGAAGCTCAGCTTTACTTTCATCATTAAGCTTAGCTCCGTTTCTAACAAAGCTTTTATAAGTCACATCCAACAATCTTTTATCTTCATGGTTTAAACTGTCTCGTTCATTTTCATAAACACATTCAACTTTCTTGAATAACTCTTGATCTAAATTGATATCATTACCAAAACTTGCTAATATAGGGCTGATTTCATTAGCTAAGGCTTGAAATTCAGGAGTAGACTCTGAACCAAACAAGTGAAAGTAAACAGTGACTGACCTATCTAAGATTTCTTCACTTGTTTCAAGTGCAATGATAGTATTCTCAAAACTAGGAGTATCTGGATTTGATTTTATATTATCTATATTAGCTTTTGCAAGACTAACTCCTTCTTTTATAGCGGGCATAAAATGCTCAAGCTTTATATCATTAAAGTTTATTGTTTTAAATCTATGAGTACTTTCTTTTAATAGCGGATTCATATTCCTCCTTACTTTTATTTTACTACAAAATTAACTAATCTACCGGGGACATATATCTCTTTGATAATTTCCTTATTTAAAATATGTTCACCAACATTTTTATTTGATTTACCCAGTAAAAGAACCTCTTCTTTTTCAATGTCTTTAGAGACTTCTATTTTGCCCCTAACCTTTCCATTTACCTGAACTACAACGGTAATTACATCATCTAGCACTAAGGCATCGTCATATGTTAGCCATTCTTTATCAAAAATACTATCGCTATTGCCTAAAATACTCCATATTTCTTCACATAAGTGAGGTGCTATTGGAGATAAAAGCTGAACCAATACCTGTTTTACAGAAACATGCACTTCTTTTTGGCTATTAAAATTATTCACATATTGCATCAGCTTGCTAATAGCAGTATTAAACTTCATAGCCTCAAAATCTTCAGATACTCCTTTTATAGTCTTATTTATAACGATACTATCTTTTTTACTTAAAGTATCACTTTCATATAGATTGGTGCATATTCGCCACACTTTCCCTAAGAATCTATATATACCTGTAATCCCTTTATCATTCCAGTCGCCTCCTTCGTCAAACGGCCCCATGAACATCAGATAGGCTCTAAAGGTGTCAGAGCCAAATTTTTCTATAAACTCATCCGGAGACACAGTATTCCCTCTTGACTTAGACATTTTTGCACCATCTTTTGTGATAGTTCCTTGATGGAATAACTTTGTAAAAGGTTCTGAAAAATGCAAATACCCAAGATCTCTAAAAACCTTTGTAATAAATCTAGCATAAAGTAAGTGCATCGTAGCATGCTCTGCGCCGCCAACGTATGTGTCAACCGGAAGCCAATCCATCAAACTATCGTCAAAAGCACTATCTTTGCAATGTGCATTTGGATATCTAAGATAATACCAAGAGGAGCATACAAATGTATCCATTGTATCTATTTCTGGCTTCCAGCCTTCACCAAAAATTGCTTCAACTTTATCAATCAATGATTTAGAAGATCCTAAAGGAGATGTTCCTTTAGGATTGTAATCAACATCGTTAGGAAGCTCCCAAGGGAGATGCTCTTCAGGTACAGGATGAGGATTGCCATCAGGGTCATAGACTATTGGTATAGGCGTCCCCCAATACCTCTGCCTCGATATTAACCAGTCTTTTAACTTATAGTTTGTATGCTTGCTTCCAATTTGCTCCTTGTCAATATATGAAATAATTTTGTTTTTAGCTTCCTGGACAGATAGACCGTTCAATAGCTTAGAATTGATTAGTTTTCCATCTCCTGTATAAGGAATGTCTGAATCACCACAATCTATTACTTTGACTATTTCTAAACCATACTTTGAGGCAAACTCATAATCTCGTAAATCATGACCAGGAACAGCCATTACAGCTCCTGTTCCATAACCAGATAGTACATAATCTGCAACCCATACAGGAACCTTTTGGTTCGTTATAGGATTAATAGCATAGGCTCCTGAAAAAACCCCCGTCTTATCTTTATTCAAATCAGTTCTTTCAAGTTCATTCTTTAATTTAGCCTTTTCAATATAATCATTCACTGCTCTAGAACAATCTTTAGAAACAATGTTTTGTAATAGTTCGTTTTCAGGAGATAGTACTACATATGTAGCTCCATAAACAGTATCTGGACGAGTTGTATATACTTTAATTTTCGAAGGATGGTCATCTATTTTAAATTCAATCTCCGCTCCTTCGCTTTTACCTATCCAATGTTGCTGCATTAATACAGTTTTTTGTGGCCAATCTAAAGAATCAAAGTTTAGCAATTCCTCTGCATAGTCAGTGATTTTAAAAAACCATTGTTTTAACGGCTTTTGTATAACTTTTTGCTTACATCTATCACACCCATTATATTCTTCCCCGCTATCTGCAACACAGGGCTTCACCTGTTCATTCGCAAGTACAGTGGCACACCCTGGACACCAATTGACCATAGCTTCTTTTTGATATGCTAAATTATTATTATATAATTGTAGAAAAAGCCATTGGGTCCACTTATAATATTCAGGAGAGGAAGTTCGCAATTCATTAGACCAATCAAACATAGCTCCTATAGAACTTAGCTGCTGTTTCATTTTGGCAATATTTTTATCAGTGCTTTCAGCTGGATGGATACCATGTTTAATTGCATAATTTTCTGCAGGAAGTCCAAAAGAATCAAACCCTTGAGGTTGAAAAACATTAAATCCTTTTTTCTTTAAATATCTAGCGTAAGTATCTACAGGCCCGTAGTTATACCAGTGACCAACATGCAATTTATCTCCAGAGGGATAACTGAACATTGTAAGGCAATAATGCTTGTTTTTTGATTTAGAAAAATCTGGAGTATGGCTTTTATCTTCAAACCATTTATCTTGCCACTTTTTCTCTATTTCTTTAAAATTATATTCTTTGAATTCAGCCATCTATATTTAATGATATAATGAGACGGAATTTACATATGATTTGAGTGTAAAATAAATCTA
>CAZLPW010000154.1:0-3150 GCA_964561495.1 uncultured bacterium | reverse complement strand
AATATTAGGTGGTGGTATAATGAATAGTTCTGAAATTATTTTGCCAAAATTAAAGAAAAAAGTTGAGAAAATGGCTTTTACCAGTCCTAGAGGCAGGTGCCAAATTTTCTCATCTAAATTAGGTAATCATGCACCACTTCTTGGTGCAGCTTTTCACCCAAACCTGGAGAATTAATTGAGAAATAAATTTGATAATTTATTAGCCAAGGATGAAGAAAACTTTCCTAGGGGTTTATATGAAACTGATCCCTCATTTGAAATCGATAATGGGAAAATAGATAGTGGATATGAAGCATTATTTAATAAAATAAAACAAAGCCATAAAAAAGGTTGTAGAGTTTTTGTAATTGATGGTTTCAATGGACTGGATTGGGTTCAATTTCAAAAATCCTTGAATCAATTATTATTTGATGGTGGTTTTGAATTATTATGGGAAAATATTGATTCTTATCAATTGCCAGAAAAAAATATTGATATTCTGATTGATCCTTTTTTAGGAGGAAAAGATCCTTTGTGGGGTTTTCACTATCCATTTGGGATGGAATCCTTTTTTGATCCAATAAAAATTTCAAAGCTAAGGATTGAGGCAGCAAAAAATAAAAATAATAATTCTATTTTTATTATTTATGGTTGTGGATCTGGTATTTTAGATATCTATGATTGCCTGATTTATCTAGATATTCCTAAAGATATATTACAAGAAAATGCCAGAAAAAACAGTGTAACTAATATAGGTTCTAAAGAGAATCTTAAATTTGGTCAGTTTTATAAACGTTCTTATTTTGTTGATTGGCCTGCCCAAAACAGGAAGAAAAGGGAACTACTTCCAGACATTGATATTTTAGTGGATCTTTCGGACTCGCTTTCGCCTAGTATGATAAGTGGAGATGATTTTAGGGACACTCTTAGTTTGCTTTCTGAGTCGCCATTCAGACCCCGGCCTTGGTTTTATCCAGGTCCATGGGGTGGAAAATTTATGCAGGGGCATATGGGCCTAGATCCGAGTGAACCAAATTTTGCCTGGTCTTTTGAATTAATTGCGCCTGAAAACGGTGTGGTAATAAAAAGTGAAAAAGAAACTCTCGAGTTTTCTTTTGATTTTATTATGTTTCAGGAAAATAAAAAAATGTTAGGCGAAATAGCAGCAAGAAGGTTCCAATATGAGTGGCCTATTCGTATGGATTATTTAGATACAATTAATGGTGGGAACCTATCGACCCAGTGTCATCCGAGACCAGAATTTATGATGGATAATTTTGGTGAAACATATACACAAGATGAGACATACTATATATCAGTCGCAAAAGAAGATGCAAAGGTCTATGTCGGACTAAATGAGAATGCTGATCCTTTAGAGTTTAAAGAAAAGCTAATAGAATCTGAAAAAAATGGTGCTGAGGTTGATATTGAAAAATATGTTCACTCAGTTAAAGTTAGACCCCATGATCTTATTCTTATTCCAAATGGAACAGTCCATTGTAGTGGGGAGGGTAATCTTGTATTAGAGATAAGTGCGACACCATATATTTTTACTTTTAAGATATATGATTATCTACGCAAAGATCTCAATGGAAATTTAAGAAAATTAAATATCGAACGCGCTTTCGAAAACATTAGAGAAGAAAGAACAAGCACTTTTATTGATAAAAATTATATCCCCCAGCCTAAGCTTATTAATCAGGGTGATGATTGGAAAGATTTTGAAATATACAACCGTAAAGAATCTTTTTATAATATCAACCGAATTGATTTCTTGACCACTTGTATGTTAGAGACCAAAGACAGAGGACTGATAATTAATTTAGTAGAAGGAAGGACTATTAAGCTTGAATCCGAAAATGGCAGGAGCATGAAATTAAATCTTTACGAGACAATGGTTATTCCTGAAGCCTCAAAATTGATTAAAATAACTAACCAAACAAACCATGAGTGTAAACTAGTTTATTCTTTTGTCAGACCTTCATCTTTAGAGCACGGATTAAATGATCCCCAATTATGATAAAATTTTATTTTTCGCTTTAATATTGATTTTTCTCAATGGGTGTTATTTTGATGAGATTGATCAGCCTCAAAATGTGGATACAAATGAATCGGTATTTATACAAATAAATATTATTGATAATGTGCCTGAGACAACTAACCCTCACAAAGGTATCCTCTCGGTATTAGTTCCCGAAGATTGGGAGTTTATTTCTGGATCCTTTACATCGACTAATTTTTCTGGAAGTTTATTCCAATCAAATATTTGGGCAGATTCTACTGAATCGTGCTATCCTGCAGCTTCATTTGGATCTTCAATGAAGTGGATTGCGCTTATTTCTGACACTGGCTATACTTATGAAAATGAAATTAGTGTTTCCATAGAATTGAATTTAGAATCTGGCATTACAGAAGGTTGTTTCTCTCTAGCATATCTCACAACTAAAGCTACACCTAATCTAATTTGCTCAGGGAATTCATTTGCACCATTAAGCTATCCTCATCATGTTCAAGTAGGTAGCGGTACTGATTGTAATTTTCCTCCAGAGGGGACCCAGGAGAGTCAGTGGTCAGATTTGTTTCATCGCTACACTGGGTGGACTGGTGCAGATGGAATATATTCAATCCCGCTGAGTGGGAGTGAGTACAATGCTGAAAAAACACTCTTTGTTTTTAGTGATACTTTTATTGGTGATGTTGACTCTGTAACAAATCAAAGAATAGCACCAACATATATGGTTAATAATACCTATGCTATTCTAGAGGGCAGCGAACCAATTATTGATAATATTCAATTTTATTATGATTTAGATAATGATAACATACCAACATCATTTTTTATACCAAATACTCCAGAATCAGAGCCAGAAGACTGGTATTGGCTCATGGATGGGATTAGTATTAACGAAACGATTTATCTTTATGCGCTGAGGATTGACTATGATGTTCCTCCATTTTCAGTTGATGGTGTAGCACTTATAAAGTTTCAATTAGATGAAGAAAACCAACTTTCTGCTATAGAACAATATGATACACACCTATTTTATCAGTATGATAATGGTGATTATGTCTGGTATGGACAGGCAATAATGCCATTAACTAATTCTTCTGAAGTTTTAGCACCTGATGATTATATCTACTTCTATGGGGTATATAACTCATCTTCTTCAA
>CAZLPW010000153.1:0-3206 GCA_964561495.1 uncultured bacterium | reverse complement strand
TAGCGACTATCCTATCATCAATTGAAAATGGTTGACTTCTAAAATTATCCCATCCATAAAAATACACCTTTGCTTTTTGTGCATAGGTACTAGCATTATCAGGATTAACATCAATAGATTTATCAGCCCATTTTATTGCATTATCAAATTCTTTTAAATCAATATAAGCATTTGATATTTCAATTGGAACTCTCTCATCCCTAGGATCAATTTTAAATAAGGAGCTGTAAGCCTCAACAGACTCATCAAGCATATCATTTTTCTTATAGACATCTGCTAACTTTCTAAATGACAACTTGCTGGTAGGATCTATATTAATCACCTCCCTTAAAACAATAATTGCATCCTCAATTCTATCTGATTTTATTAATCTATCAGAATAATCTAATCCATAACTTACATTATCACGATTATCTTCGTATCTCCTTCTATATACATCTAGAGGATCTTTACCACTGTTTTCATAAGCCATAGCAAGCTCACCTTGCGCTATTTCATTATTTTGATCAATCTTAAGTATATTTTCTAAAATTAAAATTTGGTCTTCGTACCTATTCTGGTCTTTAAGTAATTTAGATAAATCATTCAAAACTGAAATATCATCAGGGGTTAAATCTGCAAGTCTTTCATATTCAATAATTTCTTTTTCTAACTTTCCCTGACGCTTATATGAATATGCCAATCTTTTTCTTAGCTCAATATTGTTTGGTAATTTTTGCAGTCCATCTAATAAAACATATTCAGAACTATCAAACTTACTCATTTGCTCATAAGCAATAGCATAATAAAGATAAATCTCCTGTGGAGGGGCATAATTTGAATCCCACTCATCACAATCAAGCGATGTTATTTCAGAATATATTTTAACGGTCTGCTCCCAGTCTCTATTACGATAGTATTCTGCTGCACTACTCATCAGTCTTGGACATTTTAATCGTCTCAGCGAATCTAGGCGAGCTTTGTTTTTAACTGGATCACTACCAGTTCCGTCTTCAGGCGGAACACACATTGTTAAAATAAAAGCTGTAAATATTAATAATATTAATCTCATATTATTCATTTCTTCTTTGTCTCCTTTTCACAAACCATAAATCAGCAATAGTTATTCCGATTTGAAGTTGTTGGAATGTTTCATTTTTATAATTCCTATCATATGATCGCGTTCCACCAGAATAGTTGAAATCAATCTGGTTGGATAAAGCCTTGAATTTATAACTAATTCCTAATGAATATCCAAACTCAGTCATAGGAATTTCAGGAGAAATATTTGCATTTCTATAGTCAAGTCCTAATCTAATGATAAATTTATCATAAAATGAGCTTGGCAACTGATTTGAAAATTTCATTAAACCTATAGATATAGAGTTAGACGACCTTATAATTCGATGAATTCTATTATTATAATTTTTATTTAGCTCTCCATTATCTTGATATCTTGATATTTGAGTATTTAAAGTAATTTTATTTAATAATTTTCTTTCTACACCAATAATAAATTCTTTAGGACGATGGATTACTTGGTCTAAATCAATTTGCTTTGGAAAATTGACATCAATTAAACTAGGAAAATCACCATAATTATCATGATAACCGTTTCCATTAACATCTTCAAATAGATGGTGACGTTCAAAGACAGTTCTCAAATTTCTTAACGGACGCTTTAAACTAATAAAAATTCCAGTTTTTTTATTTGGATAAAAATTAGTAAAGCCTTGAAATAATATACCTGAATATTTGTATCTATATTTTTCTATTGTTGAAATTTGATCTACTACAAATATTTCGCTGTCTCTACTTGATCCAAATATATAATTTAGATTAAATCCAACTGAAATTTTATTATTCACAGTACGTCCAAAACCAGTTTGAAAAGAAAAAAGCCCCCCCTCTCTAATATATTCTCTTGATGTTTTTATGCTATCACCAAAAAGTATATTTTCCGAGATTAAACTATCACTAAAAATAATATTTTGATCAGAGTAGGGCTCAAATGAAATCCCAATAGCATTTTTATTTTTAAAAGGAATGATCATTTTACCTAACGAGATACCTGAAACAATATTTTTTACATCGCTTGAGTTTTCTAATCCTTTATAATTTAAAGATAGCTGGGTAAACTTAAGTTTTGGCCATGTAGCAGGATTATTAAGTGATATATCGTATCGGAAATTAGGCAATATTCCATATTCAACAGTTTGGCTTCCCTTCATATGTTTTAAACTTCCAATATTAAAGGAATTTTGAATCCCTTGTGAATTGACAAGCTTTATAAATAAAAAAAGAAATGTAGCTTTTTTAATCTGATTGAGCATACAAAACTTCTAAATAAGGTTTTAAATTACTTTCATAAAAAGAAAATTCAACTTTTTCAAATGGATCATTAGCAGTACTTGAAAATACTTTGAACCCTATATTTTGATTGTTTTCTAAAATTAAATTTTGTAGAAAATCTTTCATAGATAGTCTTATAGTGTCATTATATAAGGTACCATACATTGCATCTGGATAACCTATTGTAGAGTAAGGATCTGTATTAAAATATGAAATATTTGTATCTAAGATACTACTAATGGGATCAATGATAATTTTATGGCCGTCATTTAAAAAAATAGAATCTTGAAATAAAAACAAGTCTGCACTCTTAATGAGAGATCCTTTAGGCAATGAAAATTCAATATTTAATAACATCCGCTGGCCTAAACCTAAGCTAACACCATAATCTGATGAATCACCATCACTAAAGTTAGTTTTCTGAATTAAAGTTATATCTTTTGAAACATAAAATTTATAGGAAGTAGTATCAATAGAATCACCTTCAAAATATCTATAATAGAATATTATTTGAGGGCTAAGACTCGTTGTAGCCTGTCTGCTATAAAATGAAAACAATGAGGAGTCTATCGAGTTATAATTAACAAGAAATGACCTGACAAGGTTCGTATCCACAGTATCAGTCAAGGTTTCAACCAAATTGAATATATCCCATTTAACTGATGATTTAACAAAATCACCAACTGAGTCTAACTCTATATTAATATTACCAAAACTATTATAATTCCAATCAGATAAATTAAAGTCATCGAAATCTGAATTTATACTATTTGACTCACTGAAGTGAGAATCAGCTGAAAAATATAAATTTAAAAATTGTTCAAGTAGATCTATGCTATCACCAGAAAAAATAATAAAATGAGCGCTATCTACAA
>CAZLPW010000152.1:0-3336 GCA_964561495.1 uncultured bacterium | reverse complement strand
GAAAATAATTTAGATATATATAAAAGATTAATTCTGATAATAATTTCATATGGTATTTATTATTACGTTATTGTTTCCCTAGCTACATATTTTTCAGCTTTATTTAAAAACAATATTTCTGCTTTATCCTCAATCTTAGCAGTTTGGATTATTTGGACAATATTTCTTCCGAAAATTTGGGGCAATACAGTTGAAAAAGTTTATCCTCTTCCAACTAGACAGGAATTTAAAACTATAATGAAAGAAGAGAGATCAAAGGGTATTGATGGCCATAATCCAACTGATAAAAGAAGGGAAGAGTTAAAGGGAAAATATTTAGCTGAATATGAGGTTGATAGCCTAAAAAATCTCCCCATTAATTTTGATGGAATTGTTATGCAGGAGGATGAAGAATACGGAAATATTGTCTGGGATAAACATTTTGGGAGCAACTACAATATTCTCCAAAAGCAAAAATTTTTGTATCAGATTTCAGGCTTTTTGAATCCTTATGCATCATTACAAAGTTTAAGTATGGGGTTATGCGCTACCGATATGATTCACCATCTTGATTTTTTGAAAAAATCTGAAGAATATCGAAGATACCTTATAAAAACACTAAACGATAAGCACGCATATGGTGGATCAAGAACTGGAGATTGGAAATGGACTGTAGATAGTACTTTTTTTAAATCTGTTGATGATTTTTCCTACAACACTCCCAAAATAGAAAACCAAATTAAACATTATTATATAGACTTGGTATGTTTGCTATTTTGGGGTTTCTTCATAATAATAATGATCAGATTCAAGATAAATAAAGATATAGTTATATGAATAAATATATCCAAATAATTCGAGCAGAATTTTTTCATTTAACTCGGTCACCTTTCAAGATAATAACATTATTACTTTTTTTATTTTCCATAATCTATGGTTGCCAAAATGGTTATGATCTGTTTAAAAGACAGAATAAGGAAATAGTGGCTATAAAATCCAAAAATAAAGATTTTGTTGATAAAATGATTATTCAATATGAAGCAATAGAAAATGGGACTCAAGATAAGCCAAGAAGAGATCCAAGCGTTCCGTATTGGGCAATTTGGAGTACTCCATCATATGCTTTTAAATATCCATCACCAATGATGGTTTTTAGTCTAGGGCAATCAGAGCAATACGGATATTATAAGCGAGTAACGAACTGGAGCACTACATTTGATAGTGACTTAGCTGAAGAAATTGCTAACCCAGAGCGTCTTGCGATTGGCACCTTAGATTTTAATTTCGTTTTCATATATCTTACTCCAATTTTAATAATCATATTGCTCTTTAACATTGGAGGATTGGAAAAAGATCTTGGATTTAATAAGCTAATTTTTTTACAAAATATCACAAAAGGGCAGTGGCTTTTTGCACGATTTTTATTTTACTTTATAGCGACAGCTATTTTGTTTTTAATTCTGATGTTATGCTATGCACTAATATCAGGAATTTTTCCAAATGAAACATCTAACTTTATTAGTTTATTTTTTACAACTGTTTTATATGTATTATTTTGGTTTTGCATCTTTTATTTTGTGTCATATCATGGTAGGGGAAGCTCTGATCAGGCCATAAAGATGATTTCCATTTGGTTGGTGTTATGTATAATTATTCCTGGTGTTTTACATCAACTAACATCTATTAAGCATCCAACGAATTATATGACAGACTATCTGGATGTTAGCAGAGATCAAGTTAATGATATTTTTGAATTATCATCTGATACGCTTAGAATGAAAATATTGGAAGCATTTCCAAGCCTAGAAAAAACCTTGTTTGCTTCTGATACAAGTATTAACAAAAGTATAGTAAATAGAAGTGTCTCTGGGCTTGTAAATGTTTTAAATAAAAAAATTGCTAATGAAATTGAAAAATCAAGCGAAGAAAAAAATGAATTTATAAAAAACTTTTTTATAATTAATCCTGTCATTGCATTTCAAAATCAAATTAATGCTCTTACAGGGACAGATTATTATGCTTATCTGAGTTATAGGAAGTATATACAAACAATTATTGATAAAAAAATAGAATTAATATTAGAAGACACATGGAACAAGGTAACTGTAAATAAGAAAAAGTATACTGAGTATATCGAAAATTTTAAACAATAATTACGGTGGGTACTATTTTTTCACTCTTCATGCTGATTCTCCCATCGCATTGCAAGTGTATTAGTACCCACCAATATAGTATAAAGAATTTCAGAATATGTTAAACTTAATAAATATTTCTCTTAAAAAAGTAATCTCAAAACCTTTGAGATTTAATTCTGATACTATTGGTGCTTTTGCAAGTGGACTATGTATGGTGCATTGTGTTTCAACACCATTTTTTTTGTAGTATCAGCCTGTTCCGCGAGTTGTTGTAATAATACTCCAGCCTGGTGGCAGGGAATGGATTATTTATTTTTATTTATATCAATTTTTGCAATTTACCATGCATCTAAATCAACAACAAAAAGATGGGTTTCTCAAGGTTTATGGTTTAGTTGGTTAGTATTATTTTTTTTAATAATTAATCTAAAGCTAGAGTTGGTTTTATTAACAGAAAATATAAAATTTATACCTGCCTTCGCGCTTGTAGCCCTTCATATCTATAATTTAGTTTACTGTCAATGTGATAAGGAGTGTTGTTAGTTTGAGGTATACCGAAAAAAAATTAAGAGAGGGGCTAAAAAATTTATTGAATCAAGCAAGAATTTTAAAAATTCAGATATAGACAAAATATAGCAAAACTAAAAAACCCCATAAGTGGGGGGGGTATAAAAGGGTTCAATTACCACTACAGATACCCTGGTCAAACATTAGTAATAGAGGGGACTCAGCCTGCTAATGGAGTAAGTAGGTTTAGAGTATCAACAAAATATCAAAAATCCCATTCCTTTTATATGCATATTTATGCATTTAAAAATATTGATAAAATTTTATAAAATAATTATAAGTTAGAGTGCGAATGGGAATAGTTTTTTTATATAAATGGCAATATATATTCTAGCAATAATTTATATTTTTTCTTTTTTAAAAGCTGACTGTGATAGCGATGAGATTGAACTTTGGGGTCATTGCTATCCTTTAACCTCTACTAATATAAGTCTGTATAATAGTGGTCTCACGGGTCCTATTCCACCTGAGATAGGCCTTTTTGAAAATCTCATAAATTTGAAATTAAGTTTTAATAATCTATCAGGATCTATTCCACCAGAAATTGGTAACCTTGACAACTTGGAAACTCTAGAATTGCTATACAATAATTTATCAGGGTCGATACCTGATGAACTTTGGGGTCTAACTAAACTTAGACAGTTGAGGCTACAAA
>CAZLPW010000151.1:2163-3367 GCA_964561495.1 uncultured bacterium | reverse complement strand
TTTTGATGGTGTTGATATTGATCAATATTGGACTAATCAAGATTCTAGCCTATCTTTTTTTTGGAATGGTTTTACAGATAATATTAGCGGCCTTCAGAGATATGATATTTCAATTGGACTATCGCAAAATCAACATGGTGTACTTGACTGGTCAAATGTTTTTAACAATACATCCTATACTGTAAATAATCTATCACTTCAAAATCAGATTACATATTATATAAATGTCAGAGCTATTGACAATGCTGGGAATGTTTCAGATGTGGTTACTTCTGATGGAATAACAGTTGATATTGACAAACCATTCTTTTCTTATTTTTATGAAAATGAAATTGGTTTCGATACTGAATATATTACTGATTATGATTCTTTAATTATTTATTGGAGTATTTTGGATACCACATCTGGAATTAATATAATTGAAGTATCATTGGATTCAGATTCATCTGTCTCCGATTCTACTGAATGGATAAATGTTGATAATTTAAATTATTATGTTTTTACGAATTTAGGTCTTGTAAACGGAAATAAATATTATCCTAAAATCAGGTCTTCTGATAATGCTGGGAATGTATCTGATGTTTATATATCGAATGGTTTCATTGTAGACGCGACTCCGCCAGTTGGTTCTTTAGTCTTTGATGGAATTGGGTTTGACTCTATCTACACCCAAAACGATTCGACAATATTATCAAGCTGGTTAACATTTTCTGATTCCATATCAGGCTTGGCTTTCTATGAGTTTGCAATAGGTTTAAATGGTTCTGATTCAAATATTATAGACTGGCAAAATAATGGCTTAGATACTATTGTTATAATACAGGATATTTCGCTAATCAGCGGGAGTACATATATTACTAGAGTCAGGGCCAGTGATTATATTGGGAATATTTCTTCCGAATATATTTCAAGTGGTATAATGGTAGATGTTGATATTCCAATATCTGGTTACGTAATTGATGGAATTTATTCAGATAAAGACTGGACAAACCGATCTGATATTTTTGAAGCATCATGGTCAAATTTTCAGGATACTTCAAGTGGCATTAAAGAGTTTGAATATGCTATTGGAACAATCTTGGATACCAACAAAGTTGTAAGTTGGAAAACAAATAATCTAGACACTTCTGTTTATGAGTCTGATTTATTAATGGAAGATAGTGTACAATATTTTATTTATGTAAGAGCTATAGATAATTCGAAT
>CAZLPW010000151.1:0-2153 GCA_964561495.1 uncultured bacterium | reverse complement strand
AATAGTAGCAAGTGATGGAATATTTGTTGATTTAGATGCTCCTGATTTGTCTGAAGTTTTTGATGGAGAAAACCATAATGATATTGATTGGCAATCATCGGACTCAACTTTATTTATTTCTTGGCTACCTGTAGATACTATAAATACTTATATATATGAATACAGTGTTGGTTTTTTCCCTGGCGATACAAGCATCATCGAATGGCGTAACGCAGGTCATAATTTGAATGTAAATGTTCAAAATTTGTTTTTACAACATGGTACTAAATATTTTTCAAATGTTAGAGCCTATGACTTAGCAAATAATATTTCAAATATCCAAACTAGTGATGGTATTACTATTGATAATGAGGTTCCAACCTTAGGTATAGCGTTCGATGGTTTATTTAACGAACTGGATTACGCGTCATCTGTTGATTCTATTTCAGGGAGATGGTCAAATTTTATTGATTCTTTAAGTGGTATATCACATTATGAATACTCCATTGGGACACTATTAGATACTATAGAAATTCTTGATTGGACCTTTACAAATGACACATCTATGATAGCATACAATCTTTCCTTATTAAATAATAGTATTTATTATATAAGCGTTAGATCTCTTGATTCAGCACATAATGTTTCTTTGTCGGCTAGATCAAATGGCTTGACTATAGATACAGAGAGACCTGTAAGTGGTATAGTCTACGATGGGATCACTATTGATGAAGACTGGACAAATTCCATTGAAACATTATCTGGTGGTTGGACAGGATTTTATGATGAAGGAACTGGAATTAGAAATTATGATTATTGCATTGGGACTTCTCCATATTCAGATAATATTGTAGAATGGGAAAATGTTGGTTTGGACACAAGCTTCATTCAAAATAATTTATCTCTTGAAAGTGGAGCAAGATACTATATAACTATAAAAGCATTTGATATGGCTGAAAATATTCGCATATCTATTAGTGATGGGATAATGGTTGACAATATAGGGCCAATAATTTCAAACGTCTTTGATGGATATATAAATAATGATATTGATTGGCATTCTGATACAGATAGCATCACAATATCTTGGACATACCAACAAGAAAACATTAGGAACTTAGAATTCTTTGAGTATTCATTAGGCACTGCTCCAGCAGACTCTAATATTATTGGATGGTCTTTTGCAGGTAATAATATATCGGTTTTGATTACAAATCTTAATTTAATTGAAGGATCTGAATATTATGGTAACGTAAGAGCATACGATGAGGCTGGAAATGTTTCTTCAATCGTAAGTAGTGATGGTTTTAGAATTGATTTGACTGCGCCGCATTCAGGTGAGGTCTTTGATGGAATAAACAATGATTACTTTTTCACATCAAGCTCAGACTCACTTGAGGCTCGTTGGAATAATTTTTATGATAGTTTAAGTGGTATAGATTTTTTTGAGATTGGGGTAGATACAATTACTGGATCAAGCTCACTAACAGGATGGATAAATGTGAATAGAGACACGCAATTTATTTTTTCAGATATGAATCTTTTACATGGGAAAGATTATTTCATATCAGTGAGATCTGCTGATAACGCTGGTAATTTTTCTGAGATATCTTTTTCAAATGGCATTACTGTTGATCTAATTGGGCCTTCTGTAGGCGAAATTATAGATGGTGATAGTTTAGATGTGGCCTTTTTAAGTGATGCTGATACTATAGAGATCTTTTGGTTTGATTTTAGCGATGATATAAGCGGAATTAAAGAATTCCAATTAGCCGTTGGGACCGCTCCATTTGAGACTGACCAAGTAAGCTGGTTTTCTGTTGATGGCGGTATTAGGAATTATAGATTTCAGCAATTAGAACTACTTAACAACAATAGTTATTATATATCAATAAAAGCATTGGATAATGTTGGAAATAATTCAGATATATTAACTACTAATGGAATTTCAATTGATGGTGAGCCTCCATTTATTATCTATCAATCTATTCCTGAGGGTAGTTTTTTCCTATTAGAAGATAAAATTGATCTAATTCTGAAATTTAATGAACCATTGAAAGATGCTTGGGTCAATGTGTCTGATTTTGACTCAGGTATATTTGATTACAGTTTCGATCTAGACAGTCTAATCATAAACTTCTATGGTCCATTTTCCAGTCTAGATTCTTTTCAAA
>CAZLPW010000150.1:0-3460 GCA_964561495.1 uncultured bacterium | reverse complement strand
GAGGATGTTAGTATTAAGATAACCAGCGGAGAGACGGTTGGAATTATTGGGAAAAACGGAGCTGGGAAAAGTACCATTCTAGGTTTATTAGCGGGTGTTTTATTGCCTTCAAATGGTAGCGTCAGTGTTAATGGTAGAGTCGCTCCTCTTTTAGAATTAGGCGCTGGATTTCATAGTTTACTTAGCGGAAGGGAGAATATAGTTTTAAATGGTACTCTTTTGGGAATGCTGAGGGAGGAAGTAGATGAAAAACTGGAAAAGATAATTGAATTCTCAGAGCTTGAAGAATTTATTGATCAACCAATACGAACTTATTCAAGTGGGATGCTAGCTCGGTTAGGATTTTCTGTGGCCGTTAATTGTGACCCAGATATTTTACTGGTTGATGAAGTTCTAGCAGTAGGTGATGATAGTTTTCAAAAAAAATGCATCAAAAAGATGCGTTGGTTTAAAGATAAAGGGAAAACAATTGTTTTTGTTTCTCATGACATCCGTGAAATAAAACAAGTTTGTGATAGAGTTATCTGGATTGAAAATAAAACGGTTCGGATGAATGACAAGTCAGATAAAGTTTTATCGGAATATGAGCAAGACAATTAATAGATATAGATTAGTTCGATGAGATTATTGATCACAGGAGGAGCTGGATATATTGGGTCGCATGTTGTTTTATATGCTCTTGATAGTGGATATGATGTTACTGTTTTTGATGATCTATCTACAGGGTCTGAAAAAAATATAAATAAAAAAACTCAATTTATTCAGGGCTCGACCATGTCAAGGTCTGACCTGTCGAAACTATTCAAAAAAAATAAATATGATGCTGTTATTCATCTAGCTGCAAGCAAGGCAGCGGGCGAGTCAATGTCGTTCCCTTCAAAATATGCGCAAAACAACATCGTTGGAGGACTAAACCTAATTAATGCATGCTGTGATCATAATATCAAAGTATTTATCTTCAGTTCTTCTGCGGCTGTTTATGGTGAACCAAAAAACAATCCTATTGATGAGTCTCATCCACTATCACCAACGAATTATTATGGTTTTACAAAACTACTGATTGAAAATAATCTTAAATGGTATAGCAATTTAAAAGGAATGCGGTATGCATCTTTAAGATATTTCAATGCTGCAGGATATGATTTGAAAAAAAGAGTTTCATCTTTAGAAAATGATTCTCGAAATTTAATTCCATTAGTAATGGAAGCAACGGTTGGGATGCGACCAAAGATTAATGTCTATGGTGATGATTATAATACAAGAGATGGCACAGGTGTACGTGATTATGTTCACGTTAGTGATTTAGCAAAAGCTCATATTGATTCAATTGAATATATTCATGGTAAGGATAAGGACCTTACTATTAATCTAGGTACTGGTACAGGTTATTCAGTTTTAGATATAATTAAAAAAGTTGAAAAAATTAGTAAAAAAAATATAGAATATTGTATTACAAATCGAAGAAGTGGTGATCCTGATACGCTTATTGCAAAAGCTGATTTAGCAATAAGCCTTATTGGTTGGAATGGACAATGCTCAGATTTAGATACTATAATAAAATCTACATGGGAGATGTATAAATCTAAAATAATAGAATAATTATTAATGAATGATTAGAAGATGGTACAGTTTAAGATCATAAATAGTGATGTGAATGTTGTAAAAAATCGATTTATAGAGACACGCTAGGATCTTTACAAAGCAGATATTACGAGTGTGAATCTCTCAAAACCCACTTCTCAAAAACCTTAGATTATTGCTGGATTTTTTTAGAGTAGTTATTTCTGCTACATTTCACATTTATTTTTAATGGATATTTTTAAATAAAAGATGAAAAAATTGAATTATCTTTAAGAATGTACATCCTAGGAATATCAGCGTATTACCATGATTCAGCTGCATGCATTTTAAAGGATGGAAAAATTATCGCAGCTGTTCAAGAGGAAAGGTTCACTCGTAAAAAACATGATCAGGATTTTCCTCTGAATGCTATTAAATATTGTCTTGAGCAAGCAAATATTGATGCTGATGAACTAGAAATTATATCATTTTATGATAAACCATTTTTAAAATTTGAGAGGATTTTAGAAACTTATCTTTCTTATGCACCTATAGGTATTAAATCTTTTTTGAAAGCAATGCCTCTATGGATAAAAAAAAAGTTATGGATAAAAGCTTTAATTCAAGATCAGCTAAGATTTAAAGGTAAAATTCTTTTTCCTGAGCACCATGCTTCTCATGCTGCATCAGCATTTTATGCTTCGCCATTTCAAGATGCTGCATTTTTAACAATGGATGGAGTAGGTGAATGGGCGACTACTAGTTATGGTGTTGGTAATGGTAATAAAATGAAGGTACTAGCTGATATTAAATTCCCTAATTCACTTGGGTTATTATATTCTTCTTTTACTTATTATACTGGTTTCAGAGTCAATTCGGGTGAATATAAAGTCATGGGTTTGGCACCTTATGGTGAACCAAAATATAAAGACCTAATATATAAGTATCTTATTGATGTTAAAGAAGATGGCTCATTTAAAATGGATATGAGTTACTTTGATTATAATGTTGGTTTGACCATGACTAACAAAAAATTCAATGATTTGTTTGGAGGCTCTCCTAGAGAACCAGAGTCTGAACTAACACAAAAAGAAATGGATTTAGCTCGTTCAGTGCAAGAGGTAACAGAAGAGATTATCTTAAAAATGGCTAATTATGTTCGTAAAGTTACAGATAAAAAATATTTATGTCTTGCTGGAGGTGTCGCCCTGAATTGTGTTGCGAATGGGAAATTACTTCGCTCTGGAATTTTTGATAATATATTTATTCAACCTGCTGCAGGTGATGCAGGAGGTGCACTTGGTTGTGCATACATAGCTTGGTATCAGCATTTAAATAATAAAAGGATAGCCGATGGTAAGATAGATTCTATGAAGGGAGCATACCTCGGACCAGAGTTTAGTAATGATGAAATCAAAAACTATTTAGATGAAAGTAAATATAAATATGAAAAGCTTTCTGATGAAGAATTACCAGAAAAAATAGCTGACTTAATAAATGAACAAAATGTTATTGGTTGGTTTCAAGGAAGAATGGAATTTGGTCCTAGAGCGTTAGGTAGTAGAACAATAATTGGCGACTCCCGTTCAGCGGAAACACAAAAGACAATAAACTTAAAAATTAAATACCGTGAAAGTTTTCGTCCATTCGCACCTTCTATTAGAGAGGAAAATATATCAGAATACTTTGATATTGATCGTCCAAGTCCATACATGTTACTTGTCGCAGATGTTAAAAAAGATAAACAATTACCCATGACAGAAGAACAAGAATCTTACTTTGGATTAAAAAAATTAAATATTGCTAGATCCGAAGTTCCTGCAATTACGCACGTAGATTATTCTGCTAGAATTCAATCTGTTAGCCAGGATACTAATAAACGATACCATGATATGTTAAC
>CAZLPW010000149.1:3236-3512 GCA_964561495.1 uncultured bacterium | reverse complement strand
ACCTAGCCATATTCAAATCTAACCAAACTTTAAAAAAATAGCATCATTGATTATGATTAGATGGACTTTGTTTTGATTTAATTCAAGCGGAATGCTGGTTCACAAAACAATAAAATATGCCATCCATCCCACAGGTTGGAGGCATTGATGGGTACTATGCATCGATTGATGAGACACTGGAATTTTGGGCTAATCTAAATATGACATCCTTGACTCCAAATATAACTAGCTACAGCGCTGATGGTCTCGATATAGAGCTTCATTCGTATCAGGATC
>CAZLPW010000149.1:0-3223 GCA_964561495.1 uncultured bacterium | reverse complement strand
AAGTATTATAAAGTAGTAAACGGAGATCATATCTGGCTTGATATTACAAAGGACGGAGTAGGCACTGATCAATTGATATGGAATTTTCTATCAGGATTTAGTTCATTCAGTCCCTGATTCCGGTTTATATTTATGCGAGTGCTTTGCTAATTAAATATTTTTTGAATAGGCATTCAATATTTTTTTAATAATTGGATAGTTTATAAACTTTTTAGATGCTTCTGGCTCCAGGTTGGATCTCAAGGCCATTATGCGGTCATAAGCATTCTTTAAATACTTTGTATCTCCCAAGACTATATACAATGAATAATAGGTTATAAAGTCAATCTTATACTCTGGGGTTGTTTGAATTAACTTGTTAAGCTCAGAAAGATCGTATTCCTTTCCAAGTGCTTTAAGACAAAAAAGGTAATTAGACATCGTATATAAACTGATGTATTCATCCTTTTCAATAAGCCAATCCATGCGAGGCTTTAGGTACTCTAGAGCTTTTTCAAAATCTTCATTGTAAAAGTGCAAAATGCCGATCTCTGCCTGCGCATTAAGATATTGCTCATCTGCGCCAATTTCTTTGGCTATCGATGCTGCTTTCTCTAGCAGGTCTAAGCTCTCTTCACCCTTTAAAAATTTAACTAAATGTTTGGACAGCAAGAATTCACATTTTAATATTTTATTTCCTATTTTGTTATTGATCTCTGATGCCATTTCAAGATAAACAGTGGCGCTGTCCATGTGACCTCTCCATAGGTGACCGTGAGCAATATGATAAAGCACAAGTGAAACGGCATCAGAGTTATTGAGCCTTTGGTAAATATTTTTTGAAGATCTTAGGTTGCTCAAAGACTCCTCATAATCGCCTGAGTAATGTTGAACCTGAGAAATAAAATGTTTTGTAATGGCAATTAGGTTACTATCTGCTATATCCTCACTTATAGTGAGAGCCTCTGAGTGGGTCTTAATAGCCTCGGTATCTTTATGCATATTTTTTTGAGTCACGCCGATGCGGTTCAGTGTTTCAGCCATTCTAGCTCTAACGCCTAATTGAGAAAAAATACCTAAAACCTCTTCATATTTTGATATGGCTATTTCATATTCTCTTTTCTGCTCATGATGGTGGGCAATATTTGAGAGCGAGGTTGCCTGCAGGTCCAGATCATCGATCTCTCTTCCTAGTTTAAGAGCCTCTCTGGTTAATTCAATAGATAATTCATCCTCACCTTTGTAAAAATACACAACAGCTTTATTCTGAATACCATAGATCTGACCTCTTTTGTCATCTAGCTCTAGGTATACTTGGTAAATCTCTTCAAAATTTTCCAAGGCTTTATCGTAATTACCCCTGTTAACCTCAATGATACCAGCATTATTCAGGCAATACATTTTTAAATTCTTATCGCCTATCTCATCAGCAATGGTTAAGCCTTCATCATAATATTGCATCGCTTTGTCAAAGTCTCCATCTCTCGCAAAGGCCACACTACCTAAACCAAATAAAGCGAACCCCTCTGCGTTTTTATTTTTCAAGCTCCTAGCCATGTTTAAAGCTTTTTTGTCTATCTCCAAAGAACGGTCAAACTCATTAGTTAATCGATAACTTTTAGCGAGTTTTAGCATTGCGTCTACTAGGTTACTGTCAAGATCGATAGCTTTCTCGAAAAGACCACGCGCTACTTTTAAATCTTCATACGTTTTTCGTTTTTCCATTTTGAATTGGCCTTTTAAATAATACTCATAGGCCTCTGGGTTCCCAACAATGTTAACCTGTTCGACATCTTTTGTGATCAATATGTTTAGATTTTTCAGAATATCATCAGACAGATCAAGCTTAATAGTCGCTAGGTCCTTCCACGCGGTTTGCCACCTGTTTGACCATATAACCTCTGACTCTTTTGTATCAAAGAGCTCCATGGACAGTTGGAACATCGTATCCATTTTCCAGAGAGTCCCCTTTGCTATGTACCTTACCATAAGCTTTTTGGCTAACTCATCATAGCTCATGGTTGAGTACTCTAGCTTCTCTATATCAGCTAGACCAGCAACTCTTAACATACCCGTGCTTGTCACATCAGCTATCAGATCAGAGCTGATACCGTATGCGTAAAAATCATCTTCCTTGCCACCTTTATTTTCAAAAGGAAGAACCGCCAATGAAGGTACCTCACTTGACTCAGCGATCCCTATCCCGATAAAAGAAAAATTCAGCCAGAATAATATACCAACTAATGATAGCACCGCCCCACTGAAACTATAAAAGTTCCACTTAAATCCCTTTTGCTCCATCTTTGCATTGACCTTGCTTATATCAGTCCTAGGCAGATTGTGCGAGGTTATACAATAAACCTCCGTCTTCTGAGATAGCCCCTTTAGCTGCGGTGTACCAACAAACATAGTTTTAAAATCAGGATCCCTTTCAAGAGATGTGTTTACTCTACCACTGATCGCAATTCCGCCCTCAGCAGCAAAAGGCTCAATCCTTGATGCGATATTAACATCATCTCCAACAACGTCGCTGCCTTGGAAGACTACCTCTCCCTGGTGAATGCCAATTCTCAGGTTGAGGCCTTCAACATCTTTGGTCACATGCTGAATCGCTATAGCGCAGTCAACGGCGTCTCTATTGGTTTCAAAAGTCAGTAGCAACCCATCGCCAATTTCCTTTAACCACTCACCTTTATTTTCCTTAACAATAGGCTTTAGAAGATCACGCTGTTTATCAAGTAATGAAAGAGCAGCGGGCTCGTTCTTGGATGAGAGTTTGGTGAAACCAACGATATCGGTAAATACAATAGCAGCAAGTTTTCTTTTTGTATCGCTCATGTGTAATTAAATCTAATCATCTTAAGAAAAATAAAAAAACCTTATAGATTAGCTAACAACACAGCAAAACAATAACATAAGTGTAGGTGTGTTTGGTAAATTTAATTTATACTATGAAGAACTTTTTAAAAAAATATGGAAAATTCTTTTGGATTCTTTCTTTAATCTTAAGTCTAAGAATTTTCTATGAAATTTTTTTGATTTCTTAATTGTCTTTGGTAAAACTGGGCGTAGAAAGATTATGTGAGTCATAAGTTCAAAAAGGAAGTTCGCAAGTTAAAAATTAAGAACGCTCGCTTTCACGATTTACGCAGAACTTTTGGGTTAAATCTTATTAAGCAAGGAATGTCTATTTATAAAGTAAGCAAATTATTAGGACATAAATCAGTAAGAACAACTGAACAAC
>CAZLPW010000148.1:0-3534 GCA_964561495.1 uncultured bacterium | reverse complement strand
ATCGAATTTATCAATGTACCAATCAGAGGGAGGCGATAAATATTTAAAGGGAAATGGTGTAGGAGAATCTTTTGGCGTAGGGTTAAAAGGAATTTTTGATAGTCGGTATGATAGAAAGAATTATAGAGTAACATATGGATTAGAAGCAAAGTGGATTAGTACAGTCGCCTATAACTTCAAAGATCCAAATAAAATTTCTCCAATTAATGGGTTTGATATGAGAGGCATGGGTTGGAATATAAATTTTGGAATTATTTTTGGAGGCGAGAGATCAGTTGGAGATTTAGGATATCAAAGTATGATTAAAGATGATTTTATTACGGCAATTGGAGAGTTTCAAGAGTTCTTAGATAATAATCCAAGACACATTAAAAGGCTTAAGGCTCAAAAAATGTTAGAATTTTGTAAAAAACAAAAACCTTATCAAGAATTTCAAAATGGATTAAACGCTGTTGGAAATTATAATTTGAATCAGGCTGCAAGATGGTATGAGGCAGCGTTAACAACTGCCAATGAAGACCTTTCTTTTGAAATTATTGTTAAACAGAAGGAGCTGGCGACTATTCTTCTTGATAGTGCACGTAATTATTTAGATGACATTGGATTTAATAATGCTGAAAAATTAATTAGAAAAGCAAGAGCGATAACACCTAAGATTGAATATAAAGCAGATGAATACTTATCAGAACTTTATATGATCAAGGGAGATCTTTTTTACGAAGTTAAAAATTATGAAGCAGCATTAGAAAACTATCAGAAGTCCTATTCTTATAATAAAAAAAATCAATCAAATTATATTAATAAGGTAAGGCAAGTCACCAATTCAATTATTGATCAGGCTAATGATGCAACCAATAAGGGAGATATATTATTTGCGCTTAGTTCATTGAGCCAGCTTATTACTCTTAGACCAGAATTAGAGAAAGATCTCAATTTCGGTGTAGATGCTTTAAAAGAAAAACTAGAAGAATTAAGCGACTCAAAAACTCAAGCACGCATTCAAGATTTTATAGAGTCGGAGAAGAACAGGGCTAAGAGAAGAGTTTTTAATCAAGTTGAAGTTGGAATGAGCAAGGATGATGTCCTTGCTTTAATGGGACAACCTGCATTTGTAGAAAATAAATATACGGATGATCAAATTGTGGAAATGTGGTTTTATTTTGATGAAGTTGAGGAAAAATATGTTAACTTTTATTTTGAAAATAGTTTCATAATTAGGGTTGATTAATAAAGGAGAGGGCATGAATTTAGAAGATTTACTAAAAAAAACAGTTGAAGTTGATGGAAGTGATTTACACATAACTGTAGGGACTCCCCCTCGTGTTAGGAAAGGAGGATCTTTGCTATCTATGGGTGATCAGAAGTTGATGAGTGATGAAGTCAAGTCTCTTATAGAGTCTAAAATGAGTAAAGAGCAAATAGATAGATTTAACAATGGACAAGAAATTGATTATTCAATTGGCATCCCAGGCCTAAGTAGATTTAGAGTTAATGTTTTTAAGCAGCGTGGAAATATTGCTGCAGCTTATCGTCGTCTCCCGTTTGATGCTCCTGAACTTGAAAAATTAGGATTACCAGGATCAGTTATTGATTTATCTGAAAAAAGAAAAGGGCTGGTTCTTATAACAGGTGCTACTGGAAGTGGTAAGTCTACTACCATGGCAGCATTGGTTAAGCGGCTTACTGAAGAATTAGAAGGACATATTTTAACAATTGAGGATCCTATTGAATATTTATATCCTCATAGCAAGGCCCAAGTTAATCAGCGTGAAGTAGGCGTTGATACAGAGAGCTTTGCTTCTGGATTAAAAAGTGCGCTTCGTCAGGATCCTGATGTTGTTGTTGTAGGAGAATTACGCGATCCAGAATCTATGGGGGCAGCAATTAGTATCGCAGAAACAGGTCACTTGGTTTTTGCAACCATGCATACCAATACAGCAGCAGGAGCAGTGACGCGTATGGTTGATGCCTTTCCTCCAGATAAACAAGATGTAATTAGAATGAATTTATCTATGTCTCTGCTTGCCGTTGTGGCGCAGCAACTAATTCCAACAACCGATGGAAAAAGAGCACTTGCAGCAGAGGTGTTAATTTCAACCCAAGCAATACGCTCACTAATTAGAGAAAACAACATTCATCAAATCCCAAATTATATTAAAAGTGGTAGCAAAGATGGGATGATTTTGATGGATGACTCCCTTCAGGATTTACATAGAAAAGGAGTTATTTCTAAGGATGATATGCTACGTTATGCAATTGATGCATCTAAAATGGAAGAAGACGGTGGCATGCCAAGACAACCCAATCTATAGGAGAAAAAATGAAATATATATCATATATAGCTTTAACAATAGCGTCACTTAATTTTTTAATCTCTCAATGCTACGGCCCTGAGCCTTTTAATGATTTAGATGGAAACGGCGCCTGGACAGCCAATGAATCCTTTACAGATTTAAATGGTAATGACGAAGAAAATGATCTTAATGAAGTAATTAAGCTGGATAAATAAATTGAATATTTTTTTCAATTTCTGAGGATAGGCTTCTATGTACTGGACAGCTTAGCGCAGATTTCTTAAGAATTTTTTTGATTTTATCAGAATAATTCTCCGGAAAATAAATAGTAATATCAATCTGTCCAATCATTCTAGGGCTGGATTTCATTGTTTTTTTAACTTCTGCAGTTGCTCCTTTTATATCAATTTGATGCTTTTGCATAGAAATTCCCATAATTGTAAGCATGCAGCTAGCAAGAGATACACAGACCAAATCTGTAGGAGAAAAAGTCTCTCCTAAACCATGGTTGTCTTTGGGGGCATCTGTATCAATTATTGCCCCAGATTCAATGTGTCTAGCGCTAGTTCTTAAATCGCCTTTATATTTAATTTCAAAAGAATTCATTCTTATGTATAGAAAAATGACTATAAAACGTATATAATATAATGTTATTTTATGGTATTAAAATTATAAAGAAATGATAAAAAGAACTCATACATGTGCAAACTTGTCAATTAATGACTTAGATCAAAAGGTTAGCTTGAATGGTTGGATATCTAAATCTCGAGATCTTGGAGGGTTAATATTTATTGATTTAAAAGATCGTTATGGAATTACTCAAATTGTATTTAATGAGGAAACTAATAGAGAGGCTTTTGATAAAGTTAAGCCACTAGGTCTTCAAGATGTTATTGGGATTGAAGGTACTGTTGTCGCTAGGCCTCAGGAGGCTATTAATAAGGATCTCCCTACGGGGAGCATTGATGTTGAGGTGAGTTATATTAAAATATATAATGAAGCAGACCCAATGCCATTTGATGTCAATGATAGATATTCTGCTATGGAAGAAAATAGGCTTAAGTTTAGATATCTTGAATTACGAACAGATGAAATGCAAAATAATCTAAAAATTAGACATGAAACGGCATTAAGTGTCCGTAATTTTTTGTCAAAAGAAAATTTTTTAGAGATCGAAACCCCAATACTTATGAAGTCTACTCCTGAAGGAGCTCGTGATTTTTTAGTTCCTAGTCGTATT
>CAZLPW010000147.1:0-3707 GCA_964561495.1 uncultured bacterium | reverse complement strand
AGAATTCAATCTGTTAGCCAGGATACTAATAAACGATACCATGATATGTTAACGATATTTAATGAAAAATATGGCTGTCCTGTAATTGTGAATACCTCTTTCAATATCCGTGGAGAACCAATTGTATGCACGCCTAAAGACGCATATCTTTGTTTTATGCGAACTGAAATGGACTATTTGATTTTGAATAATTATCTTTTATCCAAAAAAGAACAAAACCCATTAGATAGGGATACAGACTGGATGTCTGAATTTGAATTAGATTAATTATGTTTGAAGAAATCAATAATATACAAACTAGTAATAAAGATATAACAAGCTTTAGTATTATAATTGGTATAATATTATTTATAATATCTGGTTTTCTAATATATTATGGTAAAGAGGATTATCAATTTTTCGCAATCACAGCCTCAACTTTCATAGCGATTGGTATAATTCTGCCAATATTATTAAAGCCAATTTATTTAGTTTGGATGATATTTGCAGTGATATTAGGATGGATTATGACAAGAATTATTCTAAGTGTATTATTTTACCTAATTATTACGCCCATTGGGTTATTTGCAAGATTAATTGGAGAGGATTTTCTAGGTTTAAAAAAAATGAATACAAATTCATATTGGAATAATCGAGAGAAGAATCATGAAATTAATCAAGATTACGAAAAACAATTTTAAAGATTTCTAATGAGGGGATATTCATGTCTAAACTTTCTATAATAGCTGAATTTTGGGAATTTTTAAGAGTAAGAAAAAAATTCTGGCTAGCTCCAATCGTTTTTTTTCTAATCCTATTTGGAACATTGATCGTTCTTACGGAAGGAACTGCTATAGCTCCTTTTATTTATGCTTTGTTCTAAGGCATTAATAGGAATTAATATTATTTTAAATAACTTGAAAAAAAATATTGCAAAATTATTATTTAAAATTGTTATTTTTGAAAATTGCTGTCATTCTTGAGGGCTATTAGTATTATTTTTTATAATTTAATGATAGATTAGATTATAGATATTAGTTACTTAAAGAATTCTATTTTTTTTATACAAAATCCAAACTGTAAGTATCTACTATCTGAACCTAATAATAGGATACATATATTTTTTAATAATGACTTAATAGAAAACATAAAAAATTTTACTCCATTAATCCCATAAAATTTTTTGATTGAAAAATTATTATTTTTAAATGTCCTTATTAAACTTTTTTTTGTAAAAAATCTTAAATGTGTTCTATCTAAAATTCCATCATCCACATACTTCCAATCTTTGAAAATAAATAATCTAATTAAATTAGAATAAAATCTAACATTTGGGATTGATCCAATAATATGAGCATCTACATTCATTTTTTTCTTTAAAATCTTTAAAAATAAATTATAATCATCGATATGTTCTACTATGTCATTACAAATTATCAAATCAAAGTATTCATTTGGTAACTGTTCATTTATTTCCATAAAATCACCTATTATAACTTTATACAATTTATCTTTTGCTTTTTTACCAACACCTTCATTTTGTTCAACTCCCCAGTATTCGCAAGAATTTTCTAGATTATCTTTAAACCTGCCCCTGCCACAGCCTATTTCTAAAACTTTTGTGTATGAATCAGGTAAAAAGTCTAACATTTCTTGTCTATTATTATTATAGTAATTATTTAATTCATTCATTGTATTATTTATTAATCATATGAAGTTTATACTTTTTTATTTTGAACATAGTTATAATTGGTTAAGTAAAGCTTTAAAAATATATGAATAATAGTGAAATGGTAGGGCAATTATTATAATTGAATCTAATGTTGTTGTATATACCTGTGTAAGTGGAGAATATGATTCCTTAATTGAACCAAAATCAGTAAAACCAGGATATGATTTTATTTATTTTACAAATAACAAAAATCTTAAGTCTGAAAATTGGAATATTAAGCCGTTAGTCAAAAATTTTAATAATAATAAAAAAAATAACCGATATCATAAGATGAATCCGCATCTTCTATTCAAAAATTATAGATATAGTATATACATCGATGGGAATATCAGTATAGTTGGTGAACATTTGTTTAACAGGGTAGAGGACTTAATAGGTAATAAAATAAAAATATCAATGTCTAAGCATTATGAAAGGGATTGTATCTATGCTGAGGCTAAAGAATGTATAAGACTCTTAAAATCTGATCCAAAAAAAACCATTGAGCAAATTAAATACATTAGGGGGAAAGGTTACCCAGAGTCTAATGGCTTAGTAGCGAGTGGTCTAATATTTCGAGAACATAATGATGCTAAAGTGATTGATCTTATGGACCAGTGGTGGATCTTTTTTTGCAAATTTCCAACAAGAGACCAGTTCGGATTCAACTTTATAATGTGGGAAAGGGGAGTATCTGAATTCAAATATTTTTTTGATGGTGATGACCAAAATCTGAATAAACACAGTGATTATTTTCTTGCCTTGCATAATTATGAAAAGAAAAGGAAAAATATAGTTTGTCGGATTATTAGAAAATTAAGAGGTATATATTTTATTATGATATATAGAAAAAATTTGTAATTATCGTGGCATATTCAAAGAAGGTATATGTTATTCTAATTAATTATAATGGTTGGGAAGATACTATTGAATGTTTGCAAAGTCTTATAAATGTTAACTATAAACCAATAAATATTATTGTTATTGATAATGCATCAAAAGATGATTCAATCCAAAATATAGTTCAATGGGCTGAAGGGAGTAGACAAGCAAAAACAGAAAATAATGATTTATTGGAAAATATCATTATAGATAAAAGACCGCCGATACTTTTTTCATTGCTAAATGATAATGAATTAGATGATGATTATGATGTAAATAATGAAATGGAAAAAGAAGGTCAGCTTATTATAATTAAATCAAAAAAGAACAGAGGGTTTTCTGGAGGTAATAATCTTGGTTTAACTTTTGTGTCACAAAAAAGAGATTGTAAATATTTATGGATTTTAAACAATGATACAGTTGTAGATAAAAATTCAGTTTCATCAAAAATAAAATATTTAGATGGTTTAGGCGGTTCAGTTTTACTTGGTTCTAGAATTCTTGATTACTACAAACCTAAAAATATTCAGTCATACGGTGGTTTGATCAACAAATATTTTTCTACTACGAAACATTTTGGGGAAAACATGGATAGGAAAACAAAGTTCCCCCAGGATTACTTTCCAGATTATATACCAGGAACATCAATTTTTTTTGAAAAAAAAGTTTTAAATAAAATTGGTTTTATGCCAGAAGATTATTTTATGTATTATGAAGACGTTGACTGGTCCTTAAAAGCAGTTAAGTCAGGTATAGAATTAAGGATCTGTCCTGATAGTATTATTTGGCATAAGGAAGGGGCTTCTCAAAAAGATGAAAAACAGAACAAACAAAAGCCTAAAAAGAGTGATGTCTTATCTGTTGTTAACAAATTAATCTTAGCAAAAAGATATTTCCCGAGGTCTGTTATATTTGTTTATTTAGGGATAATTAAATCTTTATTTAGGATGCTATTGTATATGCAGCCCAATCGTGCAATAGAAGTGATAAAAAGGATACTGTAGAGTATTTAGTGAGAATGAATAGAATTATTCTTAATGCAACCGCTATAGGGTCAAACCCTGATGGTATAGGAATCTATTGTAGAAATATTATTGAAATGATTTCTGCAAGAAAAACTTCGGATAAATATTTT
>CAZLPW010000146.1:0-3709 GCA_964561495.1 uncultured bacterium | reverse complement strand
GAGGCAAAAAACATTGGAGAAAAAATAGGGAAGGTGGCCATCGTAAAATGAAAAGAATATATACTTATTTAATGTTAATAATTGTGTCTAGCTCTTATTTATTTTCTGTTGATAAGACAGGCACAACTGCGGCAAAATTTTTGTCTATTGGTGCAGGATCAGCAGGAGTGAGCATGGGTGGAGCATTTACCTCTGTAGCAAATGATGCGACAGCTATGTATTGGAACCCAGCTGGATTAAGTTTTTATAATACAAAGGAAGTCTATTTTAATCATGCAAACTGGATTGCAGATATATCTTATGATTATTTTGGTTTCACTATTCCGTTAAGTTCTAGAAATTCATTTGGAATAAATATTACCTCTGTTACTATGGATGAGATGGAGGTAACAAGATATGGGAATGAAAATACTGGGGAAACATTTAAGGCGGCTGATTATGCCTTAGGTGTAACCTATGCAATAAATTTAACTGACCGTTTTTCTATAGGTTTTAATGGGAAATATATACAACAGTCGATAGCGAGTAGCTACGCAAGGGGCGGAGCTATCGATTTAGGAACAATTTTTGAGACTCCTTTTGGTTTCAGATTGGGTACCAGTATTAGCAATTTTGGTCCAAAATTGAAAATGACTGGAGACGACCTTCTTGTTGCTGCTGATGTGAATCAAACAATAGAGGGCAATAATGAAAGTGTTACGAGTGTATTATCTACTGATAGATTTGATTTGCCACTCGTACTAAGATTCGGTATCTCAGATGAAATTTTAGTAGGTTCATTTTTAAGACTTTTATGGTCTTTAGATGCTGTTTCTCCTAATGATAATGCAAATTATATTAATTCTGGATTTGAGATAAGTATATTAAATAATTTGTTCTTTATTAGGGCTGGAATTAATTCTTTATTCTTGGCTGATAGTGAAAAAGAATATTCTTTTGGGCTTGGTCTCAATATTCCTGGAATTAAAAATAATAAAGTTCTAATGAACTATTCATTTGAATCTCTTGAGTATCTGGGAAGTGTCCAGCAGATTGGAATTTCTCTAAAGTATTAGTGCGCATAAGGTAAGCTATTATGCTAAAAGGAAAATACTTTATATTTATCTTGTTGGTATTGATAATCTCTTGTAAAAAAACACATCCAAAATCGATTACTATAACTGACAAGCCTGCCTTAGATAAACTTATAGATGATCAAGTTAAGGGAGGATTTTATCCCTTTCTTTATCTACGCATAGAAGATACTTATGGTCAGGTATTATATGAGCACAGCTCAGTAAATAATAATCTTCTTCCAGACGTAGGAATAAATAAAGACACATGGATCCGTATCTGGTCAATGAGTAAGATTGTTACTATTACTATTATCATGGATCTGATTGAGGATAATATCCTCAACTTGGATGAGCCAGTTACAAAATATATTCCAGAATTTGAAAATCTTATGGTTGCAACAGATTTAAATGGTGTTTCATTGGTGTTGTCAGACTCTATTTCAAAAATTTGTCCATATGAATTAGAGCCTCTCACATCTAAAATGACACTGAGGCATTTAATTAATCACGAGGCAGGTTTTTATTACGCGACAACCAAAAATAAATGTATTAATTCCGATCTCGCAGATCAGAGTATTCCAATAGCAGCTGATGGAAATGATTTAATAAATAAGTTTTCGAAAGTGCCGCTTATTCAACAGCCTGGAGAATCTCATTTTTATGGTCTAAACACAACTGTTTTGGGGCTGGTCGCTGAGAGAGCAACTGGCACAGATTTGGCAGGCTTAGTTAAGATAAGAATGACAAAAAAGTTGGGTATCAATGGTCTGAAATACAACTTAGATAGCGGTGAGCAACTTTTGCCTTGTGCGACAGGGATAGATACTGTGTTGAGGCTTGTTAGAGAAAGTGAGCTTGATATATTTGGTCCAGCATTTCCTACCTATGACCCAAATAATAGGGTGTTCCTAGGCGGAGAAGGAATGATAGCTACAGCTGATGGTTACTGTGATTTTTTGAGAATCTTTTTAAATAAGGGTACGCTCAATGGGAAAGAGTTTTTAAAAGTAAAATCAATTAATGAAATAACCTCACCCCAAACGCAGCTAGATAGTAAGTGGGGATACAATGGATATAATCTTTGGGTCACTGGTGATACACTTCGTAAGAGTGGTTGGGGTGACGAGGGTCTTTGGCAGGGTGGAGGCTATGAAGGAACTCAGTTTTGGATTGACCCTAAAAGAGGTTTTGTTGGGGTCTTAATGACTCAATCAAATTCACTTCAAAAAAGAGCGAATGAGTTTTATAATGATTTTCGCGGAGAGCTTTATAAACAGATTTTTGAAAATGAATAATGTATACTTGAAATATAAATTCTTTTATTTTTTTGGTGTGCTAGTTTCTTTACTATTAACTGGGGCAATACATTTTTCATGTAAAAAAATTCAAAAAGAAAATAATATAAAACTAAATATTATCCCTCTAAATAAGATAATAGATCAATATGTAGCAAATGGTGTCTACCCATTTATTTATTCTCTAATTGAAGATTCAAATGGTAAAAAAATATATGAACACATCGCGGTAAACAAAAAAATATTGCCAAACATAAGTATCAAAGCAGACACTTGGATGAGGATATGGTCTATGAGCAAATTAGTGACTATTTCAATTGCTATGGATCTAATTGAAGATGGACTTATATCTTTGGATGATCCCGTTACAAAGTATATTCCCGAGTTTCAAAACTTAAAGGTTGCTTTGAATAGTGATGGAGTAAGTTTAGCGAAAATAAAAGCAATAGAAAGTCCATGCCCAGTTACTCTTTCGAAAAATAAATCAATTTTAAAAATAAAAAACTTGTTTGATCATACTGCGGGGTTTTATTATGCGCTAACAGGATTTGATTGCCTTGACTCGCTCATTAAACAAGTAAATGTCCCGATTCAAGAAAATTCTGATTCGTTAATAAATAGACTTTCTGAGCTTCCTTTAATACAGCACCCAGGTGAAATATATAAATATGGTCTAAACACAACTGTTCTAGGGCTAGTGCTTGAGAGAGCAACTGGTAGTTCACTTAATGATTTAGTAATTAATAGAATAACAGAGCCCTATAAAATAAGAGGGTTGAGATATATGGTTTCTGAGGATGTTAGGCTTATACCTTGTTTCACAGGAAGAGATGGCTATCTGAGACAAGTACTAGATGGAGAGCTAGATATTTTTGGGGAAAATGTTCCTGATTATTATCTAGATAAAAATCTTTTTTTAGGTGGAGAAGGGATGCTGGGAACTGCAAAAGGTTATATTAGTTTTATGAGATTGTTATTTTTTAATACGCCCAAAACACATAAAGAATTTTTAACCCAAGAATCAATAAGGCAGATGACATCCAGACCAAAAGGAGAGCAAAATGATGATGGATACCAGACTGGTTATGCTTTTTATTTGACAAGTAAAACTAATCCTTATGAAAAAAATATACTCCGAGTAGGTGGCTATGAGGGTACTACCTGTTGGGTTGATCGGGAACTTAAACTTATCGGGACACTATTTACACAGGCTAATGAAACTACCGATATGGTTGGTCTTGGAAGGAAAATGCATGATGACTTTAAAAAA
The DNA here is from genome assembly GCA_964561495.1 of uncultured bacterium. Lineage (GTDB taxonomy): Bacteria > Fidelibacterota > Marinisomatia > Marinisomatales > UBA1611 > CAZLPW01. Next base: position 89 of record CAZLPW010000146.1, on the reverse strand, counting down.
GAGCTGCGAAGTCAACTAGCTTATTATGAATAAATATTTCCGAATTAAAATTATAATCATTGACCCTTTGTACGATAGAATTGCTGATA
>CAZLPW010000145.1:0-3800 GCA_964561495.1 uncultured bacterium | reverse complement strand
AGAAAATGCCACTTGCTCCAGATTTGGGTCAATAGTGTTGTAGGACACCCAGCCCAGATCTCCACCTGAATCTTTTAGTTTATCATTTTTAAATAAAGATTTTGCGATATTGCTAAATGAATTCTGATCATTTTTAATAACAAAAAGCAGTGAGTCTAGGACTTCTTTTTTTTGATGAAATAAATGTTTTAGTCTAACCTCCGTAAACTTCCATTTAAAATGTTTTCTAAGAGTAGGTTCTTCAATTAGAGTTTTCTCAGGTCCAATAATTTTTTTATAAAGGGCATCGCGAAGTGCCTGGTTTCTTGATAGTTCAACCATACTATTTGCAGATGAATCGAGCGATAAATTTTTCATTCTTGCGCCTTGAGCAAACAACTTTGTACGAATCAGTTCGTTTAGCAATCTTTCTCTCTCAAACTCTGAATCTTTTACCTGAGTTTTAATCAATCGATCAGAGTATGCTGATATATATTCATTATTTGTAATATATGAATTCCCAACTGTCGCGATTACGGATGGGTCTATTTTTTTTGAGCAGGATATTACCAAAATTAAAATAGTGATTATAAATTTTTTGTCTGCACTCATGCGAAAAAATAGGTAATATATTTTATATATAAAAAGATACGTGCTTTGTGATATAGCAAAATATTTTTGATAATTTTTTTAAAGTAAATACGGATTAACACTAGTTAGAGGTTTATAATTAAATTTGTTATCGCATTTTGTCCTATTTAAATCCTAAAGTAATAAAAATTAAGAATGAAAAATATTTATATAATATTATTGCTTAACATTATTGGTGCTCAGTCAATTGATGTTACTTTTCGCTATGTAGAGAGACCAACCGATAATTTTGTTCGAATTTTTATTCCTGGAACTATGCCCAGTGGATCATCTAATGACTGGGGGCCTAACTCTGATGGCATAATTAGTCCTAATGCACCTTCGCAGATGATATATAACCAAAACACCGATTCGTATGAGAAATCATATTCTCTTCCTATAGGGAGCGAAGAATTATACAAGGTACATTATCACTTTAATCAAAGTGGCTCTGAAAGCTCATGGGTTCCTGATCCTCTTAATCCTAATGTGACAGATGATGAGTGGACCAATTCAATTTTAGAGGTATCGGATCCTCTATTTTTTCAACCAGCTCGGCATCTTGATGAGCAGGGGCTAGTTGATGGCCTGAGCATTGGTATGTTTACAAGTATGAGCTTTGACTCCATTAGGTATTCTATTGGAGAGGAGCTAGAGTCAACGAGTGATTATGTTCTTGAAAATGGTGTGTTCTATGTTTCTTTAGATCCACCAAGATCTCTTTACGAATCATATAAGATTGAGGCCTTTATTAATGGGCAAGCATATACCGCTTACGATCAGCCAGCTCTTGATGTGGTTGAAGAGCCAAAGCCTGATAATATTGTAATGGGACCTAACTGGATTAATGGAACTATGTATTTAGCTATCTATGCGCCTTACCAGCCTGTGGTACAGGTTATTGTTACTGAACCAGGCGCTACTGGTCTAGCGTCCGATGCTATAGTTTTAAAAAAAGATCCTAATGTTGAATATATATGGTGGACTGAGCTATCTCTGCCTAGTGGGACTTATGACTATGAATATCTTCTGGTGGATGGTTCAAGGCTTGCTGATCCTTTAGCAAGGCGAATCGTGGACGGGAAAACCCGTATTGAAATAGGACCAGGCGGTGTAAGCACTGCCGATGATTATGATTGGCAGTCGACAAACTATTCTAGACCTGATCTTGAAAACATGATTATATATGAGCTTCACATAGATGATTTTGCTGCACAAGGAAGCGGAATGGGTACCTTTCAGGATGTGGAAAACAAGCTAGACTATTTACACTCAATCGGTATAAACGCGATTGAGCTGATGCCTGTTTATGCTAACAATTGGCCACACAGCTGGGGCTATGATCCGATTCATCATCTTGCGTTAAAGGAGCTCTATGGTACGCCCTATGATTTTAAGCATCTAGTTGATCAGGCCCACTTGAGAGGTATTGCGGTTCTTCTTGATCAAGTATGGAACCATATCGGCTCTAGCGGACCACTTTGGAAGATTCAACCTGACTACGGTCTTAATCCTTACATTAAAGTCTGGACCGAGATAAACCCAAATGAGGAGCAAGAGTCTTGGGGGCAGCAAGATCTAGATCATTTTAATCCTAAGACAGTGGAATATGTAAATCAGGTAAATAAAATATTTGTTGATGAATATAGGATAGATGGGTTTAGGTTTGATGCTGGAAGATATATTGGATGGAATTTTAATCAGCCTGAGTTAGGCCTTCTTGCTTGGACCAGTGATCTATACGAGCACGACCCATCTGTAATTCAGACAGTAGAGTACCTGCCATCGGATCCATGGCTTATTGATAATACAGATATCCATTCATCCTGGCATGACAGTTTCCATGACAGAACCAAGAATGATGTTCACAATCAGTACGTAAGCACGCTAGATATAATGAGGCAGATGGTTCAGCTACATGAATATAGTAGCTGGGGTACTCCTTATAGTCATTTTACTCAAGCGATCAAGTACATGATAAGCCATGATGAACAGTCTATAATTCAGGAAATGGTAGAGTTTGAGGGCTACAGCCTTAACGAAGCCAGAGAGCGTGATAGATTTTATGCTACGGTTCTTTTTACCTCTATGGGTATTCCTATGCTCTGGCAGGGACAAGAGTTTGGATTTAAATCAGGCTGGCTCGATGAAAATGGTAACGGAAACTGGGATGAGGAAAAGCTTGACTATCGACCAATAGACTGGTCACTCTTGGATACAGACGAGGGACAAGAACATCTTGAACATTATAAAAAACTTATTGCCCTAAGGAAAACGAACCCAGCTTTTTCAAAGGGCACTTTCTATGATATTTATAGGTACACTCAAGAGAATGTGATTGTTTACGGCTACAAAGATGAAAGACCAGATGGGAACAATGATCAGGTTGTTGTGATAGCAAATTTTTCTGGAAATAACCAGACCGTCACGAATGTTCCCTTCCTCTCATCGGGTCAGTGGTATAGTGCTTTAGATTCTGAAAATGATTTATACACAGCAGACGGAAATTATGGTCAGTATTTTATTCAATCTAAGCACGCGGTGGTGTATACCAATAATGAGTATCAGTTGGATGTAACAGGTGATGACAGTGACCTGCCTCAGGATTTTCAAATTCTTAAGGCATACCCAAACCCTTTTAATGCTAAGATTACATTTGAAATTTCAGTTTCCAAAAACACCCTAGCTGAGCTTACAATATTTGATATTTCTGGGAAAAAAATAAAGTCTCTAAAAAATATAAATATTCAATCGGGAGAAAATAATTTGTCTTGGGAAGGAAGAGACGATAAAGGTTTTGTTGTATCAACAGGAATTTATTTTATTTCCTTTAAAAGTAACTTGGGGATACAAAATCATAAGATACTTCTTGTGAAGTAGTATTGATAAATTCTAAAGCTATTTATTAATTATTGAACCCTAATTCTTGCATAGTAAATGCGCTAAACAATATATTAAGACAGTTTTTACTACCTGATACATATCATTTTATGATAAGCATATGTGTTGATTAGTGCAAAGGCAGATGCACTATTTTTAAAAATATGGGAGAATTAAATGGAAAAATCTTTAAAGTCTTTTTTAATAATATTGTTCATCCTCTTTAATCAGTCTCTTTCACAGAATCAGTCTAACATGTACTTTAGTGGTGAAATGAATTCGTGGGCCGCCACATCGATGACTAGGAATGA
>CAZLPW010000144.1:0-3822 GCA_964561495.1 uncultured bacterium | reverse complement strand
TTGAATTTGATTATCCTATTACATATATAATGCCTGATGGAACTGAAATTTCAATAGCCAGTGAAGAAGACACCGATGGTTGGATGGCTATAAGAAATTGGTATATTAATAATCCAGAGACCGAAGAAGAACCATCACTGCAATATCCAATAGATATTATTTTTGAAACAGAAGACGGTGACGTTGTTATGACCATTAGCAGCGATAATGAAATGTCTGAATTCGAAGAAGAATTTTGCAGAGAGGAGAGTGATGAAGGATAGTTCTAATTATTAGATAAATTCTCTAATCGCTCCCAATAAGATATTTTAGTTTAAATACATACTTTATCTAATTTTTTATAATAATAGTATTCTTTGATATGTGTACTATAATATTTCTTATTAGAGAACTATATATTAGATTGGTGTGTGTATAAAAGTAATAAACTGCTCTGCATTTTTTTTATAATCTTAATATCAAATGGTATATCTCTTGCGCAATGGTCAAGTAACATTGATGAACCTATCGGCATAGGTTTAGGTATCCAACCTCAGTTAGTATCCTCTAGCGATGGTTCTTTATATATTGCCTGGTTAACTGATGGTGATTACCAGGTCAGACTTCAAAAATTTGATAGATATGGGAATCCTATATTCGAAGAAGGCGGACTTGTTATTAGTAATAATCTAAACAGCAGCTGGATTGCAGTTTATCATTTAAATATTGCAATCGATGGTGACAATAATGCTATTATTTCTACAGTAGATCAGAGATCAGGAAATTGGGAGGTTTATTTATATAAAGTTGATGGTGAAGGCAATATGATATGGGGGGATGATGGAATCGCTATATCAAACTCAGGAACTGATAATATTTCACCTCGTTTATCTGTATTAAATGATAATAGTATAGCTGTTGCATGGTCACAAAATTATGATAGCGTGCGAATGCAGGTTATTAATCCAGATGGTGAAACCCTATGGCCTGAAGATATATTTATTCAAGGGAATTCTTCCACACTTGCTTCCCCTATTCCTTTGGCTTCTCCTGATGGTAATCTTCTAGTTCAATGGATTAGTCAGACTGGTCCAGTATGGGCATCCAATAGCGAGATTTTTATTCAGAAATTTAACCTTCAAGGAGATTCTGTCTGGGATCAGGCCTCATTAATAGTAGGCCCCGTAATATTTCCTATGGGTAATTGGCAGCAAAAGATTATTGTTAATAATTCAGATAATATATTTTCTGCTTGGACACAAATAGCTGGTAACGTGCAGTCTGCTTTAACACAGCAGATTAATTTCAATGGAGAAATGGTTTGGGATAATCCGATCTTATTTTCTTTAAACACCAATCATTTTCGAATATCTCCTGTAATAAAATATATTGAAGACAGTTCTTTTTTATTGGCTACATGGAAAGAGACAAACAATAGTCAGGCAGAAAGAGGTGTTGTTGCTCAGTGTTTAGATTCTAATGGAAGCAGGTTATGGGGTGATAATGGTATTGAGGTAGTACCATTAAATAATAGCTATGATTATTTAGATATATCTTTAGATATTATAAATTGGAATGTATTTATATCCTATATAGAGCAAGATCCAACTATGAATGCAAATATCTATGTTTCTAAAGTAGATCAGTATGGAAATCACGAATGGGAAACCTCGGTACAAATAACTAATACAAATAATTCAAAAAGTGATATGAATACGATAGTCGGTCCTGGATGTGTTTTTATTGTTTGGACAGAGGATGACTCCGTATTGGCACATTGCATCAGAGAAGATGGTACACTTGGTTCTCCAATAGATGTAGACTTGAATAATCTAGTGTATGATATTAATAATGATGGTGAGTTAAGTGTTGTCGATGTTATTTATTTATCAACTAATATATTAGCTGAAAGCGAGTTTTATAGCGGTTTTGATTATAATTTTGATTTGAATATGGATATATTTGATATTTTTCTATTATCAGACTACATAGAAAACCTATAATTAAAAAGTTATAGTTAAGTATCTTTCTAAATTTCCTGTAATTGGGAAAATAATCACATTTTTATGGTTTATTAATTAAAATAAAAGCCAAAAAAGAAAACTACTTAAAAAGCTCCATATTTAATGTTTTTTTTCAACTATTGCATTATATTTATAATGGAATGGTGCATCTAATTAAAAATTTAGTATATAGACCAATGTTACTTGGTCAATTGACAAAAATTATAGCTAGCTATATAGTTTTATTAATTTATTCTTGTGGAACTGACGAAGGTAGCCCTAATGAATCCTCAAATGATGATGGGGCAGAAGATATTTTATACTACAAGCCAGCTTTAATATTTAGTCCAGATAGTTTTGATATAGAAGTAGGTGATAATTTCAATACAATAGTGTATGCTATGGGTCCAGAAAATTTGCGCGGGGTTTCAGTAATTATTGAATATGATTCTACAAAGTTAAAAATCGATTATATAAATGATGGAAATCTATCATCAGGATCGAGTTCAATGTTTTTTGTAGATACTATTAGTTCTGGGGTTATTGAAATTGTTTCAGTATACATAAGCGATAATGCGCAAAGTGTTGATAACGATATCAGCATTGCTGAGATAGTATTTAAATCTATTTCGCCAGGTATTAGCCAGATTAAATTTAATCGAGATTCTGAAATGGTAGATCCAGATGGAAATCAAATACAAATAAGACATAGAGGAATTGGATTTATTGATGCTAAATAAAATTTTCCCTCTATTAATAATTTTTTCATTATCAAAGGCTCAAAATTACAGCCTCCGTTTTGATGGTATTGATGATAATGTCAATTTTAGCGATATAAATACTTTAGATATGGGAACCGATAATTTCACTATTCAAGCGTGGATTAAGGTTAATCCTAATGTTTCAAATGGAACTGGAGGTTCAGATGGTTATATTGTTTCAAAACGTGGATATAGTATGGGAAATGGATACGAGGTTAGAGTTAGTAGTGATGGATATATTAAAGCGTCGCTATTAACTGCATCTTATGAAAAGCAAATCATTTCAAATGTTACGATTAATGATGATAGTTGGCATCTTATCCATGTTGTATTTGATAGAAGTTGGAATAATGGACACATAGTTGTGGATGGAGTCTCAGGGTCTACTCACAGTCTGAGTCCAATAGGAATAAATAATATTAGCAATGATAATAATTTTACTATTGGTGAGTTTTCTTCTCTAGATGGAAGAGTTTTATTGGGTCATATAGATGAGATTGTAATATGGAACCGAACACTACTTCCGGCTGAGATAATAACTCTTTATAATTCAGGTTCTCCTTTAAACCCACTTGCTAACTCAGGTGATTATAATTCATCAGGAAATATTGTTTCTTATTGGAATTTTAATGATAATTCATCATCTATTCTCATTGATCAAACAGGAAATGGAAATAATGGTACAATAAATGGCGCTTCATTTATGCTAAATGATCAAGATAGACCAACGATGACGATTACAAGTTCTACAGTAACCAGCGGTACAGCGACGAATGATACTAACATATCACTGACTTTTACAAGTAGCGAGTCTACATCTACCTTTGCTGGATCTGATATAACTGTTAGTGGTGGAACATTAAGTTCATTCTCTGCATCCAGTAGCACGGTATATACAGCGACCTTTACTCCTAGTGGAGATGGTTCTACAACGATTGATGTAGGTGCCAACACATTTACTGATGCAGCAGGAAATAATAATACAGCAGCGTCTCAGTTTACCTGGAGCTATGATGGTACATCTCCAACGATGACGATTACAAGTTCTACAGTAACCAGCGGTACAGCGACGAATGATA
>CAZLPW010000143.1:0-3852 GCA_964561495.1 uncultured bacterium | reverse complement strand
GCCCTCGGCAGGAATCGAACCTGCATCTAACGCTTAGGAGGCGTCTATTCTATCCATTGAACTACGAGGGCAGATTGTTGATTCTAATGACGAGAAACGTTAGGAAATATAGTGAGATATATATTTAAAACAAAAATCTTTAAAATGGTCATTTTAGGTCAATTTAGTTAGCGAGGTCTATTATCCACACATCATCCCACATACAATAAACCCCACGAATGTGGGGCTTGATTATTACTAAAATCTATGATTTAGATTTTTTTTAGAATTAATACTATTATCATATTTTATCAAACAATACGTCTAGAATCTCTTTACCGTTACTACGCAAACCATTATGCTCATACTGATCAGTTTCCCAGATAAAAATATTTGAAATATGTTTTGATGTTTCAATAGAGAAATTCCTATCTACATACATATCATTTGTATATATAGCTGCTGCTACACGCACCTTGCTATTTTTAAGATTTTTTTCATTATATAATTCTGGCCAATCATGTTTATTGGCAATTATTTCGCTGGCGCCTTTTAAATCCTTTAATTTCGCATAAATATCAAACATCCATGGGTATATCATTTCACCTGTAAAATAAAAGGTATTTTTTTGTTTAATTTCAAAAACTGGAAATTCTTTTTTAATTCTTTCAGCCGACCAATTTGTAGAAAATCCTTGAGCATAGCAAGCTTCGTGAAGAATTGAAAAAATTGGATTTGTATCAAAAGATTGTAACGAATAAATATTTTTTAAAAAATTGTAATTTATTTTATTATCATAAAATGAATTTTCTATTAAATAATTTAAACTAGCCATACCATCACTAAATCCTAAAATCAATCCTAATTGTCTAAATCTGTCAACTGTTAAAACATCACCATTTGGAAGATATTCTATAGTTTTTGATAGATGCTTGGTTATATCGTTTACTTTTTCTTTTGAACCTGGAAATAATTCATAAAATTCTTTATTTTTTGATATAACTCTTCTATATGTAGCCCTATAAATATCATCTGGATGAGCCTTTATTGGGGGCAACCCTCCTGTTATAAAAACCTTATTTAAGCTATCAGAATAATAAGACAAATAATGAACAGCACAAAAACCGCCGAAACTTTGACCGAGCACATTCCACTTTTCATTATTGATTAATTTTTTTCTTATATATTCAGCATCTCTAACAATATTATCTGCACGGAAATGAGTTAAATATTCAGCTATCTTTTCATCACTGACATCTTCAAAATTTTGCGTAGAAATCGATGAGCTTAAGCCAGTACCTCTTTGATCTAATAATAAAACTTTATAATCTCTTAATGCTCTTTTTAGCCAACCTGATTTAGTTAATGGCCTAGGAGACTCATACCCAGGGCCTCCTTGCAGGAATAATAAATAGGGAAGATCATTGGAATGAATATGATTGCTAGATATTTCTCTAGCGAATATATTTATATATTTAGAATTCAAATTGAAATAATCAAAATGATGACTCAGCAAATTTAAATAATAAATAGGTACAGAAAAATTATATTCTCTAATTTTCATACCCAGATAATCAAATTCAGATAGTTTTACCATTTTTTTATTATAAGTATTAAAGTTTAGCCGATAGTAATAAAATAATATTAAGATATTATGTTAATAATTTTAAAAAATGATTAATTAAATCTAGATAAAGAAGATCCATTAAATAATGTTAGAGAATAAAAAAATTGAAATACTTGATACAACCTTACGGGAAGGTGAACAAACCCCTGGAGTATCTTTTTCAATTGAGCAAAAAATAAATATTGCAAGATTATTAGATGACACTGGTGTTGATTTTATAGAACTTGGTCATCCCATTGTATCTCCAGATATATATAAAAGTATTGACCAAATAAATCAAATTGAATTAAGAGCAAAAAAAATAGTTCATAGCAGGCTATTAAAAAAAGATATTCAAAAAGTACTTGATCTTGGTATCCCATGGATCGGTTTGTTTATTGGCACTTCAAATTTATGTTTAAAAAACAAATATCAAATAAACAAGCCAGAACTATTATGTTTAATTGAAAAAAAAATAAAATACTGTAAGGACAAGGGTTTAAATGTTCGTTTTACTGCAGAAGATTCAAGTAGAACATCGATCAAATTTTTAATGGAAATTGCTAACCTAGCACAAGAGGCGGGCGCTGATAGATTTAGTTTTGCTGACACGGTTGGAATTCTAACACCAAAAATAACTAAAGAGTTAATAACGCTATTAAAAAATGAACTCAGTATTCCAATCCATATTCATTGTCATAATGATTTTGGTTTAGCAACCGCGAACGCTTTAGTTGCATCTGAATCAGGTGCCCAGTGCATAGATACTACGATAAATGGACTCGGGGAAAGATGTGGACTACCTCCACTTGCTGAAATTGCCACAATACTAACTGTATTAAAAAAAATTAAGAGCAACTGGAATCTAAAAAATTTAAAAAAGCTATCTGATTATATTGATGAGATTACTAATATAAAAAATAAAAATTTAAGACCTATTACTGGTGATCATGCTTTTACTCATAAAGCTGGATTACATGTCAAATCAATTTTAAAAAACCCTAGCTCATATGAACCAATTCCACCTAAGATTTTTAATCGAAAACGGAAATTAATTTTAGATAAATATTCAGGAAAACAAAATCTAGAATATCAACTTGATAGGCTAGGCATTAAACTAAGTAAATCAAAAATTAACAATCTTTTATTATCAATAAAATCCAAGCCAAAAATAACTAATTGGACAGATGAAAAGATTATTTCTACAATAAAAAATATTGATTAGCTATTTTATCAATAGCATCTTTTTTGCTTTTCTATATTGATCAGTTTTCAACATAATGAAATATACACCTGAAGGAGAATTTAAAAATTTATCATCTTTTCCATTCCAAATAATTTCATGAAAACCAGGCGCAACATTTTGACTTAATAGTACAGCCACTTTTCTACCAGTTAAGTCATATACACTTAAATCAATTAATGATGGCTCGGGGATATTGAATTTTACAATTGTTGAAGAATTAAATGGATTTGGATAATTCTGATGTAGAAGAAATTCTTCAGGCATCGGTTTTAAAGTGAGCTGATAGTTACCCTTGCTAATATCAGAACCTTTTTCACCAACAAAATGATAATATATAGAAATTTCAGAATCATTGAAAAGATCTCCATGTATTTTATAATTCAATTTATTTCCTTTTAAATAATTATATTTTTTATCATTAATACTAGCAATATGTGAATAAGAAATTGGTTCGTTAGACTTTCGAGTTGAACTAATCTTGTATCTATCGCTATCATTAGAAGCAAATTCAAATTGGATATTATCATCAGGATAAATGGCAATTTCCGAAGCAAATGTATTTTTTGGAACCATTAAAAATATATTTTTACCAACTTGCTCTACTTTTAACGGGCTCCCGTAATTCCCGTTTTCAGTTATTATATTAAAAGAGGTTTCATTGTCCCAATACCACATCCGACTAAATACTAAAGCGTCACTTAAACTAAATACGCTATCTTTATCTAAGGTGAATTTTGGAATTATGCCACTTACAGGACCCAATTCGTATTCAAGGTCATTGTTTTTCCAGGCATCAATAAAAATCGCAAGATCTGTTACATCAACCTTAAGATCATAGTTAAAATCAGCATGCATCATAGTATAATAATTTTGAACTAGCGTGTCTGATTCATTGCCAATTAGATCTATTAGTGAAATAGATATTTGAAAAGAATCTAGACAGTCTAATCATAAACTTCTATGGTCCATTTTCCAGTCTAGATTCTTAGATCAATTTTATCTTCTAATGGAAAATAACTAC
>CAZLPW010000142.1:0-3913 GCA_964561495.1 uncultured bacterium | reverse complement strand
AACAATTTAATAGGACCGTTAGTGCAAATCTCGGTATGAGTTATTCAATTTGCAATGTTTTAGCAGAGGCGGGTTTGGAAAATGTACTGAGATGGGTGCCTTTTGATATTGATGAAAAGGAGCTGATAAATCGCATTGGGAATAAAATGATTCGCCCTACTACAGTACCTCAAAGCCTTGAAGAGTTGGTGATTGAACAGGCGATCGCTAGAGAAGCTCTTAGGCTTTCTTTTATTCAGCATAAAAAATTTGCGGTTAATCTGAAAGGAGTACAAAAAGAGAGAACAATCTCAGACGCTTTTGAACAATCAGACTCTGGTCAGTCCCTTGTTAATATGATGGAGTTGGATCTTCTAGTTGGATCAGGAGGTGTGTTATCTCATGCCCCAAGAAGAGAACAGTCAGCAAAAATGCTGATTGATAGTTTTCTTCCTGAAGGCATAACTGCCTTGGCTGTCGATTCAATTTTTATGATGCCACAACTGGGAGTAATGGCAAATATTGATAAAAAGGAGCTTGCTGAAGAGGCACGTATCGCGGCTTTAGAAGTTTTTGAAAAAGATTGTCTCATAAGGCTAGGTACTTGCATAGCTCCTGTTGGGAAATTTAAAGGAAAAGAAGGTATTCTAAATGCCGAGTTAGAGTTCAATGATGGTAATAAAATTGAAATTAGCTTAGATGGTGGGCAATTAAAATTAATTGATGTGGATTATCAGGAAATAGAAATAACCTTGACACCTGCTAAAGGTATCGATGTTGGTGCAGGACCAAACGAGATTATACGAACTAAAATTTACGGTGGTCAGGTGGGAATAATTTTTGACTGCAGAGGTCGGCCACTAAATATTAATGATCAGCCCAGCAAGAGAATATCTGATTTAAAAAATTGGTCTAACGCGTTAAAAGAGTATCCAAGTTTAGAGGTTTAGAATGGCTCACTCATATACACCAGGATTAAAAGTATTAAAAAACACTAAAATATTGAAAGAGAGACGATTGCCTTTAAAAGGTCGGGTTGAGTCCAAACTAGGTGATATTGTTCAACCAGATGATATTGTTGCAAATACAGATCTCCCTGGTAATGTTCAAATGATAAACGTTGCCAATCAATTAAATATTGATGCTAGCGATATTGAAGGCTATATGATTAAAGGCTCTGGTGAATTAATTAAAAAAGGAGACCTAATGGCTGAAACAAAAGGCTTATTTGGTTTTTTTAAGTCTAGTGTGTTTTCTCCTGCTGATGGGACTATTGAATCAATCTCTAGTGTAACAGGTCAGGTCGTCCTTAGAGAGTCACCAATTCCAGTAGAGGTAGATGCATACATTCAAGGTGAGATTAACGATGTAATTTTAGACGAAGGTGTGGTTATAAAAACGAATGGTGTTTTCATTCAAGGTATCTTTGGAATAGGTGGCGAGAGCAGAGGTGAGGTTACAGTAGTTGTTGATCATAGAGACTCAGAAATAACTCAGGACGCAATCACTGAAGATGAAAAAGGAAAAATAGTTATTGGCGGCAGCTTTATTAGTCTCGAAGCATATAAAAAAGCCATTGAATGTAAGGTTGCAGGGATTGTAGTTGGCGGCTTTAATTATTATGATTTGGAAGAAATATTAGGTTTTACCCTTGGTGTCGCAATAACTGGATCTGAGAACATCATTACATCATTAATTGTGACAGAGGGATATGGCAAAATCCAAATGGGTCAACAAACATTCGATTTATTAAAAAATAATAGTGGGAAGATGGCTTCTATTAATGGCGCAACACAGATACGAGCAGGAGTTATCAGGCCAGAAATAATTATCCCTAATTCTGAATTTTCTGGTAACAATGATGAGATAAAAAAAACCCTCGGCATTGTTAAAGGGAGTTTAGTAAGAGTAATTCGTTCTCCTAATTTTGGTAAAATTGGTACTGTAAAAGAGTTGCCAACTGAGCTCAGAAAAATGGAATCAGAGACGATGGTTCGTGTAGCAATTGTAGAAATTGATGGTAAACAAATTGAAATTCCAAGATCGAATTTAGAAATTGTCGAGACAGATTAGCTTGGGCGCTTTTTCTAATACTGATTCTAAAAGTCCAATATCAGATCAAGATATTTATTTTATTAATAGATTAGCAAAAAAAATCCACTCAACTGGTTTTGTTACCCCTTGTGTTTTTTTTCTAGAAATGTTAAGACCATTTTCTTCTTTAGGTAGCCATGCTTTAGTTTTTATGGGTCCAATAATAACTGGGTTTATTCAGTCTGATGGATATTACAAGGCCGCTGAGTTATTAAATAACAAAACTACATTATCTATATTATTAGATGAAATTGAACGTCTTGAGTTATTAGATTCTGATGATGGAATGGAGACCGAAAATTGAAGGATAAACAATTCTGGCAAGTGGCTGGATTGATTTTACTTGCCTTTTTTATATACTGGATTGCTGGTGCACCCTATTTTATTACTGAAAGGATTGTGATGTTTTTTGCGATTCTTATCTTAGGCGGTACGCTAATTTATAATATCAGATATGCTGAAAAGGGCGGTGAGGTTTACCTAAGGCCAATACCTGGACTAAAGGCCGTTGAAGAAGCAGTCGGAAGATCAACAGAAATGGGCAGACCAATTTTATATGTACCAGGTATTCAAGATATGGATCAGGTTGAAACCGTTGCTGGGGTGGTTGTTTTAGGTCATGTTGCAAAAATGACTGCCAGGTATGAAACCAGTTTAAATGTTCCAGTAGCAAGATCAATTGTTATGAAAGCAGCCCGAGAGGCATGCAGGGAATCCTACACTGTTGAAGGCAGACCAGATATGTTTAATGAAGATATGGTCCATTATCTTACTGATGATCAGTTTGCTTATGCAGCTGGAGTTAATGGTATTATGGTTAGAGAAAAACCTGCTGCCTGTCTATATATGGGAAAATTCTACGCCGAATCTCTGATTCTAGCGGAAACTGGAAACTCCATTGGAGCAATACAGATTGCTGGTACGGCATCTCAGGCACAGATACCTTTTTTTGTGACGGCATGTGATTATACTTTAATTGGAGAAGAATTTTTTGCTGCTAGCGCATATTTAAGTCAAAAACCTGAACTTGTGGGTGGTGTTAGAGGTCAGGATATGATAAAACTAGCTGTTATTATATCTATAATTTTTTCAACCTTAATTATGATTCTTTATGAATCAACTGGGATCGGTTTTAACGTAACCGATTTCCTAACAATAAGGTAATAAAAATGCTCTGGAAACGACAGATACCTATTTTAATTGTAGCATTTATTGGTTCTGTAACCTTATTTGGATGGTTTATTGATGAACCAGGGGTTAAAGAATTTGTAGGAGATGACGCAACCCAATGGTATGATATCTTAGGTAGTTTTGCATTTATATTGGGTGCTTTAAATCTAATAAAACTTCAGGTCCAAAAAGTCTTATACAAAAAACCAGGATGGGGATATAGTTTGATTGCTGTATTTGGGTTCCTTTTTTCAATTATTGCTGGTTTCTTTGTTAAAGGAGTCGAGGATGATGTTGCAGAATGGGGTGCACATGTAACATCAGATGGCACCCTTTTTAAATGGATGTTTGACTTTGTTTTTTCTCCTATGTCAGCAACAATGTTTTCTTTGCTCGCATTTTTTGTTGCGTCTGCATCCTATAGGGCATTCAGAATAAGGAACTTTGAGGCTACTCTATTACTTGTCTCAGGCATCATTATTATGATAGGCAGGGTTCCCATTGGAGGTGTCATATCATCATGGTTTGTAATGTACCTTATTATTCTTTGTGCTGGAGTATATGTCAATTCATGGAAAAAAGATTTAAAGATAACTTTTGTTTTCGTTTCGATCGCTATATTTTTGGTAACCGCTAGGTGACGGTAGAGTTTTATTGGACTATTACCTCC
>CAZLPW010000141.1:0-3968 GCA_964561495.1 uncultured bacterium | reverse complement strand
TGGATGAACCTTTTCCTACAGATTTACAAGCACAATGGGTAGCTCTTATGACTCTAGGAAAAGGTTCATCCATAATTACTGACAATGTTTATAAAGATCGTTTCAGCCATATACCTGAGCTTAATCGTTTGGGGGCAAAGATTAAAGTTGATCAAAATTCTGCTTGGGTTAAAGGTGTTGATATTTTAAAAGGCGCTCAGGTAATGTCTACTGATATCCGTGCAAGCGCAGCTTTAATAATTGGTGGATTAACTGCGCATGGCATCACAGAAGTTCAGAGGGTCTATCATATTGATCGTGGTTATGAAAAAATAGAAGAAAAATTTTCATTACTAGGTGCAAAAATCAATAGAGTATCTGCATAAGGATTTAGTACAATTTTTATCGATTAGTATGTAACTTATATTTCATAATTCTTGTGGGTATAAATATATGAAAGTAGTAATTATTGGTGGAGGAGAAGTTGGATTTCACGTTGCAAAGGCTTTGAGTGAAGAAGACTACGATATAACAGTTATTGATATAGATCCTCAGAAATGTAGGAGAGCCTCTGAAAGTTTGGATGTTATTGTTGTTGAAGGCAATGGTGCGAGTCCTCAAACTCTTATAGAAGCAAATGTTGGAGATGCTAATTATGTTCTCTGCCTTACCAGAGTTGATGAGGTTAATCTAATAGCTTCTCAACAGGCTCATGAGTTAGGAGCTGGGAAAATAATTGCAAGGCTTAGGAATCAACAGTATACCGCTAAAAACTCTATTATTAGGCCTGAAAAATTTGGGGTTGATATTGTAATTCATCCAGAAAAGGCAGCCGCTGATGAGATTATGAGACTGGTTCACCATCCCTTTGCTGTACAAGCTATAGATTTTGAGGCGGGTAAATTAAAAATGTTGGGAATCAATATTAATAAGGATTCAAAAAATATTATTGGTATTTCTATTTCAAAAATATGTAGCAGCAATAATGATTTTAGGTTTGCGGTTATCGCAGTATTAAGAGGACAGGAAACTATTATCCCAGGTGCTGATTTTGAATTTGAAATAGGTGATACAGTATACTTTGTAATAAAATCTGATAACATTGAAAATTTAATGGACCTATTAGGTCGAAAAATAACTAAAGTTAATAGGGTGATGATCATAGGTGGATCGAAGATTGGCAGAGCGCTCGCTAAAGGCTTGCAAAAAGAAAGAATTAATGTTCGCCTAGTTGATTATAACCGACCAAAAGCTGGACATATTTCACACAAAGTTGAAGACACAATGGTGATATATGGTGATGGCACAGATATTGAATTTTTAAGATCAGAAAACATTCAAGATGTTGACAGTTTTATAGCTGTTACCGAAAATGAAAAGACTAATTTAATTTCGGGCCTATTAGCAAATCATTTAGGAGCAAAACAAAGTATCATTCACGTAGTAACAACAGAATTTATTCCTACCATCCAAGAGATTGGCGCTGGTGCTGTTATTAGTAAAAATTTATCTACAGTAAATGCTGTTCTTAGTCAGTTGCATAGTGATAAAACTGAGACTCAGATTGCTACTTTTGATGAAATTGATGTAGATGTTTTAGAATTTCAACCAGATTCTGGAAGCCCAATAACCAAAAAGCCGATAAAAGATTTAAATATTCCAGAAAATAGTATTATTGGTATGATTAACCACCATGGTAAAATTAAAATCGCGCATGGAGAGTCAATGATTTCTGATGATGATACTGCACTTGTATTTGCTAAAGCGTCTGCAATTTCAAAGGTCAAAAAATTATTCCATAAATGAGACCAAAAATCCTTCTAAATATTTTAGGTGCTTTATCTACAATACTTGGTATATCTATGATTATGCCTATTTTAATTTCTTTATTTTATGGTGAATCCGACACATATGGTTTTTTTATATCTTCAGTAATAAGCATACTTATTGGAATTTTATTATATCAATCTACTAAATATGATAAATCAATAAATAATAAAGATGGTTTTGCAATAGTTACCTTTTCTTGGATTCTAACAGCTATTATTGGAGCGATGCCTTTTTATTTATCTGGTGCTATACCCAATATTACAGATGCCTTTTTTGAGTCTATGTCAGGTGTTACAACAACAGGTGCATCAATTATTGGTAATCCAAATACTTTGCCAAATCTCCCAAATGGAATTGAAAGTCTACCGCATGGAATCTTATTTTGGCGTTCATTTATTCAATGGATTGGAGGTATGGGAATTATTGTTTTTTACATAGCTATTTTGCCATTGCTAGGCGTTGGGGGCGTTCAATTATTTAAGGCAGAAGCACCAGGTCCTGTATCGGATAAAATAAGACCACGAGTTAGAGAGACAGCGAAAATTTTATGGACCATTTATGTTGGTATAACTGTTGTCCAGATAATTTGTCTAAAAATTGCTGGCATGAAAACATTTGATTCTATATGCCATGCATTTACAACAATGCCTACGGGGGGGTTTTCAACAAAAAATGCTAGTATAGCATATTTTGATAATCCTATGATCCATTATATAATTATATTTTTTATGTTTATAGCTGGAGTCAATTTTTCTCTCCATTTTAGGGCGATTAATGGTGGTATAAAAGCGTATCTAAGGGATATAGAATTTTTAGTTTATTTTTTTATTATTATTTCTATTTCTTTCATTGTTCTGCTTTCATTATCTTTTATGTCAAGTACCCAAATAGACCAATTAATTAGAGAATCTTTATTTAATACTATTGCTATTTTAACAAGTACTGGTTATGTATTAGGTGATTATGAAATGTGGCCTGTTTTTGTGCAAATGTTATTACTTACCTTGATGTTTATCGGTGGCATGGGTGGATCAACTACTGGAGGGATGAAAGTAATACGTATATTGCTACTAGTGAAATATGCTGCACTTGAAACGCGTCGTATGCTGCACTCTAGAGCATTGCTTCCTGTTAAAATTGGTAAACAGTATGTTAAAGAAGATGTTGTAAGGAATACTCTAGGATTTTTTCTGTTTTTTATGTCTGCTTTTATAATATCTGCTATTTTTCTTTCAACAATGGGTTTAGATATCGAATCTTCTATCGGAGCAGCGGCTAGCGCAATGGGGAATGTTGGTCCCGCATTTGGTGAATTTGGTCCTACTGATAATTATGCTCTAATGCCAAAACCTGGCAAATGGCTTTTGGCATTTTGTATGCTCCTTGGTAGACTTGAAATCTTTACTGTTATGGTTCTTTTTAGTAAAACATTTTGGAAATAAGGATTGTTTATGTTTATCAAAAAAAAAATAATTGAAAATGTAGGAATTATTACTATTAATAGAGAGAGCGCCCTTAATGCTCTGAACTATAAAGTTCTTAAAGAACTAAAAGAAAATGTGGTTTTATTGATTGATGATAGTAGGGTTCATTCAATTATTTTAACTGGTGCAGGAGAGAAAGCTTTTATCGCTGGTGCAGATATCAAGTTTATGGAAAATTTAAATAAAAAGACTGCATTAGAATTTGGAAAGTTAGGTCATGAAGTTGCCAGTATTTTAGAAAATTCATCGAAACCAATAATAGCAGCCATTAATGGATTTGCACTTGGTGGAGGCTGCGAGATTAGTTTAGCCTGCCATTTTAGATACGCTAGCGAGAATGCTAAATTTTCCCAGCCTGAGGTAAAACTCGGTCTTATACCTGGTATGGGTGGAACCCAGAGATTATCTAAAATTGTCGGTCGAGGAATTGCTTTAGAGTTAATAATTGGCGGACAGATGATTGATGCACATGAGGCTCTAAGAATAGGCTTGGTAAATAAAATTTTCTCCAAAGATTCTTTAATGGAAGAAACTATAAAATTTTCCCAATTAATATCTTCTAACAGCCCTAAAGCAATAGAAAAATCAATTTATTGTATTAACCAGTCTTATGAAAACACACTTTCATCTGGGCTTTTAGAAGAAGTTAATGTCTTTTCTAACCTTTTTGAAACT
>CAZLPW010000140.1:0-4003 GCA_964561495.1 uncultured bacterium | reverse complement strand
CCACAGCCATAACGCTCGCGTAATACGTAACACCATCAGACAAAGATAGGTTAGAGAGGATTGCACCTGAATCGCCTATCGCTGAGCTCTGCCAACTGACAATGTCTGAATCACTAGGACTTGAGCCAAAACTATGCTCCAATAATTTTATTCCAGAAAGATCATCACCAGAGCTCCAGAATATACTTATGATGGAATCAACACCAAAAAAGATCGGATTGTTATTATTAGCCTCAAAAACGCTACCAAGTATTGGAGGCTCAATATCAACAGTGATTCCGTCACTCGATCCTGCATCGGATACATTACCAACCATATCTTTTGCTCTAACATTAAAAAAGTATTCAAAACCATGGATGAGCTCTATATCCTGAATACTAATGGAAGTATCGAGACCAACTCCTGTCCAAGGAATTATATTATCATTTCCCGCGTTTGATCCAAAAGCAATCTCATACTCCGCAATACCTAAGGTCTGATCAAAAAATCCTGACCAATTGGCTGACACATTTGCGACACTATTTGTCCAGTCTATATCCAGCGAGTCTAGACCATCTAGAACCAGACCCACAGTTGGTCCAGAGATATCGTAGATGAAACTACCGTACCCAGAATCAGCTTGCACATTCCCCGCATGATCCTCAGTGCGTGAGAATATTTGGTAGCTTGAGCCATCAACGAGCTCCTCACTATCCAGCCCATAGACCCAAGGTGATAGTCCGTCCGCAGAGAACCATGTCGATTCATCAACCCAGTCCTCGCCGCTCGAGCATAAAGTGTCGAACGGATAAAAAATCTGCAACTCAACAAAAGCTAATCCAGAGATAGTATCTTGCGCAAATCCAGCGACTGATGAATCTCTAACCCAGGAGGATGCACTATAAAAATCACTGCCCATGCTTACGCTGGATATGGGCAACTCGGTATCATACACAAGTGAGTCTACCACCGTGGCACTTTCCACATTCCCCGCAACGTCTACACTCCGCGTGTTTATCTCGTATGAAACGCTATTTTGCAAAATCTCCGAAGAAAAAGAGTAAGACCAGTCACTGGTACCAATCGCTGTGTTCCATATTTCAGGCGTTGTCCAGCCGCTACCATTATAAAATTTATCATCAGACTTTCTTTGAATGCTTATCTGAACAAGCTCAGTCCCAGAGGTGCTGTCCACTGACTGACCGTAGATTTGCCCCTCCAGCCCCCAGCTCTCTTCATTATAAAAATAACTTTCTAAACCAAAGACCGTGTATGGCTCTCCTGTGTCTACGATAAGATTACTACCTCCCGATAGCGACTCAAATGAATCTGGATCAGGAAGAACCAAGGGAGATTCATTGCCCGAATCATCTCTTATTAAAGACCCGTTAGACACTAGAGCATTAGCACCCAAATAGTTTAAATCATGGCTGTTGTGATCTTCCGATACTGTGTAGATCATGGTAATTGTATTTGTGCCTGAGCCCTGCGCATATCCCGCAAAAGATCCGTCTATACCGACATCGAGAAGTAGCTGAAGAGATGTTGCGCTTGTGACAGTCACTGGTTCATTAAACTCAAGGGCAATCTGAATCATATCACCCGCAGTGTAGCTACCATTTGAGGTTAAGGAATAAACGCTCTCAATGTTTGGCAAAATCCCATCAATAATAAAATCACTCTCTAAACTAATGGATCCCTCGTCGCCTGGAAGAGGCATCGCCAGGTTGGAGCTATTTCCAGCAGCATCAAATATTAATCCTGCGTTAAGTACTAAAGGATTCTGATCTAAATAGTCTAGATCAGGGGTCGTATCTCCTACAGAAACTATATAGTCAAATACTAATAGATTAGACCCACTGCCACTGGAATAGTCAGCAGGTGTTGGACTTGCCTGACCCGCGTTCATCAATAACTGTGGCAGTCCATCAACAAAAACAGTCTCACTAAATCCAACCTCTATTGGGATAATATCCCCGACCTTATACTGACCGTCAGGCATATCTGAGCCTATGCTAGAGATCGATGCTCTTACTCCATCTATCTCTATAGAGTAGTTTGAGACAAATGATCCAGGCTCCTGACTACCAGGAAGATCCAATACCGCAGTGTTACCTGGAGAATCACTCATCCAGCCGCCGTAAACAATAATAAACGAGCTATCAAGATAACCAAGGTCTAGACTGGATTCTCCCTCAGAGACAATATAATTAAAGATCAAACTTTGCTCTCCAGATCCTGAAACATATTCTGCTGCACCATCCAATTCTCCAGTCTCAAGCACAATTATCGGTGTACCACTTTCTACAAAAACAGGCTCGTTAAAATTCACACTGATAGCGACAGTGTCACCGATCTTAAACAAATCGCGGTCATCGTCTGTTGTGACACTGACTACGCTTGGCCTTATACCGTCAACAACAATACTACCTCCACCACTTATTGACCCTATGCTACCTGGTTCGGGGAGACTTAAATCAGAATTATTCAGCGCAAGGTCTAGAATATAACCATCCAAAATATTTAAACTTGCCGGACCCTGATAGTCCAGACCGTCGACAGAGTCTCCCTCAGCCACGTAGTACATAAAATCAAGCTCATGATCCGATCCGCCAATAAAATTAATTGACCTACTCTGGTCACCAATCTGAAGAACAAGCTCAGGCTGGCCCGATACTACCACTGGCTCACTAAAAGCCACTGAAACCAGCAAAGAATCACCAACAATAAGTACCCTATCTGAGTAAGCAATGACCGAGCTAACCAGGGCATTTGTCTGGTCTATCGTGACCCTGCTACCATCTGTGGTAGACACGACCTGTGAGCCGCTGTTGCCTGACCTATCTTTATAGTCAACAGCAAATCCAACAAGTCCCTCCGTATCTTCTTCAGATACAATCAAATAAGCGACCCAAATACTGTCCTCTATATTAGCCGTTGACTGGATGCTGTTTATGGAAATCTCTGGCGCATAAATAAATTCACTGGATGAAAAAACAAGGATGATCGAGTCCCCCGCAGTCGCATAAGGATAGCCGAGTTGATTACTTGATGCGATAGATATATCTTCTAATAGCGGAGCTGTATTATCAAAGACAATACCAGCGCTGTCTGGAAGTGCGCTCAGTTCAAGCCCCTGGTTACCAGCAGGGTCCTTGTAGTCGATAGCAAATGTTATAGGCCCGTCTTCATCGTAGTCCATCATCGTTCTAATAGCTGACCAGTTGGTTCCATCACCAGAGACACTGGCGTCTTCACCGTTTATGCTAACCGCAGGAATAATTATTGACTCCGTAGTAACAAAGGCTAGCTCAACTTTGTCGCCAGCAACAGAGAGGCTGTCGCCATACTCATTGTCTGATAAAAACGAAACACCACTGATCTCTGGGGCTGTCCTATCAAAAATAATAGTATCACCTCCAGTCGCTTCTGAGGTCTCAAGACCAGGATTGCCCGCGGGATCTTTAAAGTTAACGACAAGGGTAACAGGTCCCTCTGGATCATCATCTTCCATTACCACGGTCCCTGTCCAATAAGAAAAGTTTCCTGAAACGTTCGCCTCTTTGCCCGATATATAAATCTCTGGTTTTTGGACCTGCTCGTTTGCAACCATAAATACTGTCACTGTGTTACCAACTCTGGCGAGACTGTCACTATCAGGATTGTCCGATGCCATGATCAGATTCATTATCTCAGGAGAGGTGCGATCAAGAGACACGGTAGCACTGTCAGTCGCAATTGTCGTTGGGATCCCTAGATTACCTCCGAGATCTTTGTATGTAATCTTAAACGGAACAAAACCCTCCAAGTCTCCTTCACCAAGCTCTTTTCTTGCTGTCCATGTGAGTCCGCTTCCGTAAGTCAATACAGTATCCTCACCTATTGTGACAACAGGAACCTGCGTATACTCATCGGTGCTAAAGACCAGGAACACGCTATCTCCGAATGCGGCGACACTGTCCGAGAAACTATTGTTTGATATAAAATCGATCTCCAGCAGTGACGGTATAGTCCGATCAAATAC
>CAZLPW010000139.1:0-4004 GCA_964561495.1 uncultured bacterium | reverse complement strand
GGTGACATACATCACCCCGTTGACGACGATTGGCGTCGTTTCCATGGACTCGACGATCTCGGTCTGGAAGATCCAGGCCGGGCGCAGGCTTTTGACATTGCTGGTGTTGATCTGACTAGCTGGATAATACCGGGTCTGCTCGTAATTACCGTTGGTGTGCAGGAAGTTGTTAGCGTCACCTCCCGCACGGCTCAGCATATCCTGGGTAACCGTCCCCATGTTCCCATAGAGCGTCGCACCCTTGACCTCTTCCGCCGATGCCATGTTGGTGAACAACCCCACGGCCAAACCTGTAAATGCAGCCAACAAGCCACAGCCTTTTTGTTTTCGTGAATGAACCATAATACCTCCCTAATGATGGGCAGTGGAAGTAAGGCTTTCACCCCTTTTGCCCACCCCATGATTACATAGTCCACTGTAATACAATTTAATAATAAATCACAATCCGCAAAGAATATAGCAATGATTCGTAATGCAACAAATGTTGATTGGATTGTGGTTAGAAATGAGGTTGAAGCTTTACTTACAGAAGCAAACTTAATTAAAACTCATTCGCCGAAATATAACATTTTGATGAAAGATGATAAAACATTTCCTTTTATTAGAATTACTAATGAGCCATATCCTCAAGTTCTATTAACAAGAAAAATTTTTAATGATAATTCTAAGTATTATGGTCCTTTTACAGATGTCAAACATCTTAGAACAACTATGAAAGCTTTACATAAGCTATTTCCTATACGTAGTTGTAATTACTATATAGATGATGAAGTAATACTATTAAAAAAAATTTCTGTTTGTCTCGATTATCATATTAAAAAATGTGAGGGGCCATGCGAAGGGCTTGTCAATGAAACTAAATATAATGAAATGATAATGAGAATATGCAAATTTCTTGAAGGTAAGACAAAGCCAACAAAAGATCACATAAAAAACTTAATGGAAATTTCGTCAAAAAAACTTTTATTTGAGGAAGCCGCAATATATAGAGATCAATTAAAAGCAATTAATGCTTTTATAGATAAACAAAGTAAAAGTAAAATAGATTTTAAAGATAGAGATGTTTTGGGATTAGCAAGGAAAGACAATTTTGGGATAATGGCAATTATTAGGATTAGGAATGGAAGGATTTTTAGTAGAGAAAAGCTTTCTTTGCAAAGGCTAGATAGCAATGATAGAAAAACTTTTAAAATGGTTTTATCTCAATTCTATTTAGAATCTAATTATGTACCTGAATTTATTTCACTAAATACTATACCAGAAAGCGAATCTGATTTGTTGAAATGGCTAAGTAAGAAAAGGGGGAAGAATGTAAAGTTTATTTATCCCAAAAGAGGTGAAAAAGAAAAAGAATTAAAAATCACTAGTAAAAATGCTGAACTTTTGCTTAGTGAATGGTTGATTAAACGTAATCAAAGAAAAGATTTACTTCCCAAAACGTTAAAACAACTTCAAAGTGATCTTAATTTATCTACTCCTCCGCGAAGAATCGAGGCTTTTGATATATCTCATTTAGGTGGAAAAAATACTGTTGCCTCGATGGTTGTTTTTAAGGATTCTAAGCCAGTAAAGAAGAAGTACCGAAAGTTTAATATTAAAACAGTAAAAGGAATTGATGATTTTGCATCTATGAATGAAGTAATAAATCGAAGATATAAAAGGATAAAAAATGAAAAAAATAAAATTCCTGATTTAATTTTAATTGATGGTGGGAAAGGACAATTGAGTAGTGCTGTTTCTGCTTTAAATAAATTGGGACTTGGGCATATTAATATTATAGGTTTAGCAAAAAAATTAGAAGAAGTATATATTTCTGGTAATCCAGAACCTCAATCTATTCATAGACAATCTTCAGGTTTAGTTTTATTAAGAAGAATTAGAGATGAAGCGCATCGATTTGCTATTAATTTTCATAGAAAAAAACGATCAAAAGCAATGTCTGCTTCTATTTTTGATGAAGTTAAAGGACTTGGAAAAGTAAGATTAAAAAAACTTTTAACAGTTTTTGATAATCCTAACATAATATCTAAATCAACACCAAAACAAGTATCTAACAAAACGGGAATTCCAATTAAAGTTTGTAAAGATATAATTAAAATATCAAAATCTATTTAATTTAAATAAATAAGGATAGTCTGCCATTGATTCCCGTCACTATTGTTATTTAAATTAGACATTATGGCAGACTTTAAAATTCATTCGGATTTTTTACCAAAAGGTGATCAACCAAAAGCAATTAGTGAACTAGTAAAAGGGTTAAAGAACGGATCTAAGTATCAAACATTGCTAGGCATAACTGGATCAGGAAAAACTTTTACAATTGCTAATGTTATTAAAAAAATAAAATTACCTACATTGATTATGTCTCATAATAAAACTTTAGCGGCTCAGCTATATGGAGAATTCAAGCAACTTTTTCCGCAAAATGCTGTAGAATATTTTATTAGTTACTATGATTATTATCAGCCTGAAGCTTATTTACCAGTAACAGATACTTTTATTGAAAAAGATGCATCAATAAATGAAGAAATTGATAAAATGAGATTGAAAACCACTAGTTCTTTGATGTCACGAAGTGATGTTATTGTAATTAGTTCGGTATCTTGTATCTATGGCCTAGGTTCTCCTGATGAGTATAAAAAAGGAACGGTTTCTATATCAAAAGGAGAAATAATTAATCGGCGAGAAATTTTGAGTAGTCTTATTAATATTCATTATTCAAGAAATGATCAAGTGTTAGAAAGAGGAAATATCAGAGTTCGAGGAGATATAATTGAAATTTTTCCAGCCTATGAGAGATATTCTATAAGGCTAGAACTTTTTGGTTCTGAAATTGAAAAAATTATAAAATTTGATGTTTTAACAGGTGAACAAAAAGAAAGCTTAGATAAGGTAGTTATTTTTCCAGCAAAACACTTTATAACAGATAAAAACACAACAAAAATGGTCATAAAAGATATTCGAAATGAGTTAGATGAAAGGTTAATAGAGCTCAGATCAAATAATAAAATTTTAGAAGCTCAGAGATTAGAGCAAAGAACTAATTTTGATATTGAAATGATGATTGAATTGGGATACTGTTCTGGTATTGAAAATTATTCAAGATTCTTTTCTGGCCGCGCAAAGGGTGAGCAACCTTTTACTTTGATCGATTTTTTCCCTGAAAATTTTTTGACAATACTTGATGAAAGTCATGTCACACTACCCCAAATACAGGCTATGTATAATGGTGATCGATCTAGAAAAGAAAATTTAGTTGAGCATGGCTTTCGGTTACCAAGTGCATTAGATAATAGACCACTCAAGTATGATGAGTATTTAAATACCCAAAAACAAATTATATTTATGTCTGCTACACCTTCTGAAAGGGAGTTGGTTTTGAGTGATGGAGTTGTTATCGAACAATTAATAAGACCTACTGGTCTATTAGATCCAATTGTAGAAGTTAGAAAAAGCGAAGGTCAAATAGATAATTTAATTGGAGAGATTAGGATTCGGAGTAAGAAAAATGAACGCATACTTGTTACGACCTTAACTAAAAGAATGGCTGAAGATTTGACAGATTATTTAAATGGTTTGAATATTAGAGTTAGGTATCTTCACTCGGATATTGATACAGTTGAAAGGGTTCAGATTTTACGGGATTTAAGAATAGGAACCTTTGATGTGTTAGTTGGAATAAATTTATTGAGAGAGGGATTAGATTTGCCTGAAGTTAGTCTAGTTGCTGTTATAGATGCTGATAAAGAGGGCTTTTTAAGGTCTGAGAGCTCTTTACTCCAGGTTGCTGGTAGAGCTGCTAGAAATGTTTCAGGTTTAGTTATACTTTATGCCGATAAGATTACAAATGCTATGACAAATCTAATTAATGAGACAAAACGTAGACGAAATTTGCAAATTAAAAACAATAAAATAATGGGAATAAAGCCCAAAACAATTAAAAAATCGGTTGAAGAAATTATGATTTCGACCGCAATAGCAAATTCTTCAATAGATGATAAAAC
>CAZLPW010000138.1:0-4045 GCA_964561495.1 uncultured bacterium | reverse complement strand
ACAGAAATCTCCATGAAAAAATTAATCCAAAACAGTTTGCTACATATGTACAAGGGAAAATGGAATTTGAAAGTATGATAATCAACCTTGGCCTCCGGTATGATTATTTTGATCCAAATTTCAAATGGTTTGATTCATTTCAGACTTATAACCTAGCTATCAACACAAATTTTGATGAAACATTAGATCCTGACGGCGATCAGATAGACTCCAATGGGAATATTAAATATGGATTTGAGAACGTTTTGCTTCAGGCGAGATCATCCTTACCAAAAAACAATATGCTCAGTCCAAGAATTGGGGTGTCATTTCCAATAACAGAAAATACCGTGCTACATTATAATTACGGACATTTTTATCAAATGCCACCAATAAGCAGGATGCGTTATTTTAAATATTTTAGGCCAACGCCTCTTTTGGAAAAAATAATTGATGAAAACACTTTGGCTGAGCAGGAGGGTCGAGAGCCAAATCATATACCAAGCATAGGTAGCGATCACGAAAGGGTTATCTTCTTAAATATAGATCCGCTTCCTCCGCAAAAAACTATAATGGTTGAGATTGGGTTGAAGCACAACTTCAGAGACAAACTATTTTTTAATCTGGTTGCTTATCATAGAGATATTTATGATCAAAGTGAAAATGTAATTGGCCTGTTTGATAAAAGTTACTATGGCTGGGATCCGTTTACTCAAAGTCAAAGTAATGCTATTACTGATACACCTTTACATGGAGATTACGGAGACTCAAGAGGGCTGGAGTTTGAGTTGAGATCTCTATTTTCTAAAAAGTTAAATTTTAACCTGAATTATAGCTATTCAAAAGTTATGCAAGGAAGGGCATCACCTCATAAAGTAACCTATGACTCTACTGGTGTGCCTTCTTTTGATTGGTATGATGAATATGATGGACTTGGTTATAAATCATTGTTGATAGAGAGGCAGTTTAGTCGGCCACATATACTAAAGCTGGGAATCAACTATAATGTGCCCCAAACGGCTAATGCTTTCCTAAGAAATGTCAGCGTAAGTATAATGTATAGATTCGTTTCCGGACAAACGTTCACTTATCGAGATATCGATGATACGCCAACAACCTATGATAATCACCGGTATCCTAGTCTTCACTTTACGGATCTAAAGTTAGATAAAAGAGTAGGCTTAAAACGATTTGGGAATCTGAAGTTTTTTGTGCTCGTTAATAATCTGTTCAATATAAAAAATATAAAATCAATGGGAGATACGTCATATAATCCTAATGTTGTAGAACAATTCGTAAATACAGGAGAGCCCACCTTAACTGATATTGCGGGTCATGATATGAGTTGGTCTATTTGGTATGCCCCCAGAAAATTAGAAATTGGATTTCTATATGATTGGTAAATATTTTTTTATAGGGCTACTTTTTTTAAATATAGTTTATGGCCAAACTAGAGTTCCTGAGTTTGAACTACATGATAGAGGAGAGCTATGGGATACAATGAATGATGATGGTACCCACGGGGCATATCCTCAACCGCTTGGCGATTACAAACCAAGTATGGATTGGCCTGCTGGGCCGCATAAATTTAATAGTCCGTATGACCAAAGATCATATTTGTATAAAGCAGGTGTTTGGACGGGTGGCAAATTAAATGGAAATATATTTCTGACAAAAAATGGACCTTTTGAAATAGATAACAGTACTTTTTCTCCGTTAGAGAAAATAACAAATTATGTTGAATCTGATGGTTACAGGCATGATGAAGCCGAACAAACTATTATTGCAAATTGGATTACTTCAAAAAATATAAATATTAAAAGAACAACTAGGAGCTGGAGTTTTAAGGGATTCAATGATTTTATTATTTTTAATTATGAAATAACTAATTTAAACCAGGAGCAGATTACAGATTTTTATTTTGGAAGTGTTTTTCTACTTAGACCAAGCTCTCAAGATTTCAATAGTCATGCAGGTTGGAACGATAATATATCAAGGGCGGATGATGTTGTTGGTATTGATATTGAAAGAAAAATGATATATGCTCGTGACGGTACTGGATCATATGACTTCAACTCTGGGGTGGGGAACTGGAGTGATGGTAAATTATTAACGCATGGGTTTGCAGGCTTTGCAGCTTTAGAATCATCTTATGCTGATGATGGAGCTGAGCAACCGGCAATGCTGTACTTGTCTAATTATATTTTAAATAGAGCTAATTTCGAATTATCGACTCAAACTCAACAGTCTTTGTATAACATACTTTCCGGTCAGGACGTTTCACATATGTCATCCGGAGGTGATACTATTGATCCAATTGGGATAATGTCTTTTGGCCCATATACTATTAATAGTCAAGAGAGCGTTTCAATAGCAATAGTTGAGGCTGTTAATGGTTTGTCATATGATGAAGTGATTAATTTAGATAATGACCAAATGAATAGTTTGCAGGAGCGATATATTAATGAAGGGTTAGATTCTCTAATCGGAAGTATAGAACGCGCAAAAGCCTTATACGACTCCGAATTTATCCTCCCGTTTTACCCGCCTCCATCTCCTCAAAATATAGAATTATTAGCCTCTCCTTCAAACCAGTCAATATCAATACTATGGGATCCTATAGAAACGAGATGGATGAATCCTTTGACGGGGCGAAAAAATATAGAAAAATTTATTGTATATAGGAGTGACGCAAATTTCATTGGCCCATTTGATGTGATCAAAAACAGAATTCGTGTACATAAAATATTTGATCAGAATGCATATTTTAATGAACTAGAGAATAAATGGGAGTACATAGATAGAGATATTTCGTTGGGCGTTTCTTATTTTTATTCAATTACTTCAGTAGATAGTACTGGTAAGGAGAGTTGGCACACAAATAGGAATGAAATACCTTTGCAGGCTGTTAGTGCACCAAAAGAGAACGTCTTGAATATCAAAGTGTTTCCGAATCCTTTTAGGATTACATCTGGAATACCAACCGCAGGTCAAGAGAATATGATCACATGGACAAATTTACCTTCTCCATGTAAAATATCTATTTTTACTTCTAGTGGGAAATTAATAAAAGAAATTTTTCACGAAGGTTTAACTGGAGACGCATCGTGGAATCAGAGAACTGATTCTAGATTAATTACGTCCCCTGGCATTTATTTTTGGGGCGTAGAATCTGATGTAGGTGATACGAACGGAACCCTGGTAATTATCAAATGAAAAATATCATTTTATTACTTCTTTTTATTGGAATTTCCCATGGCCAAATTGAATATGGTTTTGATTTTTCTAAATCTGGTTCTGCTGGATTCCAGTTTTTAATGATAGAGACAAACGCTCTCTCTGCTGGTTTATCTGGTGCATCTTCAACCATTAAATCAGGAGCCAAGGGTTCTTTTGATAATGTTTCAACTATAACGAGGACAAATCAATTCTCAATCTCAATGTCAAATGTCAGGTGGTTAGCGGGCTCAAATTTAAACTCTGCTGCGTTGTCTATTAGAAGAGGTAGCAATGTTTATGGTTTAGGTATTTTATCATTTAACATTTCTAGTTTTGAAGAAACAACAGTAAGCAATCCAATGGGTACTGGAAGAAAAGTCAGTGCAGGTAATAGCTTATTAGGCCTAACAATCGCTAGAAATTTTACAGATAAATTGAGTTTAGGAGCTCATATTAAATATGTTCAAGAATTATTAGATGATTATAAGTACAGTAATTTTATGGTTGATATTGGCTCTTTCTATAAAACAGGTTTTAGAAACTTAAATTTGGCTTTTGTTTTTCAGCATCTTG
Source organism: uncultured bacterium (assembly GCA_964561495.1). Classification (GTDB taxonomy): domain Bacteria; phylum Fidelibacterota; class Marinisomatia; order Marinisomatales; family UBA1611; genus CAZLPW01. The sequence continues at coordinate 274 of CAZLPW010000138.1, read as the reverse complement.
GTCCAGATATAACCCCAATTAATACAAAATTCAGGTCGCCTATGTTATTTAGATTAGGTGCAAGTGATGATATATTTAGAAATGATTTTCTGAAAATGAAATTATTATTTGAATTAATTCATCCAACAGACGATGAAGACTATTTCACAATTGCTCAAGAATTATCAATATCTAATAAATTTATCTTAAGATATGGAAATAAAATTGGAGAGGAACTCTTAGGTCAGTCTGTAGGAATAGGCATTGCGAATTTTAACATGTTTTATGACTTTAA
>CAZLPW010000137.1:0-4098 GCA_964561495.1 uncultured bacterium | reverse complement strand
ATAAACTTTGAATAACTATTGTGATCCCCAATAAAAATAAACCATAAAACCAAATGCTTAATGATTTTGCAAAAGTTAGTTTGTTTATAGATATTCCCTGAAATATTAAGAGTTTTAATCTTTGAGTTTCCTTTTCATTGATTAATGATCCGTATGCTAAAAAAATAAGAAATAATGGTATCACATATTGAAGAAGCAAAGAAGATTTCAGTTTTCCAAATTTTGATATCGATAAAGACTGAGAGGCTTCAGAATATACAATTTCATTTTGGACATGGCCTTCAAGCTTAATAACATTGCCTGTTATATCATTAATTCCGCTATCCATACTATTCAAAACATTTATAGGTTTAAAAGCATACGAACCATAATGGGCAGCTCTATGAGGGTTCATAGCTTCTAAACTTTCCCACTGTTTACGGACATGCTTCTGAGCTTTAGTTTGATATATTTTCTGATTATTATTTTGAATTATGCCTAAAATAACAACTATTATCAAACTCAATACAAAGAGCACTGTCGAGTAGATAAATAATCTATCTCGAAGAAATATTTTCCACTCATTTAAAATTATATTAATCATAAATCCTAAAAATTATTTTTGCATGTAATCAATATAGATATTTTCTAGTTCATTGGTGGAAACATCAGACGTGCTCATTTCTTTAACCAATTCACCTTTTTTAATTATTCCTATACGATTACAAGTCTCACGAATTCTAAATATATCGTGCGATGCCATTAAAATCGCAGCACCCATTGATGAAAGCTTTCTAAGCAATAAGGATAGTTCATTACTTGCTAAAGGATCTAAGCCGCTTGCAGGTTCATCAAGCAAGTAGACCTTGGCTTCTTTTGCTAACGCTATTGCGATACCAACTTTTTGTCGCATCCCTTTAGAATATGTCTCCATCCGCTTATGGTGGGCATCATTTTCAAGACCACATTTATTAAGTAAATCATGTAGCTCATTTTTATTATGGTTTTTTCCAGTCAGCTTACAAAAGTAATCCAAATTTTCTATACCCGAGAGGTAAGGATATAAACTTACATTCTCAGATATATAACCAATATTTTTTCTTACTTCCTTATAATTGATTGATGTATCTATATTGCCAATAGCTGCATTTCCTGAATCAGGTTTTAAAAAACCAAGCAAAATATTTATTGTGGTTGATTTTCCAGCACCGTTAGAACCAAGTAATCCGTAAATCTCTCCTTCCCCCACCTCAAACGACAGATTATTTATTGCCTTAAATTTTTCAAAAGATTTTGTAATGTTTTGGACACTAATTATTTTTTTCATTCATATATTTAAATTTTTAATAGATTAATCTCTTTTTAGCACTTTAACCAATTTATTAAGACTATAAATAGTTAATGATAAATTAGACTAAATAGAAAAACTATAACTGTATACACCACTATTTTAGCAGTGTCATTAATAGAGTATTTTAACTAATTAATATTGGGGGAGGTCGACTAAATAGACTAAATGTCACTAAACAATAGTCTATGTGCCAATTATTGAAAGGTTTAAATAATCCTGCTTTAAAAGCAAAATTTGATTCAATTAAATTTTTAGATGTAGATATGTTTTTTTTAACTAAACATTTTTCGCAGTGACTTGATAAATTATGTTTTTCATGATGTTCATATTCACTATCTAACAAAAAATAGCCATCAAAATTATGTTTATGATGTATATCAAGATGTAAGGCAGCAGATACAATGAAGATAGATAATGTGCAAGAAAGGATTTTTTTCAACATGATTTTGAGGTGTAATATTCAAATGAATTTAATTAAAAATCAACCATGAATTAAAAATTATCATCTCCAATAAATTTTGATATAGTGATATAAATTTTGAATTCAGCAATCATAAGAACACCTTTTTACTTAAAATTAATATCCCCACTATACCAGAAATAATTCACAACTTTTAAATGAAAAGATCTCCCTAAATAAAAAAGACCACGAATGTAGCCTTTTTTATAATTAATCCATCTCCAATATATTTTCTAATAATTGTTCTAAAACCTTACTCCAAAGATCATATCCATCTTTACTTAAATGTAGACTGTCACTAACAAAGAGCGATCTTTTTGGTAAGCCATTACTATTAAGCATTGGAGATGCTGTGTCAATATAATATAACAATGGATTTTTTTTTGAATAATCATGTACTAGCTTGTTTGCTTCTTTCATTTCACTCCACAAAGCCCAGCGTTTTAAACTTGGCTTAATTGGAATAAATATTATCTTAGTGTCTGCTAATTGTGAATGAACTTTATTAATAAAAGTTTTGTAATCCTCTAAAACGATTTTAGGACTTTTACCAAAATTAATATCATTATCTCCAGCATAAAAAATAATAGCCCTAGGTTTATACTTTAACACAGTCTCATTTATGAAATAATTCACATCAGATATATGGCATCCTCCAAAACCTCTATTGATGATTGGGATATTAGGGAAATATTCAGCGGTAGACCACTTTCGTATACTTGAGCTTCCAACAAAGACAACTGCATTTTTAGGAATTGAATTTTTTTTATCCCATAACCGAAATAATTCTATCGATACATTATCTCCATGAGAATTTTTCGTGAATCTATGCGGATTAGGGACATCTTGACACCAAACAAATAAAATAAAAAAAAGTAATGATATATATCTGAACATATCATAATCTACTAATTACAATATTAATAAAACCAGTTTGGGTGTTTTTACCAATTTTGGTTGAAAAAGAAAAAGGCTCTAGAAGAGCCTTTTCTTGATGAGTACCCGGGGCCGGACTCGAACCGGCACGGCATTACTGCCAATGGATTTTAAGTCCATAGTGTCTACCAATTCCACCACCCAGGCATAAAAGAATTAATGAGGCGTCGGCCGGATTCGAACCGGCGAATAACGGTTTTGCAAACCGGTCCCTTAAGCCACTTGGGTACGACGCCAATATTTTTTAAAACTATTTTAATTTTTGACGTTTATTATATAATCTGATATTTATAATTTATGATTAATAGAAGTTAAAATACACAAAAATGAACAACTCATTTAGCAAAAATATAAATAAATCAGCAGAGGATAAAAAAAAGGATTGAATTTAATTTAATAGCAAAAAAACCATAAATTATTATTAACTAATGATTGATATTAAACGATATAATATATATGAACATTTAAGAGATTTCGGGGTGCCTGCTTCGATACTTGACACAGTTTTTGACAATGATGATGATGCGCAAGTATTAATTGATGCATGGCAAGCTCTAATGTCTGATGGAAATTCGGAAGATGAAGCTTCAAAGCATATATCTGAAATTATTTTCAAAGAGCTTAATATAGAGAAAACTCATTCTATAGATGATGAAAAATAATTATACCTCTGTTTTTGATTTTTTGAATTATTAATAATAAGTTGATATTCGCCGCTCTCATATACATCCCATCTCATATCTGTAAGTTTATTAAAATTCTTGAGCGCTATACTCATCGGCGGATGACCTAAGTCAAGACTATCTAGTAATTGCTCAGCATATTGAATCGCTTTTAACCTCAGGTGTCCTTTTTTAACATCCTGCCATAGTAGTGGACTTGAATTCATTTTTCCCAAATGATTCATCAAATACTTCTGAACAAATATTTCATCAACGGATAATTTATCTTGCCCACTATTGGTTGATAAAATTAAAAAATAAATTAATAGTCTAACTAAACTATAGCGCTTTAACATCAATCTCATTGAGCCATAAGTCTAAATCATTTACTATTTTTTCTAGACAACCTTTTTCAAATGGGTTTTTAAGACCAGCCAATTTAACTAGCTTACTAAATGGTAAACTTCCTCCAGCACAACACAGCCTGTAATAGTCATTCCATGCAGCATTTTTATCTTGATTATTTCTAATCCAAAATTGAAAAGCACATGTTTGTGCAAGCGTGTAATCAATATAATAAAATGGCATTTGATAAATATGTAGCTGGCCTTGCCAGATTCCACCATCTTTGGCGAATACCATACTATCGTAATCCCTGCTGGGCATATAAATTGATTCAAGCTCTAACCATTTTTGTTTTCTCTCTTTTG
>CAZLPW010000136.1:3770-4106 GCA_964561495.1 uncultured bacterium | reverse complement strand
ATTAAAATTCCATCTGGTGTAAATATAGAAGTCGGCGGTAAAGTAGAATTTGAGTTTGTTGATGTTGAGGGCAGTGGTGGTGCGATAAACTCTGATGAATTTATTCAAAAAATTAATACCAGAAGCCCTTATGTAAGAATTGATAAGGCTGTACTTAATTTTAAAATTTTGTATTCAGAAAATATTTCTTTCCTGTTTGGCTTACGCTTTAATGATGATAATGCGTATGTGGACAAAAGTTATCTTCTTTACAAAAAAAATAATTCTAGGCTTGAGATTGGAAGCAATCGCCCTGCGATTGCTTTAGAGCGTGAAATTGAAGGATATCCGTTAATC
>CAZLPW010000136.1:276-3745 GCA_964561495.1 uncultured bacterium | reverse complement strand
TATAGATTTTGAACAAAAGGTTGCAAATCTTAAAATAGGAACCTCAGTAGCACTTAAAAGGCCTTTGTCCTTTGATGCTGCTGCAGAGGACGATTCCTACTCAATGCTGGTATATGGTAACATGCCAAACAAAACCAGAGAATGGGATGGGGTTACAACCGAATTTGGGCTCAGAGGTGAAATAAACTTCTCTCCTATGAAAATAATGGGATGGGGGTATTTTGGCAAGCTTTACGATGATTATGATTGGAGAATTCTTTTCGACAACTTTGAATATTACAGATACACCCAAGGCATTGTGCTTCCAATAGACGCAAACCGAGATCATTATTGGTTGGGAGGCCGCGCAGAATTGTCTGCCTTCGGATTTCTAACAAGAGCAGAGTACATATATTCTTTAGATGGCTACTTAGACCGTGACGGGTTTTATGTTGAAATAAGGAGAAAGTTTTACCCCTCATTCTTATCAAACAGAGAGGTGTTAATATTGGCCAGATATGGAAGCCATAGAATAAAGCCCAATGGAATCTGGGAACCTGCACTTGATGATCCACACAGTTGGGATAGAACACTAATTACTCTTGCTACCTCTTATAGTATTACAGAATATGCTAAGGTAAAATTTGAATACTATATAACTGGAGAGGAAACTGGTGATACTAAAGAAAAGGCTATCAGTTATAATAATAATGAAGGAAGAGAGTATCAGCCAGATATGAATGACAACCAACTTCTAATACAATTTGAACTTAATTTTTAAATATTTTGAAAGCGGACAAGGTTTTATTCCTTACAATTATCTAATAAAAATCTCAGATTTATCTAATAATACACTGCGAAAATTGGTCAGTCATTAGAAATTAATACTATAAAAAGGAAGCGTAATGAATAAACATTCAAAATTTTTTTTATCAGCAATTGGATCCCTTGCTTTGTTCTTTAATGGATGTGAAGATAGTAGTGATGAAATGGTTACACCCTTCGTAACGTTTGACATTACTCTTATTGATGTAAAATCGTCTGGAAATTCAGATGTATCACAGCCTGAGCTAGTTCGTTTTGTCACTAGCAGTGAGGGAGTGATGGTAAACTCTAAAACGAACTCATTAGATTTTTTTGGGATATCTGGGACGGGTCTTACTATGGGAACAAGCTCAATTACTTTAACTGATGGAGCAGATTCAGAAGCTTCATCCATTGATGTCAGTGTAGACAATTCCATAATCGCGGCAGTTGTTACAAATGGTGCATGTGCGAAAGGTGAGCTATATCTTGTTGATGCAAACTCAAAAACCAAGTACGGTCCATATGAATTAGGTTACAATCCTGACGCTGTGGATATAGCTGTTGATAATCAGTACGTTGTTGTTGTAAATGAGTTTGATTATGGAGATGGTCTTGATGGTGGTTGTGAGTCTATTGGATATCCCAGTGTTTCTATATACGATATTTCCTCAGGTCTTGGTAGTGCCAATTTTGTTAAAAATATACCAATAACTCACATGGTTGAGGGAGTATTTGCAGAGCCTGAAGGAGTTAAAATTGCATCTGATGGTAGGACTGTTTTTATGACTCTACAAGAAACAAGCGAGATTGGCTGGTTCGACATTACCAATCCTCCTGATACCTTAGTGGATCGTATGGCCTTCAGCTCTAGAGATCACCAGCCCGATGGTATTTGGGTGAACGATGCTCAAACGTTAATATGTACAGCCGGAGAAATAGATGGACAAATTGGAATAACAATGTTAGATGGTCCTGGAAACGCACCAATGACACAATATTATGCTAATCTTGCTTCAGACTTGCCTGCAGAGTGGACCTGGGATGATATAAATAAAGGGATTGAGCCTGAAGAAATTCTAATTGTAGATAAAGATGAACAAACATTTGCAATGACAACTCTTCAAGATGCTGGTGCTGTTGTTGTCTATGAAATCACTGACCCAGCTAATCCCGTTTATGATTCTGGTGCGATAACAGAGTTAAATAATTATACATTAGAAGAAGGTGGAGTGTCTTCAGGTGAACCAGAGGGTCTTCACTATAAAGACGGATTTATTTTAGTTGCTAACACTGCAGACCCATCTATTGCATTGCTAAAAGCATCATGGATTGATTAGATCTATAAACTTATAAAATTAAAGAAAAGGAGCCATTTGGCTCCTTTTCTTTTTCTCTTAGGTTTCAAATCTCTGATTATTATTACTTAGATTCAAATACGAAATGTTAAATAAAAAAAATACACCAAATTCATTTTCAGATTTGTTCAACTATTTAAAGCCTTGGAAATCAAGGGTATATCTTGCTTCAGTTTATTCTGCTACAAATAAAATATTTGATGTTGCTCCTGAGGTTTTGATAGGAGTAGCAGTTGACTTGGTTGTTAAAAGAAATGATAGTTTTGTTGCCTCTCTTGGCTTTAATTCAGTCAACTCACAGGTGTTGTTTTTAGGCGGCCTTACATTCATTATTTGGGCTCTAGAGTCATTATTTGAGTATCTTTATATGATCGAATGGAGAGGCCTCGCTCAAAAGGTTGAGCATAACCTTAGAGTGAGTGCATATGACCACGCACAAAGGCTAGAGCTAAACTGGCACGAAAAACAAACTACAGGGAATATCACTGCTATTCTTAATGATGACGTGAACCAGTTAGAACGATTCTTGAATAATGGAGTTAATCAAATAATACAGGTTACAATTTCAACAATAATAATTGGATTTATATTTTTCTACATTTCTCCATTAATTGCAGCTATAGCGGTTTTACCAGTTCCAATTATTTTTCTAATTAGTATATTTTTTCAGAAAAAATTATCTCCCAGGTATACAAAAATTAGGGAAAAGGTGGGATTTCTTAATTCATCGATTATTAATAATCTGATAGGTATCCAGACAATTAAAAGTTTTATGACCTTTAATCGTGAAAAAGAAAGAATAGATTCTATAAGTGAGGAGTATCAAACAGAGAATATAAAAACTATTTCAATTAGCAGTGCGTTCAATCCTATAATAAGGATGGGTGTTCTAGCTGGTTTTTTAGGAACAATTCTAATTGGAAGCCACATGGCTTTGAATAATACTATAGAAGTAGGCTCCTACAGTGTTCTTGTATTCTTGACACAGAGGTTTCTGTGGCCTTTTACAAGTTTATCTACTTTGATTGATGATTTTGAAAGGTCAATGGCATCAAGTAGAAGAATTTTTGGTATGATGCAGACCAAGATAAAAATTGTAAATCATGAAAACGCTGTAGAGCTAGATGATTTAAAAAAAGATATTAATTTCAATGATATATCATTTAATTATGATGAAAAAGAAAGTTTGTTCAAAAATTTTAATTTAAAGATACCTTTTGGTTCTTCTGTCGGAATAGTAGGTGATACAGGATCTGGGAAAACAACTATAGCAAAGTTACTACTCAGATTATATGATCTATCAGAGGGCAGTATATATGTTGGGGAAC
>CAZLPW010000136.1:0-266 GCA_964561495.1 uncultured bacterium | reverse complement strand
AGGAGATTAATATCCGTTCTCTTCGAAGCAAGATTGGAATTGTTAGTCAGGACTCTTTTTTATTTAACTCAACGATTAGCAAAAACATTAGCTATGGATCTAAAGATCCTATTAAAGAAGATATAGAAAATGTTGCTAAGCAAAGTCAGGCGATTGAATTTATTGAAAAACTTCCTAAAGGCTTTGATACAATCGTAGGTGAAAGGGGGCGCACTCTTTCTGGTGGACAAAACCAGAGACTCGCTATTGCAAGAGCCTTAATGAGA
>CAZLPW010000135.1:0-4154 GCA_964561495.1 uncultured bacterium | reverse complement strand
GTAAATATAGGTGTATCAATTAAAGTAAAATCATTCATATCAAAAAAATCTCTAATTGATTTAATAATCTGATGTCTAATACGTAATATAGAATGCTGCCTCTTAGACCTTAACCATAAATGCCTATGATTCATTAAATAATCTGTTCCATGTTCTTTTGGAGTAATTGGATAATCAACGCTAATTTGATATACTTTAAATGAATTAACAAAAATTTCATAACCTCCTAGGGCTCTATCATTTTTAACTACAGTACCAATAATAGAAACTGAAGATTCTTGAGTAAAGGTTTTAAAAAGATTAAAATTATCATCTCCAACATGACTTTTTTCTATTATGCATTGGACAATACCACAGCCATCTCTTAACATTAAAAAACCTATTTTACCACTTCGTCTTGAATTATATACCCATCCATTAATTTTAATTTCTTTTTTATCAAAATCACTAATATTTTTTGTTAATACAGCATTCATATTGTTTCCTTTTACCAGGTTGATGTTAATTCATTAATCATTCTATCAGATAAATTAACTATACACTGTTCAATTGCAGCTTCTCTATTCGTTGCAAATTTAACTCCATCATTGTTTTGAATGTTATCATTAATTATACTTGAATTATCTAAGCTATACACTACAGATTCAACAATCTTTTTGTTTGTTAATTCAATCTGATTAACTAAATCAAACCATTCCATGTGAACAACAATTTCTATCTGCCACTGTTTAACTGAAGTAACATTATTTGAATCATCTAATAAATAAGGAGCATCATTTAATTTTTTAATTGTAAAGCGTAATTGACAATCAGCTTTTTCATAATCAGTTAGTGATAATAAATTTTTCCCTAACAATGATTGTAAAAACTTACTCTCAAATTCTTTGCCTATTTTATATTCATTACTTTCATTTATTGTTGGCTGTAGTACAACATTTTTTAAATGTAAAGGAATAGATTTGTTTAATGAATAAAAACTACATGAAAACATAAAAAACAATAAAAAAATTGAATAGTATTTTTTATTTAATTTCATATTCTTTAAGCTTTCTATATAATGTTCTCTCTGATATACTTAGAGCATTAGCTGTTTTTCTTCTATTATTTTTAAATTTTTTCAAATATTTTTCAATCACTTCTTTTTCTAATTCATTCATGGTCATCTCACCAACTGCTTCATCTTTTAATCCTGAAATTCCAGCATCTTCTATACTCTTATGTTTTGATGATATGCTCACATCTTGACTATTTGGCAAAAATAACGCTGGATTAGATGGCTTCGTTGGTTCAACATCTCCAAATTTATCTTGGAATATAATTGTTTTCAACTCATTAATATCCTGTCGCAAATACAATAATTGTTTTAGGATTAATTCTCTTTCTAATTTATCTGAATCTTCTCCTAATGCAATTGGTAAATCTCTATTTTTTTCACTATTATCAATATTTAATGCTTTACTAACCATTACATCTGTTATTCTTTCTCCTTTATTAATTACCAATAAACTTTCAACAACATTCTTAAGTTCTCTAATATTACCTGGCCAATGATATTGTTTTAACAAAGCTAATGCTTCCGATGAGAACCCCTTAAATGGAATATCATTTTTATTAGTAAACTCTAATCCAAATCTTTCAACATAAAGATGCATATCATTTAAATGATTTTTTAATGTTGGAACCTTAATATTAATAGTTTTTAATCTAAAATATAAATCTTGTCTAAAATGATTATTATTAACTTCGCTTAAAAGGTTTCTATTTGTTGCAGCAACGATCCTAACATCAACTTTTTGAGTTTTTGATTCCACTACACGCATAAATTCACCAGTTTCTATAACTCTCAACAACTTAGCTTGTATATCTGTTGGTAATTCACCTATCTCATCTAAAAATATTGTTCCTTTGTGTGCAGATTCAAAATAACCTTTTTTATTTTCTGATGCACCGGTAAAAGAACCTTTTTTATGACCAAATAATTCACTTTCAATTATTCCTGAAGGAATTGCTGAGCAATTAACTACAACTAATGATTCAAACTTTCTTTTGCTATTTTTATGTATAGCTTTAGCAACCATTTCCTTGCCTGAGCCAGTATCACCAGTAATTAATACAGAGATATCGGTGTTTGCAATCTGACCTATTAAAGTTAACACCTCAATAATTTGATCAGATTCACCAATCATACCAACAGATCTTCTTATCTTTTCTAGATCAATCATAATATATTTTGTCTCTTTATACCTTTATTACCAATATCTTTTCTAAAATATTTATCATCAAAGTCAATTTTTTCAATAATATTATACGCCTTGTTTTTTGCTTCCTTTAAATCATCATCTCTGCCTACAATATTTAATACTCTTCCCCCATTACAATAATATTCTCCTAAATGAAATTTTGTACCAGCATGAAAGACAATTTCATTACTAAGATTACTTAATCCACGAATTTTCATATTTTTATTGTATTGACTTGGATATCCATTTGCTGCAAGTACAACTGTTAATGCATATTGATTACTAAGTTTAATTTCTGTGCTATCTATCCTACCATTAACAGAATCTAATAAAATACTAAAAACAGGACTATCAATTAGAGGCAATAAAACTTGCGCTTCCGGATCTCCTAAACGAACATTAAACTCTATAACATAGGGTTCACCATCATCAATCATTAATCCAATATATAAAAAGCCTTTAAATGGACTCCCCTTATCATTCATAGCTCTTAAAATTGGAATTAAAATATTATCTTCAACTTTCTCTTTTAAATCAGGAGTAAATATTGGAGCTGGACTATATGCTCCCATTCCACCAGTATTAGGACCCTTGTCATTATCAAAAATCCTCTTATGGTCTTGAGCTGAATTAATAAATTTATAATTTAAACCATCGCATATAGCAAAAACAGATACTTCTTCACCTTTTAAGCATTCTTCAACTGAAATTTTATCTGCCGCTTCACCAAATTTCTTTTTTGATACCATTATATCTATTGCATCATAAAGCTCATTATCATTATTACATATAATAACTCCTTTACCAGCTGCTAAACCATCAGCTTTCAACACTAAAGGTAGACCAATTTTATCCTTGACTGATATAATTTCTTCTTCATTAATACATTCAAAAAATGCTGGTTGAGGAATTTCATATTCTTCCATAACATTACGAGCAAACAATTTACTTGTTTCTAGCTGAGCAGCGTATTTGCTTGGACCAAATATTTTAACATTCTTTTTTTCAAAGAAATCTACTATCCCATTCTCAAGTGGTTGTTCAGGGCCAACAATAATGAAATTAATATCTTTGTCATTCACAAAACGTAATAATGAATCATTACACATAATATCTAAATCAATATTTTCTGCAATTCCTAATGTTCCAGCATTACCAGGCGCACAATAAAGTTTATTTATTCTCTCATCTTTATAAATAGACCAAGCAATAGCATGCTCTCGACCACCACTACCTAATAGCAAAACATTATATTTAAAATCTTCATTCATAATTATTTATTATCTTTAATTTTTTTTATCTGATCTCTCAATATTGCAGCTTTTTCAAATTGAAATTCTTTAGCATAATTTAACATTTTTCTTTCAATTTCTTTAATCATCTCTTTTTCTTCTAATCCATCAATTCCATCTTTTAATAAATCTTCATCCATATCAATAATCTCATCCAATTCCTTATCTGCTACTAAAGTAGTAGATTTTATAGAATCTTCATTTTTCATGATAGTTTTCGGGATTATATTATGTTTAGAATTATACTTTTTCTGCAATATTCTTCTTCTATTTGTTTCATCTATTAGGAATTTCATTGAATCAGTGATTTTATCTCCAAATAAAATCACTTTACCATTAGTATTACGTGCAGCTCTACCAGCTACTTGCATTAATGATGATTTTGATCTAAGAAAACCTTCTTTGTCAGCATCTAACACTGCAACAAGTGAAACTTCAGGCAGGTCCAATCCTTCTCTTAACAAATTTATTCCTACCAATACATCAAACTTTTGCAATCTTAACCCTCTTAATATTTTAACTCTATCAATAGTATCTATTTCACTGTGCATATATTCACACCTTATACCTGCATTTTTTAAATAATCAGTTAAATCCTCAGACATTCGTTTTGTTAAAGTTG
>CAZLPW010000134.1:0-4288 GCA_964561495.1 uncultured bacterium | reverse complement strand
TGCTATAGCGGATTTCAGGTTACAGGACACCGCTAATTTCCCATCTAGCACGGCCAAAATTATGTCTATTTCTATCAATAAATTTACGTCCCTAATTAATATTTTTCTCTAATAAATAATAACTATTTTTATTTCAGTAATTTCAAACCAGTCCCAGAAATTAGATTGATCAAGCTTAATAATCCCGTCTTGAAAACTGAATCGAAGTCTTTTTCTATATAAAGATTCTGTAAACCAGCTTGAGTTATCTCTTTTATAGTAAATAGCAACATAGGGAGGGCTGTCTTCTTTAAAATCTGGAATCGATATCGTACAAATTGACTCATTGAACTCACCCTCTGAAGTAATGAAATCAATCTTGGAAAAGCTATAAACCCTTTTTTTAAGTGGTGTATATACCTCAACGTTTTTTTTGTGATCTTGTGCAAACAAGAAACTTAAAAAGTTGCAAAAGAAAAATAAGATAAAAAAAAGGGGGCGGATTTTCACCCCCAAATTTGGGCTTATTATTTTTTCCGCCCAAATAAACCTTTTTTCTCTTTCTTTTCTTCTTTTGGTTCTTCAGGAGCTGGAGCAGCCTCAGCTGGAGCTCCTCCTCCAGAAGCTTTAGCTTCAATGCGTTTTTCCCAATCACTCATTTCTTGGGCAGATTCCTCGCCGTTATCTCCAGCTTGGCCTGGATCACCTTCCAAATCTTCATTCGCTCCAGCTGGAGCAGCAGAATCATTTGAAACTACAGCCTCAGGATTTTCCCATATTTCTTTTAGCTTATCATGCCTCTTCTCAGAATTTTCCTTTAGCTTTTCCATCATTTCTGTAACTTCTTCATGAAAATCAGCTATAGTTTGCTCCAACCTCCTAACAAGTTCTTGCTGAAGTGGAACACCAAAACCATCACCTACTTTTTGCATCAGGACACCAAACTGATCCATCAAATATTTCTTTTGAGGATCTATAGATACTGACTGATCTTCTACTTCTTTATCAGGATTGTTAGGCATAAGGCCTCCTACAATTATTGTTTTCGTTGCTTTTCATACTCTTCTTCATCAAGAATAAACGTACTTTTTGACGATAGTAATGTACTGATAGCATCAAATATTTCGCCACTAAAAATCAAACCAAATGAAATACCATAAAATCGATTGTACCAGCGCACATCTTTTTCTGGAAATCTTTGCCTGTTATATAGCTCACCCAGTACTAAACCAGCAATAGCGCTACCAGCATAAAACATCGGTTTATAATCTATGAAGTTTTCTATATCTGTTCTATATGAAATTTGCTTAACCTGGTTAAGATTTATTTTTTCAAGTCTAAACGGAGTTTGAATAAATAAAACTTCATCAACATAATCTAAGAGAGTCCCGCTTAAATAGTGCTTACTAGTGTATTTCACTTTAACATATTGTGGCTTTGATATTTTGGAAATTATTTTATCTGCCTGCAAAAAATGCATTCCTTTGTACATCTCTTCTAGGGCCTCTTCTGTGATCTCCTTTTGACTGTTCACATGATCCTGAAGTTGTCTAAATCTCTTTGCGCTGATGGTGGCTGTTCTAAGTACTTTCATGCCCATTACTTCTTTCACAATCTTAACCCTATACTCATTGGGTTTGTATTCTATGAACTGTGCATTGACAAAGCCTTTCTCAAAAGGGAAAATTCTATAAAATCTATTTTCATGGATATCAACTTCTGTGCCCACTCTTGGACTTAGAACGTAAATCTCTTCATTACAAAAAATTAGATTAATTAATACCAGACAGTATAAACACTTTCGCATATACTGCCAGCTAAGATGAGGTTCCAAGTAAGAAGGTATACACAAAAATAATTCTAAATATTGTTTTGACTATTCCATTAAGACTGAAAATTTTAGATAAAAGACTCTTTTTATCCGTCGCCTCATCATCTTCATTAGTTTCATTGCTTATTTTTTCTGGTACTAAAACATTATCTTCTTCTTTAACTATTGCAGCATTATTTTCTGACAAAATATCAACCGATTGATCTTGCAAAATAATTTCCTCCTGTTTTTTTTCTAAATCAGGGAAAATTACAGTGTCCTTAAAAACTTCATCATCAATTTTTTTTACTGAAAAATCGATTGGCTCATTATCAGGATTAATAGGATATTCTCTAGCAAAACTTGGAGCCTTAATAATTTCGCCTAGTCCATTACTAACAACTTTTTGTTCTGGACCAATTTGAATTAGTTTCCCACTAAAAAGATTAATCACCTCAAGGCTACCGTATTGGCATATAAAATGGTCTGCACCATTTGAAGGGTCAACAATTGCAGCAAACTCCCCAAATCTAGTTGTAGCTACGCTAAAAGGCGTCTCGATACGAAAGGTTCCACTTTCGGGGTGACTTTTCACATTGTGTAAAATAGTACCATATTCGACATTGATTGTGCGTGTATTATCAGTGTCAACTAATTCTAATCTGGTGTCTTCTAGTATAGTTAAGATAATTGTTTCATCCAAATAGATAAGCGAAAGATGGGCCCTTTTTTTTATATTTAGAGCGTCCCCATTATTTAGTTTTGATTCAATAAAAGCCGTCTCGGTGAAACTGTTACTCTCCAAACGTTGAATCATACTTACACCTCTCAGAGATTTAACAACCGCAATGTTATTCCCCATAACAAGGTTTAAAAAGAGTGCAAAAACTATAATATTTTGAGAAATTCTAAATCTTAGAAATTGGATACAACTTTTTTTAGCTTTAAAATATTTCAATTTAACTTTCGTGTTTTTTTTAAATATAAACTAATCTTTATTAATATTTTATTAACAAAATTAATATTTATAATTCCCAACAAACACAAAAAGAATTGAATTTTGCGATTCTATATTTTATCCACTTAATTTAGGGAAGTTAATTTCAATCAAAAATAATCGATGTGGTGTAATTCTAAATCAAATTCATTTTATAAATTTATTCTATATCCAATATTTTTTGCTTCACTAACTTTCCCCCAGTCAAAAGATTGGATCGAGTTTCAGGTGAAAAAGTGTAGCGGGACATTGACTGCGCGAGTTGATGGATCTCCTATCTATGCTGTTAAAGTTTCTGTGCTAAGTGGGAATAAAGAAGTAAAGGACTCTACATTCACAGATCTAGAAGGGAATTTTGTACTTGAACACGTTGGTTATGTTTGGAAACCTCGAATTAAGTTTGAGTCACCTGATTATTATAATAAAACAGTTTTACTAAAACGGAAGCACCTTAATTCAGAAAATGAAATAGAACTAGATATGACTCTAAATCCAATTCCAGATGAGAAAAAACCTATTACCTTTGATAAAGGCACTATTTCAGAAAGAGCGAAAACCTTTTTTCATGAAGGCGGAATCTATTATAGTCTAGCCTCCAACGATAAACCTTACGATTTTAAATCTGAGAGAATAATTATTAATAGTGTAAAAACAGACCATACAGAAAAAAATAAACTGTTACTTTGGATCAATGGATCAGAAGTAAATCCTTTATTATGCTATGTACCTCAAAGCGGTAGATATGAAAATTTAATTGCTATTTTAGCAGGCTATAAGAATGACACAGAATTTGAAGATAGCCTTCTCCCAAGATATCTTGATGATAGATTATTAGAGCCAACGATAGTGTTTGGTAAGGTTTTAGATTCAAAAACCAATGAACCAGTAGCAGGTGTGGAAGTTTTAATTGATAATAAATCAAAAGATATGCGAGTTACTGGCAGAGATGGGCGTTTTGCTTTTCAAATTGGTACGACTGGAGAAATAGCGGTAAACCTAAGACCCCCAGGAAAAAAGTATAAGGCACCAGCCACTTCAAAATTAATTATTAAAAATCCTAAAGGAGGCTGGATCCAAACTAATCAATTTCTAACCCCAGTTGATAATTCACATTGATTAAAAAAGTATCAAATATCCTTTTATTTTTTTTTGTTTTTGGAAAAATTATTTATGGAGAAGAACCAATGAATCATAATCAACATGCAACATTTGGAGGAGGATGCTTCTGGTGTGTTGAAGCAGTTTTCCAAAGAGTTGATGGTGTTTTAGATGTGAAACCAGGTTATGCTGGTGGTCACACCAATAACCCGACATATAAAGAGATTTGCAAGGGCAACACAGGGCATGCTGAGGTAGCTAGGGTTGAATTTGATCCTAAAATGATTAAGTACAATCAACTTTTGAATATATTCTGGCACTCACATAATCCCACAACTTTGAACCGACAAGGAAATGATGTAGGAACTCAGTATCGGTCAGTTATTTTTTATCACAATCAAAAC
>CAZLPW010000133.1:0-4294 GCA_964561495.1 uncultured bacterium | reverse complement strand
ACAGGGCCAGTTGTAGGAACTGCACCTAATCAAGAAAAAGATGGTTCTGGAATGACTACCGCTGAAAATCTTACTGGTTGGCCAAATGATATGACCAAGCCTGGAAGAATGTTGGTTGGGGATCAGTTCCAATGGCCAGAGGAAGGAACACAAGTACCTGACCCTTCTGGAATGACTAAAAACGAATGGACAGGGCCAGTTGTAGGAACTGCACCTAATCAAGAAAAAGATGGTTCTGGAATGATTAATGCTGATGACCATGCAATGAACACCGATGAGTGGCCAGTAGAAGGAGACGCAACTACAGGAGCTATAGATGGTTCAGTTCAAGTACCTGATTCTTCTGGAATGGATACTTGGGATGATAATCCTATTGACCCTCATGAACATGATATACATCGACAGAAAGTAAGTGAAGCTGCAATGCCGAGGCAACCAGATGATTTAAATGCTTCATTTGTTTCTCAAGAAAGATTACAAGGATTGGCTAGTAAATACCTTGGCTTGGATACGGGCCCAGCTCCAAGATTTGTTCAACCAGCATCGGGAGAAGTTGATTTACATCGGCGTGCAGTAGAAATGGCAAATGGGTTTCAGATGCCCGTACAATACAGTATGAAATTTAAATGTCCAAGTGGTATTTCTCAACCTAGAATAGTAGTAAAGACGAAAAATGAAGAAGTTATGAATCCACATAGTGAAAGAAAGTATATAGCACAATCATTTAACAGAACCCGACGCACAACAGAATGGAAACAGCCTACAGGAGAAAAACATGGTTATGTAGAACAAGGAGGATTAGATTGGCAATCTCATATAATGAATAATTCTATAAAAGGTTATAGTGGCGCAGAAGGCACTATTCAAGGATTATATCGAAATGCCGCACAAGTATCTCAGACAATTTGGGATCCGCTGCGAGGGAAAGGAAAAAAAGAGGAGAAGATGGAGGATATATTAAATTTATTTTGTAGTAAAGTTTCCATGCCTGAAAAATCAATAAATTTTCAGTCAATGAGACATTATGGAACTCATTTTGCATATCCTCAAAGTGTATCCTATGGAACAATGTCTACCACATTTTATTGTGATGCATCAATGCATATTAAGAAGTATTTTGATGCATGGCAAAAATTAATATTTAATGATATAACTGGAAATTTTAATTATTATGAAGAATTTACATCAGAATTTGATATTTTTACCAGATCTGTAGTGGGAACGGGCGAATCAGCTGCTGAACAAGATAAGAATCCGTTTGAAAGGGGTCAAGATGCTTTTAGAGGAGCAATGGACACAGTTAATCAATATACTGGTTTGCAAGGAAGATCTGGTGGCCCCCATAGAACATATTCTGATTACAAATATCCTAAAATGGAATTTAGAAATACCTACGGAGTAAAGGTAATGGAATGTTGGCCTCAGATTGTAGGGTCTGTGGATTTAGGTCATGCAAGTACAAATTCTATTGCTGAATTTACTGTCACTTGGGCATATAAGAAGTGGAATACGTTCAACTTAGGTGAAATTGGAAAACGTGGCCAAGTTAATCTTAGTAATTCCGTTCTTCATGAAAAAGGAGATGGAATACCATTTATACAAGATATGCCTCAAGAATTGAGAGGCCCATTGACTCAGGCAGCAGATCAAAATATTATGTCTCAACGAATGCAAAGAGGGTTTTCTATTACTGGATAATTTTAACATTAAAATAGTGAGAATATTATGACTTTACCAAAAATTAATGCACCAGAGTATTCTCTGGTTGTACCTTCTACTAAAGTAGAAGTAAAATATAGACCTTTCCTTGTAAAAGAGGAAAAATTATTATTGATTGCACAAGAAACAGGAGATGAGAAATCTTTATATGGAGCAATAAAAAATTTAATACATAACTGTTGTCATGGTCAATTAGATGTTGATACTATGCCTTTATTTGATGTAGAATATGTTTTTCTACAACTTAGATCTAAATCTGTAGGAGAAATGGCAGAGGTGTTAGTGATATGTCCAGATGATGGTGAAACTGAAGTAAAAGTTAAAGTAAATTTAAATGAACTTACAGTAGAATTGCCAAGCAAAGACCATAATAAAATTAAATTAACAGATGATATTGGTATTGTAATGGCATATCCAAATTTAGCATCTGTTCTTCTTACTGCGGTAGATAAAGATAAAAATACATCAGAATTAATGTTTGATACTATACTGGAATGTATGTTTCAAATTTGGCAAGGTGAAGAAGTTTTTGCTGCAACAGATTATTCACATAAAGAAAAATTAGATTTTATAGATAGTTTAAGTCATGACCAGTTTGAAAAAATTCAACAGTTTTTTGAAACTATGCCGAGTGTCAAGAAAGAAGTAGAAATTACGAACCCTAATACTAAAGTAGTGTCAAAAGTAGATATTGAGGGTATGAACTCTTTTTTCTAATAGCCCTTTCTCATATTAGTTTGAGAATGTATTATGAACATACATTTTCATTAATACATAATTTTAAATGGAGTTTGTCAGACTTTGAAAATCTGCTGCCGTGGGAAAGGGATATTTATATTGCAAAATTAGAAAAACAATTAGAAGAAGAAAAACGAGAAATGGAAAAACAGGAACAACAAAATAGGTAAAATATGGCTGAACCAACAGAACAAGAACAATTAAAAACCAATCAACTTTTAACAAAAGTAGAGAGTAGTGCGGCTGAAACCTCTCATAAAATGGAAGAACTTATCTCCGCCGTAAAGCAGCCCGCCACCTATGAGACAGACCTTCTCAAAGAAATAAAAGATCAAGGAGAAGAACAAGCTCAAACAGATAAAAAGACACTAAAATCTCAAAAAGCATTTCATGAAGATGTAAAAGAATTAACAAAAAATTCTGGAACAGAAAAAGTCCATAATAAATTTATGGAAACTATGGAGAAGAAAAAAATAGGACTTCAAGAAATAGCATTGAAAGATAAAAAGAGAGAAGATAAATTAAAAACCAGAGAAGATTCCAAAATAGGAAAATGGGTTGAAAAGAAATGGGATGGATTTAAAAAAGCTACTGGTGATTGGTTAGGTACTGTAGCAAAACTAATGGCATTAGTTGGTGCATGGTTTGCATTAAATTGGTTAAAGGGTAAAGACCTGAAAAAAATGTGGGAAGATTTTTTGAAATGGGCTGAGCAATTTGTGAAAGATTTAAAAGATATGATGCCAGATTTGAAGGATATGGATATTGGTGGCACCATAGCTAAAGTTATAGCAGCATGGTTAGCTTGGAAAGCATCAGTAGCATTAGGAACTAAATTATTTACCACAAGTACTGAAACTACAAAAGGAGAGGTAGGTAAAGATGGTAAACTTACTAAACAAATAACCAAATTAAATACTCAATTAGAAGAACTTAGAACAAAACAAAATGCTTTCAAACGGGCACAAAAAATGGTAACATCTCTTGAAGCAAAAAGTGCTATTTCTGAACAGTTAAGATTGACTAATGAAAAAATAACAGCATTAGAAGCTGAGATTGAAGCAAAAACAACAGCTATGAATCGTGCTTCTTATTTAGCTGATAATTTAAGTGAAAAAGGAAAAATAAGTAAAGAGTTGAAGAAAGCCAATAAAGCCCTTGCAAAAGCAACTGCAAAAAACAATGCAATAGCAGAATCTTTAAAATGGTCTAAAAACTTTGATATAGATTCTAAATTGGGTAAACAACTTCAAGAATCAAATGCAAAGTTTGAGACAGCTCGGGCAGACAAAATGAGATTGATTCATGCTGAACGAACAAATGAAGTAAATAGAGGAAGAATTCGAGCCAATTTAGATCCATTAAAACCTGGCCAATGGGTTGGTAAGGATGGATTAGTTCGTGAAGGAGGAGTTGGTGCTGGAGAGGCTGGAACTGGTAAAGTTGTTAAAGGAATGAAAGCACAAACACAATTTCTTGGTGCAAAAGAACTTTCAATGTGGGAAAAAACCAAAGCAAATTTTACTAGATTCACTAAGATGATTAGTGGGGGTATGGAATCAATAGGACAAACTAAGGGTGGACAAGCTATTAAAGGTGCATTCAAAACAGGAGGTTGGGCTGCAGATATTGCATGGAGATTAACGAAAATATTTGAACCAGTTAGAGGTTATGTTGCTTCAGCACAAGCATCTAAAGAACGTGGAGAAGGTTGGTTTATGCAATTTATACATGGTTTAGGTGGAGGTATGCATGGATTTAATGATTTAATTGGCGCAGTTATTGGATTTGCTGGTCAGGTTGGTAAATTGTCTGAAGAAGGACTTACCCGCGGAAT
>CAZLPW010000132.1:270-4322 GCA_964561495.1 uncultured bacterium | reverse complement strand
TTTACTAAGGAGCATGAATGGATAAGAGTAGTTGGAAATACTGCTACTGTTGGTATAACTAACTTTGCTCAATCAGAATTAGGTGATATTATATTTGTTGAACTTCCTGATATTGAAGAAGCATTTGATTCAAATGATGTCTTTGGAACAATTGAAGCTGTAAAAACAGTTGCTGATTTATTTATGCCTGTTTCATCTAAAATTTTAGAGATTAATAGTTTGATAGAAGATGAGCCAGAAAAAATAAATAAAGATGCAGAAGGTGATGGTTGGATTGTTAAAATTGAAATAGAGAATCTAGAAGAATTAGATGCATTATTAACACGCGAAGAATATAATCAGCTAATAAATAATTAATGAGTAACTATACTCCTATAACAAATAAAGATATTACGGCTATGTTAAATAAGCTGAATATTAATGATATTGATCGATTATTTGATATTATTCCAGAAGAATTTAAGTTTAATATGGATGAGATTAGTTTAGATTCATCTTCAACTGAATTTATTGTAGAAAAATATATGGAATCAATTTCAAATCAAAATTTACATAGTAAAAATTCTATTTGTTTTATGGGAGGGGGAGCATATGATCATTATATACCTAAGATTGTAGATACATTATCAAGCAGATCAGAATTTTATACTGCATACACACCATATCAGCCCGAGGTAAGTCAGGGGACATTACAGTATCTTTATGAATTTCAAACTATGATATGCGAATTATCTGGAATGGAAATAGCAAATGCATCTTTATACGATGGAGCATCATCAGTTGCTGAAGCATGTTCAATGTCTAAAGCATCTACTAGAGGGAATACAATCCTTGTATCATCAGATATACATCCTTCATTTAAACATAAAGATATTGATATTTTGAGCTTAAATAGTTTTAATGGTACTGTTTGTATTGATGACTTAGAAAAGAAAATGCATGAGAAAGTAGCATGTATTGTTGTGCAGTCTCCAAATTACAATGGTATACTTGAAGATTGGTCTGAAATATCTAAGTTTAAACAAAAGTCATTACTTGTAGCTGTTTCTGATCCAACATCTCTTTCATTTATAAAATCTCCTGGTGATAGTAATTGTGATGTATATGTTGGGGAGGGACAATCTTTAGGAAATTATATGTCATTTGGTGGCCCATATATTGGGTTATTTGCTACAAAAATGAAATATGCAAGAAAAATGCCTGGTCGAATTATAGGCAGAACAAATGATTTAGATGGTAAAGAAGGTTTTGTTATGACGCTTCAAACTCGAGAACAACACATCCGTAGAGAAAGGGCAACTTCAAATATATGTACGAATCAAGGCTTGTTAGCCCTTAGATCTACTATTTACATGGCTTTAATGGGTAAGGAAGGTATTTACAACGTTGCTAATATATCTTTCCAAAACACACATTATGCAGCTAATGAAATTAAAAAATTAAATACTTGTAAGTTGAAATATAATACAAGCAATTTTATTAAGGAATTTGTTATTGAGGTTGAAAAGTCAGCCAAAGAAATCCAACAAAAAGCTGCTGATAATAATATTTTAATAGATACTATAAAAACTGATCAAAATGATAACCAATTACTTCTTGCATTCACTGAGAAAAGAACTAAAGAAGAGATAGATACATTAATAGATTTTTTAAAAGATATTTAGTCTGTTTGTAAAACAAAGTTTACTAAATTAACTAAATCAACTACGTTCACTACTCCATCACCATTGAAATCAGCAACACAGAATAGCTCAGGAGACACCTCTGATGATGCAAGGACAATATTTAACAATGATACAATATCTACAATATTTATTTCACCATCTCCTGTTATATCGCCAACTAAAATACTACAATCATCACATGGATTGTTTATTGTAATGCATTCACCGCATTCATCTATGTAGGCTGGCCCACCAAATTCATCATTGCAATCAAGTTCTTCGCATACCGTAACACTAACTCCACTTGATTCGAAAGTTTTTAAAATTTCATTTTGTGCAGCATCTAATAACCATACACGGTACTTAATGTTAGAGTTTGTCTGCATTGCTGGTATTCTATCACTGTAAGTATTAATTGAAACATTAGTTAGTGTTTCTAGTGGGCACCATCCATGATTATCATTTGACATATCATCTACGGTATAACTACATGAACCATCATCAATCCAGCCATCTGCTAAAGAGCCATCAAAGTTACATGCTGATGTTCCTGGTAGTGGGCTATCATATCCGCATGTTGCAGCAGTACATGAACCATCATCAATGCAACCGGTCATGCATGCATTACCATATAAACAGCCATTATTATCGACAATGCTTGAGGGATCATAATTGCATGCAGTGTCATCCATGCAACCTACAACACATGTACCATATAAACATGAATTATCATTATCAGTAGTAGCTGTATCATTGAAATTCAATGCAGTGTTATCCATGCATCCATCGCTTGCATTATAATAGCATGAGCAGTCTAATTGGTTTGCATTTTCATTGTAGTTTATTGCTGAAAGATCAGTACAGCCTTCAACAATATTGCAGTCTCTGATTGATGTAATTTTATTATAAATACTAAAGCCATCAAAATCTCGTTGTTCTCTTGAACAATCAGATTCAACGCCATTTGGTAGACATAACATTTGATCACCACAATCGCTTGTCCACCAACAATCTGAATCTTCTCGACATTCATCTTCATTAAATATATAATAGCAATGTAAATTTTCTGAACCACCTCCAGTATCATCACTATTATCTGTTAAAGAAAAATCTTCAATATTAACTGCACCATTATTAAAAGTTGCTAGTGAACCATCAGTTGTTATTGGATATAATTGCACTGATTGGCCAGTTGCTTGATCTGTACCATAAAAATAAATATTATTTCCTTCTCTATATCCAGGAATTCGTTCACCTCCTTCAAAACAAAAGTCTACACCACAATCAAGAGTATAGGACTGAGCTTCCATATTGTTTGTAATAGAAATAGTTAGTAGCTCAATTGATGATAGAGAATCAGCATTTGCACATGAGCCATCAAATATACCTTCTTCATCATAAACTCTAACCCTACTATAATTACTTAAAGCAGCAAAAGCACTTTCTTGAAAAATAATACTTTGATCATTTCTCCATCCCCAATCAATAGTAAGCATATCATCTTCTTCATTAAGCCAATTAATTCCAATATCTCCTTCGGGATCGCCAATTATAAGACTTTCTGATTCAGCAATTGCTATATTACCTTCAATACCATCTGAAGCAGTAATTTTAATTTTTCCATATATTGTTTCTACACAATTTGGATCATCAGTATCACATAATGATTGACCTGTAGCATCTGTTGATAAATCAATATTAACCTCGCCGTCATCAAGAAGTATATTTCTAGCCACTGTTTTTAAACCACCACCATATTCATATGCAAATAAAACAGTTACATATACATCATTACTTGCAGTTCCTTCATGATCCCATCTGATATTTACATTGGTATAATCTTCTATATGTTCTTCATTTTCAGGATAGAGTAGTTCAAGTGTTATCTCAAAAGTGTTGGGTTGTTCTTCGCAATCATCAACGTCACAAACCATCTCACCATTCCAGCATTCTTCTGATGCTCCATTTCCATTACACACTCCACAGTCATCTACAGTACCTACACAATCATCATTATCATCACAAATGCCATCTTCATCTTCATCTTCACAGGGATTACATATAGTATCTGAATAAGATCCATTTGCGCAGCATGTATCAAAGTTTTCATCTGAACCATCAGAACAATCAGGGCCCCATGTTGCATTTCCATATTCCGATGAACCATCACAGAACCATGAAGCATTGATACAATCACCGTTAGCACATTCCCATTGATTTTCTGAACATCCAGTTTCATTTTCACAGAAACCACATTCAATAACCAAAGCACACAAATCACCACCCATAGCTGTAACTTCTTCGCATGTATATCCACCATAATAAGCAGCTTGGTAACATGAATAAAGAGGATTAATTTGAGCTATTATTGAGCTGTTCTGAAATGCT
>CAZLPW010000132.1:0-260 GCA_964561495.1 uncultured bacterium | reverse complement strand
CATTGGGATTATAATTAGAAGCCCATGGATCTGTGCATCCAGAAATCCAGTTACCACCACCATCATCAATTCCACCATCTAAATTACCGCCATCCCACACACCACCATCAGTACCTCCATCAGTAGTTACAACACCATCGTCGCCACCATCTTGAGCGTAAGAAAATGTTGAAAAAGTAAATAATGTAATTATTATTATTCTTAAGAATTGATATGATGAACGCATAGTTTCCTCTCTTATGTTATATATTTAATATATT
>CAZLPW010000131.1:0-4368 GCA_964561495.1 uncultured bacterium | reverse complement strand
TCTTTATGGGAATTTAATTACATAATAAATGTATTATCTGGCGGAACTATAGAATTATTAATAAAAAAAATGACTAAAAATTAAAAAATTTATAATTTGGTTAGTTATCAATTAAATTATTTCCAAGATCATGATAAGCTTCAGGATTATCATTAGTTCCTGTAACCATAATGCTGATTGTTCCATAATTAATACTTTCATTGCCCCACTGGTTAAATGAATGGTATTGAAAGTTTCTTAGTCTTGTAGCATCCTTACGCAAATTATTAAAATCACCACTTGTTGCAAATGTAAAAGTTGGATTATCGTATTCCTCTGTAAAAGTTACATGACCAGCATCTGCTGTATTGCCTGTATTGTTATATGTATAGTACCTATAAGAATCAGAGCTGTCAGCATCTGCGACAGGTGGTACATCCCAGCTCTTAGTCTCATCTTCATCGATTTGGTGATCACCTTCATTATCAAAAACTTCAGTTATATCTTCTATTCCAGCTATTCTCAATTCTATAGTTGAAGGTTCGCTAGTTACATCTTGTTGATCTGTAGCATAGTAATGAAATTGAATAAATTCTTCTTCGCCTTGGGATAAATAATCAAAATCACTATATCCATCACCATCACCATCGCGGTAAAAAGTATATCCAGTTCCATCAATTACTATATCCCCTCTGCCAACATATGGTTCAGAAAATTGGTATCCATCTTCTTTAATATCAATATGTGATCCTGGTCCTAATCCGTCATCATTATCAAAATCAAATGCCGTTGGAAAAATTCCAGGGTAATCCTCATCCTCATTTAAACCATCATGCACATCCTCGGAATATGAAATGGGTTGATCGTTTTCACCATTCACTGTCAATGTTATGGTCCCATCGTTATCACTATTGCTTCCATAGAGTTGGCTTGTAGTTCTGTATGTAAAGTTAACTGTTTTAGAGTGGTTTGCTGTTAAGTAATTAAAATCACTATATCCATCACCATCACTATCATCATCAAACTGATAGCCTCCATTAGAAGGATTAAAAAAATCTACTGAACCAAGGTCAGGATCAAGAATTATATTGTATTCAAAATAGTCAAAGGGATTATTTTGGTCATTTACATCTGGATCAGATAATGCTGGCGTGTATCCTTGAAACGAGTTAAAGTCTTCTATTATAGGTTCAAGGGTTTCATCAGATAGTATTGTAATATCATCAACAGGTTCCACTTCGACAATGATAGTGTGACTTGTTGTATCTTTTCCATCAGTAACTGATAAATTGAATACTTCTTGTCCATTGTAGTGGAGTTCTGGGTCGAAAGTTAATGTATAGTTATCATTGTTTATCTCTGGATTTATGTTTTCGCTTGGAGAAATGATGAAAGTATGAGATCCTGAAAGATCTGTTGCGGGATTATTTAAGTTATCATCATTGTCAACATCATTTACCTGAAGATCAATTTCAGGTAATATCCCTGGGTCTTCATTGAATATATAATTATTATCAAACTGATCTAGGAAATCCGGTGGGAATGTTGGAGGATCGTTTATGGCTTCCACAGTTAAATCAAACTGTATCTCATGGTTGCTATCTATATCTTCATCATGTACATGAACTGTGATAGTTGAAACACCATTGTAATGAGTATCGCCAAAAATTGTAAGAGTTATTTCACCATTTGAATTATTATTAACTTCACAATTGATTTGATTGCCATCACAGGTAAAAGTTAAATCATTTAAATCATATGGAGTTTCATTTAGGTCTGAAATTGCATCTGGATCAGAAACATTGCTTACAATATTAATGGGAGTATCTTCAGCAACACTTTGAGCGTTTATTGTATCTAAATATGGTGCATCATTATCAGGAGAAATATTTAATATGAAATCATGTTCAGAAAATGAGTCTACACTGTTTCCATTATTATCATATGCAATTTCTTCAATGTCATCTACTCTTATTGTTATAATTGCTGATCCATTATAGTTATTATCAGGGGTAGCTGTAAAATATGAACCATCAGAATTAACATCAACTTGTACCTTATCATTATCAGAAGATGTGCTGAATGTTAATTCATTATTGCTATTATCAACATCGCTACCAGTTAGGGTTAATGGTAGGTTTGTATCCTCAGTGATAAATTGAGTTTCTACTATATCAATGATGGGCGGATCATTTCGAGGAATTACATTTACATAAAATGTATCAGTTACAGTAAGCCTTCTAGTATTGTCATCAGCAGTTACTGCAACTTCTGTAATTCCATTTTGATTAGTTAAGAAATCTATTGTTAATTCATCATTGTCATTATCAACTGTAATATTTATCAAACTCTCATCATAAGTATCATTTACTGTATAGATAAGATCATTGATGTTTTCAACATCCCAAAAAGCACCAATTAAAGGAATAGTTATATCAGGATCATCCTCCATAGCATTAAGTACACCACCATCGATTATTCCTCCATTAATGACTTCAGGGGCATCATTGACAGGAGTTACATTTAAAGTGATAGCATATGCATCATTAACATTGCCTCCATCCTCATCTTGAACAGTAAAAACAATATCTACTAATCCGTTATAGTCAGGGTCTGGTGTTATATCGATAATGTTACCATCAGTAGCTTCTGAACAATTATTACATGTTGCACCATAAACTAAATCATTTATCTCAGTTTCAACGTCATCACCAACAATTTGAAAACTAGCTGTATTATCTTCTTCAATTGTTACTGTGTCTGTGCTATCAATTATTGCATTATCACTTTGATTTATTATATGAGTAATTGTTGGTAAATCATTTACTGAATTTACAGTAACTGTAATTTCTATTTGATCGCTTAGAGGGTTGCTCTCTATATCTTCAGTTATTTGTAAAGTAAAGACTTCAAATCCATGCCAATCTTGAGATGCTGTAAAAGTAATTGTTGCACCATCAGGTGTAGCTGTAATCTCTGTTCCACCAATTATTTCTAAATCTGTAATATCATCGTTTTCAACATCTGAATATATAACATCAATTATTCCTAAAGTATCTTCATCAAAATTCAGAGTACTTGCATTTAATATCTCTGGGGGATCATTTATTGGATTGACAATAACATTAAGTGTAAATGCATCAGGAACATTACTAAATCCATCAAATACATTAATTGATATTGAAAATTGACCATTATAATTTAAGGGAGGATCTATAGTCATTGTAGAATCATCAAATTCAATTATACAATCTATACAATCTGAAATTTGGCTATGGTAGAATATTAAGTCTTCAAAATCATTATCAACATCAACTGCATTCAATTGAATATCAATAGTAGTATCTTCATCAATAGTAATTTGATCTCCATTATTTAGTATTAAATCATTAGTAAGATTTAACAAGTTAACTATTACAGGGTCATCGTTTTCTGGGGTTATATTAATGCTTACTGTTGCTATGTTAGAATAATAGTCTCCATCGTGAACACGAAAAGTAAAACTATCAGTTAAATCATAATCTTGGTTTGGATTATATGTTACAATAGAATTTGATTGATTTAACAGTTGTCCGTTTGTAGGGGGATCTATTATATGATAGGTCAATTCATCACCATCAACATCATATGCATTCATCTGAATTTGAATTTCATCATCTTCAACAACAGTTTCTGTTGAGTTATATGCAATTGGTTCATCGTTGATTGGTAATACTGTTACTGTAAATGACTGTGAAGCAAATGAGGTAGTATCTTCTACAGTTGCTGTAAAGTCTTCTGAACCATTAAAATCTTGAGATGCTGTAAATGTTATTGTTGTTCCATCAAGTGTTGCTGTTATATCAACACCCTCTGTTATGCTATATGTTAAATCATCACCATCATCATCAGTTGCTGATAAAGATATTGAACTAGAACCATCCTCATCAAAACTAACAGCATCAACTACAGCTAGATCTGGTACATCATTAACTGGTGTGACTGTTATAGTAATAGTTGCCATTGCAGACAAACTACCATCACTTACTGTGAATGTAAAGCTGTCATCACCATTATAGTTTGCATTTGGTGTATATGTTGCAAGTGAACCATCAACGCTTACAGTACCATTAGTAGCATCAGTGTCAAGAGCAAAGCTTAAGTTGTCACCATCAATATCATAGCCTGTTAATGTGATATCAGCAGTAGTATCCTCAGCAACAGTGTTGGAACCTGAATTCGCTGTTGGTTGATCATTAACAGCATTAACAATTACTGTAAATGTTTGTGAACTAGAGAACTCACCATCTGTTACAGTTGCTGTAAAGTCTTCTGAACCATTAAAGTCTTGAGAGGCTGTAAATGTTATTGTTGTTCCATCAAGTGTTGCTGTTATATCAACACCCTCTG
>CAZLPW010000130.1:0-4390 GCA_964561495.1 uncultured bacterium | reverse complement strand
TGTATTGACCAATTAGTATTTGAAGATGCTCTCAGTGTTAATAAAAACTCATTATCTGATTCAGCCTGATAAATTAAAGGGTTTGAAATTTCATCTGCCCCTAAATCAAGTGGGAATTGAGCCGATAAAGTTTGAATGAAAATAAAAAATACTATTAGAATCATATAGCTTGTCTTTTTAGTGATAAATATAACTTTGTCATTGCTAACAAAGAAAATGGAATAGTAAATATAATTCCAACACCAAAAAATAATAACCCAAGCAAATTAATCAATACAAGACATAAGATAAATTGTACTAATATACTCATATGGTTTGCAGTCATAACAAAGCTACGTTTGAATGATTGAAAAATACCACACTCATCATCAACAATGTAATATTGATAAAATTGAAATCTAATAGCAAACCAAATAATATTAATCATTGATACTGCAACACCTAATATAAACAGTGGTTCATTATGAATATTAATATCAAAAATATCACTATTAAAATTGAGTGTTGGCATTGGAGAAGAAAAATCAAGTAAAGTCAAAATCTTTGAAAAAAGACTATCTATATCACAAGACATCAAGATAATTAATAATCCTGGAAGAATAGTAAAAAATATCATAACGGTAAATAGAATAGATGCATTAAAGGATCTGAAAACAAGATCAAATGAACTAAATAAAGTGCCAATTGTACTTGGTTGATTTTTATTTATTAATAATAAAATTTTAATTAAGCCAAGTGATAATCCAATTATAAATAATTCAGATGAAAAATAAAAAATTAAATTTTGTATTGAACTCATAGAATTGGATTCGTTAACAATATAATTACATATACCTCCTATTACTGTAACTAATAAATATATACCTAAAATATAGGTAAAATTTTCAGAGTATATTTTCCATGAAGTGGCAAATAAGTTTTTAATTTTAGAATTTATCATATTTACGTTTTTCGTTATCTTACTTTCCACATAAATTACATCATGTTACTCCCATTTACAAAAGCACATGGGACTGGGAATCATTTCATTATTATTTATCTACCAGATTGTCCAGAACTACAAATTACAGATAGCTTAATTCAGGCATTATGTAGCACTCATACAGGTATTGGGGCAGATGGAGTTCTTGTACTATCAATGATTGAAGAATATGATTTTAAAATGGATTATTATAACAATGATGGTTCCTGGGAAACAATGTGTGCAAATGGAGCAAGATGTGCAGGACTATTTTTATATAAAAAAAATATTATTAATCAAAAAGCAACATTTATATCAGGTGATGGAGCTCATGAAATTATTATTAATGATTCTAATAATATTGCATTGACAATCTATCCCCCTGAATATACTAGTAAAGAAATTATTATTGATGATTTCTCTGGTTTTTCAATTAATTCTGGAGCAAAACATTTTGTCATAGAAGTTGACATTACAGATAATCACGATTGGGAATCAACTGGTCGTAAAATAAGATATTCAGAATCTTTTTCCCCAAATGGAACGAATGTAAATTTTGTAAAAAAAATATCCCAAAATACATTAGAAGTTATTACGTATGAAAAAGGAATTGAATCAATTATGCAATCATGTGGCTCAGGATCTGTTGCAGCAGCATATCATATGTATAAAAAACATAATTTAAATAATAATTTAACTATTCGAGTAAAAGGTGGGAAATTATTAATTTCTTCCGATAATAATTGGAAAAAAGTTTGGCTTCAAGGTGAAGCTAAATTACTTTTTACATCAACAATCAATACTGAGATATTATAAATGAAAAGTAATTCAATCTTAACTATTGGCTCTATTGCATTAGATACAATATATACAAAAAATCAGCATCGTGAAAATATATTGGGCGGATCAGCATCTTACTTTTCAATTGCTGCATCATATTTTAAAAAAGTAAATGTTTTAGGAGTTGTAGGTAATGATTTTCCTCAAAAATATTGGGATTTATATAAGCGTTTTAATATTAATACCGATAATGTTGAAGTAAAACAAGGAAATACATTTAAATGGGGTGGTAAATATTCAGATGATTATAATAGTCGAGAGACATTATTTACAGAGCTAGGTGTATTTGAAAATTATACTCCTATAGTTGATAAATCTGTTCAAAATTCTAAATTTATATTTTTAGGTAATATTCATCCAGATATGCAAATGAATGTTATAGAAAAATCAAGTTCTGAACAAATCATTATATTAGATACAATGAATCTATGGATAGATATATCCTTAGAATCATTAAGAGATGTCATATCAAAAACAAATATATTTTTATTAAACGATGAAGAAGCTTTTTTATTAACAAACAAAAATACAATTGAAGATGCTGCAGAACTATTAATGAAAATGGGACCAGAAATTGTGATTATTAAAAAAGGTAGCCAGGGATCTTATTTATATGATAAACAAAATGATATTAAAATAAATATTCCGGCCTTTCAAATCGATGATGTGATTGACACAACAGGTGCGGGCGATTCTTTTGCGGGTGGATTTGTTGGAAATCTTGAAAAAACAAATATTGTTGATGCTGTAGTGGCAGGTTCTGCTATTGCATCATTCACTGTTTCTGAATTTGGTGTTAATGGATTAATCAATATTAACCATAAAGAATTAGAACATAGAATAAATCATATAAAAATGTTAATAAAGGATTAAATATGTCAAATGAACCACATAAAAACGATCTAGAAATAGTACATAATGAATATGCTGATAAAGAGTATGAAGTAAATGTTTCAATACCTGAATTTAATTGTGTATGTCCTCGAACTGGATTACCTGATTTTGCAACAATTAAAATTAATTATATACCAAATCAACATATTGTAGAATTAAAGTCTTTAAAATTATATATTGTTAAATTTCGTAATATGGGTATTTTCCATGAAAGTGCTACTAATAAAATCTTTAATGACTTTAAAAATGCTTGTAAACCTAGAAAAATTGAAGTGATTGGAGAATTTAGTGCTAGAGGTGGTATTTCTACAGTGGTAAAAGTTAACTCAAAATAAAATTTTATTTTATAGTCATAAAAAACGTAAATTACCCAGCTATTTTTATGTTCGTGAAAAAAAATTGAATAAATGGAAATAATATATTATGAAAGTAAAGATTAGATTAAGTAATCGTAAAAGAAAAAATAAACATGGATTTCTAAAGAGAAATTCTGAAAAAAGTGGCCGAGCACTAATGGCAAGAAGAAGAAGAAAAGGAAGAAAAAGACTCTCCGCTTAATTGAAATACTCTTTATCACCTATTGATTTTAAATACGTATATAATAATTCTAAATCAGTATTGATTCAAGATATAAGATATTATTATATATATAATGAAAATCCAAAAATAGGATTTATTGTATCAAGAAAATATGGGAATTCAGTAGAACGAAATTTATTTAAACGTCGCTGTAGACATATATTTTATAAATTAATAAAAAATGGATTTCCACATTCTATTATAATTAAGCCAAAAGTAAAAAATATTCAATGGAATATTATAAAACAATCATTTGAAAGTATGCATGAAAAGATTACCAGTTAATATTATTATATTTTTAATTAAAATTTATCAAAATACTTTATCTAAGGTTTTACCATCATCATGTCGCTTTTCTCCTTCGTGTTCAAATTATATGATTGATGCAGTTAAAATACATGGTTTTTTAAAAGGAGTAATAATTGGTACAATTAGAATTTGTAAATGTCATCCATTTTCTAAAACAAGTGGCTGGGATCCTGTAAAATAATGAATAAAGAAACTCAACGAATAATTGTAGCAAGCATACTTATAACCTTAGTAGCATATTTTTATCCTAATTTTTGGTATGTTGATAACTCATTAAATAACTCTGCTATTGAAGAATCTACTCCTACTAATGATAGCTTTGATCAGAAAGAAGAAATCACTCAAAAAAATAATCAAAGAGATATTAAGCCTAATAATAACATTTATCAAAATAAGACTATAACAGTTTCAAATAAATTGCACTCTACAACTATATCTAATATTGGAGGGGGAACTATTATTAATAGTAAGATGATTGAAAAGCGCGGTGAAGATTATAAATATCTTGAACCATTAAATGTAGATACTTCTGATGATAATCGTCTTCCCGTTAGGCTGCATGGAGGTATATGTAACCCCTGTTTAGCATATTATGATGATGAATTAAAACAATATCAATATATTAATAATGCATTTGAAATCATAACTCCTAATATTAATACTGAATATTTCCTAAATGAAAATGATACATTGATTGTTGAATTTCAATATGTTTGGAATAATATGAAAATTAATAAAATTGTTGAATTTTATGGAAATTCATATGAAACGGCACATCGTTATGTAATAGATCAACCAATTAATAAT
>CAZLPW010000129.1:0-4423 GCA_964561495.1 uncultured bacterium | reverse complement strand
CTCCGGCTTGACAGGCCGGCGTTCTAACCAACTGAACTACGATCCCAATTTTTTTATTTTTTAGATTTAGATTGAAATATTAATGATAATGGGATGAATATTATATAACCTAAAAATAAAATAACGGGTGCCAAATATAGACTCTCAAAACTATCAACATTTTCTGGACCCTGAGCCATTACAATATATCCAGTTATTATAAATAACATTCCAATACCAAAAATAATATAGTTAATCCTTGAAAACGACCAATATTTAAACAATGGTCCTTTCTCAACATTATTTTTATTGTAAAATAACTTGCTCATTAAGAGATTAATATTACATCTTATTATTTGTGCTCAAAAGTGGTTTTTAGATTATTGTTATTAATAAACTGATTTGACAAAAGAAAAAGAAACTTGATAAATTCGCCCCCCATTTATGAATACTATAGAAAGGAAAAATAAGACTCTTCTATACGTTACGGTTACGTTTTTTTTTATGTTACTGACATTTTTTTTTCTTATTATTTTTTGGCCTCAAACTGGATCTGAAAATATAAAGAAAATATCTATTGAGCCTGGCGTTTCATTAACACAATTAGCTAATCAGATGGAAGAAGAAAATTTAATTTCTAATTCTTATATGTTCCTTTCTGCAGTAAAAATCATGGGTAAATCCAGAAATATACCTGTTGGCACATTTTCTTTGCAGAATGCTTCAAATAATTATTTTATTATAAAGCAATTATTGTATAGTCCTCCTCTTTTAAAAAAAATAACTTTTATTGAAGGTTGGGATCTTAATAATTTTATTGAGCACATAACAAAAGAGCTTTCAATTTCTGCCCAAAAAATAGATTCACTTTGTAAAAATACTGATTTTCTTATTTCATATGGTATAAGTAGCGATAATGCTGAAGGTTATCTTTTTCCAGACACCTATTTTTTTTCTGAAAATCCTTCCGTAAAAAATGTAATTGGAACTTTATTAAAAGAGGGGGAAATTTTTTGGACTCCCTCTAAATTATTGCGTGCCAAAAGGCTTGGTTTTACAAAACATGAAATCATTACTTTAGCATCAATTATTGAAGGAGAAGCCGTCCATGATCAAGAAAGATCAATTATTTCAGCTGTATATCATAATAGATTAAAAAAAAATATGAAATTACAAGCAGACCCCACTGTACAATATATAATTAATGATGATCCAAGAAGGTTATTAAATAAAGATTTGAAAATAGATTCGCCATATAACACATATATGTATCATGGTTTACCTCCTGGTCCCATTAATTCTCCTGGTGAAAAATCATTAAATGCAGCCCTATATCCAGAAAAAAATAATTATCTTTTTTTTGTGGCAACGGGCAATGGATATCACACATTTTCTAAGAATGAAAAGCAACATAATATCGCAAAAAGAAAATTGCAAAAACTACGTAAGGCATTAAAAAATAAATGAGTTTGAATAGATTAAATAAAGTACAAAAACAAGCAGTCGAAGCTGTAAATGGTCCCGTCCTTATTTTTGCTGGTGCAGGAAGTGGTAAGACTCGAGTATTAACACATAAAATGTGGTACCTAATTAATGAGTGTGATTATAACCCTGAGCATATTCTTGCTTTAACGTTTACCAATAAAGCAGCAAAAGAAATGAAAGATAGAGTAAAAAAACTTCTTAAAACAGATGATTTGCCTATAACGATTGGAACCTTTCACTCAGTTTGTGCTCGTTTGTTGCGTAATGAAGCAAAACATATTGGCTTAACTAGAAACTTTGCAATATATGATGTTCAGGACCAGATAGATTTAATCCGAGTTGTTCTAAAGACTTTAGATATTTCTAAAGATATAATTTCAGCTAATGAGGCACGTAACTACATTAGTTATTCTAAAAATAAAATGATATCTCCACAGGATGAGATAAAAAAAGCAAGGACAAAATTAGAAAAGAAAAAAGCGGAGGTTTTTGTAAGATATCAAAAAGATTTAAAGGAAAATGATGCATTAGATTTTGATGATCTACTTCTATATCCATTAGAATTATTTGAAAAGTTTCCAAAAGTTTTAAACAAGTATCAAAAAATATATAAGTATATATTGGTTGATGAATATCAAGATACAAATAGGCCACAATATTATTTTGTAACTGCTTTATCTGAAAAACATTCTAATATATCTGTGGTTGGTGACGATGATCAATCTATTTATGGTTGGCGTGGGGCCGATGTAACAAATATTTTAGATTTCGAAAAATTTTTTCCTAGTTGTCAAATTTTTACTTTAGAAACGAACTATAGATCTACTCAACAAATTTTAGATGCTGCAACAGCAGTAGTCACTCATAATGACAAGCGAACAAAGAAAAATTTAAAATCCAAACATGGTGATGGTGAATTAGTTGGCCTTTTTGAAACAAGTGATGAACTTGAAGAAGCAGATGCTATTATTTCTGCTATAGAAAAGGAAATCAAAATGAAAAAACGAACTTTTTGCGATTTTGCAGTTCTATATAGGACTAATGCTCAATCTCGCCCTATAGAGGATAGTTTGAGAAGAATGGGTATACCATATAATATTATTGGTGGGATCCGGTTTTATAATCGTAAAGAGGTCAAAGACGTTCTGGCTTATCTGAGATTAATTATTAATTTAAAAGATACGATATCACTTAGAAGAATTATCAATTTTCCACCAAGAGGAATTGGTGCTAAGACTATGGATAAGTGCGTAGAAAAAGCAGGCATTGATGGGATTGAGTTATTTGAAGTATTAAAAGATGCCGATAATCTATCAATTAGAGGGAAGCAATCTGAAGCTTTGAAAAAATTTTTTAAATTGATAAAAAAATACCATAATCTGAGATTTAAACTAAGCCCTGGAGAATTAACTAGAGCTTTAGTAGAAGAGGCTGGAATACAATCCTATTTCAAGAAGTCTTTAGATCCTGAAGATGTTGATAGATTAGAAAATTTAAAAGAATTATTAAATAGTATAGATGAGTTTAACCAACGCAGACCTAAATCAAATTTGAGTGATTTTTTGGAAGATGTATCATTACTTACAGATATTGATCATTGGAATGATTCTGATAATAGAGTTACTCTAATGACAATTCATTCTTCAAAAGGCCTTGAGTTTCCAATCGTTTTTGTTTCTGGATTAGACGACGGTTTGTTTCCGCTTTATAGGACATTAGAGGACAAGGCCTCTTTAGAAGAAGAGCGACGTCTTTTTTATGTAGCACTGACTAGGTCTCAAGAAAGAGCATATCTACTTTATGCAACTAATAGAAGGCGCACAGGAGGAGAGAATTTACTTGGTATGCCAAGTAGATTTATAAATGAGATCCCTAACCAATATTTAGAAAGAATTGAATTTGAATCAGCGCTTACAAATCGGGTCATTAGTGGAAGCCGTTTTAAAACTACTAAAATAAAAACCACAAGGACAATTACAGCCTTTAACGATTTTAAAGTAGGTGATTTGGTTGAGCATCCTATTTTTGGTTCTGGTAAAATTATGGTTTTGAGTGGGACTGGAGAAAATCAGAGAGTTGGTGTAATATTTAAAGATGGAACAAAGAAAAAATTGATTGTTAAATATGCTAACCTTACAAAAGTTAACTAGTATATTCTATTATCCTTTTATTAGTGGAATTCGAGTTTTACAATGAAAGAAAAAAATATAGTTTTACTGAAAAAAATTTTACAATCCGAAGGTCTTAGATATACCAATCAGAGAGAAGCGATTTGGCGCGAAATAAATAGTTCTAGGGAGCACCGTAATGCTGATGAAATTTATTTTTCTGTTTTTAAAAAAGGGACTAAGGTGTCTAGGGCAACAGTATATAGAACTATCGATGTTTTGGTTAAACATGGCTTAGTAAAAAAGATAGATGGTGTTGAAAGTGGAAGTCTTTATGAAAATAAATTAGATAGAGAGCACCATGATCACATGATTTGTATAGAAACGGGGAAAATTATTGAGTTTTATAATAAAGAATTAGAAAATCTGCAAGATCAAATTGCCAAAGAGAAGGGTTACAAAATTGTTAGGCATGTTCATCAGCTTTTTGTAAAGCCGATTAAGTCATAATTTTGGTATAGTTTATAATTTTTTTATTTGGATTCTTCGACTCGTATCCTATTTTTTTTATTAGATTAATCATTGCCTTATTTTTTTTATTTATATGAAATGATGTAGAATTAGTTTTTTTTATAATAGCATAGCTTTCTGCAAAATTTATTAAATTTTGGGCTAAACCATTTCGTTTGAATTTTGGATCAATGATTAGATGAAACAGATGAGCCTCATTCATTTTTTTATTAAAAGATATACTTAAGTGGCCAACAATTAAATCTTCATTTTTCTTAATAACATATGATTGATGCTCTATATTCTTTTTGGTAATTGATTTATATAACTTTAGCCATTGA
>CAZLPW010000128.1:0-4452 GCA_964561495.1 uncultured bacterium | reverse complement strand
GAGCCTGTAAAATTGATTGACGAATCCACCATACAGCATAAGAAATAAATTTAAACCCTCTAGTGTGATCAAATCTTTTTGCAGCCTTAATCAAACCCATATTGCCTTCATTTATAATATCTGCTAAAGACAAACCATTACCCTGATATTTCTTTGCAACAGAAACCACAAATCTTAGGTTAGCCTCAACTAACTCTTTCATCGCAGATTCATCACCCTTTTGAATACGTATAGCGAGATCAACTTCTTTTTCTGGAGCTAGTGGTTCAAATCTTCCAATTTCAGCAAGATACATACTAATACTACCACTATTTACTTTACTTACTTTTTTCTTTTTTACTGGCTTGTTTTGTGGTTTTCTTTTTGACTTTTTCTCAGATTTTTTATTATCGCTCAAGGTATAGCTCCCTAAAATTGTTATAAATAATGGCTTTCTTTGTTTTAAAGCCGGTGAATATAATTATATTTATTTAATATATGAAATCTTTTGATACTCTATCCCGACCTCAGTTTCCAAGCTTATGAAATAAATTCCAGAAGACAATTGATGATTTTGATTATTAACTGGCCGCCATTTGATTATACCTTGATGTTCAGTATAATCAGAAAATATTTTATTTTGATAAATATTTTCTCCAAGAATATTTCTAATAAAAACAGTGAAAATTTTAGATCCACTTATTTTATAAGGGATAAAAAGAGTTCCATTAAATGGATTTGGATAAGACGGCAATAAATATATTTGATTTGCAATCAAAGATTCATCACCAATTCCAGAAAAATTAGAAAAATAATTAATCCCATCTGTGTCAATGACTAAAAGCTCACTTCCTTGAATACCATTCCAAGTTCCGACCCCTGAAAAATCACCGGATGGTGGTTCTGTCATTATAGAAAAATAGTTTTCAGATTCTAATACTGATAGGCCATTATATCCTCCGAAAATATAGAGCTCAGAACCATTTGAGAATACAATATTCAATTGCCCTGGAGATACACCAGAATTAATCATGGAAAGTAGTGCATTTTGAACTCCAGTAATAACACTACCACAAACCGAGATTTCCTGCATTATAAAAAGTAAAATTAATTCCGAATCGACAACATTTGCCCATCCAGTTATATCATCCCAATTATCTAGACTGAAAGTCTGTGGCGGGTGCTGATTAAACCATGAAAAATCAGAGCCATTAGATGTTATTAGATTATGTAAAATATCCTTGCTCACAGTCCCATTATGTACAAGATAAAATAACTGATTCCCATCATTAAAAACCCATGGATGAGGATTAGGAATTCCAGTTGCCCCAGATGAAGCTGCTCGAATGTGAGCCATTCCAATTCTTCCAACATATGATTCCAACAAACTGTCTACAGTGTGCCAATAAAAAACAGAATCACTATAAGCAGCCGTCTCAGATCTGACTAGTATCCCATTATCAAAAAATTCGTTATTACTAGTTCCTGCAATTGCCCATCCATCAGGTGCAAAATAAGATTGGTCATAGAGACTATTTAGCTGTTGATATAAAAATAGTTTTTCATCTTCTGGTATAACACTAAAACCCGACTGGTTTTTACAAAAAGCGGCCCATATCCAACAAGCATATATATTATTAAACAAATAAAGAGCCAGTATGAATTTTCGAAAAATAAACATTTACTTAACCTTTTAGTATAGTAAAAGATAAATCTATAATAAGTTTCTCTACTAGATAAGATAAAACCAAAAAAATATAAATATTAATTTTATTTTGTGTCACCATCATTATTATTAAAACTCATTTTTTTTATCCAAGAACTAATAAGCTCTACTCCTTCAATATGAGTCATATGTCGACTTAATTCTGGCATCATAATTCCAGGATCTGTGGAGCGAATACGGTAGTCTAAGATTGATAATTCAGGATGTCCAGGTACAATTGTATAGTTTAAATTACCCGAGCCTCGCCCCGCTGCTATTGGTCGCTTCATCACACCTATTTTCGAAAGATTTTTTTCCTCATATTCTAAGTATAAGCCTGAAGATTCTGCTGGACCTCCAGAACTATGACAATGTGCACAATTGATATCTAACCATGCTCTCGCCCTTTGATCCAGAGTTCCATCCATATGATTTTCATAGTCCACAGTCCTTGGTAGTGTCGAAATATTATCAATTGGCTCCATAAGCCCAAAACTTATCCATTTTTTTAATTGATTTAGGTCCTCTCCTTCAAATGAGTAAACCATATTTAAATTCCGAATCTTGGGCCCAATCGGTTGTAATATATTATTTTTTACATGACACCCTTTACATTGATTCATATTTGGAACTGAATATAGAAGTTCAGTCTTGACACCTTTCTTATTAATCCAGGATACTGGAATTCTATCTCCAGCAAGTGAAAGAAAGGCATCGGTCTGTTCTTCATTCCAAACATAGGGGATTGCAATCCATTCAGTTTTAGTTTTTATTAGTAACCTTGTTTCAAGCAAACGTTTATTCTCATTTATTTTTCGAAAATCGTCAGGATAATAAAATGTTTTTATAATAGTTGTTCCCGTAGGGAAGATCAAGTGATTATCAACTGTTTTAATATTATTACCTTTAGGAATCTTGATAAATCTTAATTTTTCAGCGTAATCAGAAAAAAGTGGTGATGCAATTTTATATGGTATTATACCATCGACTGCAATCTGAGATTTAATTGGAGTTTTAAAAAATCCATATTCTGATAAACTAGGTAAAGCATGATCCATAATATTAACCGAAGCAAAAACTAAGGAAGGAAGAAAAATCAAAAACTTATTCATCAAATTTTAATCATAGCTTAATAGAGTAGTCTTTTTAATAGGATTTAATATACAATCGCACTCTAAATCATTTGTATTAAAGGTCGCAATAATTGGCTGGTACCATGTATCAAAATTATTTGCAATATCAAGATTAAGATAGGTTGCATTTCTATTATTCTGTATACAAAGTCTTTTATCTGGTAAAATATTTTTATCATCTGAATATAAACTTGGATCTAACATTCCGTCATAGATTATATCGGGAACATTTCTACCAAACCTAAGAAATAATAGCTGCCCAATCTTATGATCTAAAGTAGGAATTTGCGCTTTTCTTTGGTATATATTATCATGAATAAAAACAGCCGAAGTATACGGATTATAAGTTGTATCATTTATAGGTTCTTCTGTTATATAATAACTAACTACAGCAGTGCCTGCGGTTTTATTATTAATAATTAAATTATCAAAAACCTCTACATCTTTAGTGGCCATTATCATAACACCTGTTCCAGATGGAACTTTACCTACTATATTACCAGGAGGGGCAAAATTATCAAGATTATTTTTAACTATATAATTTTCATATATCCGTATTCTCTTTCCAGATTTTTGAATTAAACCAGG
This sequence comes from uncultured bacterium, assembly GCA_964561495.1. Classification (GTDB taxonomy): domain Bacteria; phylum Fidelibacterota; class Marinisomatia; order Marinisomatales; family UBA1611; genus CAZLPW01. The sequence goes on along the minus strand of CAZLPW010000128.1, from coordinate 1,047 downwards.
TAGGTCAAAAACTAAAATCCCTCCTGTATTTTCATAAGAATTATTACCATAAACATCTGCCTGGATAGAATTTTCTATTTCTATGCCTGCAACATTATAATACGCTTCAGAGTATCTAACGATAATGTTTTCTGATTGGCCCACATAAATACCAGCATCAGATGCTCCAGTAGCAACACAAAATTCAATTAAAACATTTTTACATTGCACAGGATACAATCCATATGCTCCATTTTTTTCACTAGGCCCATTACCCCAACTGGCTTTTACTCTACGAAAGGTAATACCATCAACAAATTGAGTTTTTATAGCATCTCCTTTAGCATCTAGTATTGTAAAATCCTCTAAAACAATATTTTTGCAATTGATAATGCTCAAGCCTTGTGCACCTTCTATCTGCTCATTAAATGAAAGAATACTTAGATCTATCCCACTTCCTTTTATCACAATATTACTTTTTCCCTCAAGAGATAGTGTACCTAAAATAGAAAAATTTCCCTCATCTATTCTAATAGTGTCGCCTGATGAAGCCAAAATCAATTGAGTCTGAATTTGTTTTTCAATATTTGCAAACAACATATTAAAAAAAATAAAAATAATAATAATAATCGTCATTTCTTTTTTTATCCCCATCCTAATTAAAGATTTTTTATTCTTTTTATTTAATTTAAAAAAATCATTGCACAATACTTTGCATTAAAATACCACAAAGCCAAGCTCCGTAAGTCCCCGCGGCATAGCCAAGGACTGCAAGTAAAACACCCACTGGCGCAAGCGAAGGATGAAATGCAGAAGCAATAATTGGTGCAGAAGCAGCACCACCAATATTTGCCTGACTACCTACAGCGAGAAAGAAGAAAGGAGCTTTAATTAGTTTCGCGACAACAATTATAAGAACAGCATGAATAGTTATCCAAACTATTCCAACACTAAAGCCATCATTATAGATTTTAAATCTAAATGGATGTGATAATAATGATTTAATTATTTTTTTCATAATTCGTCTTTGTTTTGGTTTATTAACATATTAACAGTAAGCAAAGCCAT
>CAZLPW010000127.1:0-4635 GCA_964561495.1 uncultured bacterium | reverse complement strand
CTAATCTGGACGATAAGATTTGGCACCTTCCTCTAGGAATTGTAAATGCCATTTCATCTACTTTTTTCTTTACCCTTGGCAAAATAATTTCGGAACTGTTCATTATACCACCACCTAATATTAATTTATCAGGACTATAAACATGAATTATATTAGTCAAACCGATAGCCAAATTATTAATAAAATCATTAAAGATTTTATTTTCACCTGAATTATTTTCCCTGATATGAGAGAAAAATGATTTAACGGGATCTTCCTGATCTAAAAATTTTGATTTAGATAATCTAAAAATTCTTTTTAGACCATTCTTTGAACAAAACATTTCTAAACAACCTATATTCCCACAAGGACATGGCGGACCATTTCTATCAATACTAATATGTCCGCCAAGCACTCCTCCAAGATGATCAGATCCGTAAAATAGTTCTCCATTTAAAATAGAAGCACAACCGACTCCAGTACCTAGCGTAACACAGGTAAGGTTTTTTGTATTACCCCAATCTCCAAACTTCCACTCACCTAAAGCATAACATCTGGCATCATTTTCTATATTGAACGGGACACCGTATTTTTCTGAAAATATATCTCTTAAAAAAATATTTGAAAAAAATTTTGCTTCCTTAATATCATCAACTATCAAACCCCTTTCAACATCAACTATCCCTTTTGCAGAAATTCCACCACTGTTGATTTTAATGTCATCTAGGAATGAATCCACCTTTTTCTTGATATCACCTATAAAGTCTTTTGAAAATAAAAATTCATCTGTTCTTATCAATTCGATTTTATTTACTTTCCCATCTTCACTAATTAGACCAAGTTTAAAATTAGTTCCACCTATTTCTAACCCTAATCTCAATTATTTTTTCCTCTTCAAGCCAGACTTTGTTAAATCATACTCTCTGCCACGGTGATTTATTCCAAAAAGTTCAATATCATCAATCACTGGATCAGCAGTGATATTTCCATCAAACGTTGTGTTTATTCCAGCAAAGCCATTAATTATTGCGTCAAACCAATTACCATTGGAGGAACAGGTCCAATCACAAATCCAGGGCTGCTCTGCAGATGATTTTCTAGCCCCATTTGAATCCATATCCATAATAGTCTCAGAAAAATGTGCTTGACCAAATGGCCCCTGATTTGCGCTTTCTGCTAACCCGTCTAGCCAATTCGTAGCAATCTCTATCTTACCACATTTAATCAAGGCGATTAAGGATTGAGATGGCCACGCTGGATAAGCTCCATTCCACTGATGGTCTGGTCTTAGACTAAACATCGCGTCATTATCTGATTCAGACAATGCTCTCATCCATTTTTCCGTTTTTAATTCTTTTAGAAAAAAGGATACCATTTCATCCTTTTGCTCATCCTTTAAAAAAGAACCTATAGTATTTATAACGGTAAAAAAATCATAGGCATGTCGAACATTTAAAAGGACTCCATCAGGCTGCCTCGCTTTCCAATAACCCTTACCATTTACATATAAATCGCCTAAAGCCTTTAGTATAGGAGTGCACGCATCTAAAAATGTCTTTGACTTCTTATCCTCTCCAAGAAAAGAATATAAATCTGACGCATATTTCAAATTTGCAATGTTAGCAGCATTTAGACTTGCGACCTCATGTACATAGCTACTCACACACTCAAGCAAGTTATTGATTCCGCCATAATCAGCAAGTTTGTTTTCTGACATAAAATTTTTGTACTCATCCACATAAGTATCAAAGAATTGTGATACCGTACTTTTTTTATCAGGTCTAGAACCTAACCATTGATAATCGCCTGTCCAGCGTAAATATTCTTTTATCATCATCACCATAGCGTGATCATTAATTGAATACCAATTACCAACTGGTTTTCCAGATATATATTCCGAACCAAAACAAGTGTGGGTGTCCATTTTCATCCAGTATTCTAAATACTTTCTCATAACACTAGAGTCTAACATCGCATGCACAGTACCGCTTAGATAGTAATCCCACATAAAAGTAACAGTCTGCCAATAGCGCGGCATCAATGTATCGTAAGTCCTTCCCATGCAAGAGATTGGGTTATCTCTCCTAAAATAAACAACCCCCATTATACCCATATAGTAAAGTTTTTCAAGTGACTTATTTTCTGTACTAATGATCGGTAAGTAGCCATCATAATTAGAATTGTTTTTTTCAAAAATCGATTTTATTTGATCATCCCAAAATTTTGTGTTACTCTGAAACAAAGTTTCTTTTTTTTGATTTAATTGATCACAGAAGTTTTGAGTATTAATCACATTTTCATCTATAATAGCAAAAAAATAAAATTCGAACTCCTTACCAGGTTTGATTTTTAAAGTTTTTTCAATGCCAAAACGATTAATTTTATCAACTTTACCTGTAACAGATTGCAATAAATGAGCTTTGCTTTCTTTTGCAGAGTAAATGATTGCGTTTCTAGAAAAATCAAACTCTTGGTTATTATTTTCTTCCATAGGAGGAATCCAGTTAGCCCAATCTTTTAAATTCTTTGTTATTCCACCATTAAGCTGAAGTTTGATTTTTTTTTCTTGTTCTATTCCAGTTGTATTTTTGGCTCTAAATCTCATTATTAAGGTGTTTTGGTAACTTAGGAGCATCGTATCAGTTCGATATTCTACACCATCGACTCTGGTCTTTCTAATAATCCTATCAGGCCTCCACTGAAATGAAACAGGAATATTTTTACTTGGAAAATATACTCCATCTAAATAGAAACCGCAGGTTCGGTTAAGTGAAGTTCCAAAAGGAGGAAAATTCAATCCTCTCACCCCTGTGAGATCATTATCAACCTGAGCTACTCCAATAAAATTTGTCAATCCTGGAGGGTTGAAATGACTATTTAGATCATGCTTTAACTCATCGCTCTGAAAAAATTTTGAATCTGGAATCATCTATAAGACTTTTTCCCTATTGTTTACTACCACCAAACATTAAACCACTAATAAAGTATTTTTGGAATAATATGAAGACTAATATTACGGGAGCTATCATTAAAATTGAAAGTGCCATAACCTGACCCCACTCCGTCTGATTTTGACCCACAAACAACATAATCCCCAAGGCTAAAGTTCCTTTTAGTTTATCAGATAAATATATAAGCGGGCCCATGAAATCGTTCCAGGTAAACATAAAAGTAATTATCGACACTGTAGCCACAACAGATTTGGCCATCGGTAAAACTATGGCATAATAAATTTGAAAATGATTTAAACCATCCATTTTCGCTGCATCAATTATCTCACGCGGTATATTTAAAAAAAATTGTCTAAAAAGAAATATATTAAATGCCCCACCACCAAGAAATGCAGGAACTATTAAAGGTTTAAATGAATTTAGCCATCCCAGCTGTTTATAAATAACAAAAACAGGAATCATTGTTACTTGCAATGGGATCATCATAGTAAAAATAATAAATAAAAAAACTTTATCTCTATACTTCCAATTAAGGATTGAAAATGCATAGGCAACAAACGAACTTGAAAAAACCGTTCCAAGAATTGTTAAGATTGATATAAAAATCGAATTCTTAGTATAAATGATTAAAGGTATTTTTTCCCAAATAATTTTATAATTCCGAAAATTCAAGTCTCGAAATAGCGAATCTATCGTAATAGCGAGACTATAATTCCCTGTTTTTAAGGAAGTTATTAGCATCCAAAGAAAAGGAACAATCGAAATCAAAGCTCCTAAAAATAATACTGAGTAAATTAGTGTTTTTTTCACTTTAACCCTTCATAGTAAACATATTTCTTTGACATTTTGAACTGAACGGTTGTGATAATTAAGGTTAACACTAATAATATCCATGCAAGCGCAGATGCATATCCCATATTAAAATTTTCAAATGCATGGTTATATAAGTAGAGGTTATAAAACAAAGTACTATCAAGAGGACCACCCTTTGTCATTATAAATGCTTCGGTAAAGATTTGCATTGATGCTATAACTTCAATAATCGACCATAAAAATAAAACAGGTGAGATAAGTGGTATCGTTATATGAAAAAAGGCCTGAAAATCACTTCCACCATCAAGCTTAAACGCTTCATAAAGCCGCGGATTTTTATTTTGTAAAGCAGCTAAAAAAACCAACATTCTTCCACCTCCAACACTCCATACACTCATAATAACAAGTGAAGGTTTAGACCATTGAGGATCCTGCAACCACAATGGTCCCTTTAAACCAAAGAAACTGATTATAATATTTAAAAGCCCTATTTGGGGATTGAAAATCCATAACCAAATAACAGAAAGTGCTACTCCAGATACCAATGAAGGAAGAAAATATATAGACCTTATGATACTGATGCCTCTGAACCTTCTATTTAATAAAATAGCCAAAAGCAAGGATAGAGTAATATTTAAGGGAACTCTCGCAAATGTATAAATAAAAGTATTAGAAATTGTTTTTAGAAATAGTAAATCTTCAAAAAATATATTTTTATAGTTTTCAAACCCAATATACATAGGGATTTGCAAAACATCATACTGGCACAAACTATAATAAAATGATATAAAAATTGGGTAAATCCCAAAACCTAAAAATCCAATGATCCAAGGTGACAAGAATAAGAAAATAATTATTTCATCTTGTTCTAAGTATAATATATTAAGATTCT
>CAZLPW010000126.1:1579-4651 GCA_964561495.1 uncultured bacterium | reverse complement strand
TCCCTAAAGCTACTGGTAGAAAATTAAGCGAGACCCTTGGAAAGTTGCACTTTTGGACATCACTAGTATTTATGAATGGTGTTTTTATGCCAATGTTTATTCAAGGCTTGGCAGGTGTATCCAGACGTATGTATGACGGTGGATTGCAGTATGCACATGCCTCAGATGTTTTACACTGGAATGAATTTATGTCTATATCTGCTTTCTGCCTCGGCTTAGCTCAGATCCCTTTTATATTAAATTTCTTTATGTCACTGATTGCTGGTGAAAAGGTAGATCGAAACCCATGGAAATCAACAACAATCGAATGGTCTGCACCATCTCCTCCTCTACCTCATATTAACTTTGAGGGACCTGTAGAAGTTTATAATGGACCCTATGAGTACAGTGTTCCTGGAGCAAAAAATGATTTTTCACCCCAAACTCAAAAAGATTAAGGATAAAAAGTGTCATCAATCCCTTACATAGTTGAAGAAAGGCCAGATACAGGACTTACAAATGCAAAACTAGGAATTTGGATTTTCTTAGCATCAGAAGTAATGTTATTTGGAGGTCTGTTTTCTGCTTATGTATTTTTAAGAATGGCCGCACCAGCTGGAGATTTTGAATATTGGGGAAACAAATTGAGTATCCCGATGGCCACGATTAATACATTAGTCCTGATTTCTTCAAGTGTAACAGTTATTATGGCTTGGGCATCTCTTAAGCTAAAAGATTTTGAAAAATATAAATTGTATATGGGCCTCACATTGTTATGTTCCTTTATATTTTTAATAATTAAGTATTTTGAATATACAGGGAAATTTCATCACGGTATATTCCCCTCATCGAGTACTTTTATGGGTATCTATTTTACTCTTACAGGATTACATGGATTACATATTATTGGAGGCATTATAGTAATGGGGTATATGTGGCTTCCAATCGGGAATAAGATGTGGAAAACCAACCCAGAGCAGTTCACTAACAGGGTAGAAGTGGCTGGGCTCTATTGGCACTTCGTAGATTTAGTCTGGATATTTTTATTCCCAATTCTGTATTTATTGTAAAATAATATGAGTAATAGCGAGAAAGAACACATCCAAGAACACATTAAAATATATCTTAATGTTTTTGGGGCTTTGGCAATCCTGACAATAATTACTGTCGCCGTTAGCTACTTAGAAGTCTCGACTGTTGAAGGTATTATGCTTGCTCTTGCTATTGCCTCTGTAAAAGCCAGCCTAGTTGCTGGCTATTTCATGCATCTAATATCAGAAAAGCAAACCATTATCTGGATACTTATACTTACATTTGTTTTTTTTCTTATTTTAATGTTTATACCTCTTATAACTGTCACTGATGAAACAAGGATAAATTAAAAAATGGTTTCTTTAAAAACCTTTCATCAGTTTTTTATATTTATATCAATTATTATTTCTGGCTATTATGGATATTATGAAATCACTATGCCTTCATCTGCTGGTATAATATCTTATATTCTTTCAGGATCTTCATTTTTATTGACTTTAACAATGATTGCTTATGCTATATCAGTAAGAAAAAAATTCAAGGAAATATAGTTTTGAAAAACTTATATAGAATAAACTTTATTATTGGAATAATGTTTCTACTAATTCTACATAGCAATATTTCTGCTTGCTCAACGTGTTATGGAGATCCTGATGCTCCTGCTTCAGAGGGAATTAACTATGCAATCATTACGCTTCTTGGTATAACTGGTGGTGTTCTTGGTATGATTGTTCAGGCAATTTATTCGATTGGAAATAAAACAAAAAATTATAATAAAAATTTTAAATCTAAGGAAAAATCTTGGTAGAGATTCTTCATAAACTTGGTCTGCCAGTAAATCTATCCATCCAAGGAAGAGGTATTGATGAAATTAATGGAATTGTCCATTGGTTGATGTTGATTTTATTTGTTGGTTGGGGTACCTTTTTTATATTGAGCCTAATAAAATTTAGAGCATCAAAAAATCAAACAGCCGACTATTATGGTGTAAAGTCTCATATAAACTCTTTATTTGAGGTAGCCGTAGCTGTAATCGAGATAATTATTTTATTTGGTTTTGCTTTCCCAATCTGGGCCAGTAGAGTAAATGATGTACCCAACCCATCAGAGGCTGTGTATATACGTGTTGTCGCTCAACAATATGCCTGGAATATTCACTATCCAGGACCAGATGGAAAATTTGGCAGTACAAAGCCTGATTTGGTGGATGAACAAGAAAATCCAATCGGTCTTGATCGTAGTAGCCAAAATGCGTCTGATGATTTTTTTACTATTAACCAATTACATATTCCTGTTAATAAAAAAATTAGAATCGATCTAACAACCAAAGATGTTATTCACAATTTTAAATTACCTGAACTACGTGTTTCACAAGACGCAATCCCTGGGATGGTAATTCCAGTTCATTTTGAGGCAACCATGACTTCAGAAGAATTTTTAGAAACAACTAAAGGTTCGAAAAGAGAAGGTAAATCTTTAGAGATCGCGTGTGCTCAGCTTTGTGGACTCGGTCATTATAGAATGAAAGGATACTTGACCATCCATGAAGATGAAGACTTTCAGTCTTGGTTAGATGAACAAGCTGAATATCTTGAAGAAGAAAGTAGTGGAGATGATTGGGGTGATGATGATTGGTAGTATTAATCCAGTTAATATCATTATTATTTAAAAAAACACACCATTATTTTCCTTTAAACTTTTCATTACAAACAACATTTCAATAGCAATTTTTTCGCACGACTTTTCATAATACTTTTCCTCATCATTAGTTCCATCAAAAAGTTTTGGGTCATTGTAAGGTAAAAATATTCTTTCTTCAGCTTTAGGTATAAAAGGGCAGGATTTTTCTGCATTAGAACAGGTCATTATTATAGCAAATTTTTTTCTTGGATTGAATAAGGAATCATATTTTTTAGAAAAACATTCTAAGGGACGAATATTATTTGAAAAAGAAACTCTGCCAAGACAATGATCTAAATTGCTAGGGTTAAAAACTTTTTGAAAATCATCATTAATGTGTTCTCCATTGATAATTGAGCACGCTGTATAGTTTTCAGTTAA
>CAZLPW010000126.1:0-1569 GCA_964561495.1 uncultured bacterium | reverse complement strand
CCAACTTTTTTTAGTACATTAATTGCTCTTTTATTGAATTCGGTTATACTTGTTCCTCCAGAAAAAGTCCTAATATTTTTTAAGCCATAATAACTTATACCAGTAGCTGCCCAAATTTGTGCCAAATGGCTTCGCCTGCTATTGTGAGTACAAATAAAAATTAAATTAGTATTCTGTTTGTTTTTACCCTTAGATAACAAATAGTTAGTTAACTGAATTAATATAATTTTTCTTGATTCACTAATTTTTTCAAAATCTAATTCTATCTTTTTTATATAATAATCTAATCTAGAATTCATTTATTTGATATCTAAAAATCAAGAAAAAAAGTTTTCCAGCTTCCTTTGTTTTTTAAATCTACTTTTCCTCTAGAAGTTAATTTTTCTGAACCCTCTAAATAATCTGCTGTTTTTTCTGAAATATGTATTCTCCCTTTCTCTCCAGCGCTTTCAACTCTTGCTGCGATATTTACTGCATCTCCCCAGATATCAAAAGAATCAATCGAAGTACCCGCAATTACTGGACCAGAGTGGATTCCAATACGAATATCCCAACGCGGTTTACCAACAACCTCATGCTGAATATTAGTCCCCTCAACAAATTGAAGAATATCTTTGGCAGCAGAACAAATTTCGTTAGCATGAGATTTTTGCTGATTTGGAATACCAGAAACACACATATAGCAGTCACCAATTGTCTTAACTTTTTGAACATTATATTTAGAAATAATTTTATCAAAACCCACAAAAAAATTATTCAAAGTATCTAATAATTCTCCTGGTTCAGTATTTTCTACCATATTGGTAAACCCTACAAAATCTGCAAATAAAATACTAACAGCCGAGTAATATCGTCCTTCATATTTTTTTTCAGTTGCATTATCAATGGTTTTATCTTTTTTTATGCTAATGAATTCATTCTCTATCATCTCAACTATTTGATCCGATAATAAACGAAGTCCTTCGACTTGATGGTGAATAAGTTTTTTGGGAGATGAATCCAAGACACAAAGAGTTCCAATTGAATATCCCTTAGATGTTATCAAAGGAGACCCTGCATAAAATTGAAATACAGGCCCCAAACCTAATTGAGACATGTTTTTTGTTCGTTCATCCTTAAACAAATCTTCAATAATCAAAGGTTTGTTTGGACTGGAAAGACTATACTGACAAACTGAGATCTCTCTTGGCATTTCTTTTACCATAGTAGTCTCTATTATATTAAATCCAAAACTCACTTTACAATGCTGAACATTAGAGTCTAAAATATTAATCATGCTATGTTGACAACCAGTAAGATATGTTGCCAACTGTGTAATTGAATTATACTTCCTTTCTTCACTAAGATCCCTATCTATAATTCCAAGACGGTTCACCTCAGCTAGACGTTGGTCCTCATTTTTTAGATTGGCAACTGGAACTATGCCAGCTTTCTCACCTTTTTTTCGCAAAATATTATTTAGCTTATTTCTAAAAAAAGATTTCATTTCATTTCTAATATCACTAATTACTGAGGAAATATTTAAAGTACCGCGGAAAGGGCTCGAACCTTCACGCACAAAGTGCACCA
>CAZLPW010000125.1:0-4809 GCA_964561495.1 uncultured bacterium | reverse complement strand
ATATATATATCCGAAGATCTTATAAATTGGGAACTTATAAATACAATAAATATTGATTGAAATATATGAAAAAATGGTCAAGTTATAATTCAAATCTTACTAATAATGTTTATGATGCTATTATTATTGGTTCGGGAATTGGTGGGCTAACTACAGGCGCAATATTAGCATTAAGAGGCTTGAAGGTTCTTATTTTAGAAAAGCATTTTAAGATTGGAGGTTGGACACATACCTTTAGAAGAAGTAATTATGAATGGGATGTGGGGATTCATTATATAGGAGAGGTTCATAAAAAGTGGGCACTATCCAGAAAAATCTTTGATCTTATATCTGATAAAAAGTTGGAATGGTCAAAAATGGATAAAAATTATGATCGTATTATTTTTCCAGATCGGGCATACAATTTTATTGAGCCTCGGCAACGTTTTATAGATGATATGATAGGATATTTCCCTAATGAAGAAAAGGCAATTCTGTCATATATGAAGTTATTAGATGATGTAGTAAGAAGTGCGAGACCGTATTTTGCTAATAAAGCAATGCCAATGATTCTTGGTAGTATTACATATCCATTTATGTCAAAAAATTTTTTTAAATATTCAGATAAAACCACATATGATGTTTTAGCAAGTTTGACCAATAATGAAAAACTAATAGGTGTGCTTACTGGCCAATGGGGAGATTATGGACTTCCACCTAAAAAGAGTAGTTTTGCAATGCATGCTTTTGTCGTAAAGCATTACCTTGATGGTGGAAATTATCCAACAGGGTCATCGCGAAGAATTGCGGAAACAATTTCAGATACTATAGAAAAGAACGGAGGTTCTTTGGCCGTCAATGCTCAAGTTAAAGAGATAATCATAAAATCCAATCGGGCATTTGGCGTTTTAATGAAAAATGGTGATGAATTATATGCAAATACTGTTGTAAGTAATGCAGGTTTAATGAATACTTTCGAAAATCTTGTTTCTGGCCAAGAATTATTAAATAAATATAAAAATCAATTAAATTCAATACGAAAGACTGAAAGTTATATTTGTTTACATATAGGATTAAAAAGTTCTTCGAAAAAATTAAATCTAAAAAATACAAATCTTTGGATTTATCCAAGTTATGATCATGATTTAAATGTTGAAAAATATATGATGGACGAAAATGGAACTTTTCCTGTTTTATATATTTCATTCCCATCTTTAAAAGACAACTCTTGGGATAAAAGCAAAAAGAATTATACTACGATAGAGGCAATTACCATGAGTAGGTGGGAGTGGTATAATAATTGGTCTGAATCTTCTTGGAAAAGGAGGGGAGACGAGTATAAATCACATAAAGAAAAATTAACTGAAAATATAATGAGCATTGTGAATAAAAATGTAGTAGGTATTAATAATTCAATTAATCATTTGGAATTATCAACTCCTCTTACCGTTCGTGATCTTGCAAATTATCAAAAGGGTGAAATGTATGGATTAAACCATGATCCTCAAAGATTTAGACAAAGAATTCTGCAACCAAGAACTAAAATAAAAAATTTATTTTTAACAGGTCAAGATATTACAACTGTGGGTGTTACTAGTGCATTATTTTCAGGGATGTTAACTGCGTCTGCAATAGAAAAAAAGAATTTATATTCGATGCTAAAATAACTACTATAATAATATACTATATATTATTATGTCCCAATTAGTTATCATAATTTACTCCATTATTTAGTATAAAAATTTTATAAAAAGAGGCTTTTATGGTAAATCCATATATTTTTCGTGAATACGATATAAGAGGAAAAGTAGATGAAGATTTTCCTCAAGATGTAGTAATTAATCTGGGTAAAGCATTTGGTACATATATTTATCGTAGAGGATCTAAAGAGCTAGGTTTGAGTGGAGATGTTAGAACAACGACGCCAGACCTTCTTCAGTTTTTCAAGCAAGGAGTCCTTTCAACGGGGATAGATGTAATTAATCTAGGAATTACGCCAACTCCAGTAAATTATTTTTCAATGTTTAAGTTGGGAATAGATGCAGCCGTTCAAATAACTGGTTCCCATAATCCGCCAGAATACAATGGATTCAAAATGTCACATAATAAAAAACCAGTTTTTGGGAAAAATATCCAGATCTTATTTGAATTAATAAAAAATAATGATTTCGAAGTAGGTGAAGGAATTGAAACCAGATATAATATACTTAAAGCCTACAAAAAAATGATTTTAGAAAAAATTAATATTTCTAAATCTATAAATGTTGTTATGGATTGTGGCAATGCAGCTGGTGCAATTAATGCCCCAAATATATTTAAAGAATTAGGTATAGGTGTAAAAGAATTGTTTTGTAGGGTAGATGGTACTTTTCCAAATCATCATCCAGACCCTACAGTAAAAGAAAATCTTCAAGATTTAATTGATGAAGTAAAAAAAGGTGAGTATGATTGTGGTATTGCTTTTGATGGTGATGCTGATCGAATTGGTGTCGTAGATGAAACTGGTTCTATTGTTTGGGCAGATGAATTAATCGCTATTTTTTTACCAGATATTATTGAAAAAGATGATGATATCTTATTTGATGTCAAGTGTTCACAAGCTCTCGAAGAAGTGATAGTTAAACATGGTGGCAATCCTGTTATGTGGAAAACTGGTCATTCTTTAATTAAACAGAAAATGGCTGAAATGGGTTCTAAACTTGGTGGGGAAATGAGTGGTCATATTTTTTTCTCAGACCGTTATTATGGATATGATGATGCTATTTATGTTGCTGCTAGGTTAGTCGAGTTATTATCTAATTCTGAAGAAACTTTATCTAAACTAAAATCAAAAATACCTAAGTATTATTCTACACCAGAAATGAGATTAGAGATAAAGAATGATGAAAAAAAGTTTAAAATGACAGACAAAGCAGTTAATTATTTTTCAAATAAATATGATTGCTCTACTATAGATGGCGTTAGAATTAAATTTGATGATGGATGGGCTCTTATAAGATCATCTAATACCCAACCTGCTATAGTATGTAGGTTTGAAGCAAATAGTGAAAAAAGAAGGGACGAAATAAAAAAGTTAGTGCTTGACAAATTAAATGAATTTGGAAGTTATAAAATTGGAACTCATTTATGAGTGATTATATAAATCTTTTTGATTCAATTCGTTCAAAAGTTAATAATGCACTAGAAAATTTCTATATACCTGAAACCCCTAAAAGTCTTTATGACCCTTTACGCTATGTAATAAGAGGCGAAGGGAAAAGATTACGACCTATATTATTGCACCTTACAGCAAGAGCATTTAAGGTAGAGCATAAGTCATTAATGGATGCCAGTATAGCTGTCGAGTTGCTACATAATTTTACTTTAGTTCATGATGATATTATGGATGATGATGATATGCGTCATGGTAAAGGTACTGTCCATAAAAAGTGGGATGAAGCTACAGCAATTCTTGTTGGAGATGCCTTATTTTCATATGCTCAAATTTCAATTGCAAAATTTTCTGATAATCTTAAAACATATCAAACTTTTAATAAGACAATGATTGAGATATGTGAAGGTCAAGCACTAGATATCGATTTTGAAAATGATAATTCTATTTCCAAAAATCAATATCTTGACATGGTAGAAAAAAAATCAGGTGCTTTGCTAGGTTTTTGCTCAAAAATAGTTGCTGAAGATATTCGATTAAATCGAAGGATTTGTGTGGCTCTAGATAATTTTGGTAGAAATCTAGGAAAAGGTTTTCAAATACAAGATGATATACTAGAAATTTTTTCTAATTCTAAAAATATGGGAAAAAGCTTAGGTAGTGATATTATATCAGGTAAGCAAACTATTTTAACAATATTGGCTAGAGACAAATTTCCAAAAAAGTGGTTTGAAATATTAAATTTATATTTAACTGAAGAAAAAAGTTTAAATAAAATAAGAACTTTTCTTGAGGAATCTGGAGTAAAAGATATTGCAGAAAATATTGCAGGTACATTTTTTAAAGATGCTTTGTTGTGCCTTGAAGAAATAGAAAATATTAACAAGCTAGAACTAGAGAAATTTTTAGATTTTATAAAATTGAGGGGAAGATAATGAATAATAAGATAGACAAAGAAAACATGTTCAAATCAATATGGGAATTTGCAGATAATTTGGAAGACGCTTATTCATTAGGAGACAATATTCAGTTAAAACATCAATACATAGATATAAAAAATATTATCATTGCAGGTATGGGAGGTTCAGCAATTGGTGGCGACGTAGCATCTGTTTTAGAAAGAAATAATTTTAAAATACCTATTCAGGTATTGCGTGGTTATAGTTGCCCGTCATATGTAAACAAAAACACATTAGTGATTTGTTCATCGTATTCGGGAAATACCGAAGAAACCATTTCTGTTTTTATGGATGCATTGAAAAAAGGAGCAATGATTTGTGGAATAACTACAGGCGGAATACTCGAAAAAGAATTAGTTAATAGAGGAAGGGATATAATCATTATTCCTAAGGGACTTCAACCAAGAGCAGCGCTAGCATATTCTTTTATACCAATAATCAAATTTATGGATAAGGCAGAAATTATTGATTCGTCAATTGATAATTGGTTAAAAAGCACAATAGAAACTATACGCAACTATCGAAATATTTATTCAGAAAAAAATACAAAAAACCCTATTTATAATATTGCTGATAAAATAAAAAATAAATTACCAATTATTTATGCAGATTCTTCATCTTTTCTTATTGCAGCAATTAGGTTAAAAGGACAGCTAGCTGAAAATTCAAAAATTCTTGCTTATCACAATGAATTGCCTGAATTAAATCATAATGAAATTG
>CAZLPW010000124.1:0-4849 GCA_964561495.1 uncultured bacterium | reverse complement strand
TGATTGTCCTGAAAGCGCATTTAAAAGCGTAGAGCCTGGACGAGAAATAATATTTTTGTCTTTGTCACCATTTATCTCAATTGTAATATCACCTTGAGGTAACAGCTGACTCTCCGCAAAGTTTAATATAAATACCAATACAAGAACAAGACTGGTAAATACCAAAACGCCAAATACTACCTGTTCAATCATATATCAATTCCTGAAAATGCCATAAAAGCCATTGAAACTAAACCAGTTAATAACATTGTGATTCCAACTCCTCTAAGTTCATTGGGCACATTAGAATATCTAATCCTGTGTCTTATTGCTGCCATTGATGTAATGGCCAAAAAGAAACCAACTCCAGAACCAAATCCATAGACTGTAGACTCTAGAAAATTATATTCTCGTTCTACAAGAAACATTGAACCCCCAAGAATGGCACAATTGACAGCAATCAACGGCAAAAATATTCCCAAGCTTATATAAAGTTTTGGAGAGAATCTATCA
This sequence comes from uncultured bacterium, assembly GCA_964561495.1. Taxonomy (GTDB): domain Bacteria; phylum Fidelibacterota; class Marinisomatia; order Marinisomatales; family UBA1611; genus CAZLPW01. Next base: position 4,357 of record CAZLPW010000124.1, on the reverse strand, counting down.
AGTAACATTTCAACAAGCTGGACCATTGCAGCTATAACAGCAATAAATACTATACTATTTAGAAAGCTAAGATTTATTTTATTATCTCCATCAGCTCCAAAGTCTGGATCAAACCAAACTAAAGCACCCTCTTTTAATAAAAAATTATGAATCGCCCAATTCACAGGAGCAGTAATAGTCAATACAAATATGACTGCAAAACCCAAACCAATTGAGGTCTCAATCTTTTTTGAAATTGCAAGAAAGGAGCACATGCCAAGAAAATATGCCAATAAAATATTTTCAATAAAAATAGCTTTGGTTAGAATACTAATATAATGTTCCATGAAACTAATCTTCTCTAACCCCACTAAATATTCTCTGAATCCAAACAATAAGTCCAAGTATAATAAAAGCCCCAGGAGATAGAACCATTAATCCCATATTTTGATATCCAGCAGAATAAAATGAATCTGGGATAACAGCATATCCATATATGGTACCACTTCCAAGTAATTCTCTAAAAAAGGCAACTGAGATTAAAATTCCACCATAACCTAGACCATTGCCCAGTCCATCAAAAAAAGATTTTCCTGGAGAATTCTGCATAGCAAAGGCCTCAGCTCTTCCCATTACAATACAATTTGTAATTATTAACGATACAAATACTGATAACTGTTTACTTATATCATACATATAAGCTTGAAGAATTTGATCAGTTAGTATCACAAGACTAGCGATAATTGATAACTGAACTATTATTCGCACTTTACTTGGAATCATTGATCTCAAAAATGAAATTATAGTATTTGAAATGGAAAGGACGCAAATTACGGCTAAAGTCATTACTATCGCTGTCTCCAACTGAACAGTTACAGCTAAAGCAGAACAAATCCCTAAAACCTGAAGGCTTATGGGATTATTTTTCATAAGGGGATCTGAAAGGGCTTCTTTTGATTTTTTATCAAGCAATGCCATTAGTTTTATGCATCCCTAATTTTATTAAAGAAAGGTTCATATTTTTTAAGATCATTAAGTAAAAACTTTTCTACACCTTTGCTTGTGACTGTTGCGCCAGAAATCCCATCAACTTGATAAAGACTTTTAGGATCTGCCTTTCCTTTAACAACCTCAATTCCAACTAATTCCCCATTTTTACTTATAAATTTTTTGCCAATAAAATTTTTCTGGAACCAAGGTTTGTCTACCTCTCCACCAAGACCAGGGGTCTCTTTATGTGCATAAAAAGTTATCCCTTTTGATGTCATTCCATCAGGTTCTACGGCAAAGTAACCATATAGGGTAGACCACAATCCTTTACCAGATATTGGTATTGCATAACCTTTTGTAATACCATCTACCTGATCAATGTAGAGAGGGAAAAGATTAACATCAGAACTCAAATTTTCATTTATTTGATTATTATCAATAATGTTACCCTTATTATCAATAGATAACGATTTTATATTTTTTCTAAAAAGTTCTTGAATATCATCAGATGTCCACATTATGCCTTCACCCTCTTTATATCCTAAACAAACCAGAATTTTTTTCTTACTATCATTTTCAATATTTAAATCCTGTAGAGTTTTTAAAGAGCCTGACGCAATTGAAACAAACGATCCTAAAATAATCGTTAAAGTTGCGGTAAATAGAATTGTATATTTATTGCTGTGCATACATTTTCATTCTCTTTTTGATATTACTATTAACTACAAAATAATCTATTAAAGGTGCAAATGCATTCATGAGAAGGATTGCCAACATAATTCCCTCTGGATATGCAGGGTTAATACTACGAATAATAACCGTTAATATTCCAACGAGAAATCCAAAAATCCATCGCCCAATATCTGTATGAGCACCTGTGACTGGCTCAGTCGCCATAAAAACGGTACCAAAAAGAAAACTTCCCATAACCAGATGATAATGAGGAGGAATGCTTAACATAGCATTTGATGAGAATGGCGAGAAAAGGTTAGTCAAAATAGCCATAAAGACTAAGCCAATAACCGATCCTAACATTACTCTCCAACTTGTTATGCCCATAAAAACAAGAAAAAGAGCCCCTAATATTATAAGCCATTTATTTGTCTCTCCTATTGATCCTGGAATCCAACCCAAAAACATGTTTATCCACGAGTAGTCAAAAACAAGATTAGAGCTTGCTTGATTAAGTAAATCTAATGCATTTGCATCTGTCTTACCCGCTGCTATACTAAGTGCTGTGGGACCAGAATAGCCGTCTGGTGCTAACGCCCAAACTTTATCACCTGAAATATTTATAGGATAGGTAAAATAAAGAAAAGCCCTAGCCATTAATGCTGGGTTAAAAATATTCATCCCAACACCACCAAATATCTCCTTTCCAATAACAATACCAAATGATGTTGCGATCACAACCTGCCAAATAGGAATTGAGGGTGGTAGGGTTAAAGGAATCAAAGCACAAGTAACTAAAAATCCTTCAGAGATTGGATGTCTCCTTAAAACAGCAAATAGTATTTCCCAAAAAGCACCAGAAATAAAAGTAGCAATTATAATTGGTAATATCGCAATTACTCCGATTTGAAAATTCTGAATCACTGAAGTCTGTTCACCAAATGTCAATGATCTCTGATAACCAATATTAAATGCCCCAAATATATAGCATGGCACCAGAGCTAAAACCACTGATATCATTACACGTTTTATATCAATACTATCTCTAACGTGTGGCCCAGATTTGGTTCGCTCATCTGTACTGAATAGAATAGTATCCGTAGCTTCAAATAAGGGATGGAACTTTTCTAATTTGCCGCCATCATCAAATAATGGTTCCACTTTATCAAGCAAATCTCTAATAAATTTCATTGATTATCCCTCAAGCTCCATTAAATCCAAGCCATCGCGTATTACAGCACCAACATCAATCTTACTTGGACAGGCAAACGAACACAAAGCAAAATCCTCATCATCACACTCCCATATTCCTAATTTCTCCATTTCTTCAATATCCTTAGCAAGAATAGCCCTGTAAAGGGCATTGGGGTGTATATCCATTGGCAATACTTTTTCCCATGCATTTAATGGAACCATAGCACGCAATTCTCCATTTTGAGATGTAGTAAAATCAAATAATTGATTACCAAAAGAAAAAAACGTGTTAAATAAACTATATTTAGATTTACTTGATCCAAGAGATAGCATCCCAAGAAATGGTCTTTTTACCTCATCATTAATAATACTAACGCTAGAATCATAAAAACCTAAATAATCTTTAGCGTTAACTGTCTTTCCTGTCAATACATTCCCAGAAATCAACCTAACAGGTTTTTCAATAATCTGGGAATTAATTAAGGACCCAATACTAGCACCAGAAACCGTCTCAACTGTAATTGGATTTGTTGCACCAGAACCACCTATAGTTACAACAATTTTTGGATCATAATTACCCAATTTAAATAATCTGCCTAAAGTAAGAACATGTTGAGCATCCACAGACCACACTATATCACCTGGACACAACGGCTTTGTGTGATGTATTTGTATACCAACATTTCCAGCTGGATGAGGCCCTGAGATTGATTGAGTAAAAACATCATCAAAATCTAGGTGTTTATTTAAGGATAAAAACACACCCCCATCTGTTAATCTACTAAGGACGGTAAGACCTATTTGAAATATATTCTTATAAGATTCAATAAGTTTGGAAAGATCTACAGATATTGGAGCCGAATTATAGCCAGAAATAAAAATATCTCTAGGTATTTGGCTTGGATTTGCGACCTTATTAAACGGTCTTTGACGAATTAAAGGAAATAAATTTGCCTCTAGTATATGATCAATAACTGTTTCCCGACCCAATCCTTTTATCTCTTCTCGTGTAAAAGTTTTAAGTTTTACAAATAGATTATCCTTTCTAGAAACCTCTATCCTTTCAATTACTCTTCTGTTGCCAAATTTGATATTTGTGATTCTGCCTGATGCAGGAGATGGCCACATAACTTGAGGCTTAAGTTTATCAAAAAACAATGGAGATCCTATTTTTACATCATCACCTTCTTTTACAATCAATTTGGGCTTAACACCTCTAAATTGATTTGGGCATATTGAAACTTTCTCAGGCAAAGGAATAGAAATAATCTCAGGTGTAGGACAACCCTGGATCTTTATATTATGACCCTTTTTAATGGAAATATGATTCAATTAGATAATTATTAAATAGTTTGTAAATAAAACACCAAAGATCTTTGAATCCACCCAGAAAGAGGAACCCAATAGATGCCAAATATTAAAGTAGGAACCGCAGTTAACAAAAGCATTAACGTTATCATTAAAGGAGGATATAATAATGTCTCATTCTTTTCGCCATCAAAATACATTACTTTTACAACCC
>CAZLPW010000123.1:0-4929 GCA_964561495.1 uncultured bacterium | reverse complement strand
ATACTGTATCTCCTATAATATATATTCCATCATCACTAACAGAATTAACGTTTAAAACTTTTGGAGTAACTTGGTCGTAAAGAAAAATTGAATTATTAATTTCAAAAGATTTTACTTCATTACCATGTAAATCAAATATACTATTTACTTTAGGGCCAATGATTAACTCTTGAGAGTTGTTTGCAGGTTGACTGAAACCAACCCCTAATTGATAGATACTATCCCCACCAGATATTGTGCTTGGAATTGAATCTAATAAAACACCTACCCCTTGTGTTAATGATACTAAAAAATCATTTGCCTCTAAAACTCCTGAATTGTTTTCTGTTGAAAAAATATCCTCACTCAGGATAATTGAAATAGAGCTATTATTTTCAGAAACACTTATAGATGATATAATTGGAATAATTCCATCTACATTAATATCTGTATTATATCCAAGACTACCAATGTTTTCGGGTTGAGGTAAAACAAGATCAGCATTGTTACCTGCTATATCTATTATATATGAATCATAAACAGTTAAAGAATAATTATCCTTATACTCTAAATTAAGATTTAATTCATTTTCAGCTACAATATAATGAAAAGTAAGTATCGAATCACCTGAACCAGTCACATATTGTGCGCTAGCATTAACTTGTCCTGTCTGTAATAATAATTCGGGTATATTGGAAACAAATACCTTTTCATTAAAATAGATTTCAATGGGGATTGTATCTCCAATTCCAAATAATCCATTTAAAGGTGATGAGACAGAATTAACAATAGGGGAATTTGTATCAATTAAAATATTTGATTTTGAAGATAAAGAATTACCTTGACCCGATTGTGGAAGTGAGAGATTAGCATTATTTCCAATTAAATCTCTAATGGTAGATTCATCATTTATTGTTAGCGGGTTTTCACTTGCATAATCAAGATTATCGCTATTATCACCTTCTTGAACAATATATTTAAATAGTAAAGTATCACTTCCTAATTTTTGACTAAAACTAACACTTGAATTATTTCCAGTTTCTAATAATAACTGAGGAACTCCTTGGACATATATTTCTTCATTAAAAACTATAGCAATTAGAATTGTATCACCTTGATTAAAAAAACCTTCATCTGTAATAAAGTCCACACTACTAACTATAGGAATAGTAGTATCAAAGGCTATGTTTGTATTAGACCTTAACGAATTTACTTCTCCAGGAATGGGCAAAGAGATAGAGGCATTATTTCCTTGAAAATCTTTTATTGTACCTCCATTTAATTTTAGTGAGGTAGAACTAACATAACCAAAATAATTGGATGAATTACCAGCCTCAACAATATAATCAAATATCAAAGTTTCACTGTTGCTACCACTTTTATAATCAATAATTGAATTACCATTTTCATTATCAATTTCTAGCTGAGGTGTACCACTTACAAAAACAGTTTCACTAAAATTAATTTTAATTTCAATTATTGCATCTATTCCAAAAATGCCTTCCATGGGATCAGAAATAACATTATTAACTACAGGAGATAGTGCATCAATAATTATTTCTTTATTATAACTGAGACTGTTTTCATTACCTGGATAAATATATTCGAGTTCTGAATCGTTTCCCGAAGAATCTTTCAAAGTACCACCATTAAGATCTATTGCGTCAATTAAAACAAGGTCAAGATCACTGGAATAATCTCCGTTTTCTACACTATACTTAAATACAACAATACTGTCACTAGAACCATAGCTATATTCGGCAACACCATCGGATTCTCCTAATTCTAAAATAATTCTAGGCGATCCTGTTACAATTATTTTTTCACTAAAAATTAATTCTATATCTATTTCCTCACCTAATCCATAAGAGCCATCTTCTTTGTTTGAGGTTATTTTTTCTATTGATGGGGCCAGCTGATCATTAAGAAAAACACTTGTATTGCTTTGGTTTATATTTGCTGGGTTTCCTACGGTATCATAGATAGCATCCGCTGCAGGTGAAACTGTTAGCAGCTCTTTTCCATTTGGAGTTTTATAAAGACCTATGCCAAGCGTATAGGTATTACCAGTAACAGAAATGCTATTTGGAGTAGAACTTAAAAGAATACAGTTTCCACCAGTTAAGGTGTAAACAAAATCAGATGCCTGAAGGTAGCCTGAAAAATATGGAGTGTTATAAACCATCTCACCAATTGTCACATCTATCGAAGAGTTATCTGATGATAAATCGATTGAACTTATAACTGCAGGTGTGCCATCATATATCCAATTAAATTGATTTGATAAATAGTTGCTATTCCCAGTAGTGTCAGTGAAGGTGTTGCTGCCAACATAAATTAAATACTCACCATCCTCAATTGGGGAAAATGTAGAATAGTAGTAAGAACCTGATCCATGTAAGATTCCTAATGTTCCTCCTGATATAGTAACATCGCTAGAATCAAAATTATTTGTGTTTTCACTGATCTGATAAACAATAGTTAAAATCGAATCATTTGTTATTATACCTGTTTGCTTTTGAACTCCCCTACTATTAAAAACCGAAATGTCAATCTCAGGTGGTGTTTTATCTACCAAGGAAATTAGATTAGTATTTTGCAATGTATCTGTTATATTCCCCACCGCGTCATATATACTATTTAAAACAGGTGAAATTTTTAGACTTTCATTACCGTCTGGAATACCCTCTATGCTAATCCCTAAAGTAAAATTATTACCATCCTGAGAAATATTAATCGGTAATGAATCAATTAGCGTTGAAATCCCACCACTAATGGATAAAATAAAATCTTCTTTATCTAGTATTCCAGTAGCATCAGACATACTGAAAACATCTTCACTCATTGTAATAATAATAGCACTATTATCATTTAAAATATTAATATCTGATATATAGGCAGGAGTCCCATCATAGTTCCAAATAAATTGATTTGATGGCAAATTACTGTTGCCTACAGAATCTGTAAAGCTACTTGAGAAAACATCAATTGTATTTTGCCCATCTGCATTAGAATTCAAGCTTACAGTGTAGGATGCTCCACTACCTGAAAAAGAGCTTAAAGTACCGTTAGTTGAAACTATATCAGAAAACTCAAAATCTGTTGTTATCTCACTACTGTTGAGTGAAATTACTATTGTATTGTCATTTGTAGTGCTCCCACTAGATAAAATTTGGCCTGTACCGCTCACTGCAAATATAGATATAGATGGAGGGGTTCCATCGTATGACCAATTAAAAATATCACTCTCAGTATTATCATTTCCTGGAGAATCTTTAAATACATTTGGGAGTACGCTAATCGCAACTGCCCCATCGGAATTGGGGGTAAATAGTGCATTATAAACCGTAGAACTAGAAGAAGAAAAAGAACTAAGAACACCATTAGTAATAGTTATATCTTCTTGTGTGAAGTCAGATGTAGGCTCATTACTAGTAAATATCAGGGAAATATTGGAATCATTTGTTTTTGAACCGCTTAAAACAGTAGAACTAGAAATATCCATAACTGGTCCTGTTCCATCATATGTCCAGTTAAAAATATGACTATATAAAAGCGTGGTCGCGTTATTATAATTTCCAACTGTGTCTCTAAATGTATCCTCTCCAACATTCACTGTACATTCTCCATCATTGCTAGGGGTAAAAATGCAAGAATATAACGTGTCATTAATAGCGTTGAATGAATCTAATACTCCATTATTAGGGGTAATATCTTCGATTGTAAAATCTCTGGTAGTCTCACTACTAACAAATCGTATAGCTATAGAAGTATCATTTGTTGTGGAGTTTTTAGATAATGTGGTACTTGTTATTGCCATGTCTGGACCAGTCTCATCATGCAACCAATTAAAAGTAACTCCTTCTGAATTGGCATTCCCATAAAGATCCGAAAAAGCTTCAGATAATATATTTAAACTAGACACCCCATCAGAAGCAGTTGTAAAAGTCACAGAATATAATGTATCGTTTATTTTTAATAATGAATCGACTGCTCCATTCGAAAGGATTAGATCATTTTCATTAAAACTATTTACAGATTCACTACTAGTAAATATTAGATCAATTGTTTTATCATTTGTAGCTGTCCCAATAGAGATCTCATTGCTCGATATAGAAATCATAGGACCTGTTCCATCATATGTCCAATAATACTGATTAGAACTTAAATTATAATTACCCGCTGCATCAGTAAAAACACTGTCCCTAACAATCAAAAGAACGGTTCCATCTACCTCAGGAAAAAATCGGGCAGTGAAGTTAGTGCCGCTTCCGTTAAATAAACCTACACTTCCACTGGTTACTGTAAGGTCTATTATTTCAAAGTTTATACTACTTTCGCTCATAGCTATATTCAAATATAAGCTGTCATTGTTAGTTGTATCTCCGCTGGCGATAGCTTCATTATTAAAATCATATACACTAATCGTAATTACAGGTGGGGTTTTATCAAATGTCCAGATAAATGGATCAACAGGGAGATTATTATTTCCGCCTTTATCAATAAAACTAGCATCAACAACGCCAATTGAATATTGTCCTTCATTTGAAACTGTAAAATTTGCGCTATAGACTTTCCCACTTCCTGAGAATGAATCTAAAAAACCTCCGCTAATATTTATATCATCAATAGTAAAATTAGTAATGTCCTCATTGCTAGTAAAAATTAGGGTAAAAGTTGAATCGTTGGTGACTGATCCGTTGTTTATAGAAAAATCATTTTTAATGGCACCTATAATCATACTTGGTGGTGTGTCATTATAAGTCCAATTAATTTCATTAGAAATAAGGCTACCATTTCCAGCTAAATCAGTAAATACTCCGCTATCTGTTCTAATTATGATTTCGACTTCATCATTTGGACGGAGTGTGCAGTTGTAGGCAGTACTACTAATTGAAATAAAACTAGCAATAATATTGCAAATAAAAACCCAGGAATGGCATAACCAAC
>CAZLPW010000122.1:1379-4994 GCA_964561495.1 uncultured bacterium | reverse complement strand
TATACACAATAGAGGCAGGTACGTTTAGAAGCACCAAAAAGATGTTATTATTAAAGTAGAAATTTTTATTAAAAAAAATTACTGATAGTATTATTAAAACCAGTTTTTTTTAGAAAACCCTGCTCTCGTAGTATCTAACTTCCTATCAAAATAAAATTTGGTAGATGTCAAATGGTTAGTTTTATTAAAAATAGTACAATGAAATACTGTACCGCTTAATCTTTTTTTGTTTATTAGTTGATAGTTAGATTAGACGCAATATGGCAGAGCCAATACATAAACTTGCTACTATAGTATTTACAGATATTGTTGGTTTTACAAAATTAACCGCCGATGACCAACAAAAAGCAAGTGACCTTTTAGATACTCAAAGAAATATATTCAAACCACTGGTCGAATCTTACCAAGGTAAATGGATAAAGGAAGTAGGAGATGGCCTTATTCTTACCTTTGACACTGTTAACAAGGCTGTACATTGTTGTATTAAAATTCAGGAAGAGGCAAAGAAAATACCGGATTTAAGGCTGAGGATCGGAATTCACTTAGGTGAGATACTAGAAAAAGAAAATGATATTATTGGGGATGATGTAAATATCACTGCTAGGATAGAGCCCTTCTCTGCTCCCGGTGGTATCGCTATCTCTAACAAGGTTAATGACACCCTAATAAGAGAGGTCGACTTTAAGACCAAATACCTTGGAAAGCCTAAGCTTAAAGGGGTTGGTCAAAATGTTGAGGTCTTTTGTATCGTATCACATGATCTTCCAGAGACCAACCTATCAGAGGTAAAAGCCAAACTGGAGAGCGAGAGAAAATTTCTATATCCTGCTGTATTTGGTGCTTTGATTGTTTCATCTCTTGTATATTATTTTAATTTTTATAGTAAGAGTATAGACTCCATTGCTGTTTTGTATTTAGACGTAAATCAGATTGAAGAACTAAGCTACCTAGAGACGATTACAGAGGACCTAATTTTTGACCTGACTACCATTTCACAGGGACTGTTAAAAGTATCTGAGCCTGCACAGGTAAAACCCTACAAGAATAGCAAGATGGAGATCGAGGAAATAGCAGGGAAGATGGGTGTTGACTATGTATTTCAGAGTAGCATACAGCCCGATGATAGCGGTTTTCATCTGCGATGGAGATTGTTTGATGCGAACAAAAAAAAGGACCTCTTCACTAAAAAGGTTTTTATAGAAAGCAAAAATCTGCAGTCTGTTGTTAGTGTATTAGTTGATAATATTGTAAAAGAGCTAGACATTGAAACGCTTGATCAGTTTACCAGACAGGAATATGATTCTGAGGCATATGAGCTATACCTACAGTCAAAAAATGTTTACTCGCTGAGCGATAATCACGATGACAATATCAAGGCGATAGAGCTGATGACTGAGGCTGTTAATAAAGATGAAAATTTAGTTTTTGCTAAAATGTTTTTAGGCCAAATGCACTATGAGCAAGGCAACTACGATGACGCATCAAAAAACTTTGAGGAGGCCCTGATCAAAAGCAAATCTCTTCAAGACAATGCTGGTATCGCCGAGTCACTAAGAAAGCAAGGCCAGTTACTGAGGAAAAGAAAAGATTATGAAGGCTCAATAGCAAAACTTAAAGAGGCATTATCTATTTCAAGCGTTATGAATGATAAAAACAGCATGGCTAAGACTATGAACAGTATCGCTATCCTGTATTATCGTACTGGAAGCCTTGATGATGCGCTAGAATATTGGCTGCAGGCATTTACAATAGCCAAAGAAGTTGATGATAAGCTCAAGGTTTCTAAGTATGTTAACAATATTGGTATATGGTATTGGAAGGATTCTGACTATTCAAAAGCCATTGAATACTATTTAGAAAGTCTCCAAATTAAAGAAGAGCTAGGTGATACACGGAACTACGGTAAAACACTTAATAATCTTGGTGAGGTCTACTACGATATGGGCGATTTTAACAGCGCAGTAGATTATTTCAACAAAAGTATAGCTATCAAAGAAAAGCTAAATGATAACATAGGCCTTAACGCTACTTTATTAAATCTGGGCCAGGCACAGCTTTATAATACTGACTACAACGATGCTCTGAATAATTTCAAGAGATCATTAAAAATTTCTCAATCATTTGATGATGACTATGTTTCCTCTGAACGGTTTAAGTCTATTGGGATTACTTATTTTAGCTTGTCAAACTACGATAGCGCAGCTTTTTATTTTAAAATCGCTGATAGTTTGTATTTAGACTATCCAGTTCTTCGACTCACCACAGTTGCCTGGCTAGCAATTACAAACATAAAGAAGGGTTTAAAAACAGACGCAAGGAAATATATTAAAATTTTTGATGGTATGATTGAGGATGCAGAGCCAAAAAGTGGGGACGTCATTTCTGTATATTGGAACGTGTACCAGACTTACAAAAATTTAGGAGAAATAAAGACTGGAAAAGGTTATCTTGAAGAGTCATATTTTGAGATTAAATCTAGATCAAGAAATATCAAAAACAAGGCAGACAGAAAAAAATATATGGCCGTTAAGCTACACAAGGATATTATCGCCGCATGGGATAGCTAGTGAAATCCTTTCATATGTTAATCCTATTATAACAGATTTTAATATTTTGATATGGGCCTCACTTTTGGTTACCTTATCTTTCGACTTAATAGTAAAAACATAATATATTTTAAATAGTATATTATATGACCAAAATATTAGGAGTATAAGTATGCATATATCAGTGGTTAATTTTAATCTAGAGGGTATCACTCACGATGATTTTTTAAATATAACAGAGCAGGCAGCTCCTGCATTTGCTCAGGTTCCTGGTCTTATTTCAAAGGTCTGGCTCTCTGATGAAGAACGAAACACATATGGTGGAGTATATACTTGGGAAAACAAGGAGGCACTGGATGCTTCTCTAGCTAGTGAATTGTTTAATAATGCAGTCATCAACAATCCAAATTTTGTTAATGTGTCCGTGAAAGACTTTGGTGTCTTAGAAAAACCAAGCAGAGTTACGGGAATGAAATAACAATTATTAGGTGCAAATTAAAACCACAGTTTTCTGGGGTTTTTTGTATCGTTTATAATAGATATTATTTTGGACTATTTATTTTAAGATATATTGATTTTAGTTTTGTATAAATTGTCAATTCATATTAATCTCTAGAGTGTGTAGTCATCCTTAGGTTATGATCTGGTACAGATCTTCGCCGCAGTCTAAGGATTATCATTAGAATTAAATTAGGAGTAGGCGTTCATTTTTGTCTTACTATAGCAAAATATTCGTTCTTAAATCTTCAAAAAACCATCACGGGAACCCAAATGAATATAAAATATTTTAACGTTACTTTTTTTGCGCTTGTGGCCTCTTTATCAACAGTGTTTTCACAAGACACTCTTCTAGTTGATTGGTCCTCTGCTCCTGGACATCTTGAGGAAACAATCATGAATGATGACGAACAGCACGATGTCTACGTCCTCCAGGCGGACAAGGTTTATCTGCAAAGAACCAAGATCAATACAGACCGTAGCATTGCGATAATTGGCGAGGTCCCTTCTGAGGGACAACATCCTGCAACGATTCAACCATTCCCCAATGATGACGGCAGCTCTGGTTTTA
>CAZLPW010000122.1:0-1279 GCA_964561495.1 uncultured bacterium | reverse complement strand
ACCATGGACACGGTAATTATCCAGAATAGCTCCATAATGAACATGACCGGTGAGGCTGTTGTTATTTATTCACAGGTTGATTATGGTCTGATTGACCAGTGCACATTCGCAAATATTACTTGCTCCGCTGTATGGTATAGAGGTCAAAATAATCTGACGGTTAAAAATAATTTATTGCTCAATACCAGGGCCCACGGGCAGTCTGTTTATGATATTAATTCTTGGACTGTCTGGCAACCAGGTGGGAATGGTACCATGAGCATCATGACACAGCCCTCAATATCAGTAGATGGTGATGGAAATAGCGTGGACGAGTTTAACCAACCAGTACAAGATGGCTACGACCCCTCAAACAGAAACATAAACTGGCACAATAACGTCTGGTGGAACCAGCAGGCGCTAACTGATTTTATGCAGAGAGATCCCTGGGCGTGGGATGTGGTTGATGATTACGGTTATACCTCAACCTATCATGACACCATGCTGGCTCTTGAAGACCAGAACAAGTGGCTTGATGATTCTACGGTGTCTGTGATAAATAGCGGTGTCGGGGTTGACGAGTGGAACAATATCAACTCAGACCCTGGTATAAACCTGTCAGGCGAATACCTCACTAGACAGCTAGAGAGAACCTGGGACTTCAGAGAGGATGGCGGCCAAATGGACTATGAGCCCTTTACCTCAAAGTGGTGGCAATACAACAACGACGGCGACCCCTACAATGAAGAGTGGCCGCTCCATGAGGATTGGTCATATGATCCCAACACTGATGCTGCAACAGCAAATGAAAACGGTGGCCCCGTTGGCGCGGGTCCATTCAGCTTTCATGATTTTTTCTACGATGACGGTGGCGATGACAACGAAGGTGAAGACTGTGAATTGGAGATTGAGGGGTACACATATATTGGCTCCTTTAATAATTCATGCTACTATCGCTCCACAACTCCAATGCGTTGGGCTTCTGCTATACAGCAGGTAGAGTCGAATGGCGGACATCTTGCGACAATTTCATCGCAAGAAGAAAATGATTTTCTTGGTGAGAATGGCGGGTGGATAGGTTTTACGGATGAGGCTAATGAGGGTGAATGGGTATGGGTAACGGGTGAAGAGGTCACCTATACACAGTGGGCTGGTGGTGAACCAAATAATTCCGGAGAAGAGGACTGCGCACAAAGATACGCTGGTGATGGGAATTGGAACGATGCCAGCTGCAACGGTCAGAATAATTTCTTTTTAGAGATTCCATTAACGAATAATCCAGACGATGATGCTGGCTATC
>CAZLPW010000121.1:263-4995 GCA_964561495.1 uncultured bacterium | reverse complement strand
ATGCAATGGCAGACTCTGATAAGGTGTGCAACTATCTTGATATGCCTATCCAGCATGCTGTGGACGATATCCTCAAGTCTATGCGAAGAGGGTTAGGTCAAAAAGGAATCAGAGACAGAATAAACAGGCTAAGGTCAGCGATTCCGAGTTTGAGCCTCAGGACAACGCTGATTGTTGGATACCCAGGCGAGACTGATGACCACTACCAGGAGCTTCGAGACTTTGTCGAGGAGATTTGTTTTGAAAGGCTCGGGGTGTTTACCTATTCTGAAGAGGAGGGCACCCTCGCCGCGGACCTTAGTGATGATGTGCCAAGAAATATTAAGGATGATCGCATGAATGAGTTGCAGGATATCCAGCTTGAGATTAGTATGGAAAGGAACAAAACCTTTATCGGGAAAACAGTTAAAGTTTTAGTTGATAAAGTAGGGGAAAGCGTGAGCGTAGGAAGGACAGAGTTTGACTCACCTGATATTGATAATATTGTACAGATAAAGGGCAAGGTAAATAAGGGTGAATTCTGCAGCGTTCACATAGACAGTGCGAATGAGTATGAGCTGATAGGCTCTGTTAAATAATTGACTAAAACTAAATGCTAGCAGCCAGCGAGCGTCTAAGGCTCAAGAAAATTTCTGGTATAATATTCAGGGCCAGCAAGAAGGTTCGAATTCTTAGATCTCTCAGGTGGCCTTCCAGCGCGAGGCTTTCCTTTTTTAATAATAAATCTCAGAAAATCCCTACCATCGAGTACGAGCCCTTTGACTCTGCCGAGGTTGTCTATATTTTATCTAAGGCAAATACCCTATTCAAAGACACAGACTACGATACGTGGCTAAAGAAAAAGTCAGACGACATACTAAAGAGCGCGATAATGCTGGAAAGTGTCGGGACCGAATCATTTTTCAATCTATCTGCGGAGATATACGGGACACCTAGAGCTACTTTTCGTGATGGCACAACATCACCACTTGATCTCGCAATTCGTTTTGATGAGATAATCGAATCTTTTCAAAAGAACAAGAGCAAGTTTCGTAAGCCAAAATTGATATCATCGGATGAGCTTAAGTCTCTGATAGAGGAATCTGTCCAAAAGATATTTAAGGATAAGGCGCCAGAGGTTCTGGTCGTGGATAATCTTTCTGCCAAGGCAACCGCATCAGTAAGAAGGATCAGGATCAGGAAGTCGGCCAGATTTACTCAGAAGGATGTTAACCAGCTTATAAACCATGAGGCGTTGGTTCATGTTGCCACTACCATAAATGGTAGGATGCAGAATAGTATGCCTGTGCTTGGGGCAAACTATGGTTCTATAACGAAAACACAGGAGGGTCTAGCTGTTTTCTCTGAGTTTATAACTGGCTCCGTAGATATAAAAAGAATGAGACGTCTTTCTGACCGAGTAATAGCGATTGATATGGCGATTAACGGTGCGGATTTTATCGAGGTCTACAGGTTTTTTGTTGAAAGAAGCGATTCAAAGACACAGGCCTTTGAGAGCACCAGAAGGGTTTTTCGTGGTGGCATCACCAGCGGCGGTGCGCCTTTCACAAAAGACATCGTCTATCTTGACGGTCTGATCAGGGTGCATAATTTTTTCAGGGCCGCTGTCTCTTATGGAAAGGAGGATGTGTCGAGGTTGATTTTCTCAGGTAAGTTGGACCTGGATGATATTTCTATAATTAAGTTGATGGTAAAGGATAAACTTGTGCGGTCACCAAAATTTATTCCGCCCTGGTTTTTGGATATTGATTTTTTAATATGCTACTTTTCTTTTTCTGTTTTTATTGATGAGATTAATTATAAAAAAATTGACACCTACTACGAAAAAATTTTATCTGATTAAAAATTTATTTTATATTAAAATCGGTTTCGGTGCATGTTGCGCTGTCGCTAAATCTCAAAAAATTAAAAATTCTTCAGACAAAAGATTTTAGTAGACATTATACTCTCTATGTATTAAAATCAGACTGATCATATAATTGTGTTACGCCTCGGGAATGTGGATCCTAGGCTCGCGATTATGATAACAAACCGTAGTAAAATAGCCTTTTCTCGTCGGAGAAATCTGATGGGTGGGGTGTTTTGTCTACGTTATCAGGAAATAATTTGAGAGTTAAATGCATAAATGAAACAGTTTATTACAGTGTTTGGATTTCTGTTTTCTATAGTCTTTGGCCAGTTCACAAAGTATACCGTGGCTGTCATGGATTTGGTGCCGCGAGGAATTAATGAGCGGGATGCGTTTAACCTCACTGATATATTTTATAAAGAGTTAGACGCCACCCAGCAAATGTATCTCATGGAGCGGGATCAAATGGTCGCCGTTCTGGAAAAAAGAGGGTTCCAACTTAGCGGGTGCACGTCGCTTGAGTGTGCGGTCAGAGCAGGAAATCTTTTAGGCGTTCAGCAGGTTATTATCGGCTACGTACTTAATGAGGTCGGTAAGTACACGGTTGAGGTCAGCGCAATCTCAGTCGCACATCGCAAAGCACTAAAGAATAAAAAAATTGAGTACAGGGGCAATCCTGATGATCTCGGTATGGAGGTTCAGCTTCTGGCCTACAAGCTCCTTGATCGCTATCCGCCAGATCATCTTACTAAGAAAAAAGAGGTCCAGGTGAAGGTCCAGTCTGTATCTGCTGCAAAGTCTAATATGGACGCGATGAAGAAGTCGCTAATGTTTCCAGGTGGAGGCCAGCTGTATATCGGAAGGAAAACGTCAGCGTTTGCATTTATGGGTCTCGAGGCGTTCATGGTTTTGATGGTCATAAATAATCAGGTTAGCTATAAAAAATATGAGAACGAGAGGAGCGATGTGGCAGAGCTCTACAGGCAGGCTACGACACCTGATGATATTAACAAGTACCGCTCTGAGATTATTAGTATTGACAGCAAGATGAACTCAGCTAATTCGAATGTGGGCCTGTTTCTGGGGGGATTCCTTGGCATATGGGTCGCGAATGTGATCCACGCCTATGTTATGGAGCCGGTTATGCCCGACTACTCTTCCAGGCCGCTGATGCTGGCCTATGATCCGCTTATCAGGGAGACGAAATTAACCTGGAGGGTGGACATTTGATCAAACGCTATCTGTTGTTTATTTTGTCCTTTTTTATCCTCAGCTGTGGGAACGATCCCGAGCCTCTAGATGATATACTGGACAATCCGCTTGATGAAAACAGTGGCGCGATCGATTACATTACCCCGGCATATATTTTTAGTCCTAATTATTATAGCGTAGACAAGGGAAAGTCTTTTACCGTAAGCCTATTTGCCATGGGCGTTGAGAACCTTGTTGGCGCGAGCGTGATGATTGAGTATGACCCGACTATATTATCTCTGAACGGTGTCAACTCAGGTCAGTTCGCTACAGGCGTTGGTGGCTCACAGCCAATGTTTCTAACCACTGAGTATCCCGATAAGGTAGAGATAGTGGCGATATACATGAGCGATGACTCCGTAGGCTACAGCGGCAACGTAAAGATCGCAGACCTTTTATTTTTTGCTAACAGTTCGGGATCATCGGGCCTTGATTTTCAGACATTCTACTGCGAGATGTTAGACCCAAATGATAACGAGATTGAGATCAAGGGATGGCTGCCGGGAGTTGTTAATGTTAAGTAGACTGAGAAAGAATTTTATTCTACTATTTAGCGCGCTTCTTGTGTTTTCCTCTGTTGCGTATGGTTTTCAACCAACAACAAAAGCACAGCTTCAGACTGCGGTAAATCTCTGGGTATCAGACAACTCATCAGCTGTATCTACTTACGGAAATATCACCACATGGGATGTTTCGCTCATAACCGATATGAGTTATTTATTTAAAAATTCCACCTTTAATGGTGACGTATCAGACTGGGACGTTTCTAACGTAGTGAATATGTATGAGTTGTTCAAGGGTAACACAACTTTTAATGGCAGTATATCAGATTGGGATGTGTCAAGTGTTACAAATATGGCTTATATGTTTGCGTATGCTACAAGCTTTAACAGTGATATATCAAGTTGGAATGTTTCTAATGTAACATCTATGCTAGAGATGTTTGCTGGAGCTACAGCATTGAACTCAGATTTATCAGGTTGGAATGTATCGGGAATCACAGACTTTTTTAATATGTTTTATAATTGTTCTAATTTTAATTCTGATCTATCCTCATGGGATGTTTCTAACGTGACAAGATTCCAGCAAATGTTCCGTGGCACCTCTAGTTTTAATCAAGATTTGTCTCTTTGGGATATTTCAAGCGCTACAAATATGACCAATATGTTTCTTAGTTCAAATATGTCTGATGAAAATAAATGTGCCGTACACACATCTTGGGATTCAAATAGCAATTGGCCATACGACTGGTCTAGCTCTACTTGTACAGCTCCGACGATGGCGATTACAGCAGCATCGGGAGGAAGCGCAGTATCCAGCGGGGCGACCACAAATAATAGCACCCTGACCCTGACTTTCACCAGTAGTAAGCCTACGTCAAATTTTGTAGTAGGAGATATTACTGTCAGTGGAGGTAGTCTAAGTTCCTTCTCTGCTACCAATAGTAAGGTTTACACGGCTACCTTTACTCCAAGCGGAAGCGGAGCGAAAACAATTGATGTTAGTGGTTCAACATTTACTGATGGAGCAGGTACTAACAACACGGCAGCGACCCAGTTTACCTGGACCTATGACGGCACAGCGCCTACGATGGCGATCACGGCAGCGGCAGGTGGAAGCGCAGTATCCAGC
>CAZLPW010000121.1:0-231 GCA_964561495.1 uncultured bacterium | reverse complement strand
AATAGCACCCTTACTCTGACTTTTACAAGTAGCGATGCTACATCAAACTTTGCAGTGGGCGACATCACAGTAAGTGGTGGCTCTTTAAGTTCTTTCTCTGCCTCTAGTAGCACGGTTTACACGGCTACCTTTACTCCGAGCTCTAGTGGTGCGACAACAGTAGATGTAACGGCAAATAAATTTACAGATGCGGTAGGTAACAACAACACGGCAGCGACCCAGTTTACCTGG
>CAZLPW010000120.1:0-5039 GCA_964561495.1 uncultured bacterium | reverse complement strand
TGGTTCTATAAGTGATTTCTGGAATGCGAGAATTGAGGGTATTACGGAAAATCAAGGTATTGATGCAGTTATATATCAAAAAGAATTTTCAGGAATTTTAACGGGAAATTTGGGGAAGTCTTACACCTTCTTAGAGCCAGTTACTGAGGTCATGAGACCAAGATTCAAAATCTCCCTATTTTTTGGATTGACTGGTATTCTTTTATCCTATCTAGTATGTATTCCACTTGGTATTAAAAAAGCATTGTCCCATGGATCAGTCTTTGATTTCAGTTCTAGTGCTATAATATTTATTGCTTATTCTATTCCAGGGTGGGCGCTTGGCGGTGTATTGTTGGTTCTTTTTGGAGGCGGAAGTTTTTTTGATGTTTTTCCATTGGGCGGATTTAGGAGCCCTACTGAAATCTGGGATACTCTTACTCCATTTCAGAAGATTTTTGATCAGATTCACCATATGGTACTCCCAATTATCGCATGGACAATTACCAGTTTTGCTACGATGACGGTTTTAATGAAAAATAGTTTACTTGAAAATTTAAGTCAAGATTATGTGAGAACCGCTTTTGCAAAAGGGCTCAAAGAACAAAGAGTCATCTGGCTGCATGCTATGCGGAATAGTCTTATCCCAATTGCTTCTGGCATAGGACATATTCTAGGAGTTGTAATAGCTGGTTCATATTTTATTGAAAGGATGTTTAATATTGATGGTTTTGGGAGGATGGCGTATGAGGCTATACTATCAAGAGATTATCCAATTACACTAGGCTTCCTTGTTATTGTAGTAATGATAAGATTATTAGGTAATCTAATATCAGACCTAACATTAGCTGTGGTTGATCCCAGAATTAGGTTTAAGTAAAATTTTAAAAATTATGCTTATAAAGCAAGAATCAATTTTACAAAAAAGATGGAAAAAATTTAAAAGTCTAAAAAGAGGTTATTATTCTTTGATAACCCTTCTTACGCTTTATTGTGTCTCATTTTTTTTACCATTAATAATTAATAATCGTGCATTAATTGTAAAGTATAATGATGAATTATATTTTCCAATCCTTTCAGGCTATATACCTGGAAAAAAGTTTGGGCAAAATGTCCCTGGAGAAGCAAAGTATAGAAACCTGAAAAAAGCTTTTAAAGAAGACAATTTTAGCAATAACTGGGTGGTGATGCCTCTTTATCATTTTTCTCCATACGAAGACATAACGTTTGAAGGAAATAAAATGTTTGAGCCTCCTTCAAGATTACATTTACTTGGCACTGATAATACTGGCCGAGATGTTTTTGCAAGGTTATGTTATGCTTTTAACATTTCTATTTCTTTTGGATTAATACTAACAATTATTAATTACATAGTTGGTATAGTTATTGGTGGCTCAATGGGGTATTATGGCGGAAAATTTGATCTGTTTTTTCAAAGGCTGATTGAGATATGGTCTAGCTTACCGATGCTATTTGTTATTATAATTATATCTTCAATTTTAAAACCATCATTTTTCCTTTTAATTGGTATTTATACTCTAGTTAATTGGATCAGTATGACTTATTTGATTCGTGCGGAATTTTATCGTGAAAAAGCAAAGCCATATGTAGCTGCAGCGTTAAGCATGGGGCAATCAGATTTTAAAGTTATGTTTAAACATATACTTCCAAATTCTCTAGTACCAGTAATTACATATTTCCCATTTTCTGTTGTAGCTGGTATTTCAGCGCTTGTCGGTTTAGATTATCTGGGATTTGGATTGCCGCCTCCAACACCATCTTGGGGGCAAATGTTAGATGTTGGACTATCAAATATAACCAAATGGTGGATGGTTTTTGCTCCTGTCGCCTCCCAGTTTTTAACACTATTGGCGATTGTCTTTATCGGTGAGGGTGTTCGTGAGGCCTTTGACCCTAGAGTATATTCAAGGCTGAGATGACTCAGGAAAAATTAATAGAAATAAAAAATCTTAAAACCTTCTTCAGTACAGAAGCAGGTGTAGCTAAAGCTGTTAATGATGTCTCTTTTGATATTTTTAAGGGTGAGGTACTTGGAATTGTTGGAGAATCAGGTTCAGGTAAATCTGTTACTTCGATGTCTATTAATAGGTTGATACCTAACCCTCCAGGTGAAATAGTAAGCGGTGAGGTATTATATAATGGTAAGGACCTTTTAAAATTGAGTTATGAGGAAATGTCAGATATCCGAGGTAGAGATATTTCTATGATATTTCAAGAGCCTATGACGTCATTAAACCCTGTGCTAAGAATAAGATCACAAATGAATGAGATTCTTGTAAAACATGAGGGGCTTTCTGATGAAGAAGCAACTTTGAAAAGTATTGAAATGCTAGAAAAGGTTGGTATTCCTGATCCAGATAGAAGAATCTATGATTATCCTCACCAGTTTTCAGGCGGAATGAGGCAGCGTATAATGATAGCAATGGCGCTACAGTGCAACCCCATTCTCTTGATTGCGGATGAGCCAACCACAGCTTTGGATGTAACAATTCAGGCGCAAATTTTAGATTTGATGATGGATTTGAAGGATAATAGAGATGACTCTGCGATACTCTTAATAACCCATGACCTAGCGGTAATAGCTGAGACTTGTGATCGAGTGATTGTTATGTACGGTGGTGTTATACAAGAGATTGCTACAATATTTGATCTTTTTAAGAATCCAATGAATCCATATACGAAAGCGTTGATGGAATCAATACCTAAGATGGATCAAAATTCTAAAAGACTGAAGGCGCTTAAAGGTATGGTGCCATCTATATTGGATTTAGGAGATGAATGCAAATTATGTTCACGGTTTGATCCAGAAGAATGTGCTTGCTCTGGAACAAAGGTTGAGCCTGAATTAATTGAAGTAAGCCCAGGCCATTATGCTAGAATTAATAAGGATCTTTTAGGATGAAGAATGGAAAGAAATACATATTAGAAGTAAGAGATCTTATTGTAGATTTTCCAGTATTTGGTGGTGTTATGCAGAGAAAGATTGACTCTATACATGCTGTTAAAAAAGTGAGTTTTGATCTTGTTAAAGGTGAAACATTAGGAATTGTTGGGGAATCGGGATCTGGAAAATCCACTCTGGGGAATGCAATTCTTAATGTATTAAAACTAACTGCACCTGAGGTCAATGTTGAGGGAGAAATATTTCTTAATTTAGATGAAGAATCTGTTGACATTTGTAACCTTAGAAAAAATGAAATGAGGAAGTATAGAAAACATGTGCAAATGATTTTTCAAGATCCTTATTCTTCACTAAACCCAAGAATGTTGGTAAAAGATATAATTAAAGAATCTTTAGATATTAATTCAATGCTTGATGAAAAAGAAAAAATGGATAAGGTATTTTGGCTTTTAGATAAGGTTGGGCTCTCTTCTGAACAGTCAAATAGGTACCCTCATGAATTTTCAGGAGGTCAAAGACAACGAATTGGAATTGCCAGAGCTCTAGCCACAGAACCAGAAATTATTATTGCAGATGAACCTGTTTCAGCTTTAGATGTTTCTATACAGGCTCAGATTATAAATTTAATGATGGATCTACAGCAGGAATTCAATCTTTCAATAATGTTTATTGCCCATGATTTATCGGTTGTAAAACATATTTCAGATCGTGTTGGTGTAATGAATTTAGGTCAGCTAGTTGAGATTAATGATACAGATAAAATATTTAATAACCCTCAACATAGTTATACAAAAGAGTTATTGAGAGCGATACCAGAACCGAATCCTATTGGCAGAGAAGAAAGAAAAGCAAAAAGATTATCAATTTAACATGTATGAGGAAAAAATGACTTATAATGAGCTCCATTACGAACGCATCGATCTTGATGAAAGTAAAACAAAATTAGCTAAAATGATCACTGATTTTAAAAATGCTGATAATGCAGCAGACCAAATTGGTGTGATCCAAAAAATTGCATGTTTGATTTTCAGCAGAGTTATTCATAGTAAGATAGCAAAGTAAGAAATAGACTTTTATGATTCTTTATCTCCAGATATGAGAGAAGCATACGATAGCTTTGATAATGCATTACATGAATCAAAATTCAAAAAAGAAATAATCGATGAATACGGAGAAACATTTTTAAAAAATATTGAAGTGAGCTTGAAGACCTTTGACTCAAAAATTAAAGAAATGTTGAAGGATGAGATTAAATTAAAAAATAATTATACGGAACTTACTGCAGGTGCAAAGATAAATTTTGAGGGGAAAGACTATAATCTTGCGGGTCTTGGGCCATTTCATTCTGATGCAGATAGAGCCGTGCGAAAAAAATCATACGAGGCCCGTTTTAACTGGTTCAATGATAAGGAAAATGAATTAGATGATATTTACGATAATCTTGTCAAATTAAGACATAATATTGCTGTTACCTTAGGTTATGAGAACTTCATTGAGCTTGGCTATTATAGAATGGGCAGATCTGATTATGGTCCGAAAGAAGTTTCAAATTTTCGAAAACAGATTGTAGATCATGTTGTGCCAATAGTAAATAAACTAGTAGAACAAAAGAAATCGATACTTGGATTAGATCACATATATTTTTATGACGGCATAAACTTTAAAGATGGTGATCCCAAGCCAAAGGGAACTCCAGAAGAGTTAGTTGAAGCAGCGCAAAAGATGTATCATGAATTGTCTCCTGAAACAGGAGAGTTTTTCGATATAATGGTTAATGAGGATTTGATGGATCTTGTAAACAGAGATGGGAAAAGGCCTGGAGGGTTTTGCACCTCTTTTCCTAAATATAACAGACCTTATATTTTCTCCAATTTCAATGGGACAGATCATGATATAACTGTGTTGACCCATGAAGCAGGCCACGCATTTCAAAACTTCTCTAGCAGGAATCAGCCTTTAGTTGATTACCATTGGCCAACAATGGAAGCTGCAGAGATTCACTCGATGAGTATGGAATTTTTTACTTGGCCCTGGATGCAAAAATTTTTCAAAGAAGATACAGAAAAATTTAAATATAAGCATATTTCAGGGAGTCTTTCTTTTTTACCCTATGGTGCTTGTGTAGATCATTTTCAGC
>CAZLPW010000119.1:0-5083 GCA_964561495.1 uncultured bacterium | reverse complement strand
ATTAATACCAATTCAAAAATTTAAATTATGCATAACAAACACCTAATGGTTATTGATCCCGCAGTAGAAAAGCCTGCAATAGAATCCTTTAACCGTATTTCACGTATCACAGAGCATCCTGTGACCTACCACCTCCCGGCATTATTTGGTTTTGAAAATTCTCTCAGGATAAAAGAAGATGTGATGGGAATTATTTTACTAGGGAGCGCTGCCTCTGTTCACGATGGTTTTAGGTGGCAGGAAGAACTAACAAATATTTTAGAAGAATCATTCGATAATAATATACCTGTAATAGGTATCTGCTATGGGCACCAACACATTGCTCATATCTGTGGTGGTAAAGTTGCCCCTCTTTGGGATGATAATAAAAAACAGGGAGTGCGAAACGTGAAACTTATCAAAGACACGCTTTACGGAGACGCCTGCAACGGGCCAATGATATACTCTCACAAAGAAGGCGTAACTGAGATTCCGGAGAATTTTGAAATTATTGCAAAAAGTGATATGGTAAATGTTGAGGGATTTGCAAGCACGACCAAACCTATTTGGGGGTTCCAAACTCATATTGAGGCTACTCAAGCATTTATTGATCATCATAATATCCCACTAGGGGATATTGATAACCCGTGTCAATTTGGTCATAAGATTTTAGATAGTTTTATTAATTTTCTGTCGTAGTTCCTTTGGTTAAACTCAAACTACTTTTAATTTTTTTTATTTCTTTTAATTTTTTTTGTACACCACCTCAAATAGGATTTGAAAATAGTGGCAATTCATCAATTATAAGCCAAATAAATAAAATTATAATCGAATCAGGCCTTGATGCTACTTTCAGTATTAAAATTTTAGAACTAACGAATGGCAATACCCTATATTCTCTTAATAGTAAAAAACTACTTATGCCAGCAAGTAATAATAAAATTTACACTTGTGCAGCCGCAATACATTATCTAGGAAAAGGCTACCAGTTTGAGACCCATATTGTTAAAAACAGCAACAATCTATATATAATTGGTGGCGGAGATCCAGATCTAACAATTATGGATCTTGATTCACTCGCAGAAGCAATAAAAAATAAAATGTCCAAAGTTGACACTTTATTTATAGATGAAAATTTTATGGATAGTCTTAACTATGGAAATGGCTGGATGTGGGATGAGGGCTCATGGAGCTATGCTGCGCCAGTTGGGCCATTAACAGTCAATAAAAACTGTGTAGATTTTTATATCACCCCTGGCGCTAAAAATAAACCTGTACAAGTTAAAACTTTTCCAGAAACTGAGTTTATAAAATATAAAAACCATTCTAAGACAAAAAATGACACAGTTGATTTTAAAAAAATCAAGATAGAGAGAGACTGGCCTGAAAGAAGCAATTTATTTATGATTTCTGGTAATGTGCTTGATACAGCATCTGCAGATACATTTCAACGAAATATATTTGACCCAGGTCTTTTTACAGCTACTGTTTTCAAAGAGCAATTAGAAAATAAGGGCATTTCTGTAAAAAATATATTCAAAACAAAAAATGGTTCCTCTGGTTCGCTTATTGCAAAACACAAATCTGATTCTCTATTATTGTCAGCAAAAAATATGATGTATGAAAGCTACAATCTAGCGGCTGAATTGTTTACTAAGGCAATTTCCGTAAAAGATACTGTACATGGCGATTGGCCAAGCGGGCTAAAATTAATTAAAGCTTTTTTGGCTGATTCGGCTGCAATAGATACATCTAAATTAAAACTCGCAGATGGATCTGGCGTTTCCCGCTATACCTTAACAAGCACAGATCAAATAGTTAAATTGCTTTCATATATGTACAATAGTAAATATTCGAAAGATTTTTTGTTAACCTTTCCTTATGGAGGGACAAAAACCAGCCTCAAAAAAAGATTGATCAAAACAGAGAATCAAATTATTGCAAAGACTGGTCACTTATCAGGAACCAGTAATCTTTCTGGTTATATTTTTTCGAAAAAACATGGCCCTCTTGCTTTTTCTATTCTCATGAATGGATTTATAGGAAAACCCAAACCCTATCAAAAACTTCAAGATAAAATCATCACAAGTTTATGATAAAACCTAAAAGACTAATGCCAAATTCAACGATTGGAATAATCAGCCCTTCTTATTGGTTAGATAATAAAATTTTTTCTCTTACTAGATCTTACTTTGATTCAGCGGGCTACAAAACTATCACTGGTAAAAGTTGTAAATTGCGCTGGGGGCCTTTTGCTGGGACACCTCAAGAACGAGCAAAAGATATTAATGATATGTTTGCAAATCCAGAAATAGACGCAATTTTATGCGCTCGTGGCGGATATGGCGCTAATAGAGTCCTACCTCTAATTAATTACAGTCTTATAAAAAACAATCCAAAAATTTTTATGGGATTTAGTGATATAACCGCCTACTTACACTCTATAATCCAAAATACCAATTTAGTTACCTTCCATGGTCCTATGCTTGTTAGTCACAAACATGGATTCGTTGAGTTTAATTTTAGATGTATGGAAAAAGTAACCTCAGGTAATACTCCCATAGTTATTAAGAACCCTAAAGATTTGAAAGCTAGAGTTCTAAAAAAGGGTGATGCAATAGGCCCTATTTGTGGGGGGAACATGTGCCTCCTATCAAATCGATTAGGCACAAATCAAGAAATAGATACCAAAGGAAAAATACTTTTCCTTGAGGACATAGATGAATATCTTTATTCTTTTGAGAGAATGCTTATCCACATGCGTGATGCCAACATGTTTGAAAAAATAAAAGGCTTAATAATTGGTGAGTTATGTGATTTCAAAGACCAAGAAGTCCCTTTTGGTCGCAACTCAGACGAAATAATTATGGATATATGTGGCGATCTGGATATACCTATAGTATCAAACTTTGCATGCGGTCATGGTAAGTATCAAGTCACTCTTCCAATTTCTATCCCCGCAAGACTTAATACAAATGGTGGTGAACCTGAGATTACTATTCTTGAGTCTCCAACGCAGGCAAGTGAATAAATGCTAAATTACATTTGGTTTTTTATGATTTTCATTTCCGTAATAGTGGGAACCATAAATGGGAGAATTGATGAAGTAACTGAATCTGCAATACAAATGTCTAAAACGGCTGTAGAAATAGCAATCGGACTAATTGGAATAATGGCTCTTTGGCTAGGGACTATGAAAATAGCCGAGAAATCAGGTTTGATTGGGCTTATTGCAGGCGCTCTTAAACCAATTACTATTCGTCTATTTCCAGATATTCCGCAAGACCATCCCGCAATCGGATCTATTGTTCTAAATATGGCTGCTAATATGCTTGGACTTGGCAATGCGGCCACACCTCTTGGTCTAAAAGCAATGGAAGAGCTGCAGGAGCTGAATCAAGAAAAAGATTCAGCATCAAATGCCATGTGTACTTTTTTAGCAATTAATACCTCTAGCATCCAATTAATTCTTCCAGCAACTGTGGTTGGCTTAATGGGTGCAGCCTCAAACCAAATATTTATTACTACAATCATAACAACTAGTCTATCTACAACTGCAGCCATTGTGGCAGTAAAGGCTATGGAAAAAATGTCATTTTTTAAAAATCAAACTCTAAAAAATAATGATTGATTCAATAGTCGCGTTTACCAACGAATTATCAAGATATATCATTCCTTTCTTGCTAACAGGCATACCCTTCTATGGCATCGTTATAAAAAAGGTAAAAGTCTACGAGTGCTTTGTAGATGGAGCCAAAGATGGTTTTACAATTGCGATTCGGATTATACCTTATCTTGTCGCTATACTCGTTGCAATTGGGATGTTTAGAGCTTCAGGCACACTTGATATGATTTTATCTTTGCTAACTCCACTTTTGAATGTTATGGGTTTCCCTCCTGAAAACCTTCCCCTTGCTCTAATGCGCCCTCTATCAGGGAGTGGCTCAATAGGTCTCCTTTCAGACTTGGTTAACCAACATGGCGCAGACTCATTGATTGCAAAAATCGGAGCAACAATGTTTGGTTCAACAGAGACAACGTTCTATGTTTTAGCTGTTTATTTTGGTTCAGTAGGAATAAGGAGAACTCGACATGCTCTTGCTGCTGGGTTAGTTGCTGACACTGTTGGGGTAATTAGCGCAGTATTTATATGTAGACTTTTATTAGGATAACTTACGATTGGCAGATTATAAAAAAGATTTAGGCCTAAAAGAATCTGTATCAGTTGTAGTTAGCAGAATTATTGGATCTGGGATATTTCGCACTCCCGCTCCTATAATGGCACTTGTTGGTTGCACATCTCTTTTTGGTCTTGTATGGATCATAGGTGGAATAATTACCATTTTTGGAGCTGTGATCTATGCAGAATTAGCTGCTATGCTACCCAAGTCAGGAGGACCATATGAATTTCTTAAAGAAGCTTACGGACCATATGTAGCATTTATAAGAGGATGGGCTATGTTCTTTGTGTCGGAGACCGCATCAATTGTTGCAGTTGCGCTGGTATTTACCGAATACATTAATGCAATATACATTATTATTTCAGGAAATTCTTTTAATCTTATAGTTACTTTTATTATTTCTCTATCTACAATATGGATACTTACATGCGTAAATATGTTTGGAGTAATCTTAAGCGGAAAAATTCAAGTATTTTTTAGCATATTCAAGGTTGCAGCAGTGGGGGGAATTATAGGTATTACACTAACTGGTTTTTCAACTGGTAGTGTTAGCCATTTTTCTGAAAATTTTTGGCCTTTAGAATCGTCTATTTGGACAAATATTTTGGCAATAGGAGCAGCTCTTAGATATGCATTCTTTGCTTTTAGCGGTTGGGAAGGGGCAACCTATGTGGCTGAAGAAGTAAAAGAGCCACAGAAAACACTCCCACTCTCCTTATTTTTAGGTATTGGTGGAGTTATGCTACTATATCTAGGCGCCAACCTAGGCTACCTCTATCAATTAGATGTTAATAGTATCAAAGAAAATAAATGGGTCGCAACTGCCGCAATAAAAGTAGTACTTGGAGCTTCTGGAGGGATCCTAATATCGATTGCAGTTTCTATAAATGCATTCACCAATATTAGTACCCAAATTTTATGCA
>CAZLPW010000118.1:2433-5126 GCA_964561495.1 uncultured bacterium | reverse complement strand
CAAAACCTGCTACCAGCTCTGACTCTGACTCAGGAAGATCAAATGGTGTTCTGTTACATTCTGCTAGGGCACTAATAAAATATATTACAAAAGCAATTGGCATAAATGGATTATCAAAAATAATCCAATTGAAAATGCCGCCTTTTTGATATGCTATAATGTCTTGCATATTTAGGGAGCTTGCTAGCATAATCACGACTACTAAAGAAATACCAGCTGGTATTTCATAACTTATAATTTGAGCAGCGGATCTCATCCCACCATAAAGTGCCCACTTATTATTAGAGGACCAACCCGCTAGAATCAAAGCGATAACGGCTATACTGCCAACGCCTAAAATATAAAGCATACCTATGTTCATATCAGCGATAATAATTTTTTCACCAAATGGCACCGCTATAAAAGCAACAAGCGCTCCAATAAAAATCATAAATGGAGCAAGAATAAATAACGGCCTATCCGCACTAGCAGGAATTATATCTTCTTTAATAAATAATTTTATTCCATCTGCTACTGGTTGTAACAGACCCCACTTACCTGCATGTAAGCCTGGTCCTTGGCCCATAGGACCTGTCTTATCTTGAATAAATGATGAGACTTTTATTTCAGAATAGATAACACCAAATCCATAAATAGTAATAAACCCAAGCAACCCAGCGATAGGTAACAACATAGAAATAAAAAGAAAAAAATCATTTCCAGCTAAACTGGGGAAAAAATCATTTAGAGTATCATAAATAAAATCAACTGTCACCGATCTATCTCCCCCAAAACAATATCAAGACTTCCAAGAATAGCGAGGACATCAGACAGTAACCAGCCTGCACCAATTTCATCAAGAACGGATAGAGCAGTAAAAGCTGGAGAACGCATCTTTAACCTGTAAGGAATTGGACTGCCATCACTCTCGATGTAATATCCTAGATCGCCCCTTGGTGTTTCGGTCCTAGCATATACTGAACCTTTAGGTGGACGAATTTTTTTAGGCAATGATTGATGAACATCTCCCTCTTTCGGCATACTAGCTAAAGCTTGTCTAATTATTTTAACACTTTCTCTTATTTCTATAATTCTAACATAAAATCGATCCCAACAATCACCTACTGTACCCTTAATTCCTTCACCAACAGGGATATCAAAATCAAATTTATCATAAATTGAATATGAATCATTTTTTCTCAAATCCCAGTTGACTCCAGATGCTCTTAAATTTGGACCAGTCACTCCATAGCTTATCGCAACCTCTGGAGGCATAACACCAATATCTGCAGAACGCTCAATTAATATCTTATTGTGAGCTAAAATATTTTCTAACTCATCAACTTTTGGTTCAAAATAGTCTAAAAATTCAAATGTAGACTCAACAAAACCAACTGGGATATCATGACTTAGCCCACCAATCCACATATAATTATATAATAATCTAGCACCGCAAGTAAGCTCAAAAAGGTCAAGAATTCTTTCTCTATCTCTCAAAGCCCACAGAAAAGGAGTAAAAGCACCTAAATCTAAACCAAAAACACCAGTACACAGCAAATGACTTGCTATGCGTTGAAGCTCTGCCATAACAACTCTTATATGTTCGACTCTATCATTAACTTTAATATCCATTAATCGTTCCATTGCCACTACATATCCAAAGTTCATAGACATAGAAGATAAATAATCACATCGATCAGTGAAGGGAATAACTTGTTCATATGTAACATTCTCACAATGCTTTTCAAAACACCTGTGAAGATACCCCATTACAGGAGTTATCTTAGAAACCACCTCGCCGTCTGTCCTTACTTGTAGACGGAGTACTCCGTGTGTTGCCGGATGTTGAGGCCCAATATTGAGGACCATTTCTTCGCCGTGTACTACTCCCATCCTTCTTTCATTTTAGGAATTACTATTCCATGATATGTATCTTGGACTTCATAATCCTTTCTTAAAGGCCAACCCTCCCAATCATCTGGTAACAAAATTCTTCTTAGGTCCCGGTGACCAATAAATTGAATACCTAGCATGTCATAGGTCTCTCTTTCAAACCAATCAGCAATTCTCCAAACCTCTTCAACTGATGGAATCTTTGGATCTGACGCAGACACAACAATCCTTATTTCTGTATAGTGATTATGCTTCATAGAATGCAAATTATACCTTGATTCAAGCATTCCTTCTCCAATATCAATACCCATCTGACACTGGAGAGAATCAAAAAAAAGGTCACTGTCTGATTTTAGCCATTTTGCAATCTCTAGCCAACTATCTGATTTAAGATCTAAA
This sequence comes from uncultured bacterium, assembly GCA_964561495.1. GTDB lineage: Bacteria > Fidelibacterota > Marinisomatia > Marinisomatales > UBA1611 > CAZLPW01. The sequence goes on along the minus strand of CAZLPW010000118.1, from coordinate 2,855 downwards.
TACTCTTTTACATCATCATTCATTAATGAACCTGGAAATTTTTCATTAATTAATTTTGCTAGTTTTTCATTCAATGATTCTTCATTGTCAGCTACTGATTTTTCTTCAAAATTTATTTTTTCAGAAAGTTCTATTTCAGGCATTGTAGGCTTTTCAACTGTGCCCTTTTTTACCTTAACAATCATAGCTTTTGCTTTGGCTCGAACCATCTTATCTGGATGAGCATTAACACTCTCCATATCACCATCTAAACCTTTATTTACAAGATAATGTATCATTTCATCTTTTGATAGGGCATCAACGCTACTCATCTTAACAGATTCTATTGATTTAGTATTTTGTTCTTCGGAAGGCAAAGGCCTTTCAATCTTGCCTTTTTGCACCTTTATAATCATAGCTTTTGCTTTGGCCCGAACCATCTT
>CAZLPW010000118.1:0-2423 GCA_964561495.1 uncultured bacterium | reverse complement strand
AGCATTAACACTCTCCATATCACCATCTAAACCTTTATTTACAAGATCTATAATTAGCTTATCTTGATTATCAGTCATACCATTTTTCTTGTTAACGGACGATCTTCAAGAATCTGTTCTTGTAGCTTAAGCAAACCCTCAATCAAAGATTCAGGCCTCGGAGGACATCCTGGAACATAAATATCAACAGGAATTACGATATCAACACCTTTAAGCACATGATACCCATGTTGCCAATAAGGCCCTCCGCTAGTAGCACAAGACCCCATCGCAACAACATACTTTGGATCAGCCATCTGCTCGTATAATTTTTTAACCCTAATAGCCATTTTCATAGTTACAGTGCCAGCGACAATCATTACATCTGCTTGTCTAGGAGATGAACGTGGAATAAATCCTATGCGCTTAATATCATGCCTAGGAGCGGCGGCGGCCATCATTTCAATTGCACAACATGCAGTTCCAAATTGAAAAAACCAAGGGCTTGTACTACGACTCCAATTCAATAACTTTTCAAGTTTAGCTACGATTACATTATCTTCTTGAAATTTATTTGTTAAAATACCCATTTACTTTTCCTGATTAATTGAAATTTTTTGATATCTTCCAGTCCCATAGCGTACTGTTCTCTTTATCCAGTCCAAATCAGATTTAACCCAAACATATGCCAGCCCAACTACTAGTACGAGTAAGAATATACCCATCTCAACTAAAGCTAAAAGTCCTAGTTCCTTAAAAACAACAGCCCATGGGAACAAAAAAACAACTTCAACATCAAAAATTAAAAATATTAGAGCTATTACATAAAATCTAATATTGAATTGTAGCCAAGCAGAACCCTCTGTGACCTCTCCACATTCGTATGTCTGAAGTTTTTCTTTGGTTTTTTTTGATGGGGCAACCAACCACGCTATTACTAGTGGCACAACCACAAATATAATAGCTATCACAGTTGCAAGAAAAACTGTTCCAAAATCTCTATACATATGCTTTTTTTTTAAATGAAATGAGCTTCGGAAGTTAATCTTCTATATTTTGGTGAGTCAAATTAAACTTCATTTTTTATGTCTATTTTTTTATTAAAATTGCTATAATCAAATTTGAAAAAAACTAATTCCCAATATGTCCTTTTTAAATAAGGCAATTACAAGCACTCTCAATCATCTGCCAAAATGGTTTGCCAAACCGTTTGCTAAGCCCTACGTTGCTGGCGAGACAATTGAAGAAGCGCTTAAACAAATTAAATTATTAAACAAAAAAGGTTTTTGTGCAACTATTGATATTTTGGGAGAGCACACTTCGGAGCCGAATGAAGCAAAACAGATAGCGCTAGACTATTGTTTATTATATGAGAAAATCTCAGACAAAAATCTAGATTGTAATATATCCCTAAAACCAACACATATTGGTCTAAGTATTTCCTACGACCAAGCGATAAATAACCTGGATAAAATTTTAGATAGTGCAAAAAAACACAGTAATTTCTTGCGTTTAGATATGGAAAGCTCCAAGTATACAGAGCAAACAATAGAAATGTATCATTATTGTAAGTCTAAGTATGAAAATGTTGGAATTGTAATTCAATCTTATCTAATACGTAGTCAAAACGATATTAACTTATTAGCAAATAAAAATTTTAATTCGCGAATATGTAAAGGCATATATAAAGAACCAACTTCATTAGCTTTTCAGGATCGTCTGGAAATAAAGAATAATTTTCTTTTGCTTGCTAAATTAATGGCGAAAAAAGGTGCCTACTCAGGAATTGCCACTCATGATCAAGACTTAATAAATCAATGGCTATATTGGTCTGAAAATAATAATATTTCTAAAAAACAGTTTGAATTCCAAGTATTATACGGAGTGCCAATGCAAGGAAGACTTGAATCGCTTATAAAAAAAGGGTTCAAGGTTCGAGTATATGTTCCTTTTGGTCCTAATTGGTTTGATTATTCAATTAGAAGGCTAAAAGAGAATCCATCAATTGCACATTATGTTTTGAAAAATTTTTTCATAAGTAAAAATTAATGATTAAAAAATCAAAAAAAGAATTTTATAAAAAACAAGAAAATCAATAAAAAAAAAATGATTAGGAGGCAATATTAAGATATAAAAATATTTTGTCATGGCTAGAATTAAATAGTGAAAAAACAATTATTGAGTTGGGTTGTAAATTTGCTGAATTAAGGAAAATTCTCAATCAAAATGAAAATCATTTTATTTATAAAGGCATTGACATTGATAAATATACCCTAGAAAAAATAGATGATTTTAATTCAACAGATTTCATATGCCATGATATAAATAAAGGGATACCTTTTTCTATTGCAGTTTTCGGTTTATAATCTAATTTTCTTTGAGAGATTTTAATATCGGCAACGGTTTCTTCTACATCACCTGGTTGTATCGGTTTATAATCAATG
>CAZLPW010000117.1:621-5148 GCA_964561495.1 uncultured bacterium | reverse complement strand
AAGAGCCACCGGTTAAGGTCAAATTTGCTACTCTTACATTTTCAACTACTTTTATAATCATCACCGGTGCTTCATTTTCCTCATCCGCATCGGCATCTAATATTGTGGTTGCACTGTTCTCACCAATTAGGTGGACATTGTCCGGAGGGACAATTGGGAATGTTTCACCATTGCCCTCTCTTGAGTAAACCCCTGAAGACAGGTGAATGATTGTCGTATTGTCTCCTTTTTTGACCATGCCTAGCGCCTGCCCGATAGTTTTCAAGGGTTCTGCCTCGGTACCTAAGTTGTTATCATCACCAGCGCTGCTGGATACATAGATGGCATTACCATCAATACAGTTACCCGATATATCATTCTGGATATAGTCTGCCTGATCTTCAATGGAATGAAGAATAAAATCATTGACCGTGTTTGTTTCGCAATCAATATTCTCAAAGACACTGCCACTTACATCAATGGAACCATCATAGCCATGGGAGTACATGTTCTCACCATTCCCACTACTATTATTAGCAAAATAATTATTCTGAAAATTTAAGGTGGCTGGCACGTCTCTAACTGGATCCGTATTGCGGTTGTAACTATTGCGATCCTCATCAAACTCAACATCTTCATCATCAAAATGACCAATACCTCCGCCGTTGGTAACAACCAATGTAGCCTCTGGCCCGCCTCCACCTTCAGAAGCTTGAACTGTCCCATTGCCCATAAACCGGTTGTAGGTAATGGTTGGGTAGGCCTTAAAAAGCAAGATAGCACCGCCTGATCGTATCGGAAAAGCTCCACAATCCACTTCAATCATAGATGTACCCACTCCATCTTCAAAGCTGAACCCAACTACAGTTGGCGCAATATTTCCATCTCGAATAATGAGGCAGCTTCCTTTATTCGGATCTTCTGGCTCTTCAGCTCCGCTGATAATAGTCTGCTCGATATTTTCATTATTAAGCCAGCCTGTCTCAAGGTTATCATAGATAGCGTGACTAGCCAAAACAATCTCTTTCTCAAGGAGTACATGCTCGTAATAAACACCCGGTGCGACTAAAACCGTGTCCCCTGTTTCTGCTTCTTCTATGCCTTCCTGAATAGTCTCTGCGTCTTGAGGAACATTGATTACGTAAGAAAAGAGGTAAGAACTAAAAAATAAAATATATAATAATCTGTTCATGTTAAAACCCTCCCAAGTGTTTAACAGCAGATTGAACTTCTGACCTTTCCTAACGCATTCCTAATAAAAAAATAAAAAAACAGCCTTCTATATACTTAAAACCCCACTTTTGTGGGGTTTTAAGTATATAGAGATATCGTAAATAAATAATAAATATTTACATTCATTACATAATGTTATGAATTATATATGTTTATATAAATACAATAATATAGAATTTTGAAGATTTTGTGTATTTATCTATTGATTTCTATATATCGAAGCGATCAAGGTTCATTACCTTGTTCCAGGCGCTAACAAAATCATCTGTAAACTTATTCTTGGCATCGTCACTAGCGTAGACCTCAGCCAGCGCACGCAATTCAGAGTTTGACCCGAAAATCAAATCAGCTCGAGTAGCTGTCCATTTTAGATCACCAGTTTTTCTATCTCTTCCTTCAAATTCTTCTTTTGAATTAGGCATCGCCTTCCACTCTGTATTCATATCTAAAAGGTTTACAAAAAAATCATTTGTCAATGTCTCTGGGCTTTCAGTAAGTACTCCGTGTTTAGAATTATCGTAGTTAGTATTCAGGACCCGCATCCCCCCTAAAAGCACCGTCATTTCTGGAGCTGTAAGAGTAAGAAGTTGAGCTTTATCCACTAACAATTCTTCTGTTGAGAATATGTACTTTCTTTTTAAATAATTCCTAAACCCATCTGCCATCGGTTCAAGTACACCCATAGACTTAATATCAGTTTGATCTTGGGTTGCATCCATCCTCCCAGGTGTAAAAGGAACTTTGACACTGCGCCCTCCATCCTTCGCGGCCTTTTCAATAGCAGCGCAGCCTCCTAAAACAATTAAATCAGCCATGGATATTTTTTTTCTTTTTGATTTAGAATTAAAACTATTTTGAATTTCTTTTAACTTTATCAAAACATTTTCTAGCTGTTTAGGGTTGTTAACTTCCCAATTTTTTTGTGGAAGGAGCGCCAATCTAGAACCGTTTGCTCCACCTCTATTATCAGAACCTCGAAAGGTGCTTGCAGATGCCCAGGCTGTTGAGACTAGATCCCGCACTGAAAGTCCAGAGCTCATAATTTGTTTTTTTAATCCAGAAATATCACTGGCTCCTACAAGCTGATGATTAACTGAAGGAATTGGATCTTGCCAAATGAATTCTTCGGTTGGCACTTCAGGTCCGAGATATGTTGTCCTAGGGCCCATATCCCGATGAGTCAATTTAAACCATGCTCGAGCAAATGCATCATCAAAAAACTCAGGGTTTTCATAGAACTTTCTAGAAATTTTTTCATATTCTGGATCAAATCTCAGCGATAAATCTGTTGTCAACATAGTGGGCTTATGCCTCTTGTTTTTATCATAAGCATCAGGCATAATTTCAGATGCGTTTTTTGCTACCCACTGATGAGCGCCGGCAGGGCTTTTAGTCAATTCCCAATCATTTTCAAATAACATTTTAAAAAATGTATGACTCCATTGTGTAGGAGATGGGGTCCATATAACTTCAAGTCCCGAAGTTATAGCATCTGCTCCTTTACCAGACTTGTAATTACTTTTCCATCCTAGCCCTTGCTCTTCAATTGCTGCAGCTTCTGGCTCTGGACCAACGTGTGAACCTTTGGCAGCTCCATGAGTTTTTCCTAGCGTATGCCCGCCAGCAATAAGCGCAATCGTTTCCTCATCATTCATCCCCATCCTTCCAAAAGTTTCTCTAATATCTTTGGCAGCAGCGACTGGATCGGGGTTTCCGTTAGGGCCTTGAGGGTTTACATAAATCAGACCCATTTGGACAGCCGCCAGTGGCATCTCTAACTCTCTGTCGCCCTTGTAACGCTCATCATCAAGCCATCTACTTTCTGATCCCCAGTATATATTTCCAGAAGGTTCCCAAACATCTGCTCTCCCGCCAGCAAAGCCAATAGTCTTAAAGCCCATAGACTCCAAAGCAACATTTCCAGTAAGTATCATCAAGTCTGCCCATGAGATTCTGCTTCCATATTTTTGTTTAATCGGCCAAATTAATCTTCTCGCCTTATCTAGATTTGCATTATCAGGCCAACTATTTTGAGGTGCAAAACGATGTTGCCCATCCCTAGTTCCACCACGACCATCACCTGTCCTGTATACGCCAGCACTGTGCCATGCCATTCGTATAAATAATCCACCGTAGTGTCCATAGTCTGCTGGCCACCAATCTTGGGATTCAGTCATTAAATTACGCAAATCATCCTTTAAAGCCTGATAATCTAGGCTGTTAAATGCTTTTTCATAGTCAAAGTTTTGACCCATAGGGTCTGACAAAGATGAGTTTTTTCTTAGGACACTTAAATCAAGTTGATTTGGCCACCAATCTTTATTTGTCTTGAATTTCCCATGGAATGATGAGGCTGGCTTTTCGGCGACCTTATTGCTATCACAACTAAAAATAAAAATTAATAATGAAAAGGAAAGAAAATTGATTTTCATAGCTTAATCTCCCGTTTTGGCTAAATAATCTGACACAAATATATAAAATATTTGAAAAATAAGTAAAATTTAGAATGTAATTTTTAAAATAGAGTAAAGAACCGCTAGGCTAGCAATAAATAATTAGCTCTATTACCTGATTAAATGAATTTTTTTATTTTGTAAAATAGAATAAAAAATATCGGCTATCCTTCTCTCAAATTGTATGCACTTGCTACTCTATCAATTGCACTCATAAATGATGCAATTCGCATAGGAATACTTTTCTTTTTCTTTAGCTCATATACTTCATTAAAAGCTTGAACCATTTTATACTCAAGTTTCTCGTTAACATCTGCCTCAGACCACTTAAACTGCTGAAGGTTTTGGACCCACTCGAAGTAAGAAACCGTAACTCCACCAGCGTTAGTTAAAATATCTGGAATTATTGCTATTTTACGTTCCCAAAGAGCCTTGGCAGCATCACCAGTAACTGGTCCATTAGCGGCCTCAATGATTACTTTGCAATTTACTGAGTCTACATTTGAATCATTTATAGCGCTCCCTAGAGCAGCTGGGATAAGAAAATCACACTCCGTTGATAATAATTCTTCGTTTGATATTTTACGACCTTGACCGAAACCATCAATAGTTCGATTTTTATAGTTAAAATCAAAAAGAGCAGGGATATCTAATCCGTCGGGATCAAAAAGGCCACCAGAGACATCACTCACGGCAATTACTTTGCAGCCATATTCATCCAAAAATTTAGCAGCGTATGATCCGACATTACCGAAACCTTGTATAACCACCTTTGATTTCTGTAAGTCGACTCCCCATTTGTCTGCCGTTTCTCTTGTAATAACTGCTGTCCCTTTTCCTGTTGCAGCTTCTCTTCCTTCGG
>CAZLPW010000117.1:0-611 GCA_964561495.1 uncultured bacterium | reverse complement strand
AGCTGAAGAGGTTTGCCAGTAACAATTGCTGGAGAATAGCCATGGATCTGACTGTATTCATCCATGAACCAACTCATAACCTGTGCATTAGTATTTACGTCAGGCGCAGGAATGTCAATATTGACTCCTATAATTGGATCAATAGCACGAAAAAACCTTCTAGACATTCTTTCCAATTCTGTTTTACTATATTTAGATGGATCAACTCCTATACCACCTTTCCCTCCACCATATGGAATATCTAATAGTGATGTTTTCCAGGTCATTAAGGTTGCAAGTGATCTTACCTCCTCAATATCAACATGCTGGTGATATCGTATACCGCCCTTAAATGGACCGCGAGTATTATTATGCTGTACCCTGAACCCAATAACGCTCTCTAACTCACCATTATCAAGTCTAAATGGCACCTCGACCGTTAGCTCGCGATCTGGTATTTCTAGAGCTCTTGCAATATTTGGTTTAAGTCCTAATTCTTTAACTGCTCTTTGATATGCAGCGGTTGTTGGGTTACTGCTTGATGACAAAATTAATCTCCACTTTTATTTTACTGATTCTAGTTTAAATATAATCTATTTAACAAATAAAAAATTTTCAATATTATTTCTGGG
>CAZLPW010000116.1:0-5177 GCA_964561495.1 uncultured bacterium | reverse complement strand
TTAATATAAATATTAGAATTAACTATTGTCTCTAACGTATTTCCAGATTTAGATGTATGCGCATCAGAATTTAATCGTAAAAGCTGGAATTACTTTGATGAAAAAACAGATGGATTAAAACAACAATGGGATCAAACTTTTTGGATGAATCCGCCATTCAGCAACGCTGGAAAGTGGATAGAATACGCATTTAATCAGCATAGAAAATGGAATGTTTCTGGTATTGCTTTGTTAGCATCACGTACAGATACGAAAGCATGGCACAAATTTATTTTCAATGATCCAAATTGTGAAGTTATTTTTCTTGAAGGCAGAATAAAATATTTAGATGAAAATAATATTGAATCTAAAAATCCTTCTCCTTTTCCTAGTGCTGTTGTGTGTTGGAATAAATTTTGAGAGAAACTTTAGTTTGTAATAAATGCAAAAAGGAATTTTTTGATACTTACAATTTACTTGCATTAGGCACGTTCAAAATGTGTCTTTTGTGTTGCAACAATAATAATATAGCTGGAGAATTGAATAAAAATCATGAGTGATGAATTAGAACGAATAAAAACTAAAGGAGATCCAATAGTTCAGTATTGTTCGATTTGCGGAGTAGAATTTGATGATAGAACTTTATCAAATCGCTGGTTCAAATGTGATTCATGCGATACCATCCTACAAGTCAAATCAAGAACTGAATTTAAGATGAATCCTGATAGTGATGAATAATGGCATCAAAATCTGCAATCGCTAGAGAATTTTGGAGAAAAATCTTCAATGAAAATTCTATCGACTTGAGAAATTCCGATGCTAGAAAATCCGTTGTAAATGATTTCCTAGATGATCCCATGAATAAAAAAGATGGATGGAATAAGACAACGGATAAAAGATTTTTTCGCTTAGCGTTCGATAAGGTTTCTAGAGAGTTCGGAAAAACAACCGCTCAATATGGCGTAAAACCTGAACCAAAAAGAACTAAAAAACAATCAGGAACTATGCAATTTAATTTTACTTCAGATGAAAAAAATATCACTAATCTAAAAAAATCCGATGAGGAGAAAAAAGAAGATAAGGAGAAGAAAAAAGAACTACCAAAAGAATTTCAATCAAAAGAATTACTCAAGCAACAACAAGCTATTGCATCAACTTATACATCTAATGCAGTAGGAACTATCTTTGAAACCGTATTCAATATTATTCATTCTAGAGTGCCAGCTTGCTCAAAATTATCTCCAGCGGAAAAAATGAGTCTTGGAGAAGCTTGGTTTCCAATATTCAACGAATACTTATCAGGAGAAAATTCAAAATGGATTTTACCCGCGGTCATAACCGCTCCTATTGTTCTAGTTAGGGTTTCCGAATATCAACGACAAAAGCAAGAACAACAATTAACGGAGCAATATCAAATGGATTTCCATGATCCATCTCAACAAAAGAAGGATGCAAAAAAAGATCAAAAGAAAAAAGACGACAAAAAATCAAAGTGGAGTGACAGATTATAACAGATAGACTAACTAGAGATGAGTATTGGGATGAACTTGATCCAGATAAATTAAATTTATCAAAGTCGGATGTTATAGATTTTTGTGAACGTTGCATTGATGAATGGAAAGAAAATAGAGTTGGAAATATAAAATATATCATCGCCATGGAGATTATGAAAGTTCAGGTTCGTGCAACTCCAGAAACAGTATTGAAATTAATCTGGAAAAAAATAATTTTATGATTTGACTTACAAAAATGCAGTAGCAAATACTAAAGATACCATGCTAAAGGAGATTAGAAAAATTGGACAAAAAAAAGATTGATCTAGTTGTAAATAAATTCTTTAACTCGTTAAAGTCACCTGAAGATAAAACTTTGGAAACTGGTTTATCTCAACATACAACATTAGATATGTTAAAGCAAGCTTGCATTATGGCAATACATGACAATCCAGAAAAATTTGAAATATATTGCAAGTGGTTTCTAAACGGTTCTATGTATCTTCTTGAAGAAGATGACGAGCTATTAGACATTGAAGAACAATTAAGGTTAGCAAGATGAACGAAACACCAGCTCCAGATGATCCAGAAGAAGATGTTCAACCCCATCAAGAAGATCAATCTCTTAGCGACAATGATAAGCCAGTCCAAGAAGAAAAAGAAATGGATCAAATCCATGACTTTTCATTCAAGGCGTATGACGAAAAAATATGTATTCTCGGAGCATCTGGATCTGGAAAAAGTTATCTTGCTAACAATCTTCTACAAAACTTTCATGGGTTAACTGTTTTTGTTTGGGATATCAATCAACAGTTTAACGATTCAAGATCCATGTTATTTCATAACTTAGATGATATGATTGAAACTGTTAAAGAAGCTGGATTTCATTCTGTAAAATGTATCTTACAAAGTCATGACAATTCGGAAAAAGAATTTAGAAGATTTTGCAAGTATGCGTTTAATCGTGGAAATTGTGTTGTAATTATAGATGAAATTCACACGTATTGCACAAAACAAAAACTAATCAAAGAATACAATGATATTATTTTAAGCGGACGTCCACGCGGAATTTCTGTAATATCAATTTCATCACGTCCAGCAAGCTTACCAAATAATGTTCTATCAAACTGTAAACATTGTTTTGCTTTCAAATTAAATTTAGAGTCAGATGGAAAATTCTTAGAGTCTTACATGGGAACTGAAGTATGGCAATTATTTCCATTAGACAAAAGACTCAAAGCTAAAGATTTACCTGAGTTAGAAGATCACTCATTCTATTATAGAAACATGGACACAGATCATGGAGTTATCGGAAAAATTTGAAATTAAAGATATTCGCGTGTCCTGAATGTAAGTGCAGAAAATTTACTTCAATAAACGGATTAAATGTTCACATGACAAAAGCTCACACTTTGAATTATAAATTAACAATAAGAAGAAACAAAGCTTACAAAGTGCGAAAAAATGAACGTGCAAAAGCAACAATAATCATAAGGTCAAATTTAGCCAAGAATAACCATTGAAAGCTCGGTGATAAGTAGATGTTATCCATGAGAATATTAAATGGCTATGGATTACCCACGTTCAGTCGCAAAAGGAGCAAAAGGTGTACTAAAAAACGAGGCAATAATTGCCGTATTATCCGCTTCTATTGTTGCTCCTTTCGTAGTGCCAAAAATAAATTCAGTTTTAGACGGCGTACCAATTCTCAAAGATCATAAATCAATAGCATCATTTGGAGCTGGAATGGCAGTATTCTCAATCGCTCCTATGTTCAAAATGCCAGTATTAAGAGCAATTGTTATCGGTGTGGCTGGGGCTTTTATACTTTCGAGTTTGCTACCTCTTTATTCACAATTAACCACGCGGAACGGAGGAGCATAGAAATGGTTTTGAAGAATTACAGAACACTAAGTGCAACTCAAACTTATTCGGGTACAGCAACAACTATCACAACTGATCTACCTCGAGATTTCCTAGTTCAAAGAGTCGTATTAGACTTTAACGGAACTACTACAATCGCGGGAGGAGTTTCTGTTTTAGTTGAAGATGCATTATTGGAGTGTGTTTCATCAATCAAAATTAAAGCAGTTGGAGAAGGATCATCTAGAACCGTATTTGATGTTTCTGGAGCTGATTTGTATTACATGAACTTATTTGATTATGGAGCGGGTACAGCACTTCAAAATACTGACACAGCAATCGGAGCTCACTTACAATCAACAGCATGGACGTGTGACTTCAGGATAAACAAAAGTGATCCAGATGATTATTCAGTAGCAATTCCAAGTTATCTATTATCAACTTTGCAATTAGAAATAACTTATACAGCAAGTGCCACAGGTTATGGCACTAACGTAAACGCTCAAGCATTTACAATGGGAATAACTTTGATTGAAGGTATTCCAGAAGCTAGTGAAGATTTTTCAGCAAACCCACTACTTACAGTTCTATCAAAACAAATAGTGACAGATGCATCAACGGGTATTGAAGATTTAGATACATTTTTCCAAGTTGGAGCATTGATAAGAAGATCATTCTTATGTACTGAAAGTGCCGCTGGAGCAAGAGCTGACACGATTATAAGTGACTATTCCGTAAAAAGTGGACAAATCCCATTAATGTCTAACATAAATTATCGTGCAAACAAAACAGTAAACAATGAAAATTATCGTATAGCCGAATTAGTCAACGGAGTTCTAGCAGTTCCAGCTCCTAACGCTTGGAATGTTGCTGGATATTCAATGATTGATTTCGCAAACAATCAACAACCATTCATCCCAACAGCATCAGGATTAAAAATTGATGGACTGTCAAGTGTAGGGTACAATGTTGGAGATTTGGTTTTCAGTCCAAATAAAACCGCAGTAAGCGTAATTTTGCGTAGAGTGCAAGAAAGTGTTGAAGGTTAGGAGATACCAAAATGGTATCAAGTCCAATTTACAAAGAAGTTAAAGCCCAAAATTTAACAACGTTAGGATCTAAAATGCGTATGGATTATCAAGGAACTCGTTTAACTGGAAACAATTCATTAAATCCAGTTATGACTCATTATGTGCAACCAAATTATCCAGAAGGAAAAACGGTAAATAATTCAAATTGGTTTGTACCAATAATCGCCTTTGCATCAATAGCTATTTTATTTGTGAGCGTGTCTAGAAAATGACCATCTGGAGTTCACACAAATTTTCAAAGACTGGAAATATTTATCCTATGGATTCCGCATCCGTAGCAACCCAGCAACGAATAGTTCATGATAAGGATCTAAGAATAGCAAGGAGAGTTTTTGATCCTTATGCTGAAACTCAAATGAGTTCAGCAACGGTAAACAAAAATTTCCAAAATCCGTTAAGTGTTTATCAAAATCCAAAACAATCTGCAAATGTTGCATGGCATCCAGAATTTGATTATAGATTTCATCCAGTTAGAATAACGGGTTATAATGGCGGTTTAAACAATTCAGCAAATCCCGAAATTGTGCCAAGTGCATATTCAAAGAATTTAGATAATTTAGTTATCGATAAACAGCACGTCACCAGCGGAACAGCTATCAACAACGATTTTGATACGGATATAGTGACACCTAAAAATTTTGCAGTTGCGGATGCCGTAAAATCAAAAGCTCATTCACAAAAAGCAACCGCTCCAAGTCCTGATAAATTTTGGGCATTAAATCAAAATCTGTATTCTCCATTAGTATTAGAT
>CAZLPW010000115.1:0-5259 GCA_964561495.1 uncultured bacterium | reverse complement strand
TACAGGTTGTCTCAGGGGTTAATAGCCACTTGCAAAAAATGGCGCTTGTAAAATAGTTTCTGAATAAGAATTTTAGGGAGTATCATGTTTAGGTTAATAGTAATTTTTGTTTTTTCATCTTTTTTTATTTTTGGGCAGGATAATGATTTTGGTGAGTCTAGTGAAAATTTTGAGGAGCTGAAATTTGTATGCGGTACTGCGCCCGCTTTTCCTGATGATATAATCCAATCAAAAATTGAAGTAGACTCATGGTTGTTACAGCGTGATAATAACAGAAATGAACCCGTACATGTCAGGGTCATATTTCATATAATCCAAGCAAGTGATGGAGAGGGAGATGTCAGCGACTCTCAGATTGAATCTCAGATGGATTATTTAAGCGAGTACTATGCAGACCATCATATATCATTTAGCCTTGATTCGATAAATCGAGTTATTAATGATGACTGGTTTGTAGGATGGTCCACTCAGAACCAAGATGTACAGGGGATGCAGCAAATAAGTTATGATCCCTTTCACTTTTTAAATATTTATACTGCACGGCTCAACGAGCCCGGAAGCAATTATATTGTAGGAGGTTATACATATTTCCCTACTCAAATGGCTGAAGGTAGTTATCAGCAAGGTTTTACACTCGATTATCGTAGTTTACCTGGAGGTGCGTATAATTGGGGAAAAGCAGCGGTACATGAGGCTGGGCATTACTTTGGATTATACCACACCTTTCAAACAGATTGTAATGCTCCTGATGATGCGGTAGAAGATACTCCTAGAAATCATAGTGATAATCTTTATTCCTGTAATCCAAATTTAGATAGTTGTCCTGATGACCCTGGAAATGACCCTGTATATAATCATATGAGCTATTCTGGAGATACATGCCCCTACGAATTCACAATTGGTCAGGAAGATAGGATGCATGCAATCATAGCTCAGTATCATCCAAGTTTATTAGAGAATTCGCCTGACTATCCAAGTCTTTATGTTTCTACTCTTAATTTTCAATTAGATACCGATGGTGATGGGGTATTTAATCCAGGTGAGTCTGCACGTATTCGCGCCAATATTGGTAATGCCTGGGGTGCAGATGCTGAGGGTGTGACCGCTATATTAAGGACAGATGATAATCGGCTCAATATTTTGGATAGTATAATTGTTTTTACCAATGTTATTACTGCTGGAGAGATTTCTTTTACTTTACTTGACTGGTTTGAGATTGAAGCGGTTGAGGGGTCTCAGTTGGGTTTAGTTCCCTGTGAGCTTTATATCACTACTAGTAGTACGGAATACCCATATGAGGTTACCGAAGAAGTATTCGTTAATATTTCTATTAACCAATATGGATTTCCTACGGATGGTTATACTATTAAATCTTCTCCCATGATTACTGATCTTGATAACAACGGTCTTAAAGAAATTTATTTTGGTTCTGATGATGGGAATATGTACGCGACCATGATTGCTGGTACTGATGTCGCAGGTTTTCCATTTGAAACTGGAGATGATATTAAGTCCAGTCCTGCTGTCGGGGATGTGGATAATGATGGTGAGCAAGAGCTGGTTTTTGGTTCAAAAGATCGAACGTTATATATTGTTAATAAGAGTGGGGCTCAGGAGTCTTCCTATATTCAGACAGGGTATATTATTGGAGCACCTGCTCTGGTCGATTTAGATGGTGATGCTGATTTAGAAATTATTTTTGTTACCCAAAATGGTAGTGAAGGTAAAGTCTATGCTATCCATCATAATGGCGTTGATGTGACTGGTTTTCCTGTAGATATAGCTGAAAAAATGGTCGTAGGTCCTGCGGTCGCTGATTTAGATGGTGATGGAGTTTTTGATATTGCTGTTACTACCTGGGGCGAGCATATTTATGCGATTGATGCAGCAGGGAATGTGAAAGAGGGTTTCCCTTTTGTAGCCTCGCGCCGGTTTAATGCCCCTCCTGTGATTGCTGATTTTGATGGAGATGGTGATTTAGAGATTGCAGCAGGGAATGATGATGGTAACCTTTATGTATTGCATCATGATGCTAGTTTGATGGTAGAGTATAGCGTTGGTGATGATATTCGGGGTGGTTTAGCTGTGGCTGACCTTGACTCTGATGGTAGTTTAGAGTTGGTTTTTACTGGCTATGATGATCATATCCATGTCTGGAGTCCTAGTCTGAATGTTGAGCTTAGTGGATGGCCTGTGGATATGGGTTCTAACTCTTTGACTGGTCCTGTGATTGCAGATCTAGATAATGATGGGGATCTAGAGGTGGTAAGTTCTACAAAGACTGGAGATATTTATGCATTAGAGCATGATGGGAGTCTTTTAGATTATTTTCCGTTTGCTGTAGCGGGAAATGTTGAATCTAGTCCTGCGATTGGTGATCTTGATAATGATGGTGACTTTGAGCTTATTTTTGGAACCACGATGGGTCTACAGGTATTAGACATAAAATCAGAGGCGGGTAATATTTCTAGTTGGAAGCTTCATAGGGGTAATAGTTATCGAAGCGGGTACTATGGCCTTACTATGGCATCTGTTAGTGATGATGTAGCAAAAGTGCCAGAAGATTTTTATGTAAGTAAAAACTACCCTAATCCGTTTAACCCTACAACCTCTGTGCGGATTAGCACAGTGGAAGACGGCAGATTAAGTGTAAATATTTATGATCTATCAGGTCGTTTGGTTAATAGCCTTGTTAATGAGAATGTAAGGGCTGGTGTCCAGACGCTGACATGGGATGGTAGTAATCAGTTTGGACAATTAGTTCCAACAGGGGTATATTTTTTACAGGTTGTCTCAGGGGTTAATAGCCACTTGCAAAAAATGGCGCTTGTAAAATAATAAATTCATGGAGCAGTTGCAAAAACTTATATTTTTTGATTAATATACATACCTCTAAGGAGAGAATATGAAAAGATTAGTTACTATTTTATTATTTTTATCCATGTCTTTAGTATATGGAAATCTTGACTGCCCAGCAGATTCATCCTTCCATGTAGACAATCGTACGATGTTGCCTGATGGAAGTCCCAACCCAACTTATGGACAAGAAATATCTACAGGCTTATGTGTATGTCTTGGTTTTGTTGATGGTGCTACTTTAGATGGTAATTTGCTTACTTTTACTATTCGTGTTGTTGATAACGAACCTATCCGCGGGTTGGAACTAGATATATATCATGATGCCACTGAGCTTGAGTACCATGGATATGCAAAAGGGGAAAAGTTAGAAAATGTAACTGATGAAGAAGGGGTTCCAAGAACAATGACTCTTCTTGGCAACTACTTAGATGATCATTTAAAAGTTTTAGCTTATAGTACTGCCAGAGCTCGCACGAGTGGAGATGGGCAGGAAGGGGATCTTTTGCATATAACTTATTCTCTATTGGATGGAGCAACTATGCCAGATCAGGTTACCTTTTATTTTGGTTTAGCAAATATACCTGGGACATCTAGCGATCCTGAGCTATTAAATGTTGTATGTGGCTATCCAGATGAATCAAATCCAATCCTTGTTTCTACTGCTACAGCATCGATTGATAAAAATGATTTAATTCCTGAAGTTTTTGCCCTTAAGCAGAATTATCCTAACCCCTTTAATCCTTCTACCCAAATTACTTTTGATGTTCCAGCTGGTTCTGAGTTTCTCTCGCTTAACATTTATAATCTGTTAGGCCAAAATGTAAAAACTTTAGTCAGTGAGAGTCTTCCCGCTGGAAGATACACGATGGAATGGGATGCTAAAGATATGTTAGATAATCCAGTATCATCAGGAATTTATTTTTATGAATTAAAGAGCGAGACTTTCGTATCGCGGAAGAAAATGTTATTAATTCGATAGCCTTTACCTATACCCGATCTTTTTCTTAAATTCCTCCGTAATCCTTGCGGGGGAATTTTTTTTTATGCGGAAAATAATTATCTTAATCTTTTCTGTTTGGTTATCATCGCTGCATCTGTTTGGGCAGAGTGAGTACTCTTCTGTATTTGATATTAAAGATGAATGGTCTGACTATACTAATTTTCAAAGAGATGAAATGGTATCCTTTTGTGACTTTTTATATAAAGAAAAGCACTTCGAAAGGTTTCTCTTAACTGCTTTTCAATTTTTATATCGATTTCCTGATGATTCATTGAAAACCGTAATGCTATATAATATAGCTCGTAGCTATGAAGAGATAAAAAATTATGATTTAGCGAATCGATATTATAACAGAATTATTAATTCAGAAGAAGAATATAGCGTGGCATATAGGGCGTCAAAAATCAGAAGTGTATATACTTATCTTATTAATGATGAAATAAAAAAAGTATACTCCTTAACTAATGACACTGATAACCCTTATCTTATGATGCTAAGGGGATATGCATTTCTAAAAGAATTAAAGTGGGAAGATGCTCGGGCTACATTTATTGCTGCAGATTCAAAATTTAATCATTCCCATTATTCAGAATTAATTACACCTATATTTCAATCGATAGAAAATGTTCAAGATGTAAGAACTCATAATAAATATTTAGTAGGTATTGGAGGTCTTTTTATGCCTGGAGGTGGACAGTTTATTCTAAAAGATATAAACAATGGCCAAGGAATTTTTGCAACTACAGGTTTTTTTCTTCTCGCTGCTAGGTGGTCAAAGACAGACGCTTTATCAGGATCAAACCGTTATTTAAATCATCAAAGTCTTAGTGTCCCAGTTTTTCAAGATTTTGAGGCAAATAGTTCTAATAAAATTGAACTCAGGGGAAAGGATAATCTACCCGTAGATATTAATCATAATTCATCTTATCTCAATTATGTAATCCCACCAATATTTTTGGGGCTGGGTGTATATTTAGGTGGCTTTTGGAAATCTTATTTAGATACAAAAAAGACTAACAGAAGTTTATTTTTAAATTATGTAGATCGACAAATAAATCTTAATAATCCTTCAGAATTTTTTGATTTTCCCGAACCTCTTATATTAATAAAAAAATAATTTATTAATTCGGTCAATTACCATTGACTATGCGTTGGCATGCCCTGTAAGTTACCCGGCTTTATGCAAGATGATTTTTGAAAATTTGGTATGCGACGAGTCTAAACGTCGATTCCGGCCAAGATAACAAACAATCTAAAACATACAATGGAGAGTTTGATCCTGGCTCAGGACGAACGCTGGCGGCGTGCTTAATACATGCAAGTCAAGGAGAACGTTTTCTTCGGAAAACTATTAAACTGGCGAACGGGTGAGTAACGCGTAGGCAACCTGCCCTAGAGAT
>CAZLPW010000114.1:0-5277 GCA_964561495.1 uncultured bacterium | reverse complement strand
TTCGCCATCAAAATACATTACTTTTACAACCCTTATGTAGTAATACAATGAAATTACACTATTAATTCCTCCAATAATTACGAGCCAATAAAAGGGTTCTCCACCTTTTATCAGAGAAGCAAATATATAAAACTTTCCAATAAAACCAGCTGTAGGAGGAAGACCTGTAAGAGAAACCATAAACAAGGTCATAACAATTCCAATTAATGGCATTTCCCATCCTACGCCTTTAAAATCATCAATTGTTTCACCACCATTTTATTTTTCACTGCTATAACAACAAAAAATGCACCCAGATTCATAAAAAGATACATAACAAAATAAATCATTATGGCATAAATACTATCACTTGACATAACTGGCATAGCCAACAAAATGTAACCAGCATGCGCTATACTAGAGTATGCCAACATTCGTTTTATACTGTTCTGTTGGATCGCAACAATATTTCCTATTGTCATTGTAATAACCGCAAGTAAACTAAGAATATCTGCCCAAGGAACCATTGTATTAGATATTGAATCCAAACTATGAAGAGCACCCCCATCAGAAAAAATTTGATTAAAAAATCTAATCATCATTGCAAATGCGCCAGCTTTTGGAGCAACAGATAGGTATGCTGTGATTGTAGTTGGAGAGCCTTCGTATACATCAGGTGTCCAAAAGTGAAAAGGTACTGCTGAAATCTTATAACCAAAACCTGCCAATATCATAATTATAGATAATAAAACTGCTGAATTTGAATCTAACCCATCACTAATCAATACTTTTTGAATTTGAAAGAAGTTTGTACTACCAGTAAGTCCATATATATAACTTAATCCAAAAAGCATAATACCAGATGAAAAGGCCCCATAAACAACATACTTTAATGCCGCCTCATTAGACTTTTTATTTTGTTTTAAATAACCAGCCAAAACAAAGGACATAATCGATACAATCTCTATAGATAAATAGATCATAATTAAATCAATGGAGGAGACCATTAAGAAAAGACCAAAAACAACAATACCTAGCAGAGTAAAATATTCACCTTTTCTATAATTGTTCAAATCATCTGAATAAAGACTAATAATGGCAACAAGAATTGTTGAAAAAATTATTATTATTTTAAAAAATGTAGAAAATGGATCTAAAACAATCGCATCAGAAAATAATGTTGTTATTTTTTTATCATCTTGGAAAAATAAAATAATCATAATTATAAAAAGACCAGATACTAATACCCATCCGACTCTATCAGACTTAGAAGCATCTAAAAATAGGTCATAAATAATTGCAATTATTATTAATCCCGTTAAGAATAACTCTGGATAGAAAAAAGAAAGACTTTGAAGATTATTCACTATTAAATACTAGCGTAAGTTGCCAAACTAACTACGTGATTAATTATGGAATCCATAGTAGATGCAATAACATCAAGGTAGGGAGCGGGGTATATGCCAAGAAAAAGAGTAATCACCAATAGAGGAACAACAGTAAATAGTTCTAGCCTATTTATATCAGGAATTTTAGAATACTTATCATTTAACTTTCCAAAGAAAATTCTTTGAAATGCCCATAAAAAATAAGCAGCATTTAAAAGAATGCCAATTGTGGAAGCGATCACAATACCCTTATAAACAGGAAATGCACCTATAAAACACATGGCTTCACTAATAAAGCCAGAAAGGCCTGGCAATCCTAAACCTGCAAAAAACGCGACCGCCGTAATGCCAGTATATACTGGCATTTGACTTGCAAGACCACCAAATCCTTCTATCTCTCTGTGATGAGCTCTTTCATAGATTACCCCTACAAGAATAAATAACATAGCGGAAATAGTTCCATGATTGAACATTTGAAAAACAGCGCCTCCAAGCCCAGCTTGTGCAGCTTTCATATTTAAGCCATTAGCTTCTCCCGCAGCAACAACTGCCGCCATACCGATTAATGAATAACCCATATGATTAACGCTTGAATATGCGACTAATTTCTTTAAATCTTTTTGAGCTAAGGCACACAGCCCTCCCCAAACTACATTAATTAAACCTAACATGGCTAATGCAGCTGAAAACCAATAAACACCATCAGGCATTAATCCATAGTTAACTCTTAAAATCCCGTAAACACCTAATTTTAAAAGAATCCCTGCAAGAAGAACTGAAATTGCAGTTGGAGCTTCCACATGGGCAAGCGGTAACCATGTATGAAAAGGAAAAACCGGAACTTTAATAGCGAAACCAATAAATAGTAATATCCAAATTACTTTAATTGCGCTTACACCCCACCATAATAGCCCACTAAGTGCCTCTGGCGCTACTCTAGTTAACTCAAGAATATCAAACGTTTTTCCACAAGAAAAATATAATCCTAAAATGCCAACTAACATTAGAATGGAACCAAAAAGAGTATACAGAAAAAATTTAATAGCTGCATATTCTCTCTGTGGACCACCCCACATTCCAATAAGAAAATACATTGGAAGTAACATCACCTCCCAAAATATATAAAAAAGGAAAAAATCCAATGAAAGAAAAACTCCCATTACACCTGTGTTTAATAGTAGAAAAAGAGCAAAATAGCCCTTTATAGCTTTTTTGATATTCCAACTAACAAAAACTCCAATAAAAAAAAGCATACCTGTAAGCACAACCATTGGCAGAC
The DNA here is from genome assembly GCA_964561495.1 of uncultured bacterium. GTDB lineage: Bacteria > Fidelibacterota > Marinisomatia > Marinisomatales > UBA1611 > CAZLPW01. The sequence goes on along the minus strand of CAZLPW010000114.1, from coordinate 2,631 downwards.
TTAATCCATCAACTCCTAAAATATAAGCGATATTAAAAGAAGGTATCCATTCAGCACGTTCACCAAATTGCATAGAACCATTATTAGAATCAAAATTGCTCCACAAAACTAACGTAAATAAAAATTGAATACCTGTAGTTACCGCAGCTGCAATTTTAATAAGATCTTCTTTTTCGCGCGGTATAAACGAAATACCAATCATCCCAATAATAGGGAGCCAAATTAACCAACTAAGAATATGATCCATCTTTACCTCTACTGAAAAAATGTTTTAAAATGACTGTATAACCATTATAATAATTATACCTGCTGTTACATACAGCAAATAATTCTGAAGCCTTCCTGTTTGGATTGTTTTAAAAGTATCTCCAAGAATTTTTGTAATGTTTCCAACACCATCAACAATAGTTTGATCAATAGATTCGAAATCAAACTTACCAACAATATCACTAGCCCATTTAGTTAAATATCCAAAACCATTAATAAAATATTTATCATAAAGGTCCCAATCTATCCAAGAAATTTTATCAGCTAGACGAAGAGATGGTTGATAAATATATTTATTATAATTTTCGTCAAAATAATATTTATTTTGACTTAACTTAAATAATAGCCCAAATCTTCTTGCCCAAACATCAGCAGATAAAGATTTTTTAATATAAGTAAGCCAAGAAATAAAGATACCAAGTGCAGCAACTGCAATAGAAATATACATTGCGAGATGATGCGCGTGATGTGCACCTTCTTTTATTTCAATTGCAGTAATGTTTCCTGGAACTACCGCATCTCTCGGGACTACAAGATCTGTAAACCATCCCGAAGTAGACATTGGATTAATTTCAGGAAAAGTATACCAAATAAAAAGACTTAAAGTACCCAGCAATATGAGTGGACCAGACATCTCTTTTGGTGATTCGTGTATGTCTTTTATCAATTCAGTTTTATTTGGTTCGCCATGAAATGTCAAAAACATCATCCTAAACATATAAAAGGCAGTAATAGCTGCTGCTGAAAATCCAAAAATAGGCAATAAAAAATGAATTGGATGATGCTGAGCAAATGAAAGAGTACCTGCTAGTATAGCATCCTTTGATAAAAAACCTGAAAAAACTGGAACTCCCGCAATCGCCATTGTACTTAATAGCATAGACCAGTATGTTATAGGCATTTTCTTCCTAAGCCCACCCATATTCCTCATATCCTGTGGATCTGTTTTGTGATCATGCTTCTCATGGAGAGCATGATGCATCGCGTGAATAACAGAGCCCGATCCATAAAATAAATTTGCTTTGAACATTGCATGTGTTAATAAATGAAAAAAAGCAGCATTATAAACTCCTGTGCCTACAGCAAGAATCATATACCCTAATTGACTAACAGTTGAATAGGCTAACACTTTCTTTATATCTGTTTGAGTAACCGCAATAGAGGCAGCAAAAATGGCTGTAAAGCCACCTACGTAGGCTACAACCAATAATGCATCAGGGGTTAAAATCGGAAAAATTCTAACAGAGAGATAAACACCTGCAGCTACCATTGTAGCAGCATGCATAAGCGCAGATACTGGTGTTGGGCCTTCCATTGCATCTGGCAACCAAATATGCAAAGGAAACTGTGAGGATTTTCCCATAGCACCCATAAATAAACCTATCCCCGCAAATGTTAAGGCGCTACCAGAAATGACTCCCTTACTAACACCATCAAATACCTCGGAAAAAGCAAAAGAGCCAATGGCACTATATATCAGCATAATCCCAATAAAAAAACCAATATCGCCAACTCGATTGGTTAAAAAAGCTTTTTTACTAGCATTAGCCGCAGACTCCTTCTCAAACCAATGCCCAATTAAAAGATATGAACTAACTCCAACCAATTCCCAAAACATATACATCGATATCAAACTATTTGCCAAGACTATGCCATTCATTGAAAATGTAAATAAGCCTAGATAGGCATAGTAACGTGAATACCTTACATCTCCTTTTAGATACTCCATAGAAAAGATATGAGTACAAGTTGAAATCAAAGCAACAACGAGGAGCATTATTATGGTCAGATTATCAATTAAAAAACCAAGTCTAATAGAAAAATGACCCATATCAAACCAAACAAAAGAATCTTCCTGAATAAAGTTAGGATCATAGTTCAAAAGCATTAAGACAAACATCATTATTGATAAAATCAATGTAGTGATGATTGCAAAAATTGAAACCCAATCACCTTGTCTGGGTAACCGCTTTCCAAAAAAGATTTGGACTACAAAAGCAACCAATGGCAGAAATAAAATAGCTAAAGAATATTTAATAAAAATATTTTCCATTACTCTTTTAAAGATGAAGCTTCATCAATATTGATTGTATTTAAATTATTGTAAATGTTAATTACTATTGCCAAAGCAACTGCAGCTTCAGCCGCTGCCAAAACAATAACAATTAAACCAAATATATGACCATCTAAATTCATACCTCCAAATCTCGAAAATGCTACAAAGTTTATATTAGCAGCATTAAGTATCAACTCAACACCCATCAAAACGGCTATCCCATTACGTCTGGTTATTACGCCAAAAACACCCAACGAGAATAATATTCCAGAAATGAACAAATAATTATTTAAATGATCCATTAATTT
>CAZLPW010000113.1:0-5484 GCA_964561495.1 uncultured bacterium | reverse complement strand
TTGTCTGTTGCATGATAATAAAGATCATCATTGGCAACAATTGACAATCTAATTTGATCGCCAGTAGTAGCATGGGTCTGAGGATTTGGGGCTGTGCCAGTAATATTTTCATAAGTTACTGCAGTAAGAGCAGGAATCGTCTTATCATATGTAACAGTTAATGAAGCATCCTCTAAAACAACATTAGCCTGCGTTGCCTCACTACCAACGTTCCCAGCCTTATCAGTCATTATAATACTAATTGGAACATTACCTTCTATTTGATTAGCATTATCTTTATTCATATCAACAAAAGCAACATATGAGCGGTCAGTTCTGGTTATAGTTGCAGCTGTCTGTGCAATCGTTATAGTCCTACCTACAGTTTCATCGCCACCTGTGATAAGCTGATCATCATTGCAGTCAAAAGATAGCGTTACCCTATCTCCGTGCTTTGCGCCAGCAGTTGTATAAGCATTATTCGATGCAAAAGTAAAATTACTAACTGTAGGAGCGGTTTTGTCAAAAATAACAGAACTTCCATCCGTTATTGCTGTATTATCAAATGCTGCTGATTCATTACCTGCTAAATCCTTAAGCTTAAAACTTATAACCAAAACACCTTCGGTTTGGGTTGACATTGATGCAATTTGAGCAATCCATTGATCTGCATCCGTTCGAGAGGGATTTGCAGCTGTACCACCAATTGTTACATCAAAAAGCCCTCCGCTCGTTATAAGATCTTCCCCCCCCTGCACGGAAAGAGTCACAGAGTTCCCTGCTTTTGCATACATTGTCCCACCAGCAGTTCCAGTCCCATTACTAACTATGCCTATAGCAGCACCCAATGTTGGCGGGGTATAATCAATCTTTGGTCGACTTGTGTTATTTGCAGTTAAATTAGTGACCTGAGTAGCAGAGTTTCCTGAAAAATCTTCAAAATCCAGCTTAAACTTTGTTCCATTTGTAATGCTTTCACCAATCGCAGCTGAGATTGTAACAGTTGCACTCCACGTTGCATCAGAACTGCCGTCAGACCAACCCAAAGATGTCCCTGTAATAGTACTGGCATTAACATAGACATTATTATCTCCTGCAAACTGAACTGTTGGAGCAAAAATAGGGCCATCAGGAATATCGATTGTTAGGGTAATAACATCACCTGTAGTAGCATAGCCCGTTCCACCCTGACTTGTAGACATAGTGGCGGTTTGCACAGTTGGAGCTCGAGTATCAAAAATAATTTTTGAGCCATTTGTAGTAGAGGTTACGCCATCAGCACCATTAGTGGTTACAGTATTCCCTGCAGGATCACGAACATTGGTAAGTGAGAATGTTAGATTGTCTCCAGTCGCTGCACTAGCCCCTAAATCACTTACATCTAAAGTTTTTGTTGCGCTATAATTCATTTGAGAAGAACTGCTTGGTGATAACTCGTTTATATCTAAATAAACGCCATCAATATTAAGCTTTAGATTGTTTGCATCTTGGACCAAGTTTTCAGAAGCTGTGATTGTCACTGTAACCTGAGATTGATCTTGAGCATAATAGGTAGGTGTCGCTTCAGTACCAGGGTGAATGGTTCCGCCTACTTCTGCAACTGTCATTGTAACCGTAGGAGCAGTTTTATCTATTTTGCATTGAATATTATCAGAAGTCGCTTCTGCATTTAAAGCAGGATTTCCTTCCTGATCAACAATATCAATAGAAAAAGCTACTGTCCCTTCGGTGTGCGAGGCTCCAACAACAGTAGAAACCGTCCAATTTTTTCTTAAATCAGATTCCGAAGAGATACTCCAAAAACCTTGTGCAACACCTGCAATTTCACCTGTTGGGTCTTGAAGTTTTTCATTTGATGTGAAGGTAATTGTGATTCTATCATCAGTCGTTGCAAAATATGGGTCATCTACAGATGCTGTAAAACCAGGATCAGAATTCCCTGTTCCATTGTAAGCATTATTTGATTTTATTTGTATATTGGATACTGTGGGAGCGACCATATCCAATTCGTATGTCTTACTATAAAAATTACCATCAGTAGTCTCGTTTATTCTAAAGGTAATATCAACGTCTTCTTGGTCCGCTACTTCTGCTGGCCACCCAGCAGTTTGGGTTAATTCTGTATGACTAATTAAGAAATAATCCTCGTCATCAGAATATCTAAGGTTACCCTCTGCATCAACATCAAAGTCACCATTGTTTCCTGGAGTTCCTGTTACACCAACCTGTGCACCACTCCCTATTTGCATGGTTAACTCATAACGATCTGAAGATGAAAAAGCTGCATTATTTAAAATCCTAACAACGATGCCTCCAGTTTGACCATAGTTTCCTGCACTTGCACATTCTATGTTATATGAGTTATAACTATTATCACCTGTTGAACCTCTTGTATTAATAGATATATCTCCAGATTCTTGAGAAAATATTATTTGAAGCGGAAAAAATAAAATCCACAAAACTTTTACAATTGTTCTAAACATGATATTTAAAATGCTAAACATATTGAAATAATTAATTAAAGATTAATCCCTATAGAAACCAGCCCATCTTGCCATGCCGCACGCATAGGAAGACCTTCGTTAGTCTCTGCATTTAAAATTTCTGTCGTACGAAAGCCGAACCTAAGATCCATTGGCCCTATCATCAGGCCATAGGTTGCCTCTGCCATTATGCCAAAAGCCTTACCGGCTAAACCTCCACCAACCTTTACCTTTCCTGGGCCAGCAGGAAAAGCAAGTAGACCCATTACAGTTAGCCCCTTAAGTTCACCAGTTTGAGGTGGCATCCGATCTTTAAAGCCAAAAAAACCTACCTCAGCTCCAAATCTAAATTGAGCTCCTAAAAGCTGCATCAATAACGGGAACTCAATACTAATCCGAGCATGCATAGCTGGATCGTTATTCCATTTTGCAAGCTCCTCATTAACGTATCTAGGAGAGCTACCTGTAATATCTATTGTATAACCTAGCCTATCCGCTCTATCTGCTAGAGCAGCCTCTTCATCTTCATCTTCTAATTCAGAATTAGACTTTGAGTCTTCATCTTCCTCATCTTCTTCATCTTCATCTTCATCAAAATCCTCTTCGTCTTCATCTTCATCAAAATCCTCTTCGTCTAAATAATCTTCTTCATCTTCAAAGAATTCTTCATCATCATCACCGAAAAACTCCTGCAACTCATCCTCATCATCAAGATCCTGTGCTTGAATAGTAGAAGCTGGAGCTAGTAGAATAGCTACAACAAATATCCACATAACTGAATAAACTAGTCCCCTCCCTTTAGAAGGGTAAATTAAGTCTAACATGTTGAACTCCGCATTTGACCACGGCTTTCACCAAGGTCGGTTTTCATGGTACTATCACATCTATCACTCCGTCTATGGAATTTCCAATAGTAATAATACCTTGAGTAAATATAATAACTAGATAGATTCATTGTCAAACTTTAATTAATAAGTCAATTAATCCTGAAAATAGATAGAATTTCGAACTATTACGATAGTTTTTTATTTTCTGAATCAATAGACAACCATACAATTTCTGGACACACTTAAATATTATAGAACCCAATGCTAACTATAACTTTTTAATTATTAATCATAAAAAACAGCATGAAATATTTGGCTTATGGGTAAAGATATTTCTTATTCAATCGCATTCATTAGATCTGGATAGACACATCCCCCCCAAGGATAATTTTGTAACATTTTGTTACATTTTATTAAAAATTTTCAGCACTCCATAAGCCTTTTTTACGATATAAAATAATAGTTAGATATGAGGTTTATCTCCAATCATTAATTATCAATCATTTTCAGAACCAGGAGAGCCCTTTAATAATCTTTTCTCATATTTTTCTAAAACAATATCCAAAGCTTCATTTAAATCAACATCAAGTTTATTCGCTAAAGTAATAATAGAAAAAAAAACGTCTCCCAATTCAATCTTAACCTTTTTATTATTTTGAGGAGATCTTCTTCCATAGTCCGTCATTTTAAGAATTTCCTTAGCTAACTCGCCTATCTCAGACATAACATCTAAAGTTCTATACTCAATTGGCGAGTCTAATTCATTTTTTTTACAAAATAAATTCACTCTTTCCTGAATCTCTTTCAATGCGAAGTCAAGCTTATGGTACAACTAATATGACTTATAATAATACTCAGATCATCTTGTATGAAATAAATAGGATATATAATGGGAATATCTAGACAGGAGATATATCAACAGCTTTAGGACCCCTATCTCCTTCTACAACTTTAAACTCCAGCTTATCTCCATCCTGAAGATATATCTCATCAGATACACCTGAAGAATGAAAAAAATAATCTTTTCCATCATCACCTGTGATAAAACCATATCTTTTTTCTCTATTGTAAAATTTTAGTTTTCCTGTTTTCATAATACTTTCTTTTTATTTATTATCGAAATGTAAACATCTTTCAACAAACATAAAACCCCAACGAATCTGACATGATTTTAAAAAAATTTTATTATATTAAAGATATAGGCTAGCCATAATACCATGATAATATCTTGAACTACCAAATTATATAATTACCAAAAATTGAATTATGATTAGAAAAATCTAATTGGGGATTACAATTTGCCAATCTTTTGGTCCCACGCGAATTGGTTTACTAAAGTTTGAGTAAACGACATTATTTGCAGCCACCGTGATCCCATAAATATATCCTATTAGTGCACCTGAGAGACCACCCGAAAGTAACCCCAGGCCACCCAAAATAACAGCACACTCCAAACCTTCTGAAAATCCTAACAAAAATCCAGGGCCGCCTATAAAAAGTGATCCAATCGCCAGTCCTCTTAATGCAAAATGATCCCCTTTATCAGTTGGCTCCGTTAGCAATTTCCCATAACGTATATTAATTATTTTATCAAAACTTATAATTTGTTCTTCAGCCGCTTTATTATATGTATTAAAGAGTCTGATAAGTTTATTTGAATAATCAATACCTTTATAAATTTTTAATTGTCCATTGACATATATTTTTTGGTTTTCCTTGATTCGAATCTGTTTTCCATTATTTCGTAAAATCAGATCTTGCTTATTAAACTCGATTGTAGGCTCGGTACCATAATTATCCGATTGATTTGTTATACTATTATTTTTACTGGACCCATTTTTTTCTTTAATAACTTCTCCAGTACTGGGGTCAAATGTTTTATTAATCTGTTCCCCTGTTATTGGATCATATTGAGGCTTGATTTCTTCCCCTGTCTGAGGATCAAAAACTTGCCCAAAAATAGAACCAGAGATCAATATCGAAAAAATTAACTAAATCTCAAACTACTGGAGCCACTTATTAATCAATTATGACATTGTCACATTATTGTCACATTTTTAATACCACTCCCTCAAGCAACTTATCACAACTTATAACAATCCTAGATAGCAAAAAACCCCTCTGAAAAAGGGGTTTCTCATCAAGTACGCCCGGGAGGATTCGAACCCCCAACCTTCTGGTCCGTAGCCAGACAC
>CAZLPW010000112.1:5363-5679 GCA_964561495.1 uncultured bacterium | reverse complement strand
TGGTAAACTATTATGTGGAAATTTGGAATGATGAAGTGTCAATGGTTTTTCCTAGAAATCATCAGGAAAACTCTGGTTTTGAAGACGAAGCTGACAACTGGCTTGTCTGGCCTGAGGACCGCACAAACTGGACCATAGAAACTAATGGTAATCCAATATACGGGTCCGATAATACTTTTACGGCCTTTGATGGTGAAAGAGGATTAAAGGTTTGGGGACAGTATGACGGCACCTATCCGAATAATACACCTATTTATCAAGGATACACATTACTAGATCATGGTCTTGAATCAGGGACGATGGTCAGCGTGGAAGG
>CAZLPW010000112.1:4339-5353 GCA_964561495.1 uncultured bacterium | reverse complement strand
ATGATAATGTCACACCAGGATGACTGGATCGGACAGGGCGATAACGTAGCCTATCTGTTTATCTCATTCTTCGATGAATCTTGGAACATGATCCATAGTGATTTCTCAAACTATATAGATAAAGATCAACCCGCAAGTACATGGCAATTCTACAGAGCAATTTCAGAAGTACCTGATGGCGCGACATATATGAACGCTGGGGTTGAATTTTGGCAAGAATCAGATCAGGACCATGGCAGTGTTTACTTTGATAATATCAGAATGAGTCTACCTATCTTAGATACATACCATGATATACCACTTAATGAGATCGCAGAGGCCATGGTTAGAGAAGGGGTTGGTGCTGCAAACTTTGACTGGACAGTGTACGCATTTGATGGCTTTGAAGGAACTGAAGCAAATAATGTATGGACAATCGACATAGACGCAACTGAGATACTCAACACAACAGCGAATATCACATTCATCGCTGACGTAAGCGATATTTTCGGCTGGGATCCAGACGAACACTCGATGGATGTTGCGGGTGATTTTAATGGTTGGAGTGGGAATGGCGGTATGGACTATGACGGTCAATATTACATGATCACTACTGAAATATATGCTGAAATAGGGAGCCAGATTGAATGGAAGTTCAAAGCATCTCCAGATGAACTGTTTGAAAATAATGGCTGGGAGTTTGGAGACAACAGGACCTTTGAATTTACAGGAGAGGATCTAACTATCGGTCCTGCTAATCCAGATATTGATATTTTTGGATCAAATGTAATGATCGGGATTACCTCATCAGGCGGTCTACCAGGTGATACGGTTTCCGTATCTGTTTGGGCGGATCTATTAGGTGACTTTGATATGCACTCCTTCCTCATTTCAGTAACCGGTTTTGGTGGTGATTTGATGACATTCCTATCTGCTGATACAATAGGCTCTATGCTTCCAGAGGATTGGCTATTTAACTACAACATTGTTTAATGAGGTAATGTAGTAATTACCGCAGGTTGTTGCGTTTATAGT
>CAZLPW010000112.1:0-4329 GCA_964561495.1 uncultured bacterium | reverse complement strand
ACCGCAGGCGCTGGCGCAGAAAGTATCAACGGAGGCGGCTCACTCTTTAATCTCCATTTCGTTCTGTCAAATGAGATAGAACAAGGTGATTTTGTGGATCTTTTCCTGATCAACACTCTATTAAATGAAGATGATGGAGTGACTTTCTTTAGCGAGTCTGGTGGAGTATTAGTCTTAAGCTATGGTGATGTTAGCATGAACGGAACTGTGACCGCTTTTGATGGAAGCCTTATCCTTCAGCATCTTGTTGGTACTGCAGATCTGGAAGATGGTCAAGCAGATGCTGGAGATGTGACACAGGATGCAAGTCTTTCCGCTATGGATGCAGCAGTTATCCTTGATTACGTAGTTGGCAATGTTGAATCGCTGCCTATTGATCAGACAATGGTCATTATTGCAGAAGGTTTTGTAGATATCCCAGGTGCCTCGGTCACTCCGGGAGATCTTATCACCATGCCAATCGAGCTTGAGGCTGGAAATAACGTTCGCTCCTTTGAGATTGAACTAAGTTATGACCCTGATGTCCTCCTATTTAATTCAATATCTTGGGATGAGAGCATTGGGGGAATGTCTATAGTCGACCATCAAGAAGATGGGTTGATTAAAGCCACAGCCGCTGGTTTAGAGTCAATAACATCTGGAAACATAACACTAGGGTACGTCGAGTTCCAGATGGTTGATAGTTTTAATGACTATCAGACCACTGTAACAATGAATCGATCTAGGCTAAATGAGGCCGATGCACAAATTGAGCAGGCTAATGCTGTATTTACGAATGCACTCTTAGTAGTTGATGAATGGGGTCATGGGGGTGTTCCAGAAGAGTTTGCTATAAAGCAAAACTTTCCGAATCCATTTAACCCCACAACGCGTATTAGATATCAGCTTCCAGAACAGTCTAACGTGACAATTCAGATCTACGACATAATGGGTAGAATTGTTAGAACCCTTGTTCCAAACCAGAATGAACTAGCAGGCTATCATCAAATAACATGGGACGCTACAAATAATAATGGAGACCCAGTAAGCGCTGGAATGTATCTTTACGTAATACAGGCAGGTGATTTCCGCGATACTAGAAAAATGGTTCTATTAAAATAGACTGATAACCTAAACAAAAATAAAAACCCCAGAAATTCTGGGGTTTTTATTTTTCTGATATATATTTATAATTTTATGGTCCATCATTCCACCACCATAGTTCCTTTAGTTTTTCTTTTTTAGGCCAAATCTGATCCATCGTTTCGGCATTGTACAATCTTCCATTTTTCACAACATATTTTATGTCATTAGTATTTCTAATATCCTCCAAAGGATCCTCATTTAAAATAACAAAATCTGCTAGCTTACCAAACTCTATAGATCCTATATCAGAAGCTATACCAATTATCTCTGCACCTCCAATTGTGGCAGCCCTTAAGGCTTCCATCTCCGTTAGTCCTCCACTATGAAGAGCCCATAATTCCCAGTGAAAGCCAAGACCTTGTAACTGACCATGAGATCCTACTCCTACTCTCCCTCCTGCCCGAATTATTTTTGCGGCATCAGACGCAATCTTTGAAAAAGCATATTCATCATCCCTAAACCAGTCTCTTCGTCTTGTCATTTTTTGAATTACATTATCTGGAATAAATCTTATTACCTTTGGGTCGTCGTGTACTTCTTCTGATGTAAAAAAATAATTTTCTGCCCAAGGACCTCCATAGGTAACTAGCATGGTTGGTGTATAAGCTATCTTTGTTTGCGCATATAACTCAATAACATCTTTGTATATAGGCATAATCGGTAGATTATGTTCATTCCCATAAAATCCATCTATCGCGTGTGTTATATCTAATCTCATTTCGAGACCGCCCTCAGTTGTTGGCATCATTTCAAGCTCTTTTGCAGCTTGGACAACAAAATGTCTTTGTTGTCTATTACCAACCATGTATGACTTAAGATTTTTTGTCTTGTAGTGATCTCTATACTTCTTCATCCAGTCAATTACTTCTTCCTTATTCTTGAAGTCACTACTCATGAAAATTCCAGGTCCCGTACTATAGGCTCTTGGACCAATTATTATGCCCGCATCAACTAAATCTTGATATGCAAACTGATCATTGGTACCTGTCTGAACATCCAATCCAGCAGTAACTCCCCAAGCAACATTAGCAATAAATGACCAATTTTGACGATCATGAATTCCAACACGTCTTTCGAGCCAATGAGCGTGGGTATCAACAAAGCCTGGTACAATTATTTTACCGCTAACATCAAAAATAAATGCTTTTTCTGGTATATCACTGTTAGATAGTCTTCCTACATAATTTATCCTATTGTTCTTCACAATAATTAGACCATTATCAAAAACTCTACCATCCATGGTTATAACTTTTGCCCCTTTATATGCAATTGTTCCTCTAGGCTCGTCTCTATCAATGGTCACAGAAATTTTTGTTTCAAAAGGAATAAACTTTTGAGATATGTCATCACTTTTTTCACCTGATTCAGATTCATATAAAACAGAATTAAGTGGCAAACGATAAAAAGTTGAACCTATGGCCCAAGTTATCATCTTCCCTTTATCTGCCCAACCAAAATAATCAGCACCACTTGTAGTAATTTTTTTTATATAGACAGAGGGTTTATCCACATTAATGATTGGAGTGTTGCCACCTACCTGAGGTACTGCTACTAAATAAAGTTGATTGTTAACTATAGCAAGTGCCCATTTCTTATCAGGGCTAAGTCTTATATCTCTAGCATATGCAGCTTCTTCAGACCATCCAGAATCATCTCCACCTTTTATGGCTATGTGAACAATTTTATCAGTCCCATCCATACCTAAGGATACAAGACCTGGTCCCTTGCCACTTTCATAATAGCTAAAACCATTTAAGTAAATACGATCAGGATCATTAGTAAAATGCGGCTTGCCAATGCCTCTTGCTGGAGCAATATCGTTTAGCTTTCCACTATTTATATCAATAGATATAATATTCATAAGAGTTCTTGGACCTGGCCACTCTGTATGCGCACGTGTGCGATCTACGGCTGAACCTTTTAAAGCTATGATTTTTTTACCATTATTTGAAAATACAGGATTAGAATAAAATGCTGGGATTTTGGTAAGCTTTTTTGGATTGCTTTTTCCATCAACATTAACCCTCCAAATGTGCCCACCATTTTCTTCCCAGGTAACATAAGTCAGATATTTTCCATCCTTACTCCAGGATGGGTGAAATTCTCCTTCTTTACTTTTTGTTACCCTATAGTATGATCCATCTTTAACATTCGCAACATATAGATGTAACAATGTAGAGAAAGCTATCTTTCTCCCATTAGGAGAAAGAACGGGATCCATAATAATTCTAGATTCAATCTCGCCATTATCTACTCTGTAGGGAAAATTAAGATTCGGACCTATAGATAAGTTAACATCAACCTGAAAATTGATCTCTGTTAATCTTTTATTATCTATATTGATCTTAAAAATTTTTCCATCTTTTGTAAAAACAATATCTTTGCCGCCTGGTGTAAAATCATAGGTTGGAAACAATCCACCAGAGGACCTTGATTCCTGATCATCTCTTGTTACAGGATATATAAGCCAATCATCTGTTCCTTTTTCAAGGTTTTTTATTCTAAGACCAGTTTCTGTTTTATAACGTGTTGCATAAACAAGCAGTTTTCCATCTGGAGAAATTTTGGGTTTCATCCCGCTACCTTCATCACTAGTTATAATATCTTCATGCCCTGTTTTCATGTCTCTTCGAGCAATCTGCCAAAGAGGAAATTTTGCGTTATATTCCCACCTCCCTCTCTTCAAAGCATAATACATATATCGATCATCTGGTGATAGTGTAACTCCAAGAGCATTATGACGAAGCATTTTACTTGGATCCATTTTATTTACATATCCCTTTGATTTAGCCTTAGTAACCTGAACTCCAGATCCTCCTTTTACGTGGTACATCCATATTTCATAAGTAACGAGACCCCAAGTTTTTTCTTGGGACACATACACATAGTTCCCATCATTTGAAAAAACAGGTGAACACACCATCCCATTTTTTATTTTTGACAACTGTCTCGGGTTGGAACCATCAAAATTAGCGATCCATAAATTTTCAGAACCACCTCTGTCACTTATAAAGGCAATCTTCCTTCCATCAGGAGAATATACGGGTTGGGCATCATAGGCAATACCAGATGTTATTTGTTTTGCAGGTCCTCCACGAAAAGGGATTGTGTAAATATCACCTAATAAATCGAAAATAATATTTCTTCCATCTGGAGAAATATCAAGTGATATCCATGTGCCCTCATTGGTGGTAAAGGAAATAT
>CAZLPW010000111.1:0-5685 GCA_964561495.1 uncultured bacterium | reverse complement strand
AAACAGATGCAAAACTTGACCTTCAATTCAAATAAAAGATTAAAAATAATTATCGATTTCATCACACTACCTCACCCCCCCACATTCGTGGTTTTTTTGTCTGCTGGATCATTGGAATATTTATTTAATTATTACAAATAAGTGATTTAACATTTATCTTTAAGAAAAAAAATTGGACATAATTAATCTAAAAAAAATATTAATTCAAATTTCATTTTCTTATTCATTATTATTTTCAAATGGCCCATTTTCAATTGAAACAATTACACAACAGGATGGTTTAAGAGATGGTCCTGATTATTCCGAAGCTCTTGTTTATTACCCTTTGGATGCAACAATTCCTATCCCTGTAATAGTCTTAGTACCAGGTTTTACAAATTCTATATCCGATATTGAAAACTGGGGATATTATTTAGCATCATACGGTTTTGCCACGTTGCTTGTAAATGTCAATTCAATTTTGGAGCCACCATCCTATAGAGCAGCTGCTTTGCTTGATGGAATTGTTACAATGAAGTTTGAGAATGAAAGATTCGGCTCCCCGTTATTTGGAAGTTTAAACATTGAACATTTTACAGTTGGAGGATATTCCATGGGTGGTGGAGGCGCTCAATTAGCGGCGCAGCAAGATTCATCAATAAAAGCAATTGTTGCATTATCTCCTTGGCTTGAAACTCCTAGTACAGCATTAAATAACAGTACTTCAATTTTATTTATTAGTGGAGAATTGGATAATGTAGCGCCAAACGATTATCATACTAATGTTTTCTACAATAATACTCCCGAAACCATAGATAAATTATTATATGAAATTTCAGGAGGAGATCATTATACTGTTGTAAGTCCATACAATGATTTAGAGATGGGACTAAAGACAGTATTTTGGTTAGAAAAATATATCTTAAACAATTTATCTAATTGTGATTCCTTAATTATTCAACCCCCCACCGCATCTAATTTTTCTACAAATATAGAATGCCCCTCTAATATCACTGGTGATATTACACAGGATGGGTCCATAAATTTTTTAGATTTATTATTACTGATTTCATGGGTATTAAATATAAGTACTCCTTCAGATTTAGAAATGTCTATCGCAGATGTAACGAATGATAGTGTTTTAGATATTTTTGACATTGTTATTATAACAGATATTATTTGGAACAATTAATTTACTTTGCTAGCAGGAAATTTCAGATAAACCAAAAAATAATTAAAAAAACAAAATAGTAAAATTATTATGACGCTAAAATTTGCTTTAACTTAACTTAAATTTTTACCTTCATTATATAATAATTTGAAATAGCAAAAGCCTTGGAAGTCTTTGAAATAATTGTAAACAATAAACTTCATAAAGTAGAATCTGATGCTTCTACGCCCTTACTTTGGATTTTAAGGGATCATCTCAATTTAGTCGGCACTAAATATGGTTGTGGTATATCTCAATGCGGAGCATGTACTATTCATTTAAATGGAGAAGCAATTCGTTCATGCGTTTATCCAATTTCTGCTGTAGGAAAACAAAAAATAACTACTATTGAAGGTTTGTCAGAAGAGGACGAGTATAGTTTTGTTCAAAAAGCTTGGATTAATGAAGACGTTTCACAATGCGGATACTGTCAAGCTGGTCAAATTATGACTGCCACAGCGTTGCTTGAAAAAAACCCTAGTCCCTCTGATAAAGAAATTGATACAGCAATGAGTGGAAATATTTGTAGGTGCGGAACTTACACAAGGATCAAAAAAGCTATTAAATCTGCATCTTCACATAGGAATTAATATGGAAATAGTTAATACTAAAATAGGCAGAAGATCATTTTTAAAAGTTACAGCAGCGACAGGTGGTGGCCTTTTAGTTGGCTTTAATTGGTTGCTAAGCTGTAAAACATTGGATTCCAAAAAAACCAAAATATCAATTCCAAAAAATTGGTTTAAAATTAACGGATATATTCGTATTGGCGAAAACGGTATGGTAACTATACTATCTCCTAATCCTGAGATCGGTCAAAATGTTATGACTTCAATGCCAATGATTGTAGCCGAAGAACTTGATGTCCCATGGGAGAATGTAATTGTAAAACAAGGTAATTTAGATGAAGACTCTTTTAATAACCCTCAATTTGCAGGTGGGAGTCTAAGTATAATGAAAGGATGGGATCCGTTAAGAATTGCTGGGGCTGCTGGAAGATATATGCTTGTGAAAGCAGTATCTAATAATTGGAATATACCTATGGAAAATTTATTTACTAATGAAGGAGTAATTATTGATAAGTCAAAAAAAATAAAAATTGGGTATGGGGAGATTGCATCTCAAGCAGTGAATATCAAAGTTCCAAAAAATTTGAAGCTGAAAGAACCCGAAAGCTATAAAATTATAGGTACTTCTAAAAATAATGTTGAAGGACCAAAAATTGTAAAAGGAAATAATCTTTTTGGTATTGATTATCGAACTGAAGACATGCTTTTAGCAATGATAGAGCATCCTCCTTCATTTGGTATGGGCATAAAAAGTTTTAACAAAGATGAGATAGTTTCTATGCCTGGTATAGTCGATGCTTTTTTAATTGATACCTCGCATCCAAATCCTAGTTGGGCAGATGTAAATGCATTTAATAAAATTATTGCCATTATTGGTGAGAAGACATGGGACCTTATACAGGCAAAGAAAAAATTAAAAGTTATTTGGGACACTTTTGATAATCTAGAAAACTCGAAAGAGCATGAAAAAAGATTAGATAAAGACTTGATTGATGGTGTGGTAACTGAAAAACGGCTAGATGGTGATCCTGATATTGCTTTCAAAAACGCCTCCAAAATAATAGAAAGATCTTATTCTTGTCCATTCATTGCACACAACACCCTTGAACCAATCAATTTTTTTGCAAATGTCCAAAAAAATTCTGTTGAGCTTGTAGGTCCTATTCAAACACCAAAAGCTCTTGAAACATCCGTCTCATCTCTTTTAAATATTCCAAAAGATAATATTGATGTAAAAATGACAAGGATAGGTGGAGGATTTGGTAGAAGACTTTATGTTCATTTTGGATTAGAAGCTGCCTTAATATCAAAAAAGATAGGTGCCCCAGTCAAACTTATCTACAAAAGAGAAGATGATATAACTCAAGGTACATTCCGGCCTGCTTATAAATCTGTTTACAAAGCAGCATTAGATGAAAAAAATAGACTAATTGCACTTTCAATAAAAGGTGTAGGATTACCAAGCGGGCCAATTTTCCCTAACAGATTTCCTGCTGGAGCAATTGATCACTATAAAGCTGAAAACAAATCATCGAATACAAATATTTCTACAGGAGCATGGAGAGCTCCAAAATCAAATTTTACAGCAGGTGCAGAGCAGGCATTTATTGATGAAGTCGCCGAAATTTGTGAAAAAGATCCAATTGATTTTAGACTCGAGTTGTTAAATAGAGTAATTCGCAACCCTGTAGGTGAAAACTTAGATTATGATCCAAAAAGATTTATAGGGGTCTTGAATTTAGTTAGAGATAAATCTTCTTGGGATAATGACAAAAATAAATTTAAAGGAGTCTCATCTTATTTCTGTCATAACACATATGTCGCTGAAGTAATAGAGATGGTCAAGATTGATAATCAACCTAAAATTAAAAATATTTGGTGTGCTGTAGACTGTGGGATCGTAATAAATAAAAACAGTGCAAAAAATATGATTGAAGGCGGTATAGTTGATGGAATAGGACATGCATTGTATAGCAAATTAAAATTTAAAAACGGAGCGGTGACAAACAATAACTTTGATAAATATAATTTAATAAGACATAACCAGTCACCTGCCAATATTAAAGTATTTTTTGTAGAAAATAAATTATCTCCCACGGGATTAGGAGAGCCTGGTTTACCTCCTTCTATTGGAGCTTTGGCTAACGCATTATACAAAATAACTGGTGAAAGGTTTTACAAACAACCATTCTTTGATAATGAAAGCGTTTTTGATGCCTGATAATTTAAATAGTCATGCTCTTTAATTTTTCTTTTGGTGATTTCATTACTGGTTCAAACAACGTTTTTTAACTTTCTTTTAATTAACTCTCTTGTTATTGGCAAAAACTAAAGAAAAAATTAACTTTAAAATATTTAGTCACACATTGGTGAGATTTTTTGTTTGTGGGATGATGGGTTGATTTGGTTGTGAATAGATTAATAATAAGTGTAGGATTATTTTTAAGTTTTGTTTTTGGGCAAAAAACAATTGCGGTTTTTGATTTTTCAAATAACGGTTTATCTAATAATGAAGTATTCACTTTGACTGATAGACTTAGAACAGAGCTAGTTAATGTCAGTGATTATAAAGTAGTAGAAAGAAATAAAATCGATGATATTTTAAAAGAACAAAAATTTCAGTTAAGTGGGTGTGTTGATGAGTGTTTAATTGAAGTTGGAAAAATGCTTGGCGCGAATGAATTAGTAATTGGCAGTTTTGGAAAAGTTGGAAATATATTTACAATCTCTGCGAGAATTGTTGATGCGGAATCTGGAGAGGTTGTAACTGCCATTAGCTATGATTCAGAATACAGTATTGAAAATTTATTAAAATATGGAATGAAAGATTGTGCATATAGACTGGTAGATAAAAAACCACCTTTTAAAATAAAGTTTAGTTTGAAAAAACAATTTTTCAGAGCTGCACTTGGATACTCTATTTATTTAATTATTTTAGGGTTGTTACCACCTCTTTGATTTTATGAAAATATACTTTTTTTTAATTTTCTTACTATTTTTTACTTCTTGTGAAAAAGATCCCATCTTTGGTTTAGAGAGAGGATGGTTAAGGTCTTCTGATTCTTCAGATAATAAAAATAATAATGGCGGTGATACAGGTAGTAATGATGATTTAGATTATTTCATTACGATAATAAAACCTAATGGAGGAGAATCTTGGAAAATAAGTGACAATGAAGATATTAGATGGGAGACCGATGCACCAGAGAATATGAATATAGGAATTGATTTACATCGTAATAACTCAAATGTATTTAGCATTAATGATTCAGCAAATAATGATGGAAGCTATACATGGAATATCCCCTCAAGTTTAACCGAATCAAACTTGTATAAAGTTCGAATCTATTTAACATCAAATAGTTCTATCCAAGATAATAGCGATGATTATTTCAGCATCAGCGGAGAATCTGGCAATAGTGCTTCTATAACAGTAATTTCCCCCAATGGAGGAGAACAATGGGAATATTTCTCAACCCAAACTATTTTATGGAATTCTTCTAACCTATCTGGTAGTTGGATACATATTTATCTATATAAAGATGGCGAGCACTATAAAACAATAAGTGGTCTTGGAACACCTGATGATGGAACTTATGATTGGGGTATTAATAGTACTTATGATTTATCAGATTTGTATCACATTGTAATACAATCAGAATCTGATATTGATGTCTTTGATTCAAGTGATAATTTTTTCTCTATAATCAATAATTAAAAATATCAACCCCAATCAATCGTGGGGGTTTTTGTTTGTGGAATGATGGGAAGGTATGCCTTAAGAATTGCAAAATATATTGAGGATTTACAAAAGTAAAGTCGTTATCTAATAGATAAACATTATAACATTATATATAATTTCAGGAATCAAAGTTGATAAAAAAAGTAATCATCCCTATTTTGTTCTCTTTTATTGGGACTTCAAGT
>CAZLPW010000110.1:0-5712 GCA_964561495.1 uncultured bacterium | reverse complement strand
TTGAATTTTCTGGTGTATATCAAATGAAGAATAAAACAGATTCAGTGATTGATACTATACATGCTAATTTTAATCGGCGGATGCCTTATTCTACTTTCAAATGGTCAAGGCCATATCAAAATGTTTTTTCAGATTCTGCCTATGGATGGGATATGTTTCTTTTTGATCCTCCTATTAAGCCTGGAGAAAAATTTTCTTTAGAATTTTCAGGTGAAAGAAGTAGGACTGGTTTTTCAAACGGTGGCGTTAGTAGGACTGTTGTTGAAAATGGTACAATGATTTGGAGCGGTGATTTGTTTCCTACATTTGGATACAATCCTGAGAGAGAATTAAGTAGTAAACGAACCCGAAAAAAACATGGACTGAGCGAGAATCAAGATCCTATGTTAAAATACAATGATTTAGAAGGTAATAAGCATGGTATTCTTGGAGATGATGCCGACTGGGTTGATTTTGAAGTTGTTATGAGTACTGATATAGATCAGATTGCTATGGCCCCAGGCTACATTCAAAGAGAATGGGAAGAAAATGATCGACGCTTTTTCCACTATAAGATGGATCAGAAGATTCATAATCTTTTTGCATTCGTCTCAGCTAAATATGAGGTTCTTAGAGAAGAATGGAACGGGATAAATTTGGAAGTATATCATCATCCTAGCCATACCTATAATATTGATAAATTGATGCAGGGAATGAAAAAATCAATAGACTATTACAACGATTTGTATGGTCCCTATCCTTACAGGCAGTGTAGAATTTTGGAGTTTCCATATGGGAGCTATGCAGCCTCTTTTCCTAATACGATACCTTTCTCAGAAAATATTGGCTTTGTTATGGATGTCGATCCTAAAGACCCAGAGGACCTTGACATGCCGTTTTGGGTAACTGCACACGAAATGGGGCATCAGTGGTGGCCTCATCAGGTAAGTGGTGGGAATGTTCAAGGCTCAGGGTTTTTGAGTGAAGGATTGGCAGAATACTCTGCTGTAGCTCTATTAGAAAAAGAAAAGGGAGAGAAGCAATTAAGAAAATTTTTAAAATATGAATTAGATCAATATCTAAGCGGTCGCTATTCAGAGCAAAAGTATGAGCCCTCTATAATCAAAACAGAAAACCATCCTTATATCCATTATAACAAAGCAGGGCTTATGATGTATACATTGTCTAATTTTATCGGTAAAGATTCATTTAATAATGCTTTGGGTAGATTTATTGAGAAATTCAGATATCAATCAAATCCTTATCCAAATATTGGTGAATTTATAAAAACTATTCGCGAAGAAGCCCCAGATGACTTGCAATATCTCATTACAGATACATTTGAAAAAATCACTCTTTATGAGAACAAAGCAAAAGAAGCTATAGCCGTAGAGAATGAAGACAGCACATTTACAGTTACCTTAGAAGTTGAAGCAAAAAAAGTATATTCAGATAGTATCGGGAATCAAACTAATGCTCAGCTTAATGACTGGCTGGAGATAGGTATTCTAGGTGAAATATTAAAAGATGGAGACATGGAAGAAATCCCAATCTATTTAGAAAAAGTGCTAATCACAGATTCGTTGACAACTTTTACTATTGATGTGGATCAAAAGCCTATCAAAGCGGGGATTGACCCTATGCACAAATTTGTTGATAGAGATACCAAAGACAACTTGGTTCGTGTTAAAATTCAAAAAAAATAAATAATTAGTTTATAATTATATTTTTGATCTGTTATTTTTTAGCTATTGAATAGCAAAACAGTGTATATATATATATATAATTTTGTAAATTCTCTCTTTCCTAGGTAAATAAAAAAATCATTATAATAGGGTAGGTGTTTATGTCAAACTGGGACAAGGAATTATTTATTGAAGATTTAAGAAATAATTGTAGCCGGGAAATTGCAAAAATAGGTGTATCAATCATTGAATTTTCTGAACAGCATGGAACTGACCTTAGTTGGGGTCGAGGTTCAGAATATGGGACTCTGACTTATAGATGTGATTCAGATGAAGGGCCTCTTCCACTTTTTCATATGACTTCTAAGGGGCAATTGAATATCCAAATTAATTTTATGCGCAATAAAGGTATTCCTCCTATGGTTATATTAGATATTGTTTTAAAACTTGAGTCAAATTTTTTGCGTGATTATGATGAGGAAGGTTACCCTAGTGATGTTTTTATTTCTATGGAAGAATTATTTCATACTCAATCGCAAGTTGATAAGTTCATAAAAACAATGGAAGGCGCTACTTATAGATTAAAACAATAGAAAGAGTTCTAAATATAAATACATTTTTTTTAAAGAGACTTTTTCTGAATACTATCTTCTAGTATTTATTTCTATTTTAAATTAGAGCTATGGGTAATTTTTTATTGTTGTTGTTTTTCTTTTCATTTCCGATAATTGCGGAAGAACTTCCAATAGGTTTTACTGAAGAGGAACTCTCACGAAAACATGAGATATCTTCAATGGGTAGAAGCACGGATCCACCTCCTACACCTATAAGGAATATTGCAGAATATGAAAGAATGCAAGGTGTAATTATTAGATACCCCTTTGGTATTTCGACAGATCTTATTGCGGAAATGTCTGAAGATGTTAATGTATACTGCCTAGTTTCATCCTCCTTGCAATCTAATGCGTTTAATCTGATGGAAGATAATGGTGTAAACATGAATAACGTAGAATTTATAATTGGGCCGACTGATAGTTATTGGACAAGAGACTACGGGCCCTGGTGGGTTGTCGATGGAAATAATAATATGTCGGTTGTAGACTTTACATATAACCGGCCGCGTCCTAATGATAATGATGCTCCCTTAAAGATTTCTGATTTTTTAAATACTCCGTATTTTTCAACAGACTTGATCCATGCAGGTGGGAATTATATGACAGACGGATTAGGAATCTCAGCATCTTCTGATCTGGTTTATGTTGAAAATGATATCTTGGATGAAGAAGTTCTTCAAACAATGGAAGATTACTACGGAATTAATACCTATCACGTAGTTTCTGATCCAAATAACACATATATTGACCATATAGATTGTTGGGGGAAATACCTTAGCCCAACCAAAGTTTTAATTCGGGAGGTGCCTCCAAGCCATGCGCAATATGAACAAATAGAACAAACTGCAAATTATTTTGAACAGACAAACAATAAGTGGGGAGAGCCTTGGGATTTATTTAGGATATATACGCCTCAAAATCAACCTTACACTAATTCATTAATATTAAATAATAAAGTATTTGTTCCTATCACTGGTAGCAGCTGGGATGACCAGGCTATATCTACTTATCAAAGTGCGTTGCCAGGATACGAGATATTAGGTTTTACTGGATCATGGGAATCTACTGATGCTTTGCATTGCAGGATTAAAGGTATCCCCGATCTAGAGATGTTGCAATTATTTCATAATCCAATTAATGACTCTACTTACCCAGGAGATTTAGGATATGAGGTTTACATTGAGATTATCCCACTAAGTGGAGAAAGTTTAATCAGTGATTCTCTTTTATTATTTTGGAAAAATAGTGATATGGCAAACTGGAACCTAGAATCATTAGTTAGTGCCGATACTCAATCTTTAGGCATTTATAAACAAGGTTGGATTCCACCACAGACTAGTGATTTAGAAATTCAATATTTTTTCAAGGCTGCTGATTCATCTGGTAGAGTGGAGTACCATCCGATATCTGGCTATCATCAATTCCTAGCATTGCCTACGGACGTATGTCAACAATGGATGCTAGGTGATTTAGATAATTCACAATCAGTTACCGTAATTGATATCCTATTACTAGCAGATCAGGTTATAGCAGATATGCCAACTGGTTTATGTCCTCCAACAATAGCTGACATAAATGAAGATGGATTTATCAATGTTGTTGATATAATCTATTTGACAAATCTAATTCTTTATCCCTAATTGTATCCTATTTTTTAGTATAATTTTTATTATATATAAAATAACTTCGGCATCTTTCTAAGGAGAAATTTTGAATAGTAAAGTAAAAAATGTTAATGAGTATACCAGAGAATTAAAAATTAATTTTTCTTGGGATGAAGTTAAATCTGATTTTAATAACAATCTAAAAAATTTTGGTAAAAAAATAAAAATACCAGGATTTAGACCTGGGAAAATACCTAGGGATAGGCTTTTACAACAGTTCAAGCCAAACTTGGAAGCAGATTTTGTAGACAATTATTTGAATAAATATTATTTAATTGCATTAAGAGAACTTGATCTCAAGCCTGTTAATCAAGCGGAAATAAATGATCTTCATTTCCATATGGAAAGCGAGCTTTCTTTTTCTGCAAAGTTTGAGATTGAGCCAATAAATAAGCTACCAAGATTTAAATCAAATATGATCGAGGTCCAGCAAACTCATTATGTTCATGATAGTAAAGATATTGATGATGCTATAACTCAATTAAAACGATCTCATGCGCGTATAGAAACAGTTGATTCAGGGGCAGAAGAGGGAGACTTTGTAGTATGCTCTCTTCAAAAACTTGATGAATCAGGTTTACCAATAATAGGGAAAAAATATGACAAACAATATCTTAAGGTTGGTGCAGGCTCCTTTACTGATGATCAAAAAGAAAAACTAATTGGCATTAAACCTAATGACAAAACAAGGCTTACATTACCAGTAAATAAAAATGGTGAGAAAGCAGAATATGAGGTTGTTGTTGATAATGTTGATAGAGAAGTTTTACCTGAATTAGATATTAAATTTATTAAAATGATTAACCCTGATCTTGATTCAATAGAGGCGTTAAAGAATGATGTTGAAGAGAAAATAAAATCAAATTTTAAAGAAAGATCAAAGAACTCTTTTGAGCAGGAATTAATAGATAAAATTATTGAAAAAGCAGACCCTATTTCCGCGCCGAGTATGGTTGAAAATTATTTAGATAATATTGTTAGAGACTTCAAAAATCAAAATAAAGCAACAGCTAATAATACCAGCGATGATGAAATTCGCAATCAATATAGAAAAACGGCTGAGAAGAATATTAAGTGGTACTCTATTAGGAAATTAATAATTGATCAAGAAAATATTTCGGTTGATCCTAATAATATTAGTTTGGAGATTGATAAATTGGTCAAAAACAGTCCTGGTTCTGAAAAGGAGATAAGGAAATTCTATAAAAATCCAGACAATAGAAAAAAAATTGAAGATAGCATAATTGAAAATAAAATCTTGGAATACCTAAAGCAATTTATTAAAGTTAAAGTAGTTGAAGTAGAGACTAAAGAATTACGAAACGAAGGTCATAATCATGAATAAAGAAATCTTAAATCAGTTAGTCCCAATGGTTGTTGAACAGTCTGGACGCTCTGAAAGAGCATTTGATATATTTTCAAGATTGTTGAAGGAACGAATTGTCTTTTTAGGCACTCCTATTGATGATTCTATTGCTTCGCTAATTATTGCTCAATTACTTTTTTTGGAGGCTGAAGATCCTGAAAAGGATATATACTTATATATAAATTCACCAGGAGGCATTATTACATCGGGCTTGGGTATCTAAGATACTATGCAATATGTTAAGCCTGATATTTCACCAATCTGCCTAGGTCAGGCCGCTAGTATGGGTGCGTTCTTACTTTCTGGAGGCGCTAAAGGCAAAAGGTCTGCGTTACCAAATTCTAGAATCATGATTCATCAACCGCTTGGTGGTGCTGAAGGTCAAGCTACAGATATTAAAATTC
>CAZLPW010000109.1:0-5796 GCA_964561495.1 uncultured bacterium | reverse complement strand
TGCTCAACGTATTTTGGAGGGAATGATGAAAGGTGCAAAATTAATAGTTCTTGATCCAAGGCTGTCGAATACAGCTTCTATGGCTGATGAATGGATGCCAACCTACCCTGGTAGTGAGTCAGCTGTTTTTATGTCTATGGCAAAGATTATTTTAGAAGAAGAATTGTATGATCCTAATTACCTCAGAGATTGGGTAAATTGGGAGGATTATCTGAAAAATCTTCACCCAAATGATTCCATAAATTTTACTCAGTTCATAAATCGATTAAAGCAAGAATGGAGCGAGTACACACCTGAATTTGCTGCAAAAGAGGCACAAATTGATCCAGAACAAATAATTAGAGTTGCAAACCTAATAGGGAAAGCAGGAAGTAAATTTTCATCTCATATTTGGCGAGGTGCTTCAATTGGAAATCTTGGGGGATGGCAAGTTGCAAGAGCACTGCATCTTTTAAATGTTTTAACTGGATCAGTAGGCACTGAGGGAGGAACCTCTCCCAGCGCTTGGAATAAGTTTCACCCATCATTCTTTGACAACCCACCTGCTCAAGACGTTTGGAATGAAATGATTTGGCCTCCTGAATACACACTCTCTCATTATGAAATGAGTCAAATCTTGCCTCACTTACTAAAGGATAATAGAGGTAGCTTGGATGTTTATTTTACGAGAGTATTTAATCCTGTTTGGACCTATCCAGATGGATTTACATGGATTGAGATGCTTTCTGATCAAAAAAAGATTGGCTGCCATATTGCTCTTACTCCAACATGGAACGAGACAGCATTTTTTGCAGATTATGTTCTCCCAATGGGACATGCCTCAGAGCGACATGACATTAACTCTTATGAAACTCAGGCAGGCGTTTGGATAGCTTTTAGACAACCAGTTATGAGAGAAAAAGCCCGAAGAGATGGGGAAAAGATTAATTTTACATATGAGGTCAACCCTGGAGAGGTTTGGGAAGAGGATGAGTTCTGGATTGAATTATCATGGCAGATAGATAAGAATAATGATATGGGAATTCGCCAACATTTTTTAAGCCCGTATAGAAAAGGCGAAAAAATTAATATAGATGAGTATTATCAATATATTTTTGATAATACAAGTGGGCTACCAGAAGCTGCGAAAAAGGAAGGACTGAGTGCTCTTGAATACATGAGAAAATTTGGTGCGTTTTTAGTTGAGCCAGATGTTTATAGAAAAAATGAGAAAAATCTTACAAAAGATGATCTCAAGGATTCAATTATTAAACCAAATGGTAATATTGAGAAAAATAATAGAATAATAGGATTGAGAATAAATAATAAAAACTTTGTAGGATACCCAACTCCTTCAAGAAAGCAAGAAATTTTTTCTCAGACAATGGTGGATTTTGGATATCCTGAACACTCAACGCCTGGTTATAGAATAAAAAGTCATGTGCATACTGATAACCTTGATAAGCAAAAAAATGAGTATGTTTTATTACCAAATTTCCGTCTTCCTACTCATATACATTCAAGATCAGCAAATGCAAAGTGGCTTACAGAAATTGCACATCGTAATCCAGTTTGGATACATCCTATAGATGCTGAGAAACTATTTTTAAAAGAGGGTGATTTATTAAAAATAAAAACTGAAATTGGATGGTTTATTGATAAGGTTTGGATTACTGAAGGGATTAAACCTGGAATAGTTGGATGCTCGCATCACATTGGACGATGGAGGAGGCAACAGGATGAAGGGAATCGTTTTATGACTAATACGGTGGATATTACTAGAATTAATAATGGCGAATGGCGGATGCGCACATTATCTGGGGTAGAGCCTTGGGAAACAAAAGATCCTGATACTAAACGTATTTGGTGGAGAGATGGTGGTGTTCATCAAAATATAACACACCCAGCAAACCCTGATCCGATTTCGGGTGCACATTGCTGGTTACAAAAAGTAACGCTATCTAAGCCCAATGATGATGAGTATTATGGTGATGTTTTTGTTGATACTAATAAATCTTTTACCCATTTTAAGAAATGGAATCAATGGGCTTTAGATAGAGAAGTACATCCAAAAAATCTCCGCAGACCTCTTTGGATGGGTAGACCTCTTACTCCAAAAATTGAGCAGTTTTATCTTAAAAAGAAGTAATGCAGAGCACAAAATAACTCAAACTATTGAATTAATTCAGAGGGCATAATTATTCAGTATTTTATTAAATAATGTTTTCTTTTTCAAATCGATCAATAACAGATATACTTTTTTGGGTTACTAGAAAAAAATGGTTAATCACATCTTTTGGCCTTTGTTTTTTGTTTTTTTATTTGCCATCACCAGAAGGATTATCCTCCAGTGGTCATAGAACATTAATAATTGTTATAATTGCTCTTATTCTTATAATAAGTGAAACAATACCACTGCCTGCAGTTGCAATTTTGATTTTGATAATGCAGGTCGTATTAGGTTTAGATACAGCAGATGGTGTGGCGTCTTCTTTTATGAGTGACGCGGTTTTTTTTATTATGGGCTCATTGATGATGGCAGTGGCCATTGTCTATCAGGGTTTGGACAAAAGGCTTGCAATTGGCATCGTAAATATTACTGGAAACAAAACTTCAAGAATTGTACTAGGTTTTGTAGCTGTATCTGCTTTTCTTTCTTCATTTATAGGAGAGCACACGGTCTCTGCGATGATGCTCCCTGTGGCTCTAGCGATCATTCGAAACTCGGGGAAACAGGTCAATAAGAGCTCTAATTTGTCAACATTACTTTTATTTTCTATAGCATATGGATGTGCTATGGGTTCGATCGGGACTCCTTCAGGTGGTGGCAGGAATGCAATAATGATAGGCTATTTATCAGAATTTGGATTAGCAAATATTTCATATGTTGATTGGATGAAACACACATATCCAATATTAATAATTGAAATCCCTTTAGCTGCTCTGATACTCTGGTTTACTTTTACACCAAAACAAAAAAGCCTCGATTCAGCAATTAGAAAAATTAAGGTTGAAGTTGCCAATGAGGGAAAGTTATCTGACAATCAGTGGATTTCAATTTTTATTTTTTTATTTATTTTCTTTTGCTGGGTGTTCCTTAGTCCTTTACTTGGACTAGGTATTATTGCATTGTTTGGCGTTTTCCTTTACCTTTCCTTTGGTTTGATAGATTGGAAAGAAATTAGCGGTAGTACTAATTGGGGCGTTATTTTACTTTTTGGGGCCGCAATATCTGTAGGAATCCAGATGAAAGAAACTGGAGCAGCTTTATGGGTCGCTGAGACTGCTATTTCAAATTTAGAATATGTTTTCAAGGATTTATTTATAGTGCATTGGTTGATCTCAGTGTTGTTCACTGGATTATTAACTAACTTACTAAGCAATGCAGCTACGGTCGCAGTATTAGGTCCTATAGTTCTTGATATGGGGGGGAATCCGATAATTATGGGCATTGCAACTTCAATAGCATCCTCTTTTTCTTATCTAACAATAGTGGCCTCTCCAACTTGTATGATTATATATTCTACTGGAATTATTAGCTCTAGTGATTATCTAAAAGCAGGTTGGAAATTATTTTTAATTTCAAATATTATTTTAATAATAGTTTCTTATTTTTATTGGCCTTTATTAACATGAAAATTTTAATTGCAGTAAGTAGTAAAGAACACTCTAAATCTACCTTAAATATGGGTATGCAAGTGGCAAAAGCTTTTAATGCTTCCACAACTATTGTAGATGTGGGGGAGAAAATCAATGATTTTAGTTTGAAAGATGTATCTCTTGTAAGAGAGAGAATGGAGTCTTGGGATATAGATAGGCCAGGCATCGATATTTTAGAGTGGGCATTTAATTATCTTTCAGAAAATAACTTTATTGAGTCAAGCTCCCTTGAAGCTGGGTTTCCCAAAAATACGATAGTTGAAACAAAGACTGGACGTTTAGAAGTCTTTTTGAAAGGCACCTTTTGTGAAAATGTTAGATTAATATTAAGGAATGGTGATATTATTTCTGAATTAAGAGATGAAGTAGAAACAGGAGATTATGATGTTACAATTATAGGTGGAAGTAAGAAAGGAGGTATGGCTCATGATTTATTTCAATACATTAACAGTTCCATACTGGTTGTAAATCAGTTTGATTTTAATAAAGAATATCGTGTTTTGTTAGCTGTCGATAATTCTAGCGGTACATGGAAGGCCGTCCAATATGGAGCAAGAGTGGCCCGTTCTCTTGATAGTGGTGTAGATATAATTACCGTAAGTAAAACTGATAATTTTGGAAACGGATATAAAGATGCATCCAAAAAAGCTTCTAAATTCTTAAGAAGGTTAAAGATTGATCACAGCTGTATTTTTAAAAATGGTGAGCCAGTTGAAATAATTTTAGAGCTTGCTAGTGATAATCATATTATTGTTATGGGAAATTCAACAAAAAGTCCACTCCTAAAATTTTTTTCAGGCAGCAAGGCGCTATCAGTAATGGAGAAGAGCATCTGTCCAATTCTAATTGTAAAATAATAACATTAGATACAGCAGGAGCTTGTATCAGTAATTCTTAGGATTTATAAAAAATTCTGTCATCATAATTTTATTCATAATGCTGTTTTGAGCTGTGTTATTAATTTCTTTTATGTTAGAATGCATAGCCAATATAAGGTTTCGTTTTATTACCTAATTTTAGCTAGAGCTAGATATTTTTCGGAGATGATTGCTTTTAAACCAAGACGGTTTATTTATGGATACCAATTTTGGGAAATAATATCATAAAAAAGCTTAATCAATTATTTAGTTCAGGTGTGTTTTATAAAAATTTATTGATCTGAATTTGAAAAACATTTATGATGTATTAATTTTAGAATATAAAAACCGAGGAAAACTTATGGAACTGATCATACAATTAGCACATCCCATTTTTAAATGGCTACATATAATTGCAGGCATAGTTTGGATTGGGTTGCTTTATTTTTTTAATTGGATCAATGGACATGTTGTTGCTACAATGGACAAAGATTCAAAACAAAAAGTTATCCCTGAATTAATGCCTAGAACACTTTATTTTTTCAGGTGGGGGGCAGCTTGGACTTGGGTCACTGGGGTTATTCTATTATATGTTATATACTGGCACGGGTCACTTTCAATGGGTGAGTCTGTCGGAAATCTAATGTTTGATGCCGGTACTATGGTCACTCCTTTTTCACATGTGATGATTTTGCTCACATTTGCTGCTGTCTTTGGATATGATTATTTTTATAGAAGTAATCTCATAAAAGATGTAAAAATGATGACGGTAGCTACGTTTATTCTAATAGGTGGGATTATTTATCTAATGAAGTTTTATGGTGGGTTTGGATATAGGGCATTTAATATTCATCTTGGTGCATTGTTCGGAACTAATATGGCGTTTAATGTTTGGTTTCGGATTTGGCCTGCTCAACAAAAGATTATTACAGCAATAAAAAATGGAGAAGCGCCTGATGGTGACCTTGCAGCTTTGGCTGGACTTCGCTCAAAGCATAATACCTATATGTCCGTACCGTTATTTTGGACCATGATTAATGAACATACAGTTGTTATGAGCGGAAAATTATTTAATATTTCAGGATTAATTTTATTAGTAATCATAGCTGTTGGTTGGCATATAGTTTTCCAGTGTTATAAAAAATCAGGAAAAGTAAAAGGCTTTTAACTTTAATAAATTAAATTATAAAAAAGGAGCAGAAATAATCTGCTCCTTTTTTATAATTTTCACTTTGATGTTTGACCTAAAATATAAACAATAATAAATTTATAACTCTGCCTGACTAATTCAGGCAGTTCT
>CAZLPW010000108.1:0-5803 GCA_964561495.1 uncultured bacterium | reverse complement strand
ACATTGTTTTGATTGCTCTTAGATGAATGTTGATTGAATGTGTTCCTAGATTTAAAGACTCCAGATAATCCACATAGCTTTCAATGTGAGATGATGTAACTGATTTTAATGGAAGTGTCTTACCAACAACTTGCATAAAATACTCACAACTTTTTTTGTTACTTATTATTGTCTTTGTTCTTTGAACTTTTATTCTCCTGTGTATCCATTTAGTTACTGCTTTTTCAACTGTAAATCGCACTACTGTTGTTGCACCAGAATTATTAAGCCAGGCAAATGAAAACTCCATGCCTTGCTTAATATTTTTTTCGTCTTTGTTTACTTCTGTTAGTCTCTCTCTTGCAGTTACTTTTAATGATGTTTTTAATGGAATTTGCTTTTCTATGCTCTTCCCATTTAAAGTCATCCTTACTCTTGCATACCATACACCTCTGCGATTCTTAAGTTTTGCCATTACTGACTCCTTTTCGTAGAGGTTACTGGACTTCGTCTTTCTGACTTCTTCAGAACTTTCTTCTTAATCAAATCATTCTCTACTAATGAGAGAACATATTCATTGACAGAGCGAAAGTCCTTCGATGCCTTGTAGACTAGATTCCAAATACGAACTGGTAAGCGTACTGAACGCACACTTGATTGTTCTACTTGGGGTCTACCTACTTTATTAACTTTGTCCATTAGCATAAGTTACCTCTACTATAGTTGTGTTACAACAAATATGGATATAATTGTGTTAAATTGTGATATGGAGTGGCTGTTAATTTTCTTTTTTTTATATTTCCTTTATATCGCTTATCATCTTCTTTTTCCTCAGGACCAGTTAGATAGATTGTATCGTAGTGAGATTATATTAGTACTTCAATTCGGTGCTTTTATTGGTATCATTACAATAATCGTTTCATCTATAACAAACTGCTAATTGTAACCCCTCATACTTAACTCTACATATGGTAATTAATTAAGATACCCTACTAAACTGGGGTCTTGTTTTCACTAAAAACTTCACTTACACCCTTATCAAATAGGGAGGTTTCAGAACAAGGGTCTACTTTACTAGGGAGGTTAGTACCATTAAGGGTATCATTCTTCAGGGTGTTATTTTTCTTTTTGAACCTAGTATCCCTACCAACTGCATAATCCTTCACCTTTGGAATATCTTTTTCCCAATTCTCTTTAGGGTAACGCCTCCACCTCTGTTTTGATTGCGGAGCGAGTTCACTATTGATAAGTAATCTATAAGTATTCATATCCCCTCGTGCCATACCACCTCTATATGTGATTTTAATTAACCCTACTTCAATTAACTTGTTTCTTGCTTTGATATAAGTACCTGACGCACCTAAGCCTTGTTTACGAAATTCAGTCTCAGTAAAAGAAATCTTCCCATTGTTGGTATAGGCAAACGTATTCTTCTTTCTTGAACCAGTGAATTTCAGTTCTGCTACCATACACCATAACAAATTCTGTGCTGATTTAGTCAGGAACTGATATGCCTTTGACCAATAAAGTTCATTGGTTAAAAGTATGCTGAAAACCTTTTGTGAAATGGGCTTCATTGCTTAAAACCCCCTACTAGGCTGAGGTTTTTTCTAACAAAAACTAAAAGTGGTATATAGTATCGCATTAGTTATACCTCCTTAGTAGGATCGGGTTTTTTTGAACAATAGTTTCTTCACTGGGTCTGGTACCCATTCGGTATGGATATAATGGGCAATCAATTACTGTGCAAAGCCTCACTTCCTTTGGTTGCCGTACTGAACAATCCAAACACTTTTCTCTTATTGCTTTGATAGGCGTTTCATACAATTTATCCATTGAGCCACCTTTCAACATTTGAACGCTTAAAAAGTAACTTCCCAGAGTTTTTGGAACACTTCAAACATCCTTTTCGAATTGCTCTCCGAAGAGTTGAAGTACTTAAAGAAGTAAGTTCAGAAACTTGTTTCAGAGAAAGAAATGGGTCAGAGTATTTACCATTCAACTTTTTTTCAATTCTATCCAGTTGCTCCTGAATAGGGATTAATTCATTGTTTTTCATAGGAATTTCTCCATTTAATTAATGAATTAATGTATTACTACGGAAGAGGTTGACATAAGAGTATGCTTAAAAAAAATCAGAGCATACTAGAGTATGCTATTTTACTTTGAATTTTTTCCTATGTCTTTCAAGTATTCTATCTATGTTTGGTTTTGAAGCACCTAAATCGTTCAATATTGAGCGCCATTCTTTGTAGGTCTTCTCTTTTGCATAATTCTCCACAAATCTTGATAATTCAAATTTAAAGGGAACACCACCAATCCATAGTTCCCTATTCCTATTTATTTTATTAGCCTTAATAACCTTGATAGCATATTTGAGATTCTTTTTGGGAAATTCATCGAGCGAATTCAAGTTAATAGCATCTTTGACTAGGTTCTTTTGCGATTCTGCTAATTTAATAAATCCATATAAACCAAATTCTCTCATAGGTGCAGTTATTGCCAAATAGGCTCTTGGGTAGTTCTTTTCAATATAGTTTTTGAGGTTATGGCTTTTCCAAAGGTCTTCCATTGTTAATGACTCAAGAACTTCTTGACTAATATTCTCTTTAAACTTATCCACGAACTGTATTGAAATTTGGTTTAATTTAACACGCTCATCCATATTTTAGGTATTTGAAGGTTTAAAGAAGAAAAAAACTTTCTTTGGTATATTAATTTTTTACACTTGGACTTTCTTGGACTTTGTTTCAAACAACCAAAAACACCATTCTATGATAATCTTATAGTTTTTGGACTTTGTTTTTCTTTATAATGCCAAGTGGATATGTGAATAAAATATTATACTAAATCTAATCGCTTAATCATTTACAATTTTTGCATAGAGGCTCTGCTACAGTTGTTTCTGTCTCTTTACCACAGCTATGACAGTATTTCAAATTATTATTCACATCATTTTTCGAAAACTGACTTTTATCAATTGGTTTTTTAACATTATAGTCAATTGCCGTTTTAGTTTTAATACAATATCCAGTTTTAAAATCTTTAGTATCTTCATCATGAAGATATCCATTGATAATATCTTTTATTTCTTTTCTCTGCGCAATATTTGTAATTCTTATGCCAATTTCTAATGAGTTTGTTATTGAGCCTTGGTGCAAGTTCATAGAACTAATAATACCTACTTTCTCATTTAAAAATATCTTTGAGTGAAGATTTGGATGAGTTTTTACTTCACAACCTCTATCTTGAAGTTTGGATAATTCATTTATTGCATTTTTATCTAAACCCTTTCCTCTGCTAACCAATATTACAGTTTTGACATCATTTTTTTGAGCATCAGATATGGTTCTTAACAGATTATCACCCAGTTTTATAAATGGAGAAACTATATACAAAAACAATTCAGCATTCTTGACTATTTGAACAATCCCCTCACCCTCATCATCTCCAGAATATAAGCCAGTTGAATCCCCTATTAAATCAGAACCCAGTAATGAACTTATGAGCAATTCAATTACAGCCCAAGTAAGTAAAAAATAAAAGACTATGTCAAAATAATTTGTTACATCAATCTTACCATTATATATAAAAAATGATATAACCACTATCGCATATACATAAGAGCGTGTTAAATGATATTTAAACCTATATATGTATTCTTTAAGCATATTTATTTCACAGAACCATCTTCGTTCCATACTTTTGTAGAAATCAAATTCTCATCCTTGGCAGTATATTCGGCTCTCTTTTGTCCATTTTCATACCATAAAGTAAATGGACCATTTTTTTTACCATCTTTATAGTTCCCCTCAAGCTCTTTGTTACCATTTTTATAGTAAAAAACCCATTTTTTTTGTCTTCCATTTATAGGTAACCCAGTTGTACCTATGTCTGTACCATCTCCATTAGAATACTTCCCCTCAAAACGTTTGTTACCATTTTCGTACCATCCATTGGATAGACCATTCATTAATCCATCTTTATACATAGTTCTACTTTTTTTTAGTCCATTTTTATACCATTTAGTCCATAGTCCATCTGTTTTACCATCCTTGTAAGTTCTTTCTTCTTCTTTCTGTCCATTTTTATACCACGAAATCCATAATCCATCTTCCTCACCATCCTTTAAAGTTCCTACTGTTTTCTTCTCTCCAGTTCGATAATAAATAGTTGCCAATCCACTTTCTTCCCCATCCTCCACAACTACTATTTCAGATTCCTTCTGTCCATTTTTATACCAATTAGTCCATAGTCCATCTGTTTTACCATCCTTGTAAGTTCCTTCAAGTCTCTTCTGTCCATTTTTATGCCATTCAGTCCACAATCCATCTTTTTTCCCATTTTTAATCTTTCCCATAAAGATTTTTTTATCACCAAATATTTGGAAAAAATCTCCATTTGGTATTTCATCACTAAACTTTACAGAATAGGTTTCTGTCTCTTCATTAAAGTTTAGGTCATCTTCGGTGTATTCTTTGGATGTTTGAAAACATCCAAGAATTGCTAATAATGGCAATAGAGAGACTAAAAACTTTTTAATGGTCTTCATATCCAAATCTACCCAAACTTTAAAAAAATAGCATCACAATGTGTGAGCGTTTTCTTAATATATAAGATTTTCCTTAAATCTACCCATCATCCCGCAAATAAAAAACCCCACTAATGTGGGGCTGGGATAAGGGGAAGATGTTAATTAAAGAAAAGATTATTTAATCACAGTTGGTTGTATCTTGTTGTCCCACGTAGTGATTTAAAACATTAAAACCAAATTGTTGTTCAATCCAAGTTGTATCAATACAAAATGGGTAGGGAGGACACAAACTATTTAAGTCGAATACAAAATCTTTATATGACCCTGATATATAGGTATTTGTGTATTCAGTAAATGTAGGACTTAAAAATGAACATAAAACTTCAGGGATTGTGCCTGTTAACTGGTTAGACCTTAAAGTTAAATGTATCAAATTGTTTAGGTTTCCTATTTCTGCTGGAATTCCCCCCGAAAGTTGATTATTAGATAATATTAATTTACTTAAATTGACTAAGTTACCAATCTCTGGCGGAATTTCACCCGATAATCCACTCTCAGTTAATTCTAAATAAGTTAAGCTGACTAAGTTGCCTATCTCTGGTGGAATTTCACCCGATAACCTACTTCCAGTTAATACTAAATGAGTTAAGTTTGTCAAATTACCAATTTCAGAAGGGATTTCACCTTCTGAACCACTTATTGTTAAATGAGTAAGGCTTGTCATATCCCCAATCCAAACAGGAATGCCTCCTGTAATACTACCAGTTACAGATAATTCTGAAAGGTTTATTAAACCTTTTATTTCAATAGGTATAGATGTGTAGTTTCTGAAAAATAAATTTAATTCTGAGGTATTTTCAATAGAGTAACATTCATCAAATAATTGTATTGTGCTATTTCCATCACAATCAGTTCCCTTAGATTCCTCACATCCACCAAAGAACAATATTCCAATAGATAGTATTAAGAATAAATATTTAAGCATATTTAAATCTAATCAAACTTTCAAAAAATAGCATCATTGAGTATGATTAGATGGATTTTGTTTTGATTTATTTCAAGCGGAATGCGGATTCACAAAACAGTAAAATATGCCATCCGCCCCATAGGGGTGTGTCCCACTTATCTGTGTCCCACTTTTGATAATTAATGAATATATATGATTAGAATTGAAACAAAAAAGCCCTACAGTTAAGTAGGGCTTTTATTGAGAGGTAGTTGGTATTACTTCTCGTGTCGGGGTGGAGAGATTCGAACTCCCGATCTCTTGCTCCCAAAGCAAGCGCGTTA
>CAZLPW010000107.1:0-5949 GCA_964561495.1 uncultured bacterium | reverse complement strand
TTTGGATCATGAAAATTGATGCAAATGGTGATGAAGAGTGGTCACTTGAGATAGGACAAAATGATAGATATGATAAAGCGAATGATGTAATTAAACTATCAGATGGTAGCTATGTTGCTACTGGATGGAGTTTCATTGATGATGGTATTGCAGCCATGCGGTTGATTCGCTTTTCATTAGATGGCAATGTCATTTGGAATAAATTAGCAGGAGGTAATGGCTGGTATGATATCGGAATCTCGCTGGCGGTAAATAATAATGAAACGGTGCTTATGGTTGCTGGAATGAAAGTACCTCCCACTGGATGGGATGATGTTAGGATAAAACTATGGGGCTATAATCCATGGAACGGCAATCAAATATTTGTCAGGAATAATATTCCATCTGAACAAGGTCTTAATGCAACCGATGTTGTTGCAGCCTATGATAATGGATTCATCGTAACCAGTTCTACATTTTTTAAAATGGATTCGCTTGGTAGATGGTAATTTATATGACTAAAATTTTTTTTATAACCCGATCTGACTTTTCAATCATAATTTAGTCAATGGTATTAAAGATTTATCAAATAGACGCATTTGCAAATAAAAATTTTGAGGGAAATCCTGCAGCAGTTGTACCACTAGATGATTGGATTCCAGATAGGATAATGCAACAAATAGCTGAAGAGAACAACCTTTCTGAGACAGCATTTTTTACTGGGGAAGGGGATGATTACCATATCAGATGGTTTACTCCAAAAAAAGAGGTTGATCTATGTGGACACGCAACTTTAGCCTCAGCATTTGTGATTTATGAGATACTAAGAAAGAAAACAGATGAAATAAAATTTAAATCTCTATCAGGTCCATTGTTTGTTAATAAGGATGACAGTCTATTAAGAATGAACTTCCCATCTCAAAAGCCTAAAAGGTGTGAGACGCCCAAAATTTTGTTAGAGGCTATAAATAAAAAACCAAAATTCTGTTATTCAAGCGAGGACTATATAGCCGTATACAATACAGAAAATGAAATATATCAAATCATACCTGATTTTGAAAAACTAAAAAGACTAGATCTTCGAGGAGTCATAGTTACTGCCCCTGGAAAAGAGTATGATTTCGTATCGAGAGCATTTTTCCCTAAATATGGAATACTAGAGGATCCTGTAACTGGTTCTGCCCATACTCAGTTGGTTCCCTATTGGTCAGAAAAATTTGGGAAAAGGGAGCTGAAAGCAAGGCAGATTTCCCAAAGGGGCGGTGATATTTTTTGTAAATATAATGGTGACAGGGTTTTTATATCAGGCTCTGCAAGATTATATATGAGTGGTGAAATTGAGCTTGATTAACTATAGAATATAACAGCTCTTCTTTGGTGTCCCGTTTAGTTAATGAAGGTATATTTATAGGTGAATAAAAATATATTTATTTTAATCTTCTCTGTACTTGGTCTTTGGTCATGTGAAGATGATGAAAATATTGGGGCAGCCAATTTAAATGACCCAGGTGGCTCAAGCAATTGTGGAATAGAAACCACATATATTAGAGAATTGGATAATATTGACAGTTTGGGTAATGCATCAAGCAGCGACATAAAAATGATAGATGATTGCAGCTATATTGCTGTGGGTCACAGATCTAGTAGACCTTGGATTACAAAATTCAATGAACTTGGAGAAGAGATTTGGAGCAAGACTTTTGATGAGATTCCAATACCTCAAGGTAATTATGGTTCGGGTCTGATATATGCCACTGCAGTAGATGAAACTAATGACGGAGGATATGTGATATCCTGCGCCACTACTATAAATCATCCAAGTTATAATGCCACAGGACGTATTATAAAAGTTGACTCTTTGGGTACAACAGAGTGGATAAGAAAATTTCCAACTAGTAGACCATACCATGGAAGGGACGTGATACAGACCATTGAGGGAGATTATATTGTAGTTGGGAGTTGGTACACAACCTCTGCTGTTACAAATGAGAAGTCTGCGTTCATGGCCAGATACGATGCAAGTGGTAATTTAATTTGGATACAGCGGTATGGTGGAGAGTGCGATGAGGATTCATTTGAGGCAGTAATACAAAAGCCCGATGGAGGCTTTATAGCAGTAGGAAAATTTGAACATGAAAGCTCTGACTATAATTGTGATTTTTATGGTTATACCGATCTATGGTTTATTAGCACGGATAGTGAAGGGGAAGTGATAGAAGAGACTAAAACGGGAGAATCTTACTGGGAGTCAGCCTGGGACATTGTTGAAATTGGGGATGGTACCTATGGAGTAGTTGGAAGGAGAAGACATGAAAAAAGAAAGCCATCCAATGGATGGTATCTCAGAATGAATGGTTCAGGAGATGTCCTTTCTCAGTGGCACGAACCAGACTATATTAATAGCTCAGGAAGAAATGACGCCTTGTATAATATTATTCTCCTGCCTGATAGGCAGACTGCTATTGCTTTAGGTTCAAAAAGTGATGGAGGTGACTATGCCCAATATTTATGGGCTTTTAATGCCACGACCAGTGAAGAGATATGGAATTCCAACATTAATGAGTACGGTAGAGGATATGCACTTGGTTTATCTAATGCCCATGATGGTGGGATAATATTTTTTGGAAAAAAGGATAACGGAAGGCTGAAAATTTTTAAAGCTGATTTAAATGGTTTTATAATTGAATAAAAATTTTGGTCTATACAATATTCTTTCCAATAAGATAAAATATGCACTTATTTTTTTTATTTAACATATTTATTATACCAACCTACTAAGCGTTCCATATAGTCAAGCTGGTGGGCGCGTTCGGTGATCCCGTGCGGCTCTCTAGGATAGAAAACCAATTCTGTTTCAACACCTTTTATTTTTAATGCCTGGTAAAGTTCTAGTCCTTGTTCTGGATGGACTCGTTTGTCTTCAAGGCCATGAATGATAAGGGTTGGTGTGTTGGCTTTGTTAATATGAGCAAGTGGAGAACGATCCCAGTGCAGTTCCATTTCATTAAACCACCAGGAATTCCAATGTACAATGGACATTTCATTAGGAATATCAGTTGTTCCCATAAAACTAATCATATTAGTCAGACCAGCCCCAACCATGGATGCCTTAAAACGATTGCTGTAAGTAGTAGCACCTAAGGCTGAGAAATATCCTCCGTAAGACCACCCGCCTGTTCCTATCTTATTTTCGTTGGCGACCCCTATTTTGACCAGATGATCTATACCTTGTAATACATCCTTATATTCGAGTCCTCCGAGGTCATTGTGATCAGCCTTAGAAAAGTCAACTCCTCTGCCACCACTTCCACGATAATTAGGTTGAAGGATTACATAACCTTCCGCAGCAAGCAGCTGCACCGGATAACCTGGAGAGGTGTTCCAGCCTTCAAGGCTAACACCCTCAGGGCCACCGTGTATTTGAAGTATAAGTGGATACCGAGATCCCTTTCTATAATTTATTGGATATGTGATTATACCTTGAATATTTAAACCATCTGATGCTGTCCAGTTTATAGT
Source organism: uncultured bacterium (assembly GCA_964561495.1). Taxonomy (GTDB): domain Bacteria; phylum Fidelibacterota; class Marinisomatia; order Marinisomatales; family UBA1611; genus CAZLPW01. The sequence goes on along the minus strand of CAZLPW010000107.1, from coordinate 2,451 downwards.
TTCCTGTTTCCCTAGTCTCATGTTCTTTAAGTATGGGTTTGAGGATGTGATCTTTACTAGATTATTTTGAAACAAATCTTTTACAAACAATTCATTTGGATGTTCATTTGAGTTTCCAGTAATTAGTAGTTTATTTGATTTAATGTGCAGATTTGCAGAAGAAATAATATAATCAGGAGTGTACATATCTTTTTGTGACAGAGTTTCTTTATTACCATTTTTTAAAATTTTTATCCTAGATAATACGGTTTTGGTTCCGCGTATTGAGCGCGCAAGTATATCTTCATTATTTATCCATTGTAGATTGTAAAATGACTCTTCAGTACCTTGATATTGAATCATTTTTTCAGGATTATTTAGAATCAAAGTAAAAATGGTTTGCGAAAGCGGGTCGTTTTGACTTGTTGCGCCAAGAAACGCTAGCCTCTTACCATTTGGAGAAATATCCATTTCGCCAAGCTTTCCTGGTGTACTAATGATTTTTTTTGGTTTGTTTCTAGGTATGCTAACTTTAAACAATTTTCTATTCATTAATTCCAGGTCAGCCCCAGGCTCTTCAGTTGCTTGAAAAACGATTGTTTTATTATTATCCGACCAAATAAAATCATGTACATATAGATTATCATTAAAAATTAAATTTATTTTTTTTGTACGTACATTGTATATCCACAATCTTTGGTATAAATGATTTTTATCCTTTACAATCATATCATAACCTTTTTCAATAATCTTTGATTTTTTATCTGACAGGGTATCAGTAGATAAAAAAGCGATCCAGGTGCCATCTTTTGACCATTTATACTGACTGATTCCTGATGGGTGATTGAGAAAAATTGTAGATTCACCTCCATCTATTGGTATACTAAACAATTGATTTTTTTCTGATATTTCTTTTCGCTTTGAAAGGAAAGTAATATGCCTTCCATCTGGATTCCATTGAGGATTATAGGATTCATAAATAGCAGAAGTGAATTGGATTGGTTTTTCATCATTAAATCTTTTGACCCAAATTTGAGAATGTCTTGGGCCTGGTTTTTCGATATCTTCCCTAGGAACAGACAGCGAATAACAAATATTTTTTCCATCAGGGCTCATGTGGGAGGATGAAACATATCTAAGATTAACAATATCTTCCTTTGTAATATTCTGGATTCCATGTAGAATGGAACTAGTAAAAAATAAAAAGTAGAGAAAAAAATATTTGAAATTCATATTTTACTCCTAAATGTTTTAACATTTAAATAATAATGATATTATCATCGTATTTAAATAAAAACTATGAATAACATAATCTAATGAAACTAACTTTATTTTTAACAATATCATTATCCGCCATATTATTTATAGCAACTTCCAAAAATACCAATCCGTATTTTAACCAAACTAAGAGCCATCATACTAAGTTTGGTTTTAGGAATCCATATCTAAAACCTGATATTGAAAAAAAGAAACTAAGAGATTTATTTAAAATGATGAACTCAGATCGTCCAAATCCATCATATCAACTCTCAAACAAAATAAATATTGATGAATTAAACCAAAAAATTTTTGATGGTCAAAATTTCATAACATGGATAGGGCATTCTACAATGCTCTTAAACCTTTATGGTAAAGTGATTATAACAGACCCTATATTTTCTGAAAGATGCTCACCTATTCAATTTATTGGACCAAAAAGATATACTAGTCCTTCGATTGATATTAAAGCATTGCCTAAAATTGATATAGTTTTTATTAGCCACAACCACTATGACCATCTTGATAATAATACAGTAAAGGTTTTAAAAAATGATACTTCAACCGTCTGGTATGTTCCATTAGGACTAAAGCCTTGGTTGGTAAAAGCAGGTGTTCAAAATGTGATTGAACTTGATTGGTATGAGGATAATAATAATAGTGGGTTTAATATTGTTTGTTTACCATCTCAGCATTGGTCAAAAAGAAGTTTGTTCAAAAGCTTTGACACATTGTGGGCTTCCTGGATGATTAAAATAGGCGGCTATAAGTTTTGGTTTGCAGGAGATACGGGTTATAATACAGTGCAATTTAAAGAAATTGGTGACAAATATGGTCCATTTGACATAGCTGCAATACCAATAGGGGCCTATGAGCCAAGATGGTTTATGAAGAATTTTCATGTTCAGCCAGAAGAATCAATTCTCATACATAAAGATATAAAATCAAAAAAGAGTATAGGAATGCATTTTGGTACCTTTGTACTTACTACAGAGCCGATAGATGAGCCAACCAGAAAGATTGAAAAAATAATATCACAGAATGGGCAAATTAAAAATCAATTTATTATACCCGAGCATGGCAAGATTTATGATCTTTAGTGTATATAATAAAATCTACTTAATTGTGAGTAATCGACCTGTAAAATCCTTGAGGGTGAGATACTCTTATTTAGTTAAAAATAGGGCTGAATTGGACTGAATTCACTGGGTATAC
>CAZLPW010000106.1:0-6052 GCA_964561495.1 uncultured bacterium | reverse complement strand
AAAATAATCCTAATTATGAGATGATTGATGCACAACTTACAACAGAAATATTTGGGTTGTTTGCACCTGCTCGACCTGATGTTGCGCTAGAACTCTCCTATCTTCCAATTCGGACAACTGCAAGACTAAATTCGGAATGGATTTCTGAGTTTTATGTAATAATGTATTCCCTTGCATCGTATATAAATGAAGATAATAATATTAAAGATAGGATTCTATGGATGGCAAATCAAGCGAGGAAACGATTGCCTAAAAATTCATATTCTGCTAAGATGTTTGATTTTGTAAAAACCAAATATGAAGAAAATATTCCTTGGGAGGAAACTAGGGATATGGTATACCATAAATATCAAGTTATGGAGGATGATGGGTATGACATAACATCAAAAAATTTACATTGTAATGGGTGTTTTGCTGCTGGGATAAATTTTGCTTCTAGTATAATTAGCCTGTTATATGGAGAAGGTGATATACAAAAGACAATAAAGATAGGTGCTCTATGTGGCTGGGACTCTGATAACCCGACATCGACTTGGGGTGGATTGCTTGGGTTCATTATAGGTAAAGAAGGTATTGAGAAATCTTTTGGAAGGAAATTCGGAATTAATTATAATATTCACAGAACAAGAATTGGTTTTCCTAATAAAGGCATGGACAACTTTTTTAATATGGCTAAAATGGGGATATATGTTGTAGATCGTGTAGTTCAAGAAAAACTTAGAGGAGGAGTAAATTTAAAGGAAGATTTATGGTATATTCCTGATGCAGGTATAAATATTATTGAAGCTTCAATGGTCAATAGAAAGTTGATTCAAAAAAATTAAATGAAAATCACATTTTATCTTTTTAGGGTTCTTTGCATTAATTATAATCAGAATTTTTTAATCATATAGCCAAATAAGGAAGAAAAATAATATCAAATTATATAAATTAGGTGAGCTAGAACTTATCCTTAATGAAATGAGTTTGGATTATAAAATAATAAAGGGAATAACCAATGTTAAAAATAGAGTTAGTATATTAATTGATTTTTAATTAATCTTAATTTCAAAAGGTCTAAACATAATTTCCAATGTTTAAGGTATACTTCTGATTTTATTGTTATATTATTTTTTGAAAGTTTAGGTATATTTAGATATGGAAATAAAAATATCAGAAGCTATAGATAGTATGTTAAGTAAATTCAAATCCGACGGTCAGCAAATCATTAAAGATTTTTCTAATGAGGATATTAAGGTTATAATCTCATCCATTAAAAAACAGCTCAATGACTTTATAATATAACTCCCGTTTTGATTAGAATAAATAATATAATCGAATATTATTAAGATTTTACAAGATAAATGATATTTAAATATTTCAACTTCAGATTCTAATCTATTTTTAATAAATCTTGTTTTATAATATATTTTTTAAATTCTTCACTCAGCAATTTATTGCCTTTGAGAGTTGGGTGATATCTATCCTCCAATATTGTTATATCTGATTTAATATAATTAGATGGGTTGAAAAAATGAACATTTGTGTGTTTATTTGATATTGATTTTAAAATCTTATTGCCTTTTTTAATAAAATCTAAATAAAACTCCTTATTTTCATAATCATAGATAATTTTTTTCTCAGCTTCCGTATTTTTTTCTTTAAACAGCGAAAGAGGAACTGATAATATCAAATCAATATTTTGATATTCACAAACCAAAGCCATATGTTTTATATTCCTTGAAAAATAGTATAAATAACTTTCATCAAAATTTCTAATTTCATTTTTTGAAAAATCTGAATCAGAAATATTTCTATTATCAATAACTTCATTTTCATATTTTCTTAAAATTGAATTAACTATTATCAAAAAATATGATTTGTCTAGAATCCTTTCGTATGAAATATTTGTATTAATTGGTTTAAAGTTTTCTGATTGCATCTTGTCAAAATTTATATCCCACGCATACCACATTTCGGTAAATAATTGATAGCTAATTATTAGGTCGGGTTTAAGATCAATTAAAGAAGTTAAAAATTGAGTCATTGTATGGTACGATGTATATCCTGGTACACCTGCGTTAATAACTTCTACATTGATATTATTTATTTTTAATTCATTCAATTTTTGCTCTAAATAAAAAGGAAACGTTTCTTCATTATTTCCTTTCCCATAAACGACAGAAGATCCTAGACAAATGATACGATAGGTTTTTTTATTTTTTAAAAATTCAAATTCTGGAGATCTAAAACCATAGGAGTTAATTTTTTCTTTTGTTTGATCATTATCTAAAGACCAATTTGGAGAAAGGCTGTACCCTGAGAAATATGATTCAGTATATCTACCTGGGAATTTTTTAAATGCTTTAATATCTTTACTCGAAACATAAAAAAATATTCTGGAAAAAATTTCCAAACAAATAAAGGACACTATAATTATAATAAAAAATAATACAATTTTTTTATATGTTTTATTCAAGTCCATTTTCTTAAATATTAAATGTTTCAAAATTGAAAATATATAAATGGTTTATTTGGAGTACTATTAACAAATAGATTAATCAATGTTCCAAAAACACTTATAATAATAAGTAAACTATAAAATAATATTCTCGGTAATTTTTCAAGATAATAATGACTTTTAAAAATGTATGCAGGTAAGTCAATAGCTAAAAGAATGAAAAAGAGTATACATGCTAATTTTAGGTTATCAAGATTAATAATAAAGTTAAATTGAAATAAAGATTCTAAAATTGAGTATGTGATTTGGGAATTAGTAGACCTAAATGGTAGCCATGTAATTAATATTAAAAAAGATGTTAAAATAATTTTCAAAAAATTTATTAAACTCAGCTTTATGCTTGAAAAATAATTTACTTTAATAATTTTCAAAATAACATTATTAATTATTAAGTATAAGCCATGAATAAACCCCCAAAGTACAAAATTCCAACTGGCACCATGCCATAGACCGCCGAGAAGCATAGTAGCCATAACGTTAAAATTTGTCCTCACAAAACTATTTTTATTACCGCCTAATGGAATGTAGACATAATCTTTAAGCCAATTTGATAGTGAAATATGCCATCTAGACCAAAATTCTTTAGGTGATTTTGAAAAATAAGGTTGATTAAAGTTTTTTATAAGATTAATACCAAAAACTAAGGCGATCCCTCTTGCAAAATCACTATAACCTGAAAAATCAAAATAAATTTGAAGTGAAAAAAGATACAAAGTAAATAAAATATCAAATAAATTAAGGTTCTCATAATTAAGGAAGTTATTATCTACTATTACACCAATATTATCTGCTAGTAGCACTTTCTTTAAATATCCAAAAAATAATAAAATAATAATTCTTGAAAAATTTTTAGAGGAATCACCTGTAAAATTTTCAAGCTGTGGTAATAAGTTCTTAGCCTTTTCAATTGGTCCAGCGACTAATTGGGGGAAAAAAGAAATGAAATTAGAAAAATCAATTAGATTTTTAGTAGGCCTAATTTTACCATGATAAATATCTATCGTATAAGCCATACTTTGGAAGGTGTAAAATGAAATACCGACAGGAAGTATTATATTTATTGTATCAAAAAAATTTGGTTCATTGATAGCTTTATTTAAAGATTGGATAAAGAAATTATAATACTTAAAAATACCTAAAATAAAAAGATTACTAAAAATAGAAATTGTCAATAATTTGATTTTTAAATTCTTTTTTTTAGTTCTATATATTAGATTCCCAATAGAGAAATCAATAAGCGTTGAAATCCAAATTAATCCTAAAAATCGCCAATCCCAAAATCCATAAAAAAAGTAACTAGATACTAATAATACCAACTTTTTTTTATCATTTTTCACGAAACTAATAATGATTTTTACAGTTAGTAAAAAAAATATGAATACAGGTTCAAAAAACAACATTTTTTATATCTAGCTTTATAATATAATCATAAGTTTTTTTTCATTATTCTGTTTAAGTATAGGTAAAAAAAATTAGTTTATAAATACGATTTTATATAAAAATTGAATATAGAAAGATGTTTGAATTTTAAATAGTGGTCTGAATTAGCGTTTGCCATGAAACTAATTGAAAAAAAATCCAAAGTTTTTTGTTTGTGGGATGATGCGTAGATTTATTGAGATTAATTCTCAATTATCTTTTAAACTTTTGGAATATTTCAAATAAAAAATAACTAGTCATTATGCGTTACAAGATCCTTTATTGTAGTTACTCTTTTAAGATGATTGATTATCTTATTGAATTTATGTTTGGTCGCTAGCTATATAAGAGATATGAATCAATTTACTTTTTTCAGATATTTATTAATGCTTAGTCTATCATTATATTAGATAACGATAGATTTCAATATGTGAAAAAGTTGATATTTGGAGATTAAAATATAATCTATCTTAGAAATCAGGAGCACATTAAATGCTATTAAGAAACTTTAAAAAAATATTGTTACTTAATTTTATAATTACTTTCTTGCTTGGAGATATAAATGTTTACACTCATCGACATTATGATTCTGATAAGAAATTATTTGCAAAATTCACAGAGCTTACAGGAATCAAAGTAAATGTAATCAAGGGTAGTGCAGATCAATTAATCCAAAGGCTTCAAAGTGAAGGAGAAAAGTCTCCTGCTGATGTTCTGTTGACAGTTGATGCTGGCAGATTGGTTAGAGCAAAAAAATTAGGATTATTACAGCCGATTTCATCTAATAAATTAATTCAAAATGTACCTGCAATAATGAGGGACTCTGAAAATTATTGGTTTGGTTTGACCGTTAGAGCTCGAGTAATAGTATATTCAAAAGACAGAGTTGATAAAAAAGAATTATCAACATATGAAGATTTATCAAAACCAAAGTGGAACGGCAGAATTGTAATTAGATCATCAAATAATATTTACAATCAATCTTTGATGGCATCATTAATTGAATCAAATGGACCTAAAAAGGCATTAGAGTGGGCTAAGTTAGTGAGAAAAAATATGTCAAGAAAACCTCGTGGAAATGATAGAGATCAGGCCCGAGCAGTTGCTTCAGGCGTTGCTGATTTGGCACTAGTAAATACATATTATATTGGTCTTTTAGCTAATTCATCTGATAAGTCAGATCGTGAAGTAGCAGAAAAACTAAATATTTTTTTTCCAAATCAGAATGGAAGGGGCACCCACATTAATGTAAGCGGTGGTGGTGTTACATCTAGTTCTAGAAATGAAATGGAAGCTATTAAATTCTTAGAATTTTTAACTGAAAGTGAAAACCAAAAAATCTTTTCTGAGAGTAATTTTGAATATCCACTTGATTATAAAAATACCAATGATAAATTTTTTTTAAAATGGGGAAAGTTTAAAGCGGATGATATGAGTCTATCTATTTTAGGAGAAAGAAATTCTCAGGATGTGAAACTTTTTGATATAGCTTGTTGGGAATAAAACAAATATTATATAAAATTGTGAAAAAAATCACAAAATATTTTAGAGAGCAATTCATATTTAGAATGAATGGTTGGAATTTTATTTCAATTATCATTTCTTTATTGATTTTCATACCAATATTTTTAATTATATATAATTATAACTTTCACTCAGACAACTGGTATCACATAAAAGAAAATTTACTGTTTAAGTATCTTTCTTCAACCGTATATCTGGTTTTAGGTGTCTGTACTTTAAGTACAATTATTGGTGTAGGATGTGCGTGGTTTGTAACATGTCATAATTTTTACGGAAGAAAATATATGGAATGGATATTAATACTTCCTATGACAATCCCCACTTATATAGCAGCATACTCATATTATGATATACTCGAAATATTGAATCCTGTTTTTAATTGGACTCGAAAAAATATTGGGATAAAAGAAACCAGCATGATCGAGAATTTTTTAATCTATCTGATTGTAATAGCGCTTTTCTCATTTGTTTTATATCCTTATATATACTTAAGTGTTAGAGCATCACTTTTGATTCAAGGAAATAGACTTATAGAAGCTGCAAATATGCTTGGAATCTCAACCAATAAAATATTTATCTCTATTATCAATACCACAATAATCCATACAC
>CAZLPW010000105.1:0-6388 GCA_964561495.1 uncultured bacterium | reverse complement strand
TGACGACCTCTTGAATGCCATTCAAGCGCTCTCCCAACTGAGCTACAGCCCCAAAAATAACTAATCGGATATCTACCAAGAAATTTATGAGCCATTTTATAGAAGGACAATATTATTTATTAACTAGTCCTAAAATAAAAATAAAATTTTGATTAATTGCTTTTAGAAGATATAATATCGTTGTTACCGATGAAATACTTAAGTTCTTCGCTAACTAAACCATTGGCAACTTTTTCTGCATCTTTTATCATCGCAGAGGCTAAGCTATCAACTCTTAGTCCAAAACTTGTTTTCTTAAGTATTTTTTCAAACCATGGTTCTTTATCTTGAAGCCTAACTAACATTCCCGGTTTAAAAATAGAAACATATTTAAAATGAAAGTCAGATACTATAGTCTGCTCTTTTTGCCCCATGGTCTTTATATAAAGAAGCGGGTGGATCCATTCAACTGCCCACCTCTTGTGGTTTGCACCAGCAGCAGATATTAACGAAGCATGTGAGATATTTGCCTTTGATGCCATTTTGGCCGCTTCTTTTGAAATACCTGCCTCAATATTAATAAATTCTTGAGGACCTCCTGCGCGCTGCCTAGTTGTTCCAATACAATTAAAAAAGCAATCATTACCCTGCCAGTAGTCTTTAGTTGAGGAAAGGTCAAAAAGCGATTCTAACACAATATCCGATAATTTATCATGTTCCTGTCCGTTTAAGACTGGTTTTCTACCAATCGATGTTACCTTTTCGCAATTGTCATTTTCTATTAATTGTTTGACAAGTTGATGCCCCGTAGCGCCAGTACCGCCTATAACTATTGCTTTAAACATAGTCTATATTATTTAAGTAAAATAATTTTTTTTGTTAAACTAAATTTCTCTGACCTAATCTCAACGATATAGGTTCCTGATGTCAAGAACCTAAAATCATTTGATTTGCCATTCCACTTAATATAATGATTCCCGGCATTGAAATTAGCTTTTGATAGATCTCTAACTCTTTTGCCCATTAAATCATATATAGAAATTTCTAAATCTTCGCTCCTATCTATTTCAAATGAAATAGTTGTACTTGGATTAAATGGGTTAGGATAGATAGAGTTTAATTTTATGGAACCAGGGTACAATACTTGTGGCTCATCGGAAAACAATTCATCCGTATGAACCGCACCTATCCATAGATCGATGTCATAGTCCCAACAGTAGGAAGGATTTACCACACATCCAAAATCATTATAGCTTTCATCATTAAACTTTTCCCAAGCACGGTTTGCACCATCGCCCAGGCCACCACCTGTTGAATCACTAAATAAAGCAAAAGTATCTAGATGGTCTGTTAATTCCCATTCTATTCCTATAAAAAATGAATCCGCAAAAAAATCATCCCCATTCATTTGGATAGAAGTATCAAAAAGGATATAGTTACCTGCACCTGTTGTATCAACTTCGTCTAGTGCGATATTTGAGTATGCTAAGATATCTTCGCCAGGACCGTATGCACCATTTAGAGGAGTATCACTCATGTCTCTGAGTACAATCTTAATTGTATCAGCTGTACCAGATGTATCAATCTCTTTAAGTCCAAAATATACTACAGCACCGATTACATAATTCGAACTATAAAGTTCAAATCTCTGATATTTGCCAGTGTCATCATAAACATTTGTACCACCTACGTAGCCCTTTTGATTTGGAAAGGCTGGGTCTGTACCTTCAGTATAGGGATTAGGTACAACCGTTTTTACATTCCCATAGTGTAAAATATCTTCGTGGGAAATTGAAATTCCATGAATAATAAAAATGGAAAAGATAGTTAGTATTATACCTTTTGGTATTTTCATATGGATCAAATTTTGTTTTAATTCTAAAATAAATTAATCAATAAATATACCATTAATTATTAAAATATTATTTATCAAATAGCTCTTTAGCAGCATTTATCCCTGACTCAACAGCTCCCTCTATGCTTCCATTTGTAAATTGATCACCCGCAAAAATAAAATTAGTATCAGTATGTTTTTTAATATCAAAAAATCCTGGCCTCTGCTTAATTGTTGCTTTTTCAATATTAAATCTTTTGAGAAATTTGAAATCAGATATATCTCCACCATAATATTTTTTCAAACTTATTTTTATTTTTGATATTAGTGTAAAATCAACATGGGAGCCATCAAGAATTGTAATTGAGTAGAGATGGTCAGGTTTTGAACTATATTTTTGTGAAATAGAACTTAGAATTGAAATATTGTTTATTATGCCATCATTTGGAAAAAGATGTATATACCTTTCCATAGGAGGTGCAACTTTTGATGAAAAATAAACTGTTATCGAGTTATTATAATCAATCGAATGATTTTTGACTACAATTTTAGAACTGTCTCCTGTAAAAACAATTTTTTTAGCTTCTAGGATCGTGTCGTCATCTAATCTTAGAAAATTATTTTCTTTCACCTGAACTAACTTACGATTAAATATTATTGAATCGAGGTTTAACTTATTATAAATCTGGTCAGGAATAGCCTGCATACCTTGATATGGAACGGCCGCATATCCACCGTTAAATTTGGAAAAAACAAATTTGAAAAATTTGCTGGATGTGTCAAGATCTTTTTCTAAAAAGATACCCGAAAAAAAAGGCTTAAAAAAATTATTTATGGCATTATTAGAGAATCCATATTCTTTTAAAAAATCAATTGTGGATTTGTCTTTGGATTGATCTTCACTTATTGAATATTTAGATAAAGCCATCTTTAATGAAAATATTTTTATTTTATCACTTATATTTAATAATTCAGACCTAATAGTCGAAACTATTTTTGAAAAATCTCTTAGAGGATCCGATATAATTTTAAAATTATTTCCATCATGAATTGCTGCGCCTGGTTTGAATTTATAGAGATCTAATTCATCAGTGTCTAATATTGAATTAGCTATCTCGTATCCTGTATTATAAACCTGAAAGCCGATGTCAAAGATGTAACCATTTTCACTGATCGATCCGCCTCTACCTCCTATGCGATTTGATTTTTCAATTATTTTATATGTTAGCCCATTTTGGTGACACATAAGCGCACACGATAATCCAGACATTCCCGCGCCTACTATAATAACATCAATCTTTTTCATTACAGCAGAGCCACAGATTTTATTTGCGCAAACACATTATCACCCTCTCTAAGATTAAGTAAATGGGCAGATTTCCTTGTAATTCTAGATAATAACATCCCCTGACCTATTCTACATCTAACCATCACTTGTGCGTTTCCATCTGAAACAATCTTTTCAATTCTAGCGGGGAAAATATTTAATATACTCGTGTCAGATTGATGATCCCTTGTTATACTCACATCACGTGCACCAACAGATAATCTCACAGACCGACCGATAGATAAGGACTCGCTTGCTACGGAAATAATACCGCCAGAAAATTCTATATAGGTTAGATTAAATTTTTCATCATGTTGCTTTACACTTCCTTTAATAAGTGATTTTGCGTTATCTCCTTGAGAAAATGGTAACTCTGGGTTTGAAAGCATCTCAGAGATTAGACCCTGATCTATTACCAGTCCCCTATCTAAATAAATTAGATAGTCTGACAGCCTGATTACCTCATCCGATGAGTGACTAACATATACAATTGGAATTTCAAGGTTATCATTTAATGACTCTAGATAAGGCATAATCTCTTTTTTATGAGAACTATCTAACGAAGAAAGTGGCTCGTCCATTAAAAGAATTTTAGGGCTACAAGAGATTGCTCGGGCTATTGCAATTCGCTGTTTCTCACCTCCAGATAATTGTTCAGGCATTCTACCAAGCAATGACCCAATATTTAATAGCTCAATAGACCTATCCATTAGGTTGTTATTTTCTAATCCAGGAGCGCGTTTTAAACCATATTCAATATTATCTTTAACACTTAAATGAGGAAAAAGGCTAGGATCCTGAAACACAAAGCCAAGGGACCGGCTGTGAACAGGTAGACAAATATTATCATCCTGCCAAACGCTGTCTCCAACTTTAATTAGACCATCTATATTTTTCTCTAGGCCAGCGATTGATCTTAGTAGGGTCGTCTTTCCAGCGCCAGATGGACCATAAATCATAGTTACGCCATTGTCTGGGATATCTATATCTATATTTAAATTAAAGCCATCTTTTTCAACTAACACTTTAATCTTCATTTAGTTAATCACTTCCCTTTGATAATAGAAAAATGTCTGTTTAAGCTGTAAACAGAAACAAGTAGTACAAAAGAAAAAATTAACAGGATCTTAGATAATAAGTGGGCGCTATCATACGCTAACATTTCAACATGGTCGTAGATTGATATAGATAATACCCTGGTTTCTCCTGGTATATTACCACCGATCATCAGAACCACACCAAATTCCCCTATTGTATGAGCAAAACCTAGCACAGATGCAGAGAGAAATCCATTTCTTGCCATTGGAACAGCAACGCTGAAAAATCTGTCTAACGGAGACGCCCTTAATGTTGCGGCTACCTCTAAAGGTCTTGAGCCAATACTTGAAAATGCATTTTGAAGTGGTTGTACAACAAATGGCATTGAATAAATAACAGACCCAAAAACCAAGCCCTCAAACGTGAAAGCAATTGACTGGCCTCCTATCCAATCCATAAACCTACCTAGAGGCCCTTCTGGACCTAAAAATATCAGAAGATAGAAACCCAAAACCGATGGCGGCAAGACCAAGGGCATGGCGACTAATGCTTCTAAAATGACTTTATATCTCCAACGCGTTTGTGATAGCCACCAAGATAGCGGAGTTCCAATAAGAATCAGAATAATAGTAGTTACGCCTGCTAGCTTTAGAGTTGTGAAAATAGCGGCTACATCGTTCTCATTCATATTCAGGTACCCTATACCCAAATCTATGGATTATATTTTTCGAGGTAGGTCCTTTAATAAATTTAATAAAAGCGCGACCCGCGCTAGTATCTCTCAATAAAATTGCGTCTTGTAAAATTGGTGAATACAAGCTATCTGGTATCTCCCAATAGGATCCATAATTAAAAAAATTAGGATGTTTAACCTGTGAGGCTGATACAAAACCGAGACTGGCATTGCCACTATTTACAAAGTGAAATGTTTGTCCAATATTCTCCCCCATAACAATTTTCATTTTTAATTTAGACCAGAGACCAGAGCCTTCCAGAAACTCTTTCGCCGCTCTCCCATAAGGTGCAAGCTCAGGATTAGCAATTGCAATCCTATAAACACTATTATTTTGAATCACATCACCATAAGGGTCTACATAATTTTCTTCTGGGCTCCACAATATTATTCTACCAATAGCATATGTAAAACGAGTATCGGAAATACCTAAGCCATCATCATCAAGAATTTTCGGTCTTTTTTCATCAGCAGCAAAAAAAATATCAACTGGCGCACCCTGTTTAATTTGAGCATAGTGTTTGCCAGTCGAGCCATGAATCAGGCGCACCTTGTATTCTGTTTCCTGTTCAAATTGTTTTGAGATCGAGTCCATGGTAACTGAAAAATTACTAGCTACTGCAACTTGAATTAGCCTTGGGTTATCATATCCGAAAATAATGCAAAGAAATAATAGGTTTGATGAAATATTTAAATAAGTTTTTTTCATTTTTCAAATACCAATATATCATGATACATAAACAATAATATAAGGTTCTATATTTTTATTTATTGAAAAAACCTGAATTCTATTCAATAAAAACACCAGTAGCCTCACTATCGTACCAGTATTCTATCTCACTAGGGATACCATCCTCTTGCACGAGATATCTTAGTTCACCATTTATCCAAAAACAGGCACTCGTCCTGCTATCTTCATAACTAGTATCTCTAGTAGCTATTCCAACAACAAGTACATTTCCATCTAAGACTTTTATATCCTTAGCCTCACCTGTTCCAAAGTTAGTAATAGGTCCTCCTTCAAGATCATGAATAGTATTGTTTTTCCAATACTGCGCAAATGTGCCACCAGAAGTTTCCTCTTCACCAGTAAACTCATACCAATCAGTGTACCCAGCAACGAATATATCTTCACCTTCAATTGCGATTCCATTTCCATAGCCACCATATACTTCATATGTATTCCCACCTAATCTTAAATCAGATCTGGTAGTATGGCGCCAGTAAGAAGCCTTAGGGGTATATCCAGCAAAGCTAGATGTGTGCAACACATACCCAGCATAGTATCTCATTTCACCATCCATAAAAGCAATATCATTTACTTCCCCATCTCCTCCACTTGGAACTGGCAAATTGGTCCTGTTATTACCATCCTTCCAAAAACAGGGAATATAGTAGTGGTGATTATTCATGTAATACCCACCAACATATACCATTCCATTGTTACGAACCCCAATTGCAAATGCCTGCGAATCTC
>CAZLPW010000104.1:0-6494 GCA_964561495.1 uncultured bacterium | reverse complement strand
ATGTATATCATCCATCTTTCCAGTCTAGGTTGGGAAAGTTAGGTTGAGATTTTTGGATTGGATGTTTTGTGTCCCACTTTTGTGTCCCACTTTTTGATAAATAATGAATACATATGATTAGATATGAAAGTAAAAAGCCCCACAGTTAAGTGAGGCTTTTATAGAGAGGCAAATGGTATTTACTCTCGAGTACCCCGAACAGGATTCGAACCTGTGACCCTCTGCTTAGAAGGCAGATGCTCTATCCATCTGAGCTACCGGGGCATTTTTATTAATTATTATGATGAATTTCTTATGAAAACGATGATCATATTTTAGTCTAATAAAGCTTAATTATCATATGGATTTAATTATAAAAAATCAAATTATTTGTCGTCGATACCTCGACGATAAATTTCTTGACATCTACTAAGGGTAATTTGTACAATTAGTGCATAGTGGGAGTTAATTTTCCACGATATAAAACCAAAAAACCAAACTAAACAAATTTGGAGGAAAACCTTATGGGTGAAGTAGTTGCAAGTACTGGAGTAAGCAAAGAGAGTGGATATTTATATTATTTAGGTAAAGATGGTAATGTGTGGCGCTCGCAAATGGCGCGTGCTGGCAAAGGCGGAGGAAATGCAGAGAAAGTAGCAGATGCTGGTGTAAGTCGTGAATCAGGTTATTTATATTATATAGATAAGAATGGGAATGTTTCTAGATCACCAATGGCAAGAGGTAGAAAATAATCTTTATTCGGGAAAAAAGGCCCAATATTGGGCCTTTTTTTTTATATTTGTATTTTTAGTAACATCGTTAAATTACAGTAGTATTAAATACTAAAAATTCTGAGGTAAGTATAAATTGGCCAAAATAATGAAAAAAAGTACAATCTACTTTATTGGGCTCTTGTTTTTTATTCACTCTACTGGTTTGAGTCTGCAGTTGTTTGGAAATAAGAAATCAAAATCCTCTCAATACGGTAGTTCAAATAATATAGTTGTTGCATCAAACAATAATCAAGATGAACCATTTATTCAGGAGTCTGTTCCTACAGTTACATCAAGAAAAAATATTGAATCAGTAATTCCAGTTAAACGAATTCCCCAGGGTTGGATTTTTCGAGGCGAATTACTTGCGCCGTGGGAATCTAATTTGCCAGCGGTACTTTCTGTGATACCAGATACTACATTAGAGGTGATTTATCAGGATGATTCCCGTACAACAAAAGATGGTATCGTAATACCTATCAAAAGAGCCTCTGTTGAGTTTCAATATTCATCGAGATTAACTATTGAACAGATTGTGCTGGAGTTTACTAATGTTGATTTTATTTATAGTACTACCAATAATAATGATTCGCATTATCTTTTGTCGGCTATTACAAAAAAAGTAGGTTTAAAGGATACAGGATTTCCGCAGTTGACTGCGGATGATATTATTAAGCATAAGGTATTGATGGAATACGGAACACCTAAAGAGTTTGATGGCGTTTGGCATATATATGAAGAACCATTATCTTCCTTTAGGGCAAGGGAGTTAGATGAAAGGCACTTGAAAGTGGAAATGACTAGTACAAAGGTAGAGAAGAAAATCACAAAAGCCGTTGATGATATGTACTCTAAACAAGGAATTGAGTATAAAAAACGATTAATGATACAAGGAATTGATCTCTAAAATAATATAATGCATTCTAAATATTTTATTAAAAGGCCTTTTAAAGGCCTTTTTTTATTTTTTTTATTTTCGAATTGTTTCTCTTTTGAATTATCCTCTAGACCTTTTATTAGTAAGGTCAATTATCTAGGGATTAAGAAAACTCAAAAATATGTAGTCGATAGAGAGATAAGACATCCAAAAAATAGTTATCTTGATTCAATGCTTGTGGAAGAAGACAAAACCAGATTACGTAATCTGGGTTTATTTAGTGATGTCAGTTGGTCTGTTGTACCATTAGAAGATGGAACATTTATTTTACAATATTCCTTTATTGAGACTATTCAAGAAATTCCCATTACTGTTTTACCATATTATAATGTAGAAACAGGCTGGTCAATTCGGGGTGGTTGGTTAATTAATAATTACTTGGGTAGAAATCAAACCCTTGGAATAATTGGAAGTTTTGGTGGACTGAATACATATGGATTAAAATTTTATGATCCTTGGATTTTTGGAAATCATATATCCTTAGGATTTAATTTAACAAAAGCTTTTTATAGTCATATTTTTTTAAATAAAGATGTTTCAAGTAATAGTGCTAGCATAATAGTAGGGAAATGGTTTAAAGATGAAATAAAGACTAATGCTGGTTTTAAAATTGTGAATAAAGAATTTTCGAATGATAAAACTTCTTTTTTTTCATTTATACCAGAAGTATTTATTGCCTATGATTCAAGGGACCTATACTGGAACCCAAGTAATGGAATCAATTTTTATAATTCGATAATATTTTCGATTGATTATAAAAATAATTCATATTCTAATTTAATATGGAAACAATCTTATAGTTTTTATCAGGATATACTAGAGCTAAGGAAAAAACTTATTTTAGCATTCAACATTACACTTTATAGAAAATGGGAAGGGCGAGAAGAGGTGAGAAAGTTATCATTAGGGGACGCTTATTCAATAAGAGGATGGTCCCTACCAGATTATAAAATTTACTCTGATTCAAAAAATTCTTTCCGATTCGGGCATGAATATTTTATTGGATCAATTGAATTGAGGAAAGTGATAATTGAAAAATTTGTTACTAAATATGGTATTGAAACTGGATTAACGTTGGTTACATTTTTTGATTTTGGGAGGATAGCTAATAATTGGTCTGAATTAAAAAATCAAGAAACTATAGCTGGGAGTGGGTTTGGTGTCCGAATTCCAATCCCATTATTTGATGCTATCCGCTTTGATTTAGGTTGGGGTTTACATAAAAAATTTAATTCTAGGCCTAGTTTTCATTTTGCATTAATGCAAAAATTTTAAATAACAATTATAATTTAGTTATTTATCTATTATTGGGTTGATATCAGGTGCAAGAAGACCTCCAGATATGATAGTTTTAAGGCTATTTTCGACAGATAGGCCTGTTGGGATCGTTTTGTTTTTTCTTATAACAATAAAAAATCCAGAAGTTGGGTTTGGCGTGGTTGGTACAAAAAGATGGTAGTATTCATTATTGTTATTATTTTTAGAAGATCCTGAAATAAACGCGATCGTCCAAAGATTCTTTTTTGGATATTCTATGTAAACAGTTCCCTGAAAAGATTGATTATTATTTAATGTTAATGTATTTGTAATCTGTTTGAAGGTTACATAAATAGTGCTAACTAAGGGAACCTTTCTTAGAATTATTTCTCCTAATTCTAAAATTTTTACACCAATAAGATTTGTAACAATTATACCTAATAAGTAAATAAATATTATCATTCCAGAAATACCTAAAAGTGGTATTTCAAGGTCAAAATATTTTTTTACTATTGGTGCAGAAATTTGATTCATTAAAATATAAATAAATCTAAGAACATAAAATGTCAATACCATCGGGATTAATGCAACTAAGCCCGCAAAGAATTTTGTTTTTACATTTTTTATTAATGAGTACAAAGTGTTAAATCCTGCTTATAAGGAAATTACTATTTAGAAATTGATTAGACAATTTTCTTCATGATTTATTAATCTTTTTTTTAACTTTTTTCCACCGCCATAATCTCCACTTTTTCCATTAAATAAAATTACTCTATGGCATGGGATAATAATTGGTATCGGATTTTGAGCATTGGCTGACCCAACAGCTCTAAAGGCCTTTTTATTATTTAAATCTGAAGCTATATCTTTATATGAAGCCGTTTTACCATAAGGGATCTTGCGAACTCTTTTTAGTACATCTAGATAAAATGAGGGTTTCAAACTCAGATTGATTTTTAAGTTGAAAACCTTTCTGTTCCCTGTAAAATATTCTTCTAGTTGTTTTCTTGCCAGAAGAAGATGACCTTTTATATCCTCTAGTCTGTCAATATTCTTTAGATTTTCTTTTTTTGGTTTATTAGGAAGATTTATTGAGCAAATGCCATATTTATTTGCTTCAATTCCGAATAAACCGAAAGAGGTTTTTATATTTAATAATCTGGTCGTTTTCTGAGCTTTTCTCAGATTTTAGTAGATCCCATTTTTACGACTACATTGCTTGCGATAAATATGCTGGAGTAGGTGCCAATTATAACTCCAATAATCATTGCGAATGCAAAAGTATGGATAACTTCTCCACCAAAAAGAAAAAGGACTAAAACAACAAAAAATGTAGTTAAAGAAGTGACGACTGTCCTACTTAGAGATTCATTTATACTTTGGTTTACAATATCATAGATTGGCATATTTTTTAAATTTTTTCTATTCTCTCTTATTCGATCAAAAATCACAATTGTATCATTTAATGAATATCCTACGATTGTTAAAAATGCTGCTACTACAGCTAATGAAATTTCATAATCTAAAAGAGAAAACAATCCAAGTGTAACTGCGATATCATGTGTTAAAGCCAGGATTGCACCCACAGCATATTTCCATTCAAATCGGATTGATACATATATAAGTATTAAGATTAATGCGCTTACTATTGCCATAAAAGCATCCCCGCTAAGTTCTGCGCCTACTTTTGGTCCAACCTTTTCAATAGCAAGGATAAAATCAGATTTTTGTTTATGCATATATTCGGGAAAAGATTTTCTAATAAATTGGATAAAATTTTCTGAAAACTTTTCGGGCTCATTTTTCATATTTGGGATTCTAATAGAAATACTTGAAGGCTTTCCAAAATATTTAATTTCGGCTTTACTAAAATCAAATTTTTCACCACTAATATTAGTTTTTGCTAAGGCAGTTCTTATCTGCTCAATATTTATATCTTGATTAAAATCTAATGCAATAAGGGTTCCACCCTTGAAGTCGATGCTAAGCTTTGGACCGTCTTTAATAATCATAGACCCTATTCCAGAAACAATTAAAATTGCTGAAAGTATAGTGGCGATAGTTGTCTTTCCCATGAAATTAATTTTTGTATTTTTAATAAATCTCATTTTAGATGCTAAGTGTGGTTGCTTCTTTATAGGATATATAAGTATTTAAAATAGTGCGGGTAACATATATTGCGGTAAACATACTAATTAGTATTCCCCAGAATAAAACTGTTGCAAAACCTTTTATTGGGCCTGTTCCAAACTGGTATAAAACTAAAGCGGCAATTACAGTAGTCACATTTGCATCAATGATGGCACTAAGAGCACGGTCATAGCCAGATTGGATAGCAGACTTTGGAGCTTTACCTTTATCCATCTCTTCGCGAATTCTTTCAAAAATGATTACGTTTGAATCAATACTCATACCAACTGTAAGAATTAGTCCAGCAATTCCTGGTAATGTCAGGGTTGCTTCAAGTGAAGCAAGAATTGCTAGTACTAAAAGGATATTCCATACAAGAGCAAAGTCGGCAATAGACCCAGCTACTCTATAATACAAAACCATGAAAATCAGTACTATGGAAAGCCCAATAATAACAGCGTTTGTGCCCTTTTTTATTGAATCGGCACCCAAGCTGGGGCCTACGATTCTTTCTTCAATTATGTTTACAGGAGCGGGTAGAGCACCTGCGCGCAATATAATGGCAATATCTTTTGCTTCATCTATTCCGCTAAAACCTTCAATTTGGGTTCGTCCACTAGGTATTTTTTCTCTTATTGATGGAGCCATGTGTACTTTTTTATCAAGAACAATAGCAATCCTCTCTCCAACATTAGCACCAGTTACTCTAGACCATGTGCGTGCTCCATCACTATTCATAGTCAGTGATACAACGGGTTGTCCAGCAGAACCACTTCCTAAACTTCCGAGATCTGCTCTGGCTTCATCAACAACTCCACCAGTCAGTTCAGGGGCTCTTTCAGTATAATAGAGTTTGTAAATTGATTTTTGTAGAGAGCCTTCCGATATTAATTCAGCTTCATTACTAAATAAAAACTGACTATTTGCACTATTTAATTTTGATTGAATTTCGGGTATTATTAATAATTTTTTAATTGCATAAATATTTTTTTCGGGAATTCCAAGATCTCCTCCAACAGAAACCATTAGATCTGTAAATGGATTATCACCGATAGTTTGAGTTTCATTATTTTCAATTGTATCGGTTGGAGCCGAATCTGTTTCACCAAATAATTCACTAACTGTTAGAGCATCATTATCTGAAGTTTTAGTATCTGGGTTTTGAGTCGTTTCATTTTTGGCAAATTCATTATTAAATAATGTAGAATCACTATCTATCTCCAGATCACCACTATTTTTTAGCTTGCGAAGAATATCATCAAGCTGTAACAAGACTTCATTAGTTACTGATGGACTTTTAATTAAGAAAAATTCGAGAAGGGCTGTACTTTGCAATAGTGAACGAGCCCTATCAGAATCTTGGATTCCAGCTAATTCTACTATAATCCTATGTTTTCCTTGTTTCTGTATAGTTGGTT
>CAZLPW010000103.1:0-6584 GCA_964561495.1 uncultured bacterium | reverse complement strand
AGGTGGAAAAGTTGATCTAGTTGACCTGATTATTGGTAGTGAAGGAATTTTGGGTATGATAACATCATGCAAATTAGGATTAACAGATTATCCAAAAGAAAATTTAGAATTATTTTTATCTTTAAAAAGTGAATCAGAGGCGATTGATTTTTATGAGTTCCTCTATAATTATTTCAATAATGATATGAGTAAAATTACTGCGCTAGAATATTTTGGTTATAATTCACAAAATTTTATGAATCACAGGGAATTTTTATTCTCAAATGCAGACGACGTTGGAATATATTTACAGATACCAATCTTTAATAATTCTTTAGAATCAAAAATTGAAGATTGGATAAATATTTTTCAATCATTTAATTCTAAAATAGATTTGGATACTATCATTGTTTTAAATGATCAAGAAAACTGGAAAAAATTTTTTGAAGCAAGACACTCCTTACCTGAAAATGCATTAACTAAAACAAGAAAAATAGGAGGCGTAAGCATTATAACTGATACCATTGTACCTAGCAAAAATTTTCGTACTTATCTTGAAAAAGTTCATAAAAGATTACAGAATTCTAAAATCGAATACTTACTGTTTGGTCATTTGGGTGATTGCCATTTACATTTTCATTTGATTCCTAACAAAGATCAAGAAAAAGAAAGTCTTGATGCTTACGACTATCTAATTGATCTATCATCACAATTAGGTGGAGTCTATTCAGCTGAACATGGTACTGGTAAAAGAAAAAGGAATGATTTTAAAAAATGCTATGGGGAAGATGCTGTCAATATGATAAGAACATTAAAAAATACTATCGATCCCAATAATTTTCTAAACCGAGGAAATCTAATTAGCCATTAAAGTCCACTCAATATATAGAAAATTGCGAATAAATATTAGTATAATTACGCACTTATGTGCGTATATAAAACCAACCAAATATTAGGTCTGATATTTAAAAATAAATATTAGAAAATCTTTTTAAAAAAGATTTTAGCTGATAATATTACTATTTCTTAAACTTTTTGTTTATTGGAAACGCAATTATCAAACCAGCAAATGCACCATAGACACTAGTGTTTAATGATGATGATACGACTGAACATGCCGAGTCGCATCCTAATACAGTAGCATAAGCAAATCCTAATGCAGATCCAATAATCGTTAGAATTAATGTAACCTTCATACTCTATATTAATAATTTTTAAAAAATGAAAAAATAAAAATATAATAATTAATATATAAAACTAAAGTCCTTTTTCATACTGTAAAGTCTTAAATTAAATTATGAAACTTTTGATTCTTGCATTGGTTGGATATCTATACAAAAAAGGAATTAAAATCTTTCCTTTTGATATAAAATCATTATCTAAAAAAGGGAAAAAAGGTTAGCATGTTAAGTGGAATTATAAATCCACCTATTTATTATTGGGTAGTTGGACTAAGTATTTATTTATTTATGGGGCTTATATTTGTTTTATTAGAAAAAATATTAAATATAAAATCTATATCAAACCTTAGATGTAGAGTCTTTTCAAAAAAAGTAGGTGCATTTTGGATATCTGGAAGTATTATTGTCTTTATATATCCACTACTTCCATGGTAATTATCCTTATTGTAGATTAGATAAGAGAATGTAACAGAGGGAAGAACTACTCTCCATTGTATTGAGTTGGGTCCTTGAGCCATCTTCTCTCTGTTATTAAACAAGTTCTTCAGAAATTTCAAAGAATCCTAAAACTGTCTCATTTGCAACTTTATTTATTGGTTAAAAAACAATTCTATTTCTTTTATAGCTCTATATCATATTTTTATTTTTTATCTGCCCAACTAAAATATCCATATATATTCATTCCTAATATAAATATACTCATAGCCATTACGGGTAAAGCGTCAATAACATACCCATAAATAAAATATATTGTATTACCAACACCCCAGATAAGAAAACAATATATTTTCTTCTTAGCGTTAAAATAATATCCAAA
This sequence comes from uncultured bacterium, assembly GCA_964561495.1. Classification (GTDB taxonomy): domain Bacteria; phylum Fidelibacterota; class Marinisomatia; order Marinisomatales; family UBA1611; genus CAZLPW01. The sequence goes on along the minus strand of CAZLPW010000103.1, from coordinate 4,607 downwards.
AAGGATAAGTAAAAAACCAACCCATCCCATAGAATTAATTAATAGTTCATTCATATGGTACGAAATTACCGATCATTCTACAATGAATTATATATTGGGAAATAAATAAAAAGATTCTAGCCAGATATAAATATAAAATTATTAATATAAATATTTTTCTCAGGGTCTAGTTGATAGTCATATATTGAGAAATATTTGATACTAGTAAAATTATTCCTATTAAAAAAATACCCGTTATAACCAATTTCCTTAAAAAATGAAAATAACTTTAACATTTTATCCTCGCCACAATGTCTTGCCTCAGACTCAACGGAAATAATCGGACGACAATTGTTAAAAAATTTTATATTATTTTCAAACACATCAAGCTCATGCCCCTCTACATCACACTTTAAATAATCAACATTTATATTTTTTTCAGAACAAAAAAAGTCATCTAAGGTGGTTGTTTTAATTTCTATTTTAGTATCATTTAACCTCATATCCCTATTAATTGATGCACTTGGAGATGGACTTCCATTCGGAATAATTAAATTAGTTTTCCCTTTTGATTTTGAGAATGCTATCGGATACAAAAAAATATTATTCAATCTAGATTTTTCAACAAGTAATTGGCCAGGAATGTAGGTCACATCTTTACGCTCAAAATAAAAAACATTAACCTTTTCCCCGACACAATTTGACCTCCAAAATTTATAAGCCCCATTATGTTGAACTATGTCTACACCAACTTGTCCTTGTTTTAATTTTTTAATTAAAAAGCTAATCTCATCCTTTTCAACTATTAGCCTATATCGCCATGCTCTCAGTAACCATCTAATCTTGTCTAAAACAACCAATTATTAAATACCATTTGGTTAGAGAATAACTTTGAAACCTTCAAATTTAGGATGCTCTAGATATATACTCTGATTCTGTCCTCCACCACTATGAGCTATTCTAAATGAGTCGGATTTTTTCCAATTTTCAAAATCAGACTTAGAATCCCAAATGCTATGAGAACTATAAAGGGTATAATTTTCATTAGTTGATCCCTTTAATAAATTAAATTTTTGGAAGCCCTTGACATTATCTAAATAAGTTTCTCTATTTTTCCAAATATTTTCAAAATCAGATTCTTTTCCATGTACAATCTTAAACCTGTTCATTGCTATATATTTTTTCATGTGATATTTTAATTTATTTATCTGGGGAAAAGAATTCCAAAATAATTCTATTTAATTACCTATAAAATAAAAAGATATAATAATCAGATTTTTAATTGAATCTTTATTCTAGTTATTCCCCATGAAATAGCAATAATTATGAAAGAATAAACAATCGATTTTAATAACCCTATTAGACCTGAAATAAAAAATACAGGTAACTGAATATCCACTATAGCTTTTATACTATTATAGAGATAAGGAATTAAATAACAAGTCAGTGTTGCTGTTCCAGCAACCTTAATTGGCCTATACCAACTTATCTTTTCTTTTACATCAACAACCCAGTGGATAAAAACATAAAGAAATAATGCAGTCGACATAGATATAAGAATCCAAGTAGGCGTTCCACTAATTTTGCTTATTATAAAATATTGCTTAAAATAAAAACCTCCAATAAGCGATCCTGCACCCATTCCAATTAAGGTAAAGTACAAATCATTGATTTTGTTTTTTCCGTTGTATTTCATTAGAAATAGAGAAGCTATAACTCCGCCAAATGTAAGTGCCTGAAGGCCTCCACTTCCTGGAATCCAATTACTACTTTGCCATGAGAAGATATTATACGCAACGCCGTTGCTGCTTATAATATTTAGCCCAATACACATGAAAAATGCTATTGTCATTCCGATGATTGATTTTCCAAAAATAAAATAGGTAGACGCTACTATAAAATAGGACCACCCTATCAAGCCAAGAATACCCCACCAATGTATACTAAACCCTAATGATGCTCCATTATAATCTTGTCCTTTATATAAAAATAAAGCACCAATGAGTATAATCATACCAACAATCGGTAATATTTTATAAAAAAAACTATCATTTTTAGATACAGGATAGTTATTCCATATCATAAAAAATGCTAAAGTACATACTATAACAAAATATGGTTTAGAAACCAATGAACTCTCATGATTATACATTTCCATATTCATATGGAAAAGACCCAAAATGATAAGTGCAACTGTACGAAAAATAATATGTTTCCATATGCTAATATCAGTTTCCCCATTTTTAAACCGATTCTCAAATGAAAATGGTATTGACATACCCATAACAAAAAGAAACCAAGGAAATATCAAATCTGAAAATCCAAGGTAATCCTCACCCGCTACTGCATGCTTCAACCATTTAGGGATAGATTTAAGAGTCCAAAAATCATTTACCCAAATCATTAGAAACATTGTTATACCTCTAAAAACATCAATTGAACTAACTCTTTTCATAAAATAATTTTATAGGTTTTTTTCTATCATTAGAGTATGAAGCTATTTATTTTTAAAATGTGGTTAATAACTTATTGAAAATTCAAAAACTGAAAATTCTTTTTTATTTCGAATATGATCTAACCAAATTAGAAATTTCATCAGCAACCCAAATAGAGTGATCTATTTTTCCTGAAAAGACCGTTATATAACCCTTTTCATGCTCTTTTATGATAGAAGGCCTTGCATCGCTTTCCTCTTCTTTTTCTAAAACCATACGCGATCCATGTAAAAATCCGACCTGTTTTGAATTAACCAAATCTGGTACAAATTTTATACAATCATTTATCATATTATTAAATAATTTGCTATGGTTTACAATGCTATATGGAGAAGTTTTATTATTTATCCACTTTAATGGCATTTGGTATGAAACAGATCTTTCAATGACAGTATGTTCAACATGATATAGAAGAAATTTTCCAGTTTTTCCAAATGGTAATATGGTCATAAAATTTCCATCCATTATAGTTATTCCTAATGGGCCATGGTCCCATTCAATAATTGGAACCATGGTATATTCATACTGATTTTTAGTTACATCGGGAAAAAGATTTTCTGTTAATCTATTAATGTCAGCATAGGTACAATTTATGATAATATCATAAGACAAATTATTTTTTGAACTAACTATTAAACTATATTTTCCTTTATTGCGTTCAATATACTCTACATTTGTATTACATAAAATTTTGATACTTTTTTCTTTAAGCATCTCTATAATTAGATTTCGCAGTATCATGCAATCATAAACAGATTCACCGCATAATAGACCTAAATCAACGTTCTTCACTTTTGGATAAAATGAGTTTAATTCTATATGCTTGTATGGCAAAGAATGTCTCTCACAGAATTTAATATATTCTTCTGGTGAAGTATTGGATCCCCTACTGGAAATAAAATATGCATTTTCAAAATCAGAAAGGATTGAAGATCTAAATGTCTTTTTAAAACTATCGTAGCCTCTAATACACTGTCTAGCTGTTTCATCATCGCGAGGGTAATGGAATCCAAGGTGCAATCTATTTTGATTGTTAAACGAAGCGCCCGTTAATAAATCTTTACTACGTTCTAGGATAGTAACATCATGACCAGATTCATTTAACCTAATAGCGTTTAATGCGCCAAATATTCCACCTCCAATTACAGCGATTGATTTTTTTTTAGACATATGATCCACCGTTAATATTAATAATTTGTCCATTTAAATTGGACCATTTAGGATCACATAATTCCAATATTATATCAGATAAATGATTAATTGATATCAAAGTTTTTGTAGGACTTTCAGAAATATGAATTTCTCTTCGATCTTCATCCATTTCAAAATACATACTGCTATTTTTTATTAAACTAGGGGCAATAGCATTTACTCTTGAATGAGGCGCCGCCCATTTTGCTAAGGATTTTACAAAACCATTTATCGCAGATTTTGAAGCTGCATAAATGGGATCATAGCTACCTCGCATACTTGAAATAGAGGACATAAATAAAACACTTGATTCTTTATTTAAACTTTTGAAAAGATATTTAAATAATAATACTTGTGAAGTGAAGTTAATTTTTATTACTTCATCTATAAGATTGCTATCGTATTCATCTAAAGATTTTCCTGGAAGTATACTTGGAAGAAAAATAATAATATCAATTTTTCCGAGCTCTTCTATGTTTGATTCAGAAAAAGCTTTGATAGAGTAGACAGAGCCTAAATCTAGTTTTTTATATTTTACACTTGAATATTCTGAGTCAGGCTTATTTTTATTAAAAGTTGCAATTATATTGTCACCGTTTTTATAGAAGTTTTTTACAATAGCATCCCCGATTGATGAGGATGCCCCTACGATAATTACATTTCTACTATTTTTTTTCATACTATACTTTCATAATAATATGCAGATACTCCTTTGTATATGCACTAGGTGACTAATGATTAATGGTTTTTGATTCAAATTAATTTTGTATTTCCATTTCAATATTTAATTCAGTTTTTTCTTTATCTATAATTTGTTTTTCAAATATTTTTTCCAATTCCTCTTCTAATTCTTCTTTTGTTACATCACCTTCACCTTTTATAACAACATTTGTTAAATCTTCACCATTTTCAATGTTTCGTTCTATACTGACTTCGATATTT
>CAZLPW010000102.1:0-6786 GCA_964561495.1 uncultured bacterium | reverse complement strand
GACAATAAAAGAAGAAACAGTCTTATTGTAGTGGATACCAAGATACCTGATAGAGGTATCCTATCTGATGGTAGCATTAGCTTTACTAGTTTAAATAGTTCCATTAATAAAGATATAACAAGATATTTGCAATCTTATGAGCTTCAGAATTTGGATATGAGGCTATACTCAGGCACAATAGATAATGATATTAAGATTAAAACAAATACACTAAAGTATAAACAAACTTTTTACTCAAACCTTCATTTAGAAAGTTTTTATACCAGTTCAATAGCACAAAATAATTCTTTTTCCTATGAGTTCTCATTTCTTGATGACGAAGCATTCATTTCAACCTCAATCGGTGGTATAGGGCTTGGAAATATTCAGCAGAGCACCACAAATGACACTGGTAAAATCGGCTTGTCTGGTTATCAATACTATGTCAACAAAAGTAAAGAAACCGAAGAAACCTATGGGATTAACCTGGAATATGATTTTAGGCTATCAAGCCAATTATCTGGTAAGATTAAGATCGGTACTAAACAACGAAAAAAAGATCGAACATTTGATCGGTCAAATGAATACGCAATAATAGATGCTGCAGCTGGACTCAGAGAACCACGAGACTCACTGATCGCAAATTTTCCTGAAATTGAATATATCACTGGAGACCTTCACAAGCTCGCCTATTGGCCATTTATTGATAATGAATATGACTCTGGTAATTTTTTAGATGGTAAATACACCATTGGTCCAGTTGCAGATATAGAGTTCATGAAAGAAATATATAATTATTTCAAAAGAGACTGGAATAGATTTACCACAGGTTCAACTATTGATGAATATATCATGCACAAGCTTCATGAGACTAATACGATCATGTATGATTATGAGGGAGATGAGAACTACAGCGCTAGCTATGCTATGTTAGATATGGATATTGGCTCTAAGCTAAACATAATAACTGGAGTTAGATCTGAAAAGAATAAGACCACATACCAGTCCTATCAGGGAACAGCCTCGGCACTACCTCACTGGGTTTTTTTGGGAGACAGCGTCTGGCACACAAGAGAAAATGACTTTATTTTACCCGCACTATTTTTAAGATACAAACCAGTTTCATGGTTAAACATTCGCTTTGCTAGTACAAATACACTTACAAGACCAAGCTATACTGATATTATTCCACTTTATAATGTCATTGCTAGCTCTCAGGAAGTTGAATATAGAAATCCTTACCTAGAGCCTGGACAATCAAAGAATCTTGATTTCAGTATCGCATTTAATCAAAAGCGTTTGGGCCTTTTTAGTATTGGAAGATTTGAAAAAAATATTAGCGATCTTATTTACTCTAGTGGCAAAAGATTTGTTGATAGTACCGCTTTGTATGGTTTGCCTGATAATCTGAAAAATTATATTATTAGGGACTATAAATCTAACAACCCATATGTTGTGAACCTGAGTGGTTGGGAGCTTGACTATCAGACTAGGTTCTGGTACCTACCAGGGCCGCTCAGCGGACTTGTTTTAAATGCAAACTATACGGTTACGGAGTCAGAGGTTAAATATCCTAGGACTGAACTATTAATAGAAGTTGATTTTGGGCCTAACGGCATAACTACGAGCAAAACTAATATAGATAGCTTCTATGTTGACCGCCTAATTGATCAACCTGATGAGATTTTTAATGTTTCAATCGGATACGACTATAAGGGTTTTTCAGGTAGGCTATCTGTACTATCAAAGTCTAATGTATTTATGAGAACTAATTTTTGGCCAGCTCTTCGTGAGGCAACCGATGACTATACCAGGTGGGATCTTTCTGTTAAACAAAAACTACCAGTTAAAGGACTTGAAGTTTTTCTTAACGTCAGTAATATCACAGAAGCAATCGATAAAAACAGATACCGAAGTGGCAACTCTTTGACATCCGAACAACACTATGGAAAAACGATTGATTTAGGGTTTAGATATTCATTCTAGTACTATAAATTAATGAAAACTGTTCCACTTGCGATTTCAGTTTTTATTTTAATTAGTGGATGCTATTTTGAAAAAATTAGGCCTGCTAATCTCTATCCTGATTTATCAAAACCCATAAAAAATCAAGAACAGTGGCAGATAGATAGCTATAAAGAGAGGATATCCAAGTTCGTAGAAAACCCAATTGGCTTCAATAAAATTGTTTTTCTTGGTAATAGTATAACCTCTGGAGCTGGGGATTGGAATATAAGGTTTGGTTTAAAGGATCTAATAATAAATAGAGGTATTGGTGGCGATATTACAGGTGGCGTATTAGCAAGGCTCAATGAGATTCTTTATTATAAACCAAGAGCTGTGTTTTTACTCATTGGACTTAATGACATTTTTAATGGTGACATACCAGAGATTGATGATGACATATCATATGTTGCAAAAAACATAATTAAAATTGCAAGTAGGATAAAAAAACACTCACCTAAAACAAAAATATTTATCCAAACAATCCTACCTGTAAATAAGAATCAGTTTGAAAGCGTCCGCAGATTCTATCCAAATCATAAAATGCCTGTAAACGATAAAATTAACCAGATTAACCTTAAATTATATGAATTCAACTCAGAAAATGGATATACAATAATTGATCTAAATTCAATTTTTCTAAATGAAAAGGAAGAAATGGATGAAAAATTTTCAACAGATGGAGTACACCTAAATGACTCTGGCTATGAACTGTGGACAAACCACATTAAACAATATTTAATTGAGCTAACGCAATAGAACCAGATTTAATAAAATAAACTATAGTAGGCCATTTACTTTATGGAGCTTGCTCTCTCCTCCTTTGGTCACTGCATATTCAAAAGACCATTTTAAACAGGCTGCGCCTGTTTTCCCATCCTTTCTGAGTGCCACGAATGCCATCTGAAAATCTTTAGGATTCCCATTGTATTTATCAATGACCCTCTTTAAGGTTTGTTCGCAGGCCTCTGAGGGACCATAGCCTTGCCTCATAAACTCCACAACTAAGAAACTACCACATGCTTTAATGATCTCTTCCCCCAACCCAGTGACTGCGGCCGAACCCACTTGATTATCAACATATAGTCCAGCACCTATAATAGGGCCATCTCCAACTCTCCCATGCATCTTGTATGCCCAGCCACTAGTGGTGCAAGCGCCTGACATATTGCCGTCCTTGTCCTGAGCTAAAATAGAGACCGTATCCGTAGGCTCATGTGGAGTCGTCTCTATTCTGTTTTTTTCCCAATCTTTCCACTGTTTCCGTGCGTCATCTGTCAAAAGATTAATTTCTTTGAAGCCCTTTGATACAGCAAACTGAGTCGCCCCTTTGCCTGCAAGCATAACGTGTTTCGTATCCTCCATAACCTTTCTAGCAACCGATACGGGGTGCATAATATTTTGAATAAATGCAACGGAGCCACAATCGCCATTATGATCCATTATACAAGCATCTAGAGTCACGTTCCCCTGCTCATCAGGAAGGCCACCAATCCCGACATAGTTGTCATCAGGGTCAGCCTCTGAGATTCGAGCACCAGCCTCAACCGCATCTAACGCGCTCCCATTATTTTGAAGAGCTTTTAACGCTTCCTTATTTGCTCTCATACCCACAGGGTGAGTTGAAACTATAACTGGATTGTTTTTATTTCTTTTAGGTACCTCTTTCCCAAAAATAGAAGTTGGGATTGCCATTCCTAACGCACCTGTTTTTAAAAATTTTCTTCTTTTCATAATTAAATCTAAAAATTAAAACAACGAATTATCTAAATTGTTACTTTTTTCAAACAATAACACTATAATTTAATAAGAATATTCAACCAAAATTTCTTAATTATAAACGTTAGTAAAATAAAAAACAGGTTTCTAAGTATTTATGTTTATTAATTCTCATATTGCCACTGGCTATATAGCTGGAAAGATATCAAATGAAAAAACAAATTTTATTGCTCTCTGGTGCCTAGCTACGGTAATCCCAGATATAGATGGTTTATGGTCCAGCACTGTTGTTGAGCACCATAGTATTCTTCACACTCCCCTCTTTTGGCTCTTTTTCTGTGCGCCTATTTACTTGATCGGTATATATTATAAAAATCTACAAATCAAAAAATCTTCATTCATTTTATTTATGGGTACATTAATACATTTATTTACAGATTGGCTTACGGCGCGTACGGTTGGTATAAAATGGCTTTATCCATTGAACAATACCGATTATTTTTTATATGAGATCCAACCAGCTAAAGGCGATATACCAATAATAGAGATGCTTATTCCACCATATATAAATTTTTATTTTGATAATAAGTTTCTTGCTTTTTTTGAGATTGGGCTAAGTATAATTGCTTTGGGCTTGTTCTTAAGATCATATCTAATAAAAAAATATAATTGATTGAAGAACGTTGGATTTAAAATCAATAAATAAAGAATTAAAAAATTATTTAGTCAGAGAGTGGTCGAATAAAAACAGTGAGAATATAAACTACCGCCTGCGTGCACCTGATTTCACTGATAAAAAAAAGAAGTATCCGCTTTTAGTATACTTCCACGGTTCTGGCGGAAGAGGTAATGATAATATGTCTCAATTAACAGATGCAGGAGCAATTGGAGCATTCTTTGATCAACAAATATCAAAATACCATTGCTGTTATATCTTGGCAGCACAGGTACCTGAAAATGAAAAATGGGTCAACGTGCCTTGGGAAGACCTATCTCATAAGATGCCAAAAATATCAAAATCCATGGGACTATTATTTGAAATTCTTGATAATATTACTGAAAACAAAGACTATCTCATTGATAATAATCGTATTTATGCATTAGGCATTTCAATGGGTGGCTTCGGAGTCTGGGATGCAATTCAAAGGCGAAGAAAATTTTTTGCCGCGGCAATCCCAATTTGTGGAGGCGGAGACTCTAGCATCTGTAGTAGAATTTCTTCAATGCCAATTTGGTCTTGGCATGGGACTAATGACCAAGATATTAGCGTCCAAAGATCAAGGGAAATGCATAATGGAATTTTAAATGCGGGTGGAAATCCAAAATACACTGAAGTCAAAGAACGCGGACACGATGTTTGGCTAGATGTTTGGAAAAAAAAATCAGTTTGGGACTGGCTATTTTCTAAATCTTTATAAAATATTTATGAACTTAAAAAAACATTTTGAAGATCACGGATACGCAATAGGTAAAAAAATATTTTCGAATGACGATCTTAAAATTTTTAATAACGAGTTTAATCATATACTGGATCAATTAATGCTTAGTGGAGAAAATATTAACGCTAAATGGGGAAGCTCACTTACTAGCGAAATTGAGCCAGAAAATAGTAAAGTTATACACACTCACAACGTACAAAGTTATTCTTCTATTTTTCTTAAAATGATACAAAATGAGACTCTCCTCAATTTGATTGAAGAATTAATCGGGCCAAACATAATAATGCATCATTCAAAATTATTTTATAAACCACCTCACCAAGGGTCTGCCTTCCCGCTTCATCAGGACTGGTCCTATTTCCCAACAAAAAATAATTCTATGATCGCGGCTGTAATCCACTTATCAGAATCAACTCCTGATACTGGTTGCATTCGAATTATTCCAGGCTCTCACAAAATTGGAAAATTAGAAAAATCGGATGGGCATACTCATATTCCAAAAATTCATGATGAGCATGACTTAGAAAACGCAGAACCAATAATAGCAAAACCAGGAGATGTGCTTTTTTTCCATTGTTTTAGTTTACATGGTTCCACGCCAAATTTTTCCAATAATCCCAGAAAAACAATCTTGATTCAGCTGTACGCTGGGACAGACAAAGTTATGGATGACAATCCCCATTCTAATATCCAACTAGTGCTTAGAGGATTTAATTATCATGCTACGAGAAACAGTGTTAATAATATTAAATCACTATCATAAAAAATATTTTAGGAATTTAAAATGGCAATAAAAGTAATCGTCTGGGGAGAGAACGTTCATGAACAGAATGATGAAAAAGTCCAAAACATTTATCCAGATGGTATGCATAATTGTATTGCAGATGGCTTAAATATTGATGATGATATAGATGCAAAAACAGTAACCCTGCAAGAGCCAGAGCACGGACTAAGTACCGAATTACTAAATAATACTGATGTTTTAATCTGGTGGGGCCATATCGCACATGATAAAGTAGATGATAAAATAGTTGACCGTGTTCATGCACGAGTTTTGGAGGGAATGGGTATTATCATTTTACACTCCGCGCACTATTCAAAAATTTTTCGAAAACTGCTTGGAACAACGTGCTCCTTAAGATGGCGCGAAGCGGGTGAGCTTGAAAGAATCTGGGTGTGTGACCCTGGACATAAGATTGCTCAGGGAATAGACCGTTTTATTGAATTACCACAGTCAGAAATGTATGGAGAACCTTTTCAAATTCCTCCTCCAGATGAAATTATATTCACTAGCTGGTTTGAAGGAGGAGAAACATTTCGATCAGGAGTTACATACAAAAGAGGGAACGGAAAATTATTTTATTTTAGCCCAGGGCATGAGACATATCCAATCTATCACCAAAAACCCATAAAATTGATACTTAAAAACGCTGTAAAATGGGCCTATCAAGAAAACAGGGTCTGGCTCGATAATTATACACAATCGCCATCTGATCCAATTGAAACTATTTCATCAGACAAAAAATAATAATAAAGTTGAAGCGGCTATTAATTTTAATACTATTATTCTCTATCCTTTGCGCTGAGAACCTTAGCATCACTGGCTCTGTAAAGGATGCAAAAAATGGCAACCTTCTTGTAGGCG
>CAZLPW010000101.1:0-6842 GCA_964561495.1 uncultured bacterium | reverse complement strand
CAGGGTAATCAGTATAAACTTTTACTTCAGTGAAATCTAAAGGTGTTTGTGTATCCCCAACAATAATATGAGACACTGGATAACATGCTTTTGTTAAAAAAAATGATAATAAAAATAGTAATAATTTAAACAAGTACATATCTGAATCTCACCATCCCACAAATAAAAAACTCTACGAATGTCGGGCTTGATGCATTTATAATAATTTCATTCTTCTTCATCAGTTAATTTTTTGTTTTCAATTTCATTATCTGGGGTGTAATAAACCCAAATACTAACTCCTCCAATGATTGCACCAATAATTAGTGGAGCTAGCGGAGGTGAACCTACAAGACCTCGAGTCCCTCCTAAACCAAGTACCACAAACATGAGAATAAGTCCAAGTCCGACAGAAAATAATATTCGTTTAGCAACTCTTTGAGGGTGGTTTAAATGCATTAATAAAACAATAGCAAGAGCAGCCATGGCCGCACCCAAACCTGCTTTATTGTGTGCTGCAAGACCTTCATAAACTTTACCTTCTTCAGTAGTAGGATTATCCATTTGTTCTTCAATATAATCCTTATCGAATGCAACTGGGATTAAAATCATCGGGACTGCATTTATTATAAGGAAAGCTGAAATAACAATCATAGGTATTTTTGGTTTTGACATATCAATTCTACCTTTTATCTTGATGCTTGAATCTACCAATCATTCCAAAAACAAAAAATATCACTAATGCAGGGTAGAACGCCTAAAAGATTTTAAATAATTTGAGTTTAGGATTTCCTAATATTTTTTAAGCTCATATATTTTACCATCTTCTTTATAGAATGTCCATTCTCCATACCTCTGACCATCTTTATGATTTCCTTCAATCCATTTTTGGCCATTATCATAAAAGGTGATCCATTCACCTTCTAGTTTCCCATTAATATATGTTCCTTCTGTCCATAATTGACCATTAGCATACCAATGAGTCCATTCACCATTGGCATTTCCATCCTTATAAGATCTTTGAAACATTTTTTGACCATTAGCATACCAACCAGTTTCAACTTCTAAATTATTATTTATTTGTGGGTAAGCAAAAGAAACAAACAATAGTAGTGATAAATATTTACGCATATCTAAACTTAGCCGAATTTTAAAAAATTTCATATAAGCCATTAAGGAACAATTTTGTACCTTGTTGCGTAGTAATGATGTGAATAAAACATTACTACTTTCATCCATCGCATTATTATTTTTTATAACACTATCTGCCTTAATACCAGAGCCAGTACCTTCATTAATAAAACCACAACTACAGAAAAAAATAATTGACACAGACTCTAGTAAGGTAGACTCAAATCATTTTAGTCAATCAAGAGACAGAGTCAACATGGCAAGTGGGAGAGGGTGGATGAAGGCTTATTCAAGTGGGATTAGATTTGGACAAGAAGATAAGTGGGATAAGCAAAAGAATGATTAAGTGCTTATATATAAAACCATATAGCAAAATTTAGTACCCACCATCCCACAAACAAAAAACCGATGAATACGGGGCTTGGAGTTAAAAAGAAAGTCCATCTCATTCGTGTTCATTGAAATCATCAATACCCATCACCCACATAAAGATTCCTACGCAAACTAAGCCTATACCTAATAGAATGAAGAAAGTAGTTTTTTCCATTTTCTAATTTACAAAAAATATTCTAGAAGTGATCTCAGGATTACAATGTGTGAGTCTCAATTACATAAATATTTCCTAAGCTTCAGGGGGCGGTTGCGTGAGTAACAAGACTTTCAATCAGGTCTGCAAGGTTATCTGGTAGACCACTTGTTACATTTTGTTGTAACACTAGTTCATTATTTTGATCTAAAACATATAGTTCCCTCTGCGATGCAGCCCAGCTAGTCCATGTTGAAAAGGGTGATTGATCTGAGCAAACAGGAGCATTATTGTTATTTGTCCAATTCCCTAAACTAGAGATATGCGATTCTTTTCCTATTCCAACTAGTTCTACAGGGTAGTCTTGCGATTTTAGGTCATTAACAATATCATTAAGCTGTCCGAACCGGGCAGCACAAGTACCTCAATTAAAATGACCAAAATAATTGAGAGTTATTTTACCTTCAAAATAGGATGGTCCAATCTTATTACCATAACTTTGGGATGATGAATTAATATCTTCTAATAAGTATTTAAATGTATGGCTATCCAATTCATTATTTTGGTTAGTGGAATCTTCACAACTCCAAAAAGCTAACCCTAGAAATATTAATATTGATAAATATCTACGCATGTCCAAATCTACTCATCATCCCACAAACAAAAAACCTAACGAATGTGGGGCTTCGATTACTTTAGAAGTAGCATCATTCCTGGTTTGAATAAAATTGCCAGCCTCAATTCGATATAGATAAACACCTGCATTCACTGGTTGACCAAAATTATCAGTTTAAAGATATAAAATATACGATTTTTATCATTGTTTATTTTAATTTGTGGGTAATACAATTGAAAAATCTGCACAGTTTGTAAATATAGCTGCAGAACATAAAATTGGTTAGTTCAAAATTTAATTAGTTTTCTTAGATGAGTTATAAATAATGATTTTATTAACAGGCGGATCAGGTTTTATTGGAAGTAATGTATTAGCAAAATTAAATAAAAGAGGAAGAACTGATGTGATAGTTGTTGATAATATAAATTCAAGGGAAAAATCTGATAACTTAAATGGTCTAAATTATTCATATAATATTAATAAAAATAATTTGTGGAGCTGGATTAAAGACAATCAACCAAAACTAAGTTTAATCATTCATCTTGGGGCGTGTACGGATACAACTGAATCAGATAAAAATTATTTGAAAAATAATAATATTGAATATTCAAAAAGATTATTCAAAATTGCAAAAAAAGAGAACATCCCATTCATTTATGCTAGTAGCGCTGCCACATATGGAGATGGAAGTAATGGCTTTTCAGATGAGCATTCTAGATTGAATAATTTGGAACCGCTCAATGAATATGGTAGAAGTAAACATTATTTTGATAAGTGGTTATTATTGCAAAAAGAAAAACCCGATCACTGGGTTGGATTGAAATTTTTTAATGTATATGGTCCGAATGAGAAACATAAGAAAAATATGGCTAGTGCTGTTTTTAAATTTGTTAATCAAGCTAAACAAAATAATTTAATAAAAATTTTTAAAGGTTCTCATGGGTATAGTAAAGGTGAACAAGAAAGGGATTTTATTTTTGTTGATGATGCAATAGAAATCATAATGTGGTTTAGTTTTTCTAATATTAAAAATGGTATATATAACGTTGGTACAGGAACTACTACCACATTTAATAACATTGCAAAATGTATTTCAAAAATAAAAAAAGATGTAAATATTATGCACATAGATTTTCCTAATGATCTTTATGATATTTATCAAGCATATACTAAAGCAGATATAAGCAAGCTTAAAAACTCTGGTTTTAAACATAATTTTATATCCATAGATCAAGGAATTAAAAAAATGATTGAAATATATTTTGAATAAAGGTCTTTTATTATTTCATCCAGCTGGCATTGGTGACTGCGTACTTGACATTTCAAACATATACCAATTGGCTTATATAATATCGAATGATTATAAATTATATTATGTTTGTAACATTAATGCTAAACCAATAATTAAATGTACAGACATAGAAAAACATGCTCAGGTTATATATCTAGATTATCCAAATAAATTTTCTTTTAGCGATATAAAAAAAATGTTTTATATCATTTCAAATATTGATATGATTATAGTATCGGCAGGCATGAATCTTAAAAAACTTTCTTATTTTAAAATGCTGCTTCCAAGAAGGATTAAGTTATATGGTGCTATTGCTAATTTACCATTGCCGCGTGTTAAAGAAATTATGCCTTCAACTAAATCTTTTTCTGATATAGTAGGTCCATTAGACAAACACAGAGTAATTACAAATTATCATCTTTTTGAAAGATTAAATCTTTTAAATAATAATTTTATTATAAAAGGATTAGATAAAGAAAAATTAAAAAAAATACCAAAAAATAAAATGTTTATGGATCTAGGTTTTGATTATATAATTATTCATATGGGTTTAGTAAATAATAAAAGTATTAATAAAACAATTAATATGAATAGCTGGACTAAATTAATCGAAAATATATTTAAAACTTTTAGTATGAAAATCATTATAATTGGTTCAAAACAGGAGTTATACAATATTAAAATTCTTACTGGAAAATTAGGTAAAAGTGAACATATCTTAGATTTTGTAGGTAAAACCAATTTATATGAATCTATGCATCTTATACTTAACTCAAGGTTTGTAATCGCAAGTGATGGTGCAATTAGCCATATATCTGCATCATTAGGAAAAGATTTAATATGTTTTTTTGGTCCAGTCAATTACATAGATGTTTGTCCAATTAATACTAAAGGTTATATAATATCAAAAATATTAGAATGTAGCCCATGCTATGAAACAGAAAATTATTATTCATGTCCATTCGATAGAAGCTGTTCTAATATTGATGAGACACATATTATCATTGATTGTATTAAAGAAATATTAGCTGGAGATAAATTATTAAATAAAAATAAATTTGGTTATACGTTCAATGTAATTCCAACTGCGGACCAATTAAAATCTAATTTGCCCCCGATTTGATTATGTGTGGTGAATATAGAAAAACCACGAATGTGGGAGTAGATTACTTTAGAAGTAGCATTTCAATCGACTGATTTAAAGTCAGATGATTGCTTACCCGTAACAAGATTATTTATAGTTCTACCCATCATATCATAAATGGTTATATTAACCAACGCATCTTCTGGTGGATGATTAGAAAATTAGTCTAGGACTTTAGAGTTTAATTGTATTTTTTGCTTTTGCTGATTGGTAAGCAGCATCCATCAATACGGTTAATTCCAAAGCTGACTTTATACCAAAATGTATTAACGAACTGTCATTATTCTTAATGGCAGATATCCATTGGGCAGTCGCTGGGGGCAATGGTGCAGGAAATTTTTTTATTTTTTTCCAATAAGTATTACCATTTAATTTGGCGCAGACACCACCTTCAGGGCCACTAATCTGTATGCAACCTTGAGTTCCTGTAATTGTTAATTGGGTTTTTGGGCCATGAGCAACAAAACTTGTTTCGTTGCTGGCGATACATCCATTAAGATAATTCATTAAACTAATAGAATTATCATCAACACCACACTGGCTAGAGTCATTAAGAATGGATTGAATAGATTCTGGCATTCCTGCAATCCAAATAATCAAATACATACCATGACAACCTAAGTCGAGCATAGCACCACCTCCTGATTCATCAGGGTTTAAAAAGGATTTTGGTAGCCAACCAGCGCTTACTCCATTGTGGCTATTATGAAAGCGTAATGAAGTCAGGTCACCTAATTGGCCAGAATCAACCGCTTGTTTTGCAAATAAATATTCTTGAAGTGTACGATAGGGAAAAGAAATGCAAAAATATTTTCCTGATTCCTTAATTTTAGCAGTTACTCTATTTGCTGATGCAATATCAGCAGTCAAGAC
Source organism: uncultured bacterium (assembly GCA_964561495.1). Classification (GTDB taxonomy): domain Bacteria; phylum Fidelibacterota; class Marinisomatia; order Marinisomatales; family UBA1611; genus CAZLPW01. Next base: position 1,282 of record CAZLPW010000101.1, on the reverse strand, counting down.
TTTTTCGGTAAAAATATGCTTTCCAGCTTTTGCGCATGCTGTTATTATTTCTTCATGTGCTGTAGTTGGTGTCGTAATCAATACTCCAACGATAGAATGATCACACAAAATATCTTCTAGATTTGAGATATTATGTACACCAAGTTTTTTAGCTAAATCATTACCATCCCAGACACCAGCTAATTCTGCATCTGGATTAGACAATATTTCTTCAGCGTATTCCTGAGCATGTACATGCCAAGAACTACATAGGGCTACTTTAATTGACATACAAATCCTTTCAACTTATAAAGGTGCATAGAGAGACACTCAATATTTATTTAAGATCTTTTTTTGACTGTAGTTTTTACTATAAAAATCTAACTATCATCAAAAAAACAATAAACCCCACGAATGTGGGGTTTGGACTACTTTAGAAGCAGCATCTTTTTGGTTTGAGTAAAATCACCAGCTTCTATTCGATATAGATAAACACCTGCACTAACTGGTTGTCCAAAGTTATTAGTAGCATTCCATTTGACTGATTTAAAGCCAGATAATTGCTCACTTGCAACAAGGTTATTAATTACTCTACCCATCATATCATAAATGGTGATATTTACCATAGCATTTTCTGGCAAATCATAATGAAGTTCAGTGGAAGGGTTGAATGGATTTGGATAGTTTTGGTGAAGTGAATAAGAGTTTGGTGCTAAATTATTTTCAGTTAGACTAAGCCACTCAATAGTAATAGAAATCACCTCTGAATAATCTGTTAAAAAACCAATAAAGGAAGCAACTCTATAATAGTAAGGTATTCCCCAATCTATGTTAGTGTCATCAAACACAGGCTGCGTTAAATAGACTGTATCTATGTTTTCTATAAAAAGAGAGTCTGTAGATTTTTCCAAAACAAAATATTGAAAGTTTGGATCGGTACTAGGATTCCACCATAAAGTGGCCATTGAATCTTGAGTAATATATTGTAAGCCAGTTGGCCCGTGTAAAGACTCAAATGCTCCCATATCTGGATTATGTCCAGCATATTCAATTACATCTTCCTCTCCATCATCATCTAAATCCGCAGTTCCTGCATCAATACAGGGACTATCTAATTTCAACCTATAATCTTCATTTTCTTGATCCATAAATAAAGGATCTATATCTATCAGGTTTCCTTCACCAGCCCAATCTTCTTGAACTAGCGAGTATGCTACAAGAACTGGTGTCTGTTGAAAACCGTTGTGAATAGAATTAGGTATGTTATCATAAAAAAGACTGTTAACGATATTAGGTTCTGTGA
>CAZLPW010000100.1:0-6896 GCA_964561495.1 uncultured bacterium | reverse complement strand
CTGCTAATAAGGCTTCTTGAGGTACTTCCACTTTGCCAATCATCTTCATCCTTTTTTTACCCTTTTTTTGCTTCTCCCACAGTTTTCTTTTTCTTGTTATATCTCCTCCATAACATTTTGCTGTTACATTTTTTTTTAAGGCTCGTACTGTGGTTCTCGCAATTATTCTATTATTTAAGGAAGCCTGAATGGCAACTTCAAACATTTGCCTAGGAATAAGTTCTTTTAATTTACTACATAAAGCAACACCTCTATGATAAGCATCATCAGAGTGACAAATTGTTGATAATGCATCTACTATTTCTCCATGAATCAAAATATCCAATTTGCGCAAATTACCCTCTTGGAATTCTTTAAAATCATAATCAAATGATGCGTATCCGCTCGATATAGATTTAAGCTTATCGTAAAAATCAAAAATAATTTCTGCTAATGGGAGATCATAATACAATTGTGCCTTTTCTGATGAGAGATACGTGGTGTTCTTATAAACTCCTCTCTTTTTTTGACATAGAGTCATTATACTACCAATGTATTCTTTAGGAGTTGAATATCTCCTTTAGTAGGCATCTTTGCTGGTGTATCCACCTCAATTACGTTATTATCAGACTTTTTAATATTATAAATAACATTCGGCGTGGTAGTAACCAAATCAAGAAGGAATTCCCTCTCTAACCTCTCCTGAATAATTTCCATATGCAATAGACCTAAAAACCCGCACCTGAAACCGAAACCTAAAGCTTCACTAGTCTCAGGTATAAATTCTAAAGAAGCATCATTTAATTTTAACTTTTCTAAAGCCTGCCTAAGGTTATCATAATCATCAGCATCACCAGGATAAAGCCCAGAAAATACCATAGGCTTAATTTTTTTGTACCCAGGTAAAGGATGATCTGCTTCATGATCTTTAATCGTTATTGTATCTCCAGGTTCTATATCACTTACATCTCTTATACTACCAACCAAATATCCTACATCACCAGATCGGAGTTCTTTAGATTTTATTTTATCCAAAATAAAATGGCCTACCTCTGTAATTTCATATTCTCGCTCGTGAGAAAAGAATTTCGCAACCATTCCAGCTTTAATTACACCATCAAAAACTCTTAAATAAGCTATCGAACCCCTATAGTTATCGTAGACTGAGTCAAAAATCAATGCTCTTGGAGGAAATTTATCGTTGTTTTTAGGGGCATTAATATTGTCTATAATTGCAGAAAAAATATTTTTAATCCCTACTCCGCTTTTTGCACTTGCTTCTATAATTTCGTTTTCATCACAACCTATGAGTTCCATAATTTGAATTTTTACATCTTCAACCATAGCAGATTTAAGATCAACTTTATTGATAATTGGAATAATATTAAGATTATTTTCAATCGCCAAGTAAGTATTTGACACCGTTTGAGCTTCTACTCCTTGAGCAGCGTCAACTAATAACAAGGCTCCTTCGCAAGCAGCAAGTGATCGTGAAACTTCATAACTAAAATCAACGTGGCCAGGTGTATCAATTAAGTTTAAAGTATATATATTGCCATCAGTATGTTCATATTTCATTTTAATGGGATGGCTTTTTATAGTTATCCCTCTCTCTCTCTCGAGTTCCATACTGTCAAGAACCTGCGCTTTCATAGCTTTTTTTGAAAGAGTTTTGGTATCCTCTAACAATCTGTCTGCTAGGGTAGATTTTCCATGGTCAATGTGAGCAATAATGCAAAAATTTCTTATATTTCTATTTTTCATTAAAAAAAACTAAAATTAGATCCTACAGTAGCATTCACTTTTTAAAATTGTGTACAATCTATAATGCAATCTATCGATTATTGTACTTTCTTTGAGCTCTTAAAAGGATAAGATTCGCTCTCTTGTTATCACCATCTTGCATCAAAGATACAATTCTTAGTGCCTCCATAATTGGCAATTTATGATTATCTGAATTAGCATAAAGTGCGTCCATATGCATGGCTATTATTTTTAAATTATAGCCAACTTCATTCGACATATATTCATCTGCTATAGAATAAAACCTTTGAATGTAATATGGCTCAACCCAATTATTTTTATGGAGATATTGTTTTTTAACTTCCTGTTTATGATGTTTTTTTAAGACTGATATAGCTCCATAAGCACCATTTATAAAAGCTATTTTTTCTTCCTGTGTTTTTTTGCCCCAAAATATATAAGGCATTTTTTCCTGTGCCATAGTATTCATATTAAAAAAAACAAAAAATATAAAAGTAACAGTTAAGTTTTTAATCATTATTATTATCCTTTATATTTGCTCACTATCGGAATACGCCTTCCTATACCAAAAGCTTTTCTACTAATTTTTAAGCCAGGCGCAGACTGGCGACGCTTAAATTCATTCAAACGAATCAAGGCCGAAATTTCATCAATCAATTTTGGATCAAAACCATCAGAAATCAACTCAGATCGGGTTTTCATACCTCCTATCAATTCTTCAACTAATGGACTTACAATATCATAATCAAATGGATCAACTTGATCTTCAGCTAATTCAGCCGATGGAGCTTTAATTAAAGTATTCTTTGGAATTCTCTGTGGGTATTTTTCATTTATCCAATTTGAAATTGAGTAAACATCTATTTTACTTAAATCTGAAATAACAGATAATCCACCACTCATATCACCATACAATGTACAATAGCCTAAAGCTAATTCTGTTTTATTACCTGTTGAAAGAACCATCCAATTAAACTTATTAGATAACGCCATTAAAACGTTTCCTCTAATTCTGGACTGTATATTCTGCTCTGTTTCATCAGAGTCTAAACCATCAAAGAATTCAAATAAAGTATCATCATATTTTTCAACTAAATCTTTTATAGGTATAACTTTGTAATCAATTCCTAAGTTAAGTGCAAGCTCTTTTGCATCATCAAGACTATGATTGCTAGAATATTTCGATGGCATAGAAACACCATGCACATGATTATTACCCAATGCTTCAACCGCTAAACAACATACTAATGCACTATCTATACCACCAGACAATCCAACAACCGCATCACTGTGGCTAGTTTTATGAAAGTAATCTCTTAATCCTAAAACTAGTGCTTTATATGTTTTTTCTTCATCTGAAAATGAAGCAACCTTAATTTTCGCTTTTGAGTCAATATCTACAACAGCTTTATCTTCACAAAAGGATTTCAAATAAGCTATAATTGAACCCGATGAGTTCATAATAAAGGATTCTCCATCATAAATTAATTCGTCTTGAGCGCCTACCATATTACAATAAATAAAAGGTAAACGAGTATTTTTTACTTTTGTATTTATTAATTTAACTCTGTCACTTGCCTTTCCCCTACTATATGGAGAAGCTGAAATATTAATTATTAAGCTTGCTCCTAAACCTTTTTGTATTTCACTAACTTTGCAATCATAATCGTCGTCCCATAAATCTTCACAAATTTGAATACCAATTTTTATAATTTTTCCATTAATTGGGAAATCCCAGACTGAAGGCTTACCACCACTAGAGAAATACCTAGTTTCATCAAAAACATCATATGTGGGCAATAAAACTTTATCTATATATTTTTGAATTTTCCCATCATAACATATAGCAGCTGAATTATATAGTTTAAGGTCATCCTTCCTTACACATCCAAATATCATTGGTTTGGATGAAAATTTCGAAATATCATTGGAAATTTGTATATTTTTCTCAACAAAATTTTTATCCCATAATAGATCCTGTGGGGGATATCCAATCGTTGACATCTCAGGAAAAACAACTATGTCAGCTCCACTTTGAATACTATGTTTATAATTATTAATAATCTTCTCCTTATTACTTTCAAAGTCTCCTAAGGAAAAATTTAATTGGCATAATGCAATTTTCATTTTTTATAAAATTTAAAAAATAAATTAATTAAATAATTTTATGGTTCTAATCTTGCCATAGTTCTAGGGAATGGTATAGTTTCTCGAATATGCTTGGTTCCACAAATCCACGCAACCGTTCTCTCAAGCCCTAACCCAAATCCAGAATGTGGAAAGGATCCATACTTTCTTAGATCAAGATACCATTTAAATGGTTTAAGCGGTAAATCATGGTGCCTTATACGATCAAGTAATAATTCTAGATTATCTTCTCTTTGGCCTCCACCTACAATCTCTCCATATCCTTCAGGAGCAATCATATCAACCCCTAAAGCAAGTTTACTATTTTTTTCATCCAATTTCATATAAAAGGGCTTTATAGATGATGGCCACCTGTGTATCATGATAGGTTTATCATTATTTTTAGAAAGAAGAGTTTCATCAGAAGCACCAAAGTCTGATCCATATTTAAAGTTTGAACCATTATCATTTAATAAATCAACTGCTTGATCATATGTAATTCGCGGAAAAGGTGCTTTAATCTTGGATAGCTTATTTATGTCTCTATTTAATATTTTTAATTCTTTTTCACATGTCTTAATAACCATATCTACGATATAGCAAACTAAACTTTCTGCCCAATCCATGTTCTCATTAAGATCACAATATGCCATCTCCGGTTCTGCCATCCAAAACTCTGTCAGATGTTTTCGTGTTTTTGATTTTTCAGCTCTAAAAACAGGACCAAAACAATATGTTTTACCAAAAGCTGCAGCTCCTGCTTCTTGATATAGCTGACCGCTTTGGGTCAAATATGCAGATCTTTCAAAATAATCAACTTCAAAAAGAGTGGTAGTTCCCTCAACTGCATTTGCTGTAAATACTGGAGAATCAATAAGTGTAAAATCATTATTATCAAAAAAATCTCTAATAGCTTTTACTATTTGATGCCTTATTCTAATTATTGCATTTTGCCTTTTAGACCTAAGCCATAAATGTCGGTTTGTCATTAAAAAATCTGTACCATGTTCTTTTGGTGAGATTGGATATTCTTCAACAACTTTATTTACAATGTGAATTTCACTAACACCAAGCTCGTAACCACCAATTGAGCGTGGTTCTTTTTTTACTGTTCCAATAATAGATATAGAATCTTCTTGATTTAAGTCGCCTTCTAATTGAAAAGTATCTTCTGATGCTTCACCATCTACAACAACGCACTGCAAAAGTCCAGTGCCATCCCTAAATATCAAGAACCAAATTTTACCTATACTTCGAGTGTTATAAACCCAACCATTAAGCTGAACCGTTTCCCCTTCGAAATCACTTAATTTATTTATAGTTACTTTTTTAATTCCCATGTTTACCTTTACCAAGTTGTCATAATATCATTAATTAAATCTTGTGAAATTTTCTTTACTGCTACTTTAGATGAGAACTCTCTGGGATCTCCAAACTCATCATCATCATCTCCATCAATACGCCCATCACTATCATTATCAATATTATCATTGCTAATATCACCTCCAACCCCATATGCCCCAAATCCAGTGTAAATACTACTTATTATTGATCTATCTTTAACCAAATCGTACCACTCCAACTGTACTGATATTTGGTAACGATATTCAGATACGGCTTCTGATTTATTAAATGTATAAGGTCCCTCATCAACTTTTTTTATTCTACCACGAATTATTGAATGAGCTTTAGATTCATCTACCAAATTTAATACTCCTTGTTCATTAAATGCCTTTAAAAGAGCATCGGTTATTGACTCTGATAGGCCAAATTCTGCCGTCTCATTCATGATCAAAGGAATAGCAACATTTTTTATGTGTGGAGGTATTGAACCTGCCATTGAATAAAATCCGCATGAACTAAATATAAAAAAAAATATACAAACAGTAAAAATTGGTTTCAAACTAGTTTGTTTTTTTAAATTTTGGTTCAATATTATACTCCTCAATTTTACGATATAGGGTCCGTTCACTCATACCTAATTTTTTTGCTGTCTTCCTTCTATTGTCATTAAAGAATCTCAGCGATCTTCGAATAGCTTCTTCTTCAAGCGCAGGTAAGGTGAAATCACCAATTGCATCATCACGAATTAAGTAATGACCATCTTCAGTAATTTCCATAGATTTTTTTCCCACATGCAATTCTTTATCATTATAATTATCTAAAACATTTAGATTTGCATTGTCAACTTGAGAAATTGAATTGGAAACTAATAATTTTTGAATTAACTCGGTATCCTGTTTAAGAAGAAATAATTGCCTTAGAATTAAATCTATTTCGGCTTTATCTGTTGACTTATTTATAACCATAGGTAAAGCAGGATTTGTTTCTAATTCTGGAGAGAAACGAACTAATTCTCTCTCCACCATTTCTTTAGTAATTCTTTGTCCTTTTTCAATAACTAATATCTTTTCTACAAAGTTTTTTAACTCTCTAATATTTCCTGGCCATTCATATTTTTTCATCATTTTTATTGCATCGGGCATAAAGCCTCTATATATCAAATCATTAGATCTTGTAAACTCAAGTGAAAACCTCTCAACCAATAAAGAAAGATCCTCAATCCTTTGCTTGAGCAGTGGTATCTCTATAAAGACTGTTTTTAATCTATAAAACAAATCATTCCTAAACTGCCCTTTCCTTACTAAGTCTTCCAAGTTTTTATTTGTTGCTGCGATTATTCTAACATCAGTATATCGAGTTTTTGCTTCACCAACACGCATAAATTCTCCACTTTCTAAAACTCGAAGTAATTTCACTTGAGTCTCAAGAGGCATTTCTCCAATTTCATCTAAAAAAATTGTACCTTTATTAGCTTCTTCAAAATATCCCTTTCTATCTTCTCCAGCGCCAGTAAAGGAACCCTTTATATGACCAAATAGTTCACTCTCTATTATCCCTTCAGGTATAGCACCACAATTAACAATTATTAATTGATTGTTATTTCGATTACTAGCAAAATGTACTGCTTTTGCGATTAATTCTTTTCCAACACCTGATTTTCCAGATATCATTACTGATATATC
>CAZLPW010000099.1:0-6944 GCA_964561495.1 uncultured bacterium | reverse complement strand
ATTCTTTTATCATCACATTAAAAGACTCAGGGGCACTGTACTCAGGCATTTGTTCACCACGAACTATAGAATTATAAACTTTCGAACGACCTTCCACATCATCTGACTTCACGGTTAATAACTCGTGTAACGTATGCGCAGCTCCATAAGCTTGTAAAGCCCAGACTTCCATTTCACCCAAACGCTGGCCACCAAATTGAGCTTTGCCACCAAGTGGCTGCTGGGTAATTAATGAGTATGGACCTGTAGATCTAGCATGCATTTTATCATCTACCATATGACTAAGCTTCATAAGATATATATTTCCTATTGAAACTGGATTATCAAAGTACTCGCCTGTCCTACCATCAATAAGCATTGTCTTTCCTGTTTTTGGAAGACCATTTTTTTGTAATTCATTTTCTACTTGAGAAGGAGATGCCCCATCAAAAACAGGGGTAGCAAATTTTTGACCAGTTACCTCTCCAACCCAACCTAACATTGTCTCATATAACTGACCTAGATTCATTCTAGATGGCACACCTAATGGATTTAAAACAACATCTACTGGCTTACCATCTTCAGTATAAGGCATATCCTCTTCAGGGACAACCGTTGCTACAATACCCTTGTTACCATGACGACCAGACAATTTATCACCAACTGATACTTTTCTTTTTTGAGCAACAAATACTTTTGCAAGCTTCAATATACCTGGCTGAAGTTCATCGCCCACTCTTAGTTTAAAAATATTCCTTTCTAATCCCATCTCCAACCTAGACCATTCTTTAAGAAAAGAACTCCATACAATTTCAATTTTTTTCCACACTTTAGAATTCTCAACCCAAGGAAGATCATGTGAAAATCTTTCAATATCAAAACTTTTCAATCTTTTCATAGTAAGTTTTGTTGACTTTTTTATCAAGGTTTTTCCACTAGAAATATCCCTTATTCCATTCGAGATTTGATCTTTTAACAACCCTATTAATTTAAGATCTCGGGATTCTTTTAGGCGTTTTTTTGATTCACCTACCTCTTTCTGAAACCCTAATATTTTTGCGCGCTCTTCTCTTTTTGTCCTTTTCGCTTGCTTTTCAAATAACTGAGTTTTTATCACGACACCCTTTATTCCAGGCTCTGCTCTTTTTGAAGCATCCTTTACCTCACCAGCTTTTTCACCAAATATTGCCCTTAATAGCGTTTCCTCTGGAGTTGGGTCTGTTTCACCTTTAGGAGTAACTTTACCTATTAGGATATCACCTTCTTTAACAGCAGCACCTATACGTATAATTCCAGATTCATCTAAATCTTTTGTCGCGTCTTCGCTTACATTAGGAATTTCAGCTGTAAGCTCTTCCTGCCCTCTTTTTGTATCTCGAACCTCAAGTTCAACTTCATGACAATGAACAGAAGTGAAAATATCTTCTTTAACCAAACGCTCACTTATTGCAATAGCATCCTCAAAGTTATAACCCTGCCAAGGCATAAACGCGACTCTAATATTATTCCCAAGAGCCAATTCACCATCTTCAGTAGAAGCGCCATCTGCTATTGGCTCACCTTTTTTAATAACCTGACCTTCTTTAACTAAAGGACGTTGATTATGAACAGTGTTTTGATTGGTTCTATTAAACTTCTTTAGATTAATGTGAACAATGTCCTCCCCTTCATAAAGAACTAAGTTGTCTTGAACATCATCTCTTTTTATACTCACCTTATTTGCATCAACATAAATAATTTTCCCATTAACAGGAGAAACAACGCATGATCTGGAGTCAATCGCAACTTGCTTTTCTATTCCAGTACCAACAATAGGAGATTTAGGTGAGATAAGAGGAACCGCCTGCCTTTGCATATTAGAGCCCATTAAAGCCCTATTAGCATCATCATGCTCCAGAAAAGGAATCAATGCTGCCGCAACACTTAAAATCTGATTTGGAGAGACTTCAATAAAATCTACATCAGAAGGGCCCACAATAGGAAAATCCCCCTTCATCCTCGTCCTAATTTTTTCTTCAACTATTTTCCCTGACTTATCATGAGAGGTACTTGCTTGGGCAACCATAACCCTATCTTCGTCATCAGCACTTAAATATTCGATCTTATCAGTAATAAATGAACCCTTCCCGTTCTCTTTTTCAATTTTCCTGTATGGAGACTCAATAAACCCATGATCATTAACCTCAGCAAACATCGCCAAACTAGATATGAGTCCAATATTGGGACCCTCGGGGGTTTCGATAGGGCACAATCTACCATAATGAGTATAATGCACATCACGAACCTCAAAACCTGCCCTCTCCCGAGTCAAACCTCCAGGACCTAGAGCAGAAATCCTTCTCTTATGGGTAATTTCAGCCAATGGGTTAGTTTGATCCCCAAACTGAGACAATTGAGAAGTTCCAAAAAATGTATTTATTACCGTAGTAACAACACGAGAGTTGATTAAATCCTGCGGAGTAATACTTTCAGATTCGCGAAGATTCATTCTTTCATGAATAGTTCTTATCATTCTACTCAAAGCAACACTGAATTGATTAGTTAATTGTTCACCCACTGTCTTTACACGCCTATTACCTAAATGATCAATATCATCTACACCTCTTTCGCCTTTTCTCATATCAATTAAATATCTAATAACTTGGACAATATCATCCATCGTAAGGACTGTATCATCAACAGGAACATCAAGATTGAATTGCTGATTTAAACGATATCTCCCAACCTGACCAAGATCATACTTCTTAGGACTAAAGAAAATTCGTTCAATGAATTTTTGCGCAGTTTCAAGGTTAGGAGGTTCACTAGCACGCAGAAGTTGATAAACAATTCCAAGAGCTTCTTCTGTATTGTTTGAAGGATCTTTATCAATAGTATTCAAAAGCAACATAGATGCAAAATTAGAATTACCATTAACTACCTGAATTTTTTGAATACTTGCAGTTTGCAAAACTTCTACCAATTCAGCCGTTAAGTCCTTACCCGCTTCAACGAAAATCTCACCAGTATTAACATCAACCACATCTTCAACTAAAGTAGAACCTAAATATTTTTTTATTTCACTCTTTTTTAGATCTATTCTTTGAATTGCATTAAATGCTTGGAAAATATCAACATTAGTCGAATACCCTAGCGCCCTAAGCAACATAGTAACTGGAAATTTTCTTCTGCGGTCAATTATCACAAACAAACAATCATTAATATCCGTTGTAAAATCAACCCAAGATCCTCTAGCTGGGATTATCCTAGCCTGATAAAGCTTAGTTCCATTTGGATGAATAGATTCATCGAAAAATACACCAGGAGATCTCTGAAGTTGAGCAACTATAACTCTTTCTGCTCCATTTATGATAAAGGTCCCCTTATCAGTCATATATGGAATATTCCCAAAATAAACATCCTGCTCAATACTTTGGGCATACTTATTCCTATTGTTTTCATCTGTAATATGAAGAGCAAGTCGAACTCTTAAAGGAGCAGAATATGTAACACCCCTATCAATACATTCATCTGGATTATATTTAGGCTGACCAAGAAAATAAGTTTTATATTGCAAAATATAATTGCGATGAGAATCCTCAATAGGAAAAACACTCTGAAGAACGCCCTCCAAACCAAAGGGCTTTCGAGCCTCCTGCGGTGTCCATTCTTGTAAAAACTTTTGATATGCATTCGTTTGAATCGCCAACAAGTCTGGCACATCAACAAATGTAGGAATTGTTGAAAATGATTTACGCGTATTAGAGTTGAAATTATTAACAGCCAATTATGACTCCTGATTTTTTTTAAAATTAAATAGAATAGAAATTGAAAATATAAAACTATTTAAGCTCAACCTCAGCTCCAGCTTCCTCAAGAGTGGCCTTTATTTCATTTGCGTCTGCTTCAGACAAGCCTTCCTTAATTGACTTAGGAACAGAATCAACCAATTCCTTAGCCTCTTTTAAGCCTAAGTCAGTTATACCACGAACAGCTTTTATTACATTTATCTTGGCCTGCCCAGCAGATTTTAAGATAACATCAAATTCTGTTTTTTCATCAGCTTGACCATCTCCACCAGACATAGCAGGTCCAGCAGAAACCGCAACTGGAGCAGCTGCCGTAACACCAAATTTTTCTTCGATATCGCTGATCAATTCAGAAATTTCAACCATGTTAGACCCTTCAAGATACTTTAAAACATCTTCACGTTTAATTGCCATTAGAAATACTCCTTATTTTCATTTATACTTTTTTTTGCTTTAAACTTTCCAAAACACCAACCAAATTACCAAGCGGCGAAGAAATCGTTGAAACGAATTTCTGCATAGGACTATTTAGCGTAGCAACCAATTTGGACAAAAGCTCATCTTTACTTGGTAGATTAGCGATCCTATCAAAATCAGAAGAAGGAAAAAACTCGCCATCAAAAAATACACCTTTCACCTTTGGAAGGTCGTGCTTTTTATTAAAATCTTTAATTATCTTCGCTGGAGAAGAAGGCTCATCGTATGAAACAGCTATAGCCGTGGAACCAGAAAAAACCCCTTCGATACATTCTATTGAATTTTTATCAATCGCAATTCTTAAAAGTGTGTTTTTAGCAACTTTATATTCTACATTTTCATCAAAAAACCTTCTTCTAAGTTGAGTGATTTTCTCAACATCAAGACCATGGTAATCAGTAAAATAAACAGCTTTCGCACGAGAAAAAACATCTGTTAACGTAGCTACTTGATCAGTATTTTTTTTATTTGGCATTATATTATACTATTGTTGATAAATCAATTTTCACACCTGGACCAGTAGATGAAGAAATTGTGATTTTGGTTAAAAAATTACCCTTAAGAGAAGAAGGCCTAGACTTTAGAATAACATTATAGATTGTTTTAATATTTTCAATTAAATGTTCTATAGAAAATGAAATTTTTCCACATGCCACATGAATAATTCCATTTTTTTCAACTCTAAGCTCAACTTGCCCCGATTTTATCTCACCTACGGCCTTTCCAATATCTAAAGTTACAGTTCCACTTTTAGGATTCGGCATCAAACCTTTAGGACCAAGTATTTTACCCAACTTACCCAATTCCGCCATTAAATCAGGAGTCGCAATAATTTTATCAACATCAGTCCAGCCACCCTTTATTTTATCCAAAAATTCTTTACTTCCAACATAATCAGCACCAGCATCAAGCGCTTCTTTTTCTTTTGAATCTGAGGAAACGAGAGCTAAAACTGATACTTTTTTCCCAGTCCCATGTGGCAAAGGTGTCGTTACTCTAATATTTTCTTCAGCATGCCTAGGATCAACATCTAAATTAATAGCCAAATCTACACTCTCATCATATTTAGCATAAGCCATATCCTTTACAATAGCCAAAGCATCATCAAGTGAATACTGCTTCTCCCTATCAACCTTTTCTAAAGCTTGAGCCCTATTTTTACTTACATTCATATATTAAAAATCACCCCTTAACTTCAACACCCATGGATCGAGCAGTCCCCTCTATCATAGCCATAGCTTGAGATATAGAATTCGCATTTAAATCTTTCATTTTTATATTAGCAATATCTTCCAAATCTTTCTTATTTATACTTCCCACCTTATCACGATTAGGCTCTCCAGATCCTTTATTTAATTTTGCAGCTTTTAAAATTAGCCTTGACGCTGGAGGAGTTTTAGTAATAAAAGAAAAACTGCGATCAGCATATACTGTAATTTCTACTGGTATAACATCCCCAGCTTTATCTTGGGTCTCAGCATTGAAGGCTTTACAAAAATCCATTATTCCTACTCCGTGTTGACCAAGAGCAGGACCAACAGGTGGCGCAGGGTTAGCCTGCCCAGCTTGTATTTGCAACTTAATAAAGCCTATAATTTTTTTTGCCATAGTTTTGTTCTATTTCTATTAATTTAATTCTCTAATTTAACCTGAAGATAATCCAGCTCAACAGGTGTCTGCCGACCAAAAATACTAACCATAACTTTTAATTTTTGCTTATCATGGTTTACCTCTTGAACCAAGCCAGAGAAGTCCATGAACGGACCATCTGTTACCTTAACAGCATCACCAACTTTAAAAGGAGCAGCCTCAGTAACCCTTAAAGGCCCGTCTCCACCTTCAAAATCCCCAAGAAACCTCTGAGCTTCTTCAGGCTTTAGAGATTGCGGCTCACCACCTTTAGGCCCAACAAATGATATAACACCATTAACACCTTCTATTAAATATTTAGTGACTTTATCAAGTTCAAGCCTTACCAATAAATAACCAGGAAAAAAGACTCGCTCTTTAACTTTTTTCTTACCATCTCGCATTTCAACAACATTTTCAGTAGGAACTAAAATATCCTTGATTTTATCTTGCATATCATTCAATTCAACATCATACATAATAGCTTCTTTTATTTTTTTTTCTTTACCCGAAATAACTCTTAATGTATACCAATTCATAATTCAAAGTATGTAGTTAATTATTTTAGATAAAAGAAAATCAACCAAAAACAAAAATAGAGTGAGCAAGAGGGTCAAATTAACAACAACGTATGCAGAACCCTTCAATTCTTGCCAGTCAGGCCAAGACACTTTCTTCATCTCAAATTCAATACCCGAAAAAAATTTCTGGATTTTATCAACCATAAATAGCGCCTTTATTTCAAGCAGGAGAGGCAGGGATCGAACCCGCAACCCCCGGCTTTGGAGGCCGGTGCTCTACCAGTTGAGCTACTCTCCTATTATATTTTAACCAAAAGGGGTGTAAATCCATATTCCTATTTAGTCTCTTTAAAAATCGTATGCTTTTTTATAATAGGATCAAATTTCTTATACTCAACCCTCTCAGGATGCTTCTTTTTACTTTTAGTAATCGTATACCTAAATCCAGTACCAGCAGTACTTTCAATCTGCACAATAACCCTTTTACTATTTCCAGCCATATTTAATTCAATTATTTTTTTATATCTGTAACAACACCAGCACCAACAGT
>CAZLPW010000098.1:0-6962 GCA_964561495.1 uncultured bacterium | reverse complement strand
TGTAGGTAATAACAACACCGCGGCGTCTCAGTTTACCTGGACCTATGATGGCACAGCGCCAACGATGGCGATCACGGCAGCCTCTGGCGGAAGCGCAGTGTCCAGTGGCGCGACTACGAACAGCAGCAGCCTGACCCTAACCTTTACCAGTAGCGAGGCTACAACAAATTTTGCGGTGGGCGATGTAACCGTAAACGGTGGATCTCTAAGTTCTTTCTCTGCTACAAGCAGCACGGTCTACACGGCCACGTTTACGCCTAGCGGTGACGGCGCGACCACGGTTGATGTGGCGGCAAATAGATTTACAGATGCGTCTGGCACAGGCAACACAGCGGCAACGCAGTTTACCTGGTCCTATGATGGAACAGGTCCCACTATGGCGATCACAGCATCAAACGGTGTCACCGATGGCAGCTCAAGCAACAATTCTTTTATAATATTAACCTTTACCAGTAGCGAGGCCACGACAAATTTTGCTGTAGGTGACATAAGCGTAAGCGGTGGGGCGCTAAGCAATTTCGGAGCAAGCAGCAGCACGGTCTACACCGCTAAGTTTACTCCAAGCGGCGATGGTGCGACCACGGTAGATGTTGCTGCAAGTGGATTTACAGATGCACCAGGAAATAATAATTCTGCTGCGACTCAGTTTAACTGGACCTACGATGCTACTGGCCCTACGATGACTATAGCCAGCTCAACAGTATCGAGCGGAGACACCTCAAACGATGCTACTATAGACCTTACCTTTACCAGTAGCGAGGCCACGACAAATTTTGCTGTAGGTGACATAAGCGTGAGCGGAGGAGCATTAAGTAACTTTAGTGCCGCGAGTTCGACAATATACACGGCCACGTTTACACCAAGCGCGAGTGGTGCTACCACTATTGATGTTTCTTCAAGCGGTTTTACTGATGCTGTAGGTAATAACAACACCGCGGCGTCTCAGTTTACCTGGACCTATGATGGCACACCGCCAACGATGGCGATCACGGCGGCGGCAGGTGGAAGCGCAGTATCCAGCGGTGCAACTACGAACGATGCGACGCTTACCTTAACCTTTACAAGTAGCGAGGCTACAACGAATTTTATTGTGGGAGACATAAGCGTAAGCGGCGGAAGCTTAAGCTCATTCTCTGCCACAAGCAGTACCGTATACACTGCGACCTTTACACCTAGTGGTGATGGCGCGACCACGGTTGATGTAGCGGCAGGAAAGTTTACGGATGCCTCAGGCACGAACAACACCGCGGCATCGCAGTTTACCTGGACCTATGACGGGACAGTCCCGACGATGGCTATTACGGCAGCGGCAGGCGGAAGCGCAGTATCCAGTGGATCGACTACGAACGATGCGACTCTCACATTAACCTTTACAAGTAGCGAGGCTACGAGCAACTTTGTGGTTGGCGATATAACAGTCAGCGGCGGATCCGTTGGAACCCTAACGGCCACAAGCAGCACGGTCTACACAACGACCCTTACCCCGAGCGGTGACGGCGCGATCACGGTTGACGTAGCTGCAAATAAATTTACAGATGCGGTAGGCAACAACAACACCGCGGCATCGCAGTTTGCCTGGACCTACGATGGCACAGCGCCTACTATGGCGATCACGGCAGCGGCAGGCGGAGGCGCAGTATCCAGTGGATCAACCACGAACGATGCGACTCTCACATTAACCTTTACAAGTAGCGAGTCTACTACAAATTTTGCTGTAGGAGATGTAACCGTAAGTGGTGGCAGCCTGAGCTCTTTTACTGGAAACGGAACGACCTACACGGCCACGTTTACGCCAAGCGCGAGTGGCGCGACCACGGTAGATGTTGCGGCGGGAACATTTACAGACGGCCCTGGGACCAACAACACCGCGGCGACGCAGTTTGCCTGGACCTATGACGCGACTCCTGCGACAATAAGCTCTACCACTTTGTCTGGCGATAACAGCAATATTGTTGTAACCATGAGCGAGGCCGTATACAAAACCTCTGGAGGAAGTGGCGCGCTTGAGGCGAGTGACTTCGCCTTGTCTATAAGCGGCGGGTCGGCGACAATGGGCAGTGCAACGCCTAGCTCAATATCTGCCAGCGGAAATGTTTATACTCTTGGCCTAAATATAAGTGGGTCTCCTGATGGGAGTGAGGTTCTTACTGTAAGCCCTGTTGATAATGGTATCTACGACGCATACGGAAACGAGTCCTCTACATCCCAGAGTAACAATACGGTAACGCTGAATGATCAGCTCTCACCATCCGTAGCTATTACAGCGGTAAACGGTAGCGGTAGCGCGGTCTCAAGCGGGGCAACATCTAATGATGCGACTCTTACGTTAACTTTTACAAGTAGCGAGGCTACTTCAAATTTTATTTCAAGCGATATCACGGCAACTGGTGGAGCGATTAGTTCTTTTGCATCAACAAGCAGCTCGGTCTACACGGCCACGTTTACCCCAGCCGCTGATGGGCTAACGAGCGTGAATATCGCTGCGGGTGCTTTTACGGATGCATCGAGCAACAGCAACACAGCTGCTACGGAGTTTAGCTGGACCTATAACGGTACGCCAGCTTCTGTTTCCTCTGTCTCGCTCGCGTCTAATAATTCTACGATAGCTGTGACTATGGACAAGGCTGTATACAGCACTGGCGGTGGCTCAGGCGCCCTTGAGACAACTGACTTTAGTCTGGCAATATCTGGCGGGTCTGCTTCGCTCTCGAGTGCAACCCCTAGTAGTATATCTGCAAGTGGCAATGTTTACACGCTTGGGATTGGTATCACTGGTACTCCCGATGGTAGCGAGGTTGTTACAGTAAATCCTGTGTCAGGCAGCATCTACGATGCATACGGAAATATTTCAACAAACTCTCAGTCTAATAATACGGCAACCCTCAATGATCAGCTCTCGCCAACTGTTTCTATTGCAGCGGTAAGCTCTGGTGGTGATGCTGTATCTAGTGGGGCCACTACTAATGACGCGAGCATTATTCTTGCGCTTACGACAAGCGAGAGCACGACCAATCTCGCATCCGCTGATTTAACAGTAAGCGGGGGATCGCTCAGTTCTTTTTCTGGTAGCGGCACAAGCTATAACGTAACCTTTACCCCTAGCGCCAGTGGGGCCACTACTATTGATATTGCAGCGGCTGGATTTACGGATGCGGCTGGAAATAATAATACCGCAGCGACCCAGTTTACCTGGACATATGATGGCACAGCTCCGGTAATCTCTTCAGTCTCTCTCGCGGGTAACAATGCTACGATCGCTGTTACCATGAGCGAGGCTGTTTACAATACAGCGGGAGGTAGTGGGGCATTAGAGGCAGCGGATTTTGCATTCTCTATTAGTGGGGGTGCGGCGACGCTGTCTAGCTCGACACCTTCGAGTATATCATCCAGCGGTAATATATACACTCTAGGGATTGGTATTACTGGTACCCCTGATGGTAGCGAGGTCTTGACAGTTACACCTGTGTCTGCAAGTATATATGATGCGTATGGTAATACGTCCTCTACTAGTCAGAGTAATAATACAGCAACCTTGAACGATCAGCTGAGTCCGTCTGTTGCGATAACTGTTGCAAACAGCGGAGGCAGCTCAGTCTCGAGTGGTAGCACAACAAACGACGCTACTCTGAGCGTAACGTTTACAAGTAGCGAGAACACGACCACTCTGGCATCGGGTGATGTTACCGTGACTGGTGGAAGTATAAGCTCTTTTTCAGGAAGCAATGCGACCTACACCGCAACCTTTACCCCTAGCGCTGATGGGGCGGTCACGATTGACCTAGGCGCAAATAAATTTACAGATGCCGCGGGAAATGCAAACACCGCAGCGACCCAGTTTACCTGGACATATGACGGGACTCTTCCTGTTATATCATCGGTCTCTCTGTCTAGTGATAATTCAACGATCCAGGTTACCATGAGCGAGGCCGTGTATAACACATCCAGCGGCAGTGGCTCTCTAGAGGCCAGTGACTTTGGGCTAAGCTTGAGCGGCGGATCCGCATCCCTCGCCAGCTCTATCCCTAGCAGCCTCTCGGCCAGTGGGAATGTGTACACACTCGGTATTGGATTTACTGGTACGCCTAATGGCGGCGAGACGCTGACCGTTTCTCCAGTAGATGATGGCATATATGACCTTGTCGGAAACGAGGCAGCGACATCTCAGAGTAACAACACGGCGAGCCTTAATGATCAGCTGGCACCAACAATCGCTTTTACGGTTGCCAATAGTGGCGGAGATGCGGTCTCTAGTGGCTCTGCTACGAATGACGCTACTCTGGCGCTAACCTTAACCAGCAGTGAAAACACGACAATCCTTAATTATACAGATATTACAGTCACGGGTGGCGCGGTCAGTGCGTTCTCAGGAAGTGGAGCATCATACACAGCGACATTTACGCCAAGCGGTGATGGCGCAGCCACGATCGATGTTGCTGCGGGGGCCTTCACTGATGCTGCTGGTAATAATAATACCGCGGCGACGCAGTTCACCTGGACCTATGACGGGACACCAGCGACCATAACATCGACCACGCTTGCTTCTAATAATTCAAGTATTAATGTTACTCTCAGTGAGGCAGTTTACAAGACATCCTCTGGCTCAGGCGCCTTAGAGGCCAGCGATTTTTCACTTTCAATTAGCGGAGGCTCTGCTACGATGGGAAGCGCAACTCCGAGTGCTATTTCAGCTAGCGGAAATGTATACACGCTGGGTCTAAGCATTAGCGGCGTTCCCGATGGTAGCGAGGTTTTAACCGTTAGCCCTGTTGATGACAGTGTCTACGATATAGTTGGAAACGAGACCGAGACCAGCCAGAGTAACAACACTGTCACTCTGAATGATGAGCTTGCTCCTGGAGTGACCATCACAGCGGCAAACTCTGGAGGGACTTCGGTTGCGTCTGGTTCAACAACGAACGATGGAACTATCACTGTTACTTTTACGACTACTGAGTCTACAGCAGACTTTGCGGGCAGTGATATTACTGTCTCTGGTGGTGCTATAAGTTCTTTTTCAGGGAGTGGCTCTTTCTACACAGCTACTTTTACACCAGCGGCTGACGGCCTAACGACTGTTGATGTTGCGGCTGGGGGTTTTGCTGATGCTGCTGGTAATACCAATACCGCAGCGACTCAGTATGCCTGGACCTTTAACGGGACGCCGGCAACGATAACAGGCGTCTCTCTAGCGTCAGACAATTCTACTATAGCGGTTACGCTTGATGAGCCAGTTTATAATGCCGCTGGCGGAAGCGGTGCCTTAGAGGCCAGTGATTTTGTTTTTGCTATTAGCGGTGGTGTGGCCACTCTTTCTAGTACAACGCCTACAAGTATTTCAGCTAGTGGTAATGTTTACACATTAGGGATTGGTCTAAGTGGAACTCCAACAGGAGGGGAGACCCTAACCGTAAATCCAGCTAGCAATAGCATCTATGATGCCTACAGTAATATTTCAACAATCAGTCAGAGCAATAACACGGTCACCGTTAATGATAAGACGCCGCCTACTATTACTTTGGCCGTTGCAGATGGCGATGGGAATTCATTGTCTAGTGGCTCAACTACCAACGACGCTAGCCTAAGCCTTACATTTACTATCAGTGAGGCAACAACAAATTTTGCTTCGAACGATGTTACTCTGGCGGGTGGAACGATCAGCTCCTTTTCTGCCACAAGCAGTACGGTCTACACGGCCACGTTTACACCAAGCGCTGATGGCGCAACCACGGTAGACGTGGGGGCCAGTGTTTTTACGGATGCAGGTGGCAATGGTAACACCGCGGCGGCGCAGTATGCATGGACACATGATGGAACCCCATCTATAATATCTTCTGTATCTCTTGCGTCTGATAATTCAACCATAGCCGTTACTATGAATGAGGTGGTTTACAACACGACTCTCGGAAGTGGGGCTGTTGAGATGAGTGATTTTGCCTTGTCTGTCAGTGGAGGCTCCGCAACAATGGCGAGCTCTACGCCAAGTAGTGTCTCTACAAGTGGCAGCGTATATACCTTAGGAATTAGTTTAACTGGAACGCCAGATGGTACTGAAGTTATTACCGTTAGCCCAGTTGACAATGGTCTATATGATGCGTATGGCAATGAGACCGCAGAGAGCCAGAGCAATAATACAGCAACCCTCAATGATAAGCTCTCACCGACACTAACAATTACAGCGGCCAACCCCAGTGCGTCTGCTGTCTCGAGTGGATCATCAACGAATGATGCCACACTAACTTTAACCTTTACCAGTAGCGAGAGTACGAGTGATTTTGCCTCTGGTGACGTAACTGTCACTGGGGGATCTGTAAGCTCCTTCTCAGGCAGCGGTACGAGCTATACCGCGACCTTTACGCCAAGCGCTGACGGAGAGACTACGGTTGATATTTCTGGGTCGGCCTTTGCTGATGCTGCTGGTAATGGTAATGATGCTGCGACCCAGTTTACCTGGACCTATGATGGCACATCCTCAACCGTAACATCATCTACGATCGCTACTGATAACAGTACGATACTTGTAGTCTTCAGTGAGGCTGTCTACAATTCATCCTCTGGTTCT
This sequence comes from uncultured bacterium, assembly GCA_964561495.1. GTDB lineage: Bacteria > Fidelibacterota > Marinisomatia > Marinisomatales > UBA1611 > CAZLPW01. Next base: position 403 of record CAZLPW010000098.1, on the reverse strand, counting down.
GGCGCTCTTGAGGCTAGTGATTTTTCACTTGTTATTGGTGGAGGTTCCGCAACTCTAGCGAGCGCTACGCCGAGTAGTATATCAGCCAGCGGTAGCTCATACACTCTCGGGGTAAGTCTAAGCGGAACCCCTGATGGTAATGAGATCATAACGGTTACCCCTGTAGATAATAGTATATACGATCATGTTGGTAACGAGTCGAGCACGATTCAGAGCAATAACACGGTCACTCTCTATGATAATACGCCTCCTACGATGACAGCCGTTAGTATCGTTTCAAATAATTCAAACTATACCAACCTGGCTACTGTCGGTAATAATGTTACTGTTACTTTTACATCGAGTGAGACAATAACAACACCCTCAGGCTTGATTGGTGGGCAAGCCGCTACCGTGAGTGGGT
>CAZLPW010000097.1:0-7190 GCA_964561495.1 uncultured bacterium | reverse complement strand
ACCTGTAAAGGAAGAGCAACTAAAAAGGAAAATATTGAAATTAATGTATATATCTTATTCATCATGACTAATAGTCTAAAGGGTAATAATTTATGAATAAACCTATAAAAAAACTAGATAGTATAAAAAAATACTATAAAACAGCAGTATAAGATAATTTAAGACCATCATTAAACGGTTGAAGTATCCTGCATATACCATTGCTACATATTAGGCCACCTTGCAAAGATCCATAAATAATAGAAATTCTTTGTGTGGATGTAATGTTATAAGAAAGCTCCATAGAAACCCATTTGTTTTGAATAAATGATGGTGGATTAAGCCTATCACGTTCTCCTTTAAAATATTTTATGTCACCAAATAAAAGAGCTTCTAGAGGAGTGTACTGTGGATCTAATTCAATAACTTCTTGCACATTGGTCCAATCATAGTTAACAGTTAGCGCCCATTGAGATGCTTTAGATAGTGTAAAATAAAACATTCTATTAATCTGAGCAGATATATTATTAGGATACTGCGTGGTCTCTTCTTTTTGATAACTCTCTGGATTGTCTGGATCAATTGGAACCCAGGATGAGTCTAGCCAGTTGTAGGAACTTATATTAGAATAGGATATATTTTTCAATTCTTTTTCTTGGTATGCCAGACCAATTCCAAAACTATACTGATTATTAAAATTATATGATATTTCTAATGGGATTGTAAACGATTTAGATGTTCTATATAATTTAGAAGTTACATCGTATGAAACCGTGTCGACTCCTTCTAATACAGAATCTGTAAAAAACCAATCATCATTAAATTCGATTGAATCAGTGTAGGTCCAATTTTCACTGATGCTCATATTGGTTCCACTAAAGTTACGTATTATTTTAGGAATTTCTTCATTTGCACCGAAAACGATTTTCGCAAATAATTTATCTCTCAGAAAATATCCAGAAATTTCATTATAAATTTCAGTATATGGAAGAGTAGATATATCATCACTGGGTAAGAAACCACCTAGACTAGATGGAGACCAGTTTATTGGGGTGTAAGATTCCCACTTGTCATTTCTACTCAATTTTGAAAACTGGCTAACCAATTGCAAACCCGCAGGAAGCGCACCACTAACCTCAATTTGGATTCCTCTTTCATCATTAGCATTAGTTTGATGTGCTACTCTACCAAGAAAACTATGATTTTGTTCTCGATATAAGATTGGCATGACCTGATAATCTATCCTATTACCATAGTTTGCAATTACATAATCTGTATTTGCAGGATTGATCCTGTCAAAGCTATAGCGCTTATATTCTGCAAATATTGACCAAGTGCTAAGATAAAAATTTGAATTTAAATACAGACCGTATCCTTTTTTTAAAGGTACTACGTTTTCAACCTCATTACCAAAAAAATCTAATGAAAAGATAGACTCTTTTGATTGTTTATCTACATACTCGAAAAAAATATCAAAGTTTTTTCCAAAACTAGAAACATAAAACCCACTCAATCTATGATTAACAAACGCCGTATCAAGAGGACCATAAGGTCTATATTGGTGAATCTCATCTGATTGCAGATGAGATAGACCTATCGAGTATTTTTCAAAATCAAATTCCAAATTAGTCCCTTCCATATCATGAGAAAATGTAAAGGCTGGAACACGCAAATCTGTATCTAAAATATCATTTTTCGTATTACCATTTAAATGAGAAATTCTAATTTTACCCGTGTCATAATTTATCATTACACCTCTAGTGCTATTATCAAAATCTATACCTTGATCATCAATTTGAACTAAGGTAAGACCTCTACCCCAAATTTCATAAATATCACCGTATTTAAATTTCCAAGGACCATAGTTATATTCAAAACGATATTTCCTTAGATCTTTTATTGGATAACCAAGCTCTGGAGGATCTGAATATTCATATTGAAGCCATCCTGAAAAATTTCCTTTAAAAAAATTAAGGTCCATTCTATTTTCCATAAATGAGTAATCATCATAACTATCCCCAAAATTCATAGTTATGCCAGTATTATAATTCCAAAAGTCAAGATCGAGAAATGGAATATTGGGGTTCTGTGCTATTACAACACTAAATATAAAAAATTTGAAATAACGCATCTGCTATCATTCATCAACTTGTTGATTTTCATTTAAAAGCAGTTCAATTTGTTGTTGGATCTCTTTTTCTTCACCTGGCATGAAACCCTGGTGCCGCCAAACGATTGAAGCATCAGGTTTTACTAGTATTAGACTTGGCATTATCTGTCCATTTAATTTTTTTGCTATTTGCTGATTTGGGTCAATAGCAACTAAAAATTTATGTTTTTTTGAATTAATGTAAGATTTGACTTTCCCAAGACTTCGGGGAGTATCTTGATTGATCATTAAAACCTGAAAGCCTTCGGCATTATATTTTTGGTGATAATCATCAAGATGAACCATAAGCTTTTTGCAAGGGGTACACCAAGTTGCCCAAAAATCAATCAACAATGGTCCTTTTTTAAGTAGTTTATATATGCTTGTCCTTTGTCCATTTAACATTTTTATTTCAAGATCAGGGATTTTAGTCCCCCCTTGCCCAACAATAGCTGAATTAAATATTAAAAATAAAATTGCCGTTTTGATATAATTCATTTTCTTCATTTTTCTATAATAATGGATCCAAAAAGGATTCCAACTCATTTTCCTTAATAAATTTTAAATTAATATTATTCATTTCTTCCATTTGGGAAACAGGTAAAATCATTTCATAAATTGCATTAATTTCAACTGTTTCCATCGCTACCTGCATAGACCAGCCTCCCACCGTAAACTCAATCAAATGAGAAAATTGATTTTGTGGAAGATATAAGACTCTGCTACTATTTTTTGAATGGACGTAGTTTTCTGGAGAATCAGCAATCACGACCAAAATGTTTTCATTTTTGTCATAGATTCTTATAATCGGGACAGCCCTATGATCACCTGATTTAATTCTATCTACGACCTTTTCAGTAAAATTAAAAGATTCTCTATTAAAATAAAAGATAGTAAGACTACCATTTTGCTCTAACCCAGTATATGGTAGATTAGTTAACATATCTTTGATTATTTCTTCCTTGAGTTTATAGGAGACTGGAAATCTCACCGTCATATAAAGTTCATCATCGTTATGATAAACTAACTCTGGTCGTTTGAGTTCAATATCATAGGGGTTATTTAACAACTGATCCAAAACCGTAGTTAGCATTTTTGTGTTGGCCGAGTTTTTTGGATTAAATTCTATCTTCTCATCAATATTAAAATCCATATTCCAGCCACCAGACTCTTGTCTCGTTACACCTTTTTCAGGAATAGAATTCTCTCTCTTTTTTGCTCCAAGTAATGCATCCATTGAAGCTTCAAGTTCAGCTATTTGGCTATCAAGATTATATACTAACTTATTTGATTCAGCATGAACAGGATTAATTTTTTTTTCTAGATTTGGCTTTGAATATGAGGAATAAGTTAATGTTTTCTTATCCAAATTTTGCTTAGGAGTATACGGCTCTATCATTTTTCTAATTGATTCTCCCACATTCTTATTCAAAAGTGGGATAGCGCTATACTTTTGAATAATCTTATCGCTTTTCTCTTCCTGCCAATTCGATATATCAACTAACTGAATATCAACGTGAATCTCGTCGAGTTTTCTCTTGTACTTCCCCAGCAAAAGAAAATTTCTAGAACCTCTTGGCTGTCTCATCATTAATCGACGATCACTCATTATAGTTTCAAGTTCTTCTTTGGTTTTTAATTTGACACCGATTTTATTTTTCAATTCACCCTTAACCATATCAGACAGACCAGGCGCAATCCACTCTACAGTTGGATCATTATCAATATTTTCAAATGGCAACAGATACAGATTTACAGCAGGCTCTTGAATTGAATAGAGCATACAAGCAGTCAATAAAATTAGGATTTTCCGCATCCTTAACCTCGGCTTCATTGATATAAATTAAGGGTAAACAAGGATTTTATCCAGTTTATTTATTTTTATTATCTTTTAAAAAGCGAGCCCAGGAATCACGTAATGATACTGATCGAATAAAAGTAATCGAATCAGAATTGAGCTTTTTATTATCCAACTTAAAATAACCAATACGCTCAAACTGATAGTTAATGTTTTTGGGCTTAATAAGAGAGGGTTCAATTCTAGCATGATTAAGAACCTGAAGTGAATTTGGATTTATAGCATCAAGAAAATTGTTCTCTTGTTCTGGATATTCTTTAGAAAACAACCTGTCATATAGTTTTATTTTTACTTTCACGGATTTTTCTGCACTTACCCAATGAATTGTTCCTTTTACTTTTCTACCATCTAGTGCATTCCCGCCCTTGGTGTCTGGATCATAAGTACAGCGAACCTCAGTTATTTCACCCTTTTTATCCTTAATAATTTCATTGCACTTAATAAAGTATGCATATTTTAAACGAACTTCTTTACCCAATGATAAACGGAAAAACTTTTTAGGTGGATTTTCCATAAAATCATCTCGTTCAATAAAAATCTCTTTTGAAAATGGGATTTCTCTTGATCCGCTACTAGAGTCTTCAGGATTATTAATTGCTTTTAAATACTCCTGCTTTTGTTGATCGTAGTTTGTAATCACAACTTTTAGTGGATTTAAAACGCAAAAAACTCTTTGCGCTGTTTTATTTAATTCATTCCTTAAAGCATTCTCCAGTCTAACAACATCTATAACTGAATCACGCTTTGTAACACCCACATTTTCTACAAATTTTCTAATAGAACTAGCAGTATATCCGCGTCTTCGCAAACCTGAAATCGTTGGCATTCTGGGGTCATTCCATCCCTCAACAATTTTTTTATCAACAAGTAGTTTTAACTTTCTTTTGCTCATAACTGTAAAATTTAAATTCAGTCTAGCGAATTCAATTTGTTGAGAATGATAGACTCCTAACTTCTTTAAATACCAATCATAAAGTGGTCTATGATCTTCAAACTCTAATGTGCAAATTGAGTGAGTTATTTTTTCAATGGAATCTTCAATGCCATGCGCCCAATCGTACATTGGATATATACACCAATCATTTCCTGTCCTGTGATGAGATGTATTCAAAATACGATACATTACTGGATCCCTCATATTTAGATTAGGGTGAGACATATCAATCTTAGCACGCAGAGTTTTGGAGCCATCTGGAAATGCCCCTTCTTTCATAAGCTTAAATAAATCTAGATTTTCTTTGACAGATCTTTCGCGATAAGGACTATCCACACCTGGCTCTTTAAGTGTACCTCGGCATTGCTTAATTTCTTCTGAATTTTGATCACAGACAAAAGCCATTCCCTTTAAAATTAATTGAACAGCATAATCAAACATTTGGTTAAAATAATCAGAAGCAAAAAATAGTTTATCGCCCCAATCGAACCCTAGCCACTTAACATCCTCTACTATCGCCTGAACATATTCATCTTCCTCTTTTATTGGGTTTGTATCATCAAACCGAAGATTACATTTGCCACTGTTTATTTCTGCAAGAGAAAAGTTTAGACATATAGACTTAGCGTGACCAATATGTAAATAACCGTTAGGTTCAGGAGGGAATCGAGTATGAATTCGATTATCCCATTTGCCAGTCAGGCTATCTTCATCAATTATCTTCTGGATAAAATTTCTTTCTTCTATGTTTTCATGATTCCTCAATTCTAAATTCCTCTATTGCAGTTTCTAAGCGATTGATTGACAAATCTTTACCTAATATTTCCATCAATTCAAAAAGTGAAGGTCCATTTAAACATCCGCAGAGAGCAATTCTCATTGGCTTAAATAATTTTCCAAAACTATATGACTTTTTTTCTAAAAAATTATTAAATAACTTTTCTAAAGAATCCTTATCCCAGAATTCTAGATTATTAAAAAGTTGAATAATTTCTGCAATCATCTCTTTATCCGAATCTTTCAATATATTTTTTATATCAGTATCTGAAAAAGATTTAGGATCTGAAAAAAAATATTCAGAGTTTAATATTAAATCAGTTAAAGATTTACAACGTGATCTCAAAATATTTATAACTTTTTTGCAATAAATATCATCTTTTTCTAATCCCCAGTCTGGATTTATTTTTCTAATTGTTTTTAAAATATTATTAATATTTTGCATTGCAAAATATTTTGAACTAATCCAGTTTAGTTTTTTAGGATCAAAAATAGCGCTTTTCTTTTGAACCCTAGAAAAATCAAATTTTGAAATAAGTTGATCTAAATTCATTATTTCTTCTTCTGTACCTGGATTCCAACCCAAAAGAGCTAAATAATTTAATAAAGCCTCAGGCTGGTATCCCTCATCTCTATATGATAAAACACTAGTTGCTCCATGCCGTTTACTCAATCTTTTTTTATCTTCACCTAATATCATTGGCAAATGCGCAAAATTTGGAAGGCTCAACCCTAAAGCCTTATAAATTTGAATTTGTTTTGGGGTATTTGATATATGGTCTTCACCCCGTATTACATGTGTAATGCCCATATCTTGATCATCAATAACATTTGTGAAATTATAAACTGGACTACCATCCGAACGAACGATTATAAAATCATCTATCTCAGAGTTTGAAACAACTATATCACCATAGATCATATCATTAAAACGAATTGAACCAGAATCAGGAGTCTTCAATCTAATCGTATAAGATTTACCTTCCTTTAGCTGTTGATCTATTTCCTCGTCACTTCTATCTCGCCATAAACCATTATAATTATAGGAGCCTGTTTCTTGACGGATTTTTTGTAATTCAATCTTACTAGCAAAACATCTATAAGCACTGCCTGTAGCAATCAAAATCTGGATATATTTCTCGTAGTTCTTTTTTTTATTAGATTGAAAAATAATTTCTTTATCCCATTGAAGTCCCAGCCATTCAAGAGAGTGTATTATTTGATCTATATATTCCTTTTTTGACCTTTCAAGATCTGTATCTTCAACACTGAGCAGAAACTGACCACCTTTATTGTTTGCAAATAAAAAATTGTATAAAGCTGTTCTAGCAAATCCTAAATGAGGCTCTCCTGTTGGACTTGGGGCAAACCTAACACATGGCTTCATATTTAATTATATCTGACATTTTTCATAAATATTATTTCCAAAGAAAGCCAATTTTTTGAATGCGGAGGGGGAGGGATTCGAACCCCCGAAGGGCGTAAACCCTTGC
>CAZLPW010000096.1:5776-7367 GCA_964561495.1 uncultured bacterium | reverse complement strand
GCCATATTTAATTCAATTATTTTTTTATATCTGTAACAACACCAGCACCAACAGTATGACCACCTTCACGAATAGCAAATCGCAATTCTTTATCCATCGCAATTGGAGTGATTAACTCGACATCAAATTCTACATTATCACCAGGCATCACCATCTCTGTTCCCTCAGGCAAAGTAACAACTCCAGTTACATCGGTAGTCCTGAAATAAAACTGAGGACGATAACCATTGAAAAATGGAGTATGACGCCCACCCTCTTCTTTTTTTAAAACATAGACACTCGCCTTAAAATTCGTATGAGGAGTAATCGATCCTGGAGCCGCCAAAACCATACCGCGCCCCAAGTCTTCTTTATCTACCCCTCTAAGAAGCAAGCCCGCATTATCACCCGCTCGACCTTCATCTAATAATTTTCGAAACATTTCAACGCCTGTAACAGTAGTCTTATTATCTACCCCCATCCCTAATATACTCACTTCATCTCCAACTTTAATTATCCCTCTCTCAATACGACCAGTCCCTACTGTACCTCGACCAGTAATGGAAAAAACGTCTTCAACAGGCATCAAAAAAGGACGATCAATATCACGCTCTGGCTCAGGAATAAAATTATCACACGCATCCATAAGCTCAACAATACACTTATGAGCCGCCTCATCAGATGGACTGTTTAATGCACTAAGGGCAGAGCCCTTAATAATCGGAGTATCATCACCTGGAAATTCATACTCATTTAACAAGTCAACTAGCTCCATCTCCACTAATTCCAAGAGCTCATCATCATCAACCTGATCAGTTTTATTCATAAAAACAACAATCGATGGCACATTAACCTGCTTTGCTAATAGAACATGCTCACGTGTTTGAGGCATAGGACCATCAGCAGCGGAAACAACTAAAATAGCACCATCCATCTGAGCAGCACCTGTAATCATATTTTTAATATAATCAGCATGGCCAGGACAATCTACATGAGCATAATGACGATTCTCAGTTTCATACTCAACGTGAGCAGTCTGAATAGTTATCCCTCTTTCACGCTCCTCAGGAGCATTATCAATGCTATCAAAACCCATAGCCTCAGCCATACCGCGCGCGCTCTGAACCATAGTAATTGCAGCAGTTAAGGTTGTCTTACCATGATCAACATGACCAATCGTACCAATGTTTACATGAGGCTTAGTTCGTTCAAATTTTTCTTTAGACATTTCTTAATAACTCCATTATATTTTTTTTAAGAAACTTTTCCATGTATCTTTTCAAGAATATCTTGTTCAATATTCTTTGGAACCTGCTGATACTTTGAAAACTCCATATGGTAAACAGCTCGCCCTTGAGTTATCGATCTCAAATCAGTCACATAGCCAAACATACTACTTAAAGGCACATCTGCCCTTACTACTTGAGCTTGCTTGCGTTGTTCCATCCCTTCAATTTTACCTCTTCTTGAATTTAAATCACCCATAACATCACCCAAATACTCATCTGGAACTATAACCTCTACCTTCATCACAGGCTCCATCAATTTTGGACCAGCTTTATTACATGCTTCTTGAATTGCCATAGAACCGGCAATTTTAAAAGCCATCTCA
>CAZLPW010000096.1:0-5766 GCA_964561495.1 uncultured bacterium | reverse complement strand
ATATGATCCAAAAATTAACTCTACTCTTATATCTTCAAGTGGATAGCCAGCTATTACTCGATTTTTAAGAGCTTCCTTTATACCTTGATCTACAGACGGTATATATTCCTTTGGAATTACACCACCAACAATTTTATTTTCAAAATGATATCCTTTACCTGGCAAATTAGGAGATACATTAATCACAACATGACCATACTGACCTCTCCCGCCAGATTGACGAACATATTTTTTCTCTAATTTCTCTACAGACTTTGTAATAGACTCTCTATATGCAACCATAGGCTTTCCAACATTAGCTTTAACTTTAAACTCTCTCAATAGTCTATCAATTAAAATCTCCAGGTGCAATTCAGCCATACCAGAAATTATAGTCTGACCAGTCTCTTCATCACTAGAAACCTTAAAAGTTGGATCTTCTTCACCTAATTTTTGTAAACCTTTAGATAAAGAATCCTGATCTCCTTTGCTTACTGGTTCAACCGCAACAGAAACAACAGGCTCAGGAAAGTCCATTGATTCTAAAACAATCTGCTTCTTTTCATCACATAGAGTATGTCCAGTTTTAACATTTTTCAAACCAACAGCAGCAACAATTTCGCCAGTTGAAACAGAACCCCTCTCTTCTCTTTTATTCGAATGCATCAATAGAATTCTACTAATTCGCTCTCGCCTACCTGAATTAGGATTGTAAATATAAGACCCAGAAGAGAGACTACCAGAATAGACTCTCATATAAGTTAATTTCCCAACATAAGGATCAGTCATAATCTTAAAAGCTAAAGCACTAAAAGGCTCTTCGTCATTAGGTTTTCTAGAAAATACAACGTCCGAATCATCTGGACTTAGCCCATCAATAGCACCCACATCAATAGGAGAAGGAAGGAGATTAACAATAGAATCCAATAAACGCTGAACACCTTTATTTTTAAAAGCTGAACCGCATAGAGTAGGAACGAAAGTATTATCTATACAACCTTTTCTAATAGCGAGCTTGAGCTCATCTACTGTAATTTCCTCATCATTTAAATATTTTTCCATCAAATGCTCATCGTAAGTAGCAGTCTCTTCAATTAAATGATGCCTCCATTTTTTAGCATCTTCTAACATATCATTTGGTATATCAGCATACTCATAATGAGAACCCAAAGAACTATCATTATATAATATAGATTTCATTGTCATTAAATCAATAATACCAGTGAACATCTCACCCGAACCAATTGGAATTACTAAAGGCAGGGGATTAGCACCAAGACGATCTTTTATCATTTCAATAACATTATAGAAGTCTCCTCCGACACGATCCATCTTATTTACAAATGCTATTCTTGGAACTTTGTATTTATCAGCTTGCCTCCAAACAGTTTCACTTTGAGGCTCAACGCCACCAACAGCACAAAATACAGCACAAGCACCATCAAGAACCCTTAATGACCTTTCAACTTCTACCGTAAAATCCACATGCCCTGGGGTGTCTATAATATTTATTCTACTATCTTCCCACATGCAAGTTGTAGCAGCCGAAGTAATAGTTATACCTCTCTCTTGCTCTTGATCCATCCAATCCATAGTAGCAGCACCATCATGAACCTCACCAATGCGATGAGTACGCCCAGTATAAAACAAAATACGCTCAGTTAGAGTGGTTTTCCCAGCATCAATATGGGCCATTATGCCAATATTTCGAACATTCTCTAGCTTAATTTTTTTCATAAATCAATTTATTTAAAATGCGCAAAAGCTCTATTAGCCTCGGCCATACGATGAGTATCATCTTTCTTTTTTATAGCACCACCTTCATCATTTGCAGCAGAAATAAATTCAGAAGCAAGAGCATCTGACATTGCACGACCCGATCGTCCTTTTGCTGATTTAATAATCCAATGAGAAGATAAGTAAAACCTTCTACTTTTGGGCACTTCAATAGGAACCTGATATGTAGCACCACCTATTCTTTTAGATTTAACCTCAACCGATGGAGAGGCATTTTCAATTGCTTTCAGGAAAATTTTAAATCCATCTGTTTTTGTACGTTTTTTTATTATCTGCATAGACCCATAAAATATTTTTTCAGCAATACCTTTTTTACCACGTTGCATAATATAATTAATGAATTTAGCAACAAGCATATCATTATACACAGGATCTGGTAAAATTTCTCTTTTATCTGGCCTTCTTCTTCTCATATAAACTATTTAGGTTTCTTAGTTCCATATCTAGATCTACTAGTCGTCCTATCTGAGACACCAGAAGTATCTAAAGTACCACGAACAACATGATATCTTACACCTGGGAGATCCTTCACCCTTCCGCCTTCTATTAAAACTATGGAATGCTCTTGCAAATTATGACCCTCACCAGGAATATAAGCGTTAACTTCTCGCCCATTGGTAAGACGAACTCTCGCTACCTTTCTAAGAGCTGAATTTGGCTTTTTTGGCGTAGTAGTATAAACCCTAGTACAGACACCTCTTTTCTGAGGATTTGAAACTAAGGCAGGAGTCGCTGTTTTTTTCAAAACACGCTTTCTCCCTTTTCTAACTAACTGATTTATCGTCGGCATTTCATTTCTTCCATAGCCGATAAAATTACGGGTCTTTTTAACAATCTACAACAATTCATTCCCAAAACCATCACCTACTATGCACCTGCATTAAGCTGACCTTCTAATTCCTCACTTTCAGCGGACTCAGAACCAACCAATATGTTCCTTACCCCAGGGGTTCCTGTTCCAGCTGGTATTAAACGCCCAACCGCAACATTTTCTTTTAAGCCGCGAAGATAATCTGTCTTACCAGAAGTAGATGCATCGGTTAAAACTCGAGTAGTTTCCTGAAAAGAAGCAGCTGAAATAAAGCTTTCAGTATTTAAAGAAGCCTGAGTTATACCCATTAAAATCGGCTCAAATGTAGCAGGCTTAGGCCTACGGTATGAAGCAATGTTCTTACCATCTGCCTTAAGCTCTTTATTTACATCATTAAACTCAGCCTTGTCAATAATTGAATCTTCCTCTAAATCAGAGTCTCCAATTTCATTTACTATAACCATGGAAGCTATTCTTTCATTTTCTGAAAAAACTTCTCGCTTAGCCACCCTATCTTGCTCAAGAAACCTTGTATCACCAGGATCGTTTATGCTCACTTTCTGCATCATCTGATTAACAATAATCTCAATATGCTTATCATTAATTTTTACACCCTGCAATCTATAAACCTCTTGTATTTCATCAACGAGATATTCTCTTACTGCCATAGGGCCTAAAACTCTTAATATATCATCTGGTGAAATCGAGCCTTCACATAAATTCGTACCAGCATTAATGAAGTCACCTTCATGAACAATGACATGCTTACCATATGGAATTTTATATATTCTTTCCTCTCCATCGGATCCAGTTACATGAATTTTCCTTACACCTCGTTTTGTTTCCCCAAATTTAACAGTACCATGAATTTCACACATCACCGCAGGATTAGAAGGCTTTCTAGCTTCAAATAACTCAGCTACTCTAGGTAAACCACCCGTAATATCCCTAGACTTTCCAACGTCCTTTTGTATCTTAACCAAAGTCTGACCACGCTGTACTTTTTGGTTATCAGTAACAACAAGGGAAGCATTGACAGGAAGGATTGTTCCACCAGCCATGATCTTTCCGTTTTTACCAATAATTTCAACATGCGGACTTAATTTTCTATCTCTAGCTTCAATTATTACCATTTGCTTCTTTCCGCCTTCTACTGACTCCACAGAATAGGTTTCACCTTCAATAAAATCTTTTAAGACCACATGCCCTGTGTCTCTTGCAAGTATTATATCGGTATAAGGGTCCCACTGTATCAACAATTGTCCCGATTTCACTTTTTCACCTTCTTTGACATGCATATTAGCACCATAAGGAACATTGTACTGAGCAATTTCATTATTTTTTTGATCAAGGATCACCAAAGAAGCATGACGAGACATGCATCTAGTCACCTCAACTCCTAACTCATCAACAGTTTTTGCACAATCATAATTTTCAGAGAATTTAATCACACCAGCATATTTTGCTTTCATTTCAGATTGCTCAATTATTCGAGTTGCCGTTCCTCCAATATGAAAAGTCCTAAGAGTTAACTGAGTACCTGGCTCTCCAATGCTTTGGGCAGCACGAATACCAACGGCCGTTCCAATATCAACTAATTGGTGAGTAGACAAGTCCCAACCATAACATTTACTGCATACTCCTCTTTTTGATTCACAGGTTAATACCGAACGAATTCTAACACTACCTACGCCACTTTCACCTATCAAATGAGCCTCTTTTTCAGATATAACTTCGCCAGAACCAATAATCTTTTGACCACCATTTGAAATAAAATCATCTAATATTGTCCTTCCAAGAATTCTATCAGATAAAGGCTCAATAATTTCCTCGCCCTCTTTTAAATCGGAAATAACAATTCCACTAATGGTTCCGCAATCCACCTGATAGGTCACCATATCCTGAGAAACATCCACTAAACGACGCGTCAAATATCCAGCATCTGCTGTTTTCAGTGCAGTATCTGCTAGTCCTTTTCTTGCCCCATGAGTTGAAATAAAATACTCAAAAACTGATAACCCTTCCTTGAAATTTGAAGTAATAGGAGATTCAATAATTTCACCTACACCACCTTTCATAGATTTCTGAGGCTTAGCCATTAGTCCTCTCATTCCAGCTAACTGCTTTATTTGATCTTGACCACCTCTAGCTCCAGAATCTGCCATCATAAAAACAGGATTAAAACCATCCCTATCATTAGCCATTTCTCCCATCATAGATGAAGCAACTTCATTTGTAGCATGGGTCCATATATCAATCACTTTATTATACCTCTCACCATCAGTTAAAACATGCCTATCAAACTTTTGGCTTACATCATCAACTTGAGATGATGCTTTTTTAAGTATATCATTTTTATTTTCTGGAATAAGAATATCACTTATAGCTATAGAAACACCGCTTTTTGTAGCCATTGCAAATCCTAAATTCTTAAGATTATCAAGCAATTCAACCGTTTTAGCATTACCAGACAACATATAAACTTGGTTTACCGTTTTTGTTAATTTTTTCTTATCTATAATATCATTTAAATATTCCATCTCATCAGGAAGAATAGAATTAAAAATAACCCTCCCAACTGTAGTATTTTTCACCCAAGAATCGCCAATTTTTAAATCAATACTTTCATGCAATTGAACAGCTTTGTTTTCATAAGCAAGAATTACTTCCTGAGTAGAGCCGAAAATTCGCTTCCTAGTTTCGATCTCATCATTACCAGGTCTAGTTAGATAATAACAACCCAAAACCATATCCTGAGATGGCACTGCAATTGGCTCACCATTGGCAGGATGAAGTATGTTATGACTTGACAACATCAACATTCTAGCCTCAGTCTGAGCTTCTAGGGAAAGCGGCACATGAACAGCCATCTGATCACCATCAAAATCTGCATTAAATGCAGAGCATACGAGAGGGTGCAACTGTATTGCTTTACCATCAATCAAAACTGGCTGAAACGCCTGAATACCTAAGCGATGTAAGGTTGGTGCACGATTTAATAGAATCGGATGATCCATTATTACATACTCCAAAACTTTATATACTACAGGTTCTTGATTCTCAACCATTAACTTAGCACTCCTAGGAGTTTGCGTATACCCTCTGACCATTAATTCTCTAATCATGTGAGGCTTAAATAATTCTAAAGCCATATTCTTAGGAAGACCACATTCATGTAA
>CAZLPW010000095.1:0-7448 GCA_964561495.1 uncultured bacterium | reverse complement strand
TTTATTACAAGGTGAGATTTCTCCAAATATTGGTGAATTAGTAAATTTAACCTTGGTAAGGTTAGATGATATTAATCAACTAACAGGAGTAATTCCTTCAGAGATAGGAAATCTAACAAATTTACAATATTTAACTTTGGAAAATAATCAATTGACAGGAGTGATTCCCCTAGAGATAGGGAATCTAACAAATTTAGAATATTTAAAACTTACAAACAATCAAGTTTCAGGAGATATCCCATCTGAGATTTGGAACTTAACAAATTTACGTTATTTATACTTAGGTGGTAACCAACTTACAGGTGAAATCCCTTCAGAAATTGAGAACTTAACAAGTTTAGTAGACTTAAAATTAGGAGATAATCAACTTACAGGTGAAATTCCAATTGAATTGTGGAGTATGAATCAAAATTCACTTGATTTTTTTGATCTTTCGAACAATCAGTTAACTGGAGAAATCCCAGATGAAATAGAAAATAGTATATTTATTTTTAGTTTTTATTTAAATGATAATCAATTGTCTGGGATAATACCTGAAAATACTTGTCAGATTATTTTTATAGAATCATATAGTGACCAATTTAAATTTGAGAATAATAATTTTTGTCCACCTTATCCAGACTGTTTAGTTAACCAAGAACCATTTACCGATGAAAATGAAAATGGTATTTGGGATGAGGGAGAACCATTTGTTGATACGAATAATAATGGTATTTATGAAGAAGATTATGTAGGAAACCAGGATATCTCAGAATGTATTGACTACCAACTCGGTGATGTCAATATGGATGGACAAATAGATAACATTGATATAGTTCTAGGAGTAAATATCATTTTAAGAATTATTGAACCATCCAATGAACAAATTGAACTAATTGATTATAATCAAGATAATGAAAATAATATTTTTGATATCCTTAAAATTGTAGATCATGTTTTAAATAACTAATATAAATGAAAAAACTTTATCAACTACAATACATACTACTTTTTCTCTAACATTTTGACTCTAAAATTTCCAATTCCATCAATTATTGGTTGAGATAAGAATTCTTTTCTTTTCTTTATTTTTTTAATAATACTATCTACACAAGTCCTACTATTTCCAATTTCAAATCTATTTTTTAATAAATGATGATGAATTTTGGTGTAACCCCAACCTTTGTTGTGGAGTCTCATAATCTCATTATGTAATTTTGTATGTTTCTTGGTCAAAGGTTTGAAATAACTAGAAGAATAAAATTCATGAGTAGTTATTGTATATTCAAAAACGATATGTGGAATGAGGTTCTCACTTACTACCGAACTAATTTCAGAACGGTTGAGTGATTTTTGGAGGGTGAAAATCAGTTAAAACCCATTATTGTGGGGTTTTTTTGTTTAGTGTGGCTAATGTAGATTTATGATATATGAGACTATGTACCACGGTTCTTTGTTGTGTTTTATTTGCGATTTCCTTTGCAAAAAGTGATGGTCAATCATTTTGTGGAACATCTGAACTAGAGTATTTACCCGAAAATATAAGTGAGAGCCTGGATTTTATCCCCTCTAGGAGCGACTATAGTATCGGTCTGGCATTTCAAATAATTTATGGAAAATATGATGAGACTGATTTAAATATTAGTCTAACAGTAAATCAAAATTATGAGGGTTCGTCATTTGTAATGTCAGAAATGTTTTCAAAACACTATGTCATGGATGATATAATTAATTTTACTGAGCCAAATGAGACCATAGAGTTAACTATAAATGATCTGAAAGGACCTCACTATATAAGGGTATACGCTCCTGATACTAACACAACTGTTTCAGGTTATATCACAGACTCAAATCTAGATACCATAATATCCTGGAGTGATATTGATTTTTCTATTTGGCAGAGCGAGTCTAATTCTTCAAGTGTATATATTCAGTTTGACACTGGTGCAGGTGAAGAAGACGTAGGTAATATATCAGACCAAGAGATTAATTCAATGGTGGATCGTCTTAATCTTAATAGTCAATTTTCAGGAATAAATTTTTATATTGATACAGTAAATCGTGTCCACAATAACGAATGGGCAGTTGGATTGGATATTGGTGATCAGACATATGAATCTGTTCCAGCTCTTTCGATTGATCCTACAGAGGTGCTTAATCTTTTTTCTATTATTGGTTTTAGTCACAATCTCGGCCTTGGTGGTGTTGGTATATTTCCTTGGTATCTGGATGTTTGGGACTCTGTTTATTACAGAGCAACGATTAAAAGTTTTTACTATACCAATCAGGCTGTAGTTGAAAGCAGGAGTCATGTTGCAGACCACGAGGTTGGTCATGCTCTGGGTCTGCTACATACGTTTAACTATGGATGTGGCTCAGAACAACATGGAGACTATGTTGATGATACACCGGTACATGCTTATGCCAACTGGGGTTGTGAGAGTGGAACAGATTCCTGCCCTGACGATCCTGGCCTGGATCCAGTAGATAATATTATGAACTATGTTTACTCTCCCGACTGCCCTATGATTCCTTTTACTCCTGGACAGGGCGTTCGTATTCAGTGGGCAATAAATAACTGGGTTCCTACTTTAATTGACACAGTGTTAAAAAGCACCTGGGATGTGATCCAAGACAGTATCTTTACACCAAACTGTATATCGTGTCATGATCACGGCTTATATTTTGCAGAACAGTCAAACTTAATTTTAGCTGAAGATACAGCATACCAGGAGTTGATTAACGTTGTTCCTAATAATGCGGCCGCTGCCGAAGAAGGGCTTACTCTCGTTGGAACTGATGGAATAGTCAGTCTGTATAATAGTTTTCTATGGGAAAAAATTAATGCACAGGATTTTGAACATTTTTACGATGATCACCCTGAGTATGGATCGCTGATGCCTCTGGGAGTTGATTTTTTAACCAACGGTCAGCTTGAGTTCATAAGACAGTGGATCGTAGCCGGAGCTCCTGATTCTGGAGTAGTTGCTGATATTGATTTATTAAGTGACACCTCTAGGTTTACTCTGCCTGATTTTGAGCCTTTAGATCTTCCAGAAAATGGAATTCAGTTACATTTGGGCCCGTTTGAAATAGCGCCCCAGTTTGAGCGAGAATTGTTTTATTTTTCAGAGATAGATACGAGCGACTTGATCTATGTAAATAAGGTCGAGATTACTATGTCTCCAGGGAGCCATCATTTTATTCTTTACACATACGATGAGGGTTTATTTGAAGAAACTCTCCTTCAGAATTTTCCAGAGTCTGATGTTTATAGGGACCTAAGAGATCTTAGCGGAGAAGAAAACATATCTACCCTAATTTATATGCCTTGGATGCGTTTCATTACAGGGACTCAGATTCGTTTTTTCCAGTATTCATTCCCAGAGGGGGTTGCTCTTCGTTTGGATCCGTTTTACGGTTTTGATATGAACTCCCACTATGTTAATTATACAGACCAGACTACCTACGGGGAGGTGTATACTAATTTACACACCATAAACCCATCAGAGGTGTCTCACGTTGCTGAAATATTACAGCTCAATAATACAGAGTTCTCTCTGGCTCCTATGGAGACCACTGTTGTTAATGCTGTCTATTGGATTGGTGACGAGTTTGAAGGGTACGATGATCTAAATGTTTTTCAGCTTCAGTCTCATGCTCATCAAAAAAATCTAGAGTTTAGGATATACAAAATATCTGAGGGTGATCCAGATTATCGTGAGATGATATATATGGCTTTGGACTGGGAGCACCCGCCTATTATTAACTATGAGCCTCCTATTGTATTTAATAATGATGAAGGATTTGAGTTAGAGGCTGTGTACTATAACGACACCGAGGATACAGCCAAGTTTGGTTTTTTAAGTACAGATGAGATGATGATTTTATTTGGTTTGTTTTATCCGAACTCAGAGCTTAGTACGGGTAGTAAGAATTCGATTCCTCATGAGTTCAGTCTTAGTCAAAATTTCCCAAATCCGTTTAATCCTCTTACAACAATTAGTTACGACCTGCCTATGACAAATAATGTGGATCTGAGTATATTTGACTTGAGTGGTAGAAAAATAATTACACTTGTAAATCGTAAGCAGACACCTGGTAGAAAGTCGTTTACCTGGAACGGTCTAAACGGTCAAGGAGAGCAGATGGGGTCAGGGGTATATATTTATAGGGTTACAACAAATGATATTAGTCGAAGTAAAAAAATGTTGCTGATTAAATAAAAAGAATAATGATAATAGAAATATTTTTACCGCTTTCGCTTGTTTTTATAATGTTTACTCTGGGGATTGGTCTCACGCTTGATGATTTTAAAAATATTTTCCGTTATCCAAAAGCCTTTGGGGTAGGAATTGTCAATCAGATGGTTTTATTGCCAATGGTTGCGTTTATTATTTTATCCTTAATAAGTCTCCCTGGAGAGATGGCCGTGGGAATGATGATACTCGCATGTTGCCCTGGTGGCGTTACATCAAATATGATTACCAAGCTTGCCAAAGGTGATACGGCTCTTTCAATCTCATTTACTGCTGCTGTCAGTATTTTGGCTGTAGTGACATTGCCCCTTGTTGTTGGGTTTTCTATGAAATATTTTATAGGATCTGACGCTCCTGAAATAAATATCCTATCCCTAGGGCTTACTATGTTTTTTATAACAACAGTTCCAGTTTCAGTAGGTCTTTATGTCCACACAAGATTCAAGAATAAAATTTCTTCATTCGCTAAAATTGCGAACAAGATCTCAACGGTTCTTTTTGTTATAATTGTAATCGGAGCGCTAGCGAGTGAGTGGACCACATTTGTAAATAATATTCAGACACTTGGACCAGCGGTCATCGCTCTACTTGTCGTTATGTTTTTTTTAGGCTACAACAGTTCGCGCTGGTTTAAGATCTCACCTAAAATGGCTATTACAGTAGCGATTGAGTCAGGCATTCAAAATGCGACAGTTGGGATTACCATCGGCAGCCTGATCCTTAGGCAAGAGGGAGGCCTGTCGGTGTTTAGTCTTCCTTCAGGCGTTTATGGAATAGTTATGTATTTTGTTTGTCTTCCTTTCGTGTTCTGGTTTATTAAGAATAAATAAAATATTTATTCAAGAATTGTTCCGTTTGGTATTTTTTCATCTGGAGATGCAAGAACAACGTTACCATCGCTATTGTAGAAGCCTGTTACTAGACACTCAGAATTAAATGATCCTATTTTTTTTGTTGGCAGATTAATAACCACCAGAACCTGTTTACCAATCAGATTAGCTTTTGAATATAGTCCTGTTATCTGAGCGCTTGATCTTTTTATACCGATGTCAGAGCCAAAATCTATCTTTATTTTAAAAGCAGGTTTAATAGCCTCTGGAAAAATTTCCACCTTTAAGATTGTTCCGACAGCAATTTTTACTTTTTTAAAATGGTCCCAGGATACTTTGTCCATAGTATAAAATCCCTTTAGTTAATTGTTTTGTGTTATTTTTAATCAATCAAAATAAAAATCTAGTTATTTATGATTGAAAGAGTATTATTTTCTGTTAATCTATTTTTAATGTTTAAAATAAATTAGACACGAAATGAAAATCTTTCATATGAAAAATAATTTAATTTTCCTTTTTATTTTTTTCCTTAATATCCTTTTTGGCCAGGCTACTTCTATCGTTGGAAATTGGAGCATTGATTTTCAAAAAACCGTATCCGCGAATCCTAAAATATCTGAAAAACAAAAGGAAGCGCTTGAGTATTACTCCAACCGTATTTCTCTAGAATTTTTTAATTCTGGAGAATTTTCAGAAAGAATTGGCTATGATTATTTTATTGAAGGAACCTGGACAAGATACAAGGATGATTTGATTGTTGTCAGGTGCGAGGGTGACAGCCAGATTAAAAGCACCAAAGAAAATTTACTTCAGAAAATTGATTACGCACAGAATGATCCCAGAAAAAGAATTCGTCTTAAGCAAAACCTGTACAGGCTGAATCGTTTCGCAGTTAGATCTTATTACCAGCAAGATGAAAACATCAGCTCTAAACATAATTTTGGTGGGTATGAGCTTAATCTTGTTTTCAAAAAATGAAACTAATTAAAATAAAAAATTATAATTTGGGTCTATTAAAAAATAAAAAAACCAATGCTCTAGTCTTTTTCTTTTTTATACTTTTAGTAACCAATGCCTGTGAGCCTGATCCTAAAATGATTAGCTATGGGAGTAATGATTTTGGACAATTAGGATTTGAAAACACTAGCTGGGATGATCGGCCACTTCATGAAGGATACTTTCATTCCTGGGCTGGAGAAAATTTTTCTTTAGTGCATAAAATATCATGGGACGATTATGGAACTCAAGTAAATGAACTTGTTTGTAGAGGAGATAACGATCTAGGTCAGTGCGATCTTCCGCCAGAGTTAAATGAGTGGATAAATTTGTATGGCTTTAACCAGTGGGGTAATAAGGTTGATCTTGGATTTAACCATGGCATAGCTGCGATTGATACCACCTCCTACCAGTGGCTTCCAAACCAGAATTGGCTTGTGTCATGGGGAGATAACACCTATGGTCAACTTGATTTTCCTGAAATCCTAGACACAACCATTATTCTTCAGATGATTGCTGGAGGAAACCATAACATTGCACTTATAGGAGACACCGTAACCCTAGACACGGCCAATGCCTGGGGCTACAATCTTATAGATACGGTTAATCTCAGATTAGTCAGCTGGGGAGATAATCAATACGGTCAGTGCGATGTCCCTCAAAGTGTTCAAAATATTTCAGATGATATTGATCCTACAAGTTTCAGGGTATACGCTGGCGGGAATCATAATGTTATTGTCTATGACTCTCTGGGTACAAATAAAATGGTCGCCTGGGGTGACAATCAATATGGTCAGTGCGAGACATTGTCTGAGAACCAGTTAAATGGACCTAATTT
Organism: uncultured bacterium; assembly: GCA_964561495.1. Taxonomy (GTDB): domain Bacteria; phylum Fidelibacterota; class Marinisomatia; order Marinisomatales; family UBA1611; genus CAZLPW01. Next base: position 546 of record CAZLPW010000095.1, on the reverse strand, counting down.
TTTATTAAACCAAGGCGGAGCACCTGGCGGCCCACCAGCTTATATTGATCAAATTTATTGTGGCTACAATCACAATGTTGCGATCTTATATAACCCGAATGAGGATATATCCAACAACCAAAATAATGATATTGACTCCCTCTATATATTAGACTTTGAGGATAATTACTATTACTATTACTATAGTTATTTAGCAGCCAGACCAGTTACACTAGTTGCCTGGGGTGATAACACATACGGCCAGTGCGACATACCTGATGTAGATGGACTGATTGAAGGCTTTGATGCTGGTGGATACCACAACAATATAGCATTTAAAACAAACCACATATGGACCCCTGAGAGTTCTACATTTCCTTACAGGGATATTATAGGCTGGGGAATGAATGATCACGGACAAAATGATTTCCCAATCAGATATTATGTAAACACAAATACTGCACCTAGCTATGGCCCAGGGCCAGGTGGACCTGGAGACAGTCCCCCAGAGATTACCTTAGGTGGGAGACACTCTCTAGTTAGAGGTGCGCAGGTATATAGATCTCC
>CAZLPW010000094.1:0-7592 GCA_964561495.1 uncultured bacterium | reverse complement strand
ACCATCCGACACAATTATATCTGATACATTACCAGCTACATCAACGGCTCTAATACTTACATAATATGTGACAGTGTTTGAAAGCGCTAGTCCGCCTACGACCATTGTAGTGTCTAAACCATTATTAGTCCAATCAACCACATCGGCCTGACCAACAGAGCTTCCTACAGAAAACTCATAATAATCAACTCCCGATATTTCATCAAAAAATGAATCCCAATTTGCTGACAATACTGAATCAGAACCAGTAAATGAGATATCATCATTTTCGCCATCATTAATTACAAATCCCTCTGGAGAAGTTCTGTCATATATAACCTGGCTAGAGTCAGTGGTCTGATCATTATTTTCGACACCAACGTTTCCAGCAAGATCTAGGTATTCTATATTATATAAAATCAAGCCCTCAACATCTTCAAAAGTAATAACTCTAGACGCCGACCACGCAGTGCTATCACCCTGAATAGCGGCTTCTTGACCCGCAATCATCACGCTTGGGCGCATAATATTTTCACTAGAATTAAAAGAGATAGTGACCGAATCACCCTCGACTGCATAGATTGATGCAGATGGATTGCTTGAGCTAATCATAACGTCTGATATCACAGGCAGTGTCTTGTCGAAGAGAACCTCACTCTCATCTGTAGTCTCGATAGACTGGGCAAAGTTTCCAGCAAGGTCTAAATAATCAATGCTAAAATCAACTGGACCATCAATATTTTCTTCACTAAGAACCTGAATAGCTGACCAAGCCTGTCCGTCTCCTGTGACGATAGCTGTATCTCCTTGAATTAGAACCTGCGGAGTCTGTATTATCTCATCAGAAACAAAATTGATTGTAGCCGTGTTGCCGCGGGTTGCTAATGTTGAGTCATAGATGTTGCTTGAAAAGATAGAAATCTCAGGCAATGAAGGTAGTGTTTTATCGAATCTTACTACTGTGCTATCTGTTGTTGTTAAAGTTTGTGCATAATTACCAGCAAGATCTATATAATCAATTACAAAGCTAATATCACCATCCGCATCATCCTCTGTCATTGACCTTACAGCTGTCCATGAGCTACCATCTCCGCTTACCTCGGCCGTATCTCCAGCAATATATACATCTGGAACCTGAATAGTCTCACTCGGAGTAAACGTAATCATAATCGTGTTTTCAACAGCAGCAAGCAGCGGATCATAAATATTATTTGAACCAATGGTGACAGCCGTCATAGTCGGCAGAGTCTTATCAAATCTTACACTACTTGTGTCAGTAACTGACAATGTTTTTGAAATATTACCAGCTAGATCCATATAATCAATCTCGAACTCGATTACACCTTCAATATTTTCCTCGTTCATTTCTGCAACTGCGTTCCAATAGATGCCGTCACCCGTTACGCTTGCAGAGAAACCAGCGATCATCACGCTTGGCTCCTGGACGGTTTCACTTGATGCAAATGAGATCATCACAGAGTCGCCTATAATCGCCAGACTGTTGTCATAAATATTATTAGACTCGATAGAAACATCAGTCATTTCTGGGTCAGTTCTGTCAAAGAGGACATTGCTGTCATCATCAGTATTAACTCTCTGCTCACCCTGGTTCCCAGCGAGGTCTAAATAATCAATTGTAATAGAGATATCACCTTCGCTATCCGTTTCATCCATTTCAAGAACTGCAATCCAGTTACTACCATCTCCATTAACCAGCGCTGATCTAGAGCCGATCACAACATCAGGGACCTGTGCAATTTCATTTGAAACAAATTCAATAAAGACAGTATCTCCGATCATTGCCAGGGTGCTATCATAATCATTGTTAGAGCTGATAAAAACATCAGATGCTGTAGGATCAGTCATGTCAAACCTGACTAAGTTTGAGTCTGAGGTTATTACATCTTGGTTGCCTACATTCCCCGCTAGATCAATATAGTCTAACGTAAATGGTAAATCAGACTCGGTATTTGCCTGATTCATTCCAATAGTAGCTACCCAGTTTACACCATCTCCTGAGACAGTTGCTGAGTCACCATCAATTGTAACACTTACAGCTTGAATCATTTCACTTGAAGTGAAAGAAAGAGTGGTCGTGTCAGCTATTTTGGCTAAGGATGGATCGTAGTCATTGTCAGATTCCATTGATATAATATCCATAAACGGCAGCGTACGATCAAAAATTATCTTACTTTCATCTGTTGACTCTGTATTTTGAATTCCGGGGTTACCAGCCATATCTAAGTAGTCTATGCTAAATGCAACCTCACCCTCTTGATCGTCGTCCAGCATTGTCCGAACCGCGGTCCATGAGGTACCAAAACCACTGACGCTAACGATAGAGTCACCTATTAGCACCGTAGGAGGCGCTTGAATGTTTTCGCTACTTGTAAATGTTAGTGTCAGTTCATCAGCAACCATCGCCAGAGTTGAATCATAGTAATTATCTGAAACAATCTCAATTAAAGTCATCTCAGGCACGGTCCTGTCAAATGTAACCGAGCTCTCATCGGTAGTAGAATCAACCTGAACTCCCACATTACCCGCGAGGTCTATGTAGTCTATTGTGAAGCCAATAATTCCGTCTGGGTCAGGGATAAATTCATCATAGTTTCTTACAGCGGTCCAGGTAATACTGTCACCACTAACCTGTGCATCTTGCCCACCAATTGAAACACTAGGCTCTTGGATAGCCTCGTTTGAGGTAAAAGAAAGAATAACATCATCATCAATTTTTGCCAGACTGATATCATAGATATTATCAGACTCAATACCAACGACAGATAGAAGAGGCGCAATCTGATCAAAAATGACACCGCTTGAATCAGTGGTAACAATAATCTGTTGCCCAGCGTTACCAGCCAGATCTAAGAAGTCAATCGTAAAAGTAACATCTCCATCAAAATCGTCCCCCACCATAGCGCGTGATGCGGTCCAAGATAGACCTGTGCCATTGCCATTAACTAGCGCGTCCTGGTATCCAATACTGACGCTTGGTGTTTGTACAATCTCGCTAGAGGTAAAAGTAATAGCAATCTCATCTCCAACCTTAGCCAGAGTATGATCAAAAGTATTGTTAGACGCTATGCCAACCTCAGGCAGCGTCGGTAGTGTATTATCGAACCTGATCTCTGTCTCATCCGTAGTTGAAACAACCTGAATGCCATCGTTACTTGCCAGGTCTAAAAAGTCTATCGTAAATGGTATAATTCCGTCCTCATCATCGGCTGTCATTATCCTCGTAGCGGTCCAATATTTAGCAGCCCCACTCACTACAGCGCTCTCACCTCCGATTGTAACCACTGGAAGCTGAACAGATTCATTGGAAGTAAAATTAATTACGATTGAGTCTCCAGACATAGCCAGCTGATTATCAAAATCATTATTGGACTCAATATTTACACTAGTAAGGACAGGCTTTGTCCTGTCAAACAATACAGATCCTGTGTTTTGCTCAGAGATCGTACTATAATTTCCCGTGAGATCATTAGCCGTAAACCTAAAATCAACGTCACCCTCTGTGTCCGTTTCAGTCATTATATAGTCAAAGCTCCACATCGTTGGTGATAACTTGGTAACCATCTCTAGTTCTGCTTCCTGCCTCACAACTTCTAGATCACTCAGACTAAATAAATCCTCATTAGAAGAAAGCGATATTGTAATCGTATCACCAACCTTGGCCAGAGTATTTACATTATTGGTTGAGACAATATCAACATCGCTAATTAGCGGAGATGTATTGTCAAAAGTAACATCAAGACCTGAAGTTATTGAAACGATCTGGGTTCCGTGATTACCGGCAAGGTCAATATAGTCAACCGTGAGAGGGATAATTCCCTCTGTATCCTCATCAATCATTTCAATAAGCGCGGTCCAGGATGAGTCCTCACCACTTACACTCGCGTCCCTCCCTGATATACTGACAGTTGGCAGATAAATATTTTCACTTGAATAAAACTCAATCGAAATCTCATCCCCAGACTTAGCGAGTGATGTTGCGTCATCCTCATCAAAGTTATTGTCAGAGGATATAGTTAGATCTTCGATAGTTGGCAAAACCGAGTCATAGATGACAACAGATTCATCTGTGGTCTGGCTCATGTCGTCAATAGTATTGCCCGCTCTGTCCATGATGTCTGCTAAAACAAATGTCACCTCACCCTGTGTGTCCATCTGCTCCATTACCCTGTGCCCAAAATATTCCGTAACCTGGTCCTCAGGTCCGATAAACGCATCATTCCCATCTACGCTAAAGGTCGGCGCCTCGTACAGCGGCTCGCTTGTTACTATGCTGAACATAACCGAGTCCTCTGGAATCGCAAGGCTCCCACTGTAAATATTATTTGACTCTATTGAAATCTGGACAACTGGCGGTGTCTTATCAAAGGTAACGAAGCTAGTATCTGTTGTCTGATCATCCTGGGATGAATTTCCAGCGAGATCCATGTAGTCGATTGTAATGCTTAACACGCCGTCCTCATCATCCTCAATCATATCTCTATATGCGATCCAATTGTTACCGCCACCAGAGCTTACAGTGGTAGCCACCTCATCAATCATCACAACAGGATCCTGGACCTCCTCATCAGAGGTAAAAGTGATGGTAACTCTATCCCCAACTTTAGACAGATCCGTGTAATACATATTATCCGATTCGATAGACACAGCGGGCAGCGTAGGCGCAGTCCTGTCAAAAATAACTTCACTAGCATCAGTCGTAGCCGTGTTCTGGTCACCAGCGTTTCCAGCGAGGTCTAGGAAGTCTATAGAAAATTCAATTGAACCCTCAACATCAGTGTTTGTTAGAGAGCGAACAGCGGTCCACTCGGTACCCTCTCCAGTAACCTCAGCCTCAAGGCCACTGATAAATACGCCCGGAGTCTGTACATCCTCATCAGATGTAAAAGTAATCGTAACCTCATCAAGAACCTTAGCACGGCCGGTGTCATACTCATTGTTTGAAACCATTGAAACGGATGAAAGAACTGGCTGTGTTTTATCAAAGCGTACGGCGCTACCATCAAGGGTACTTACAACCTCTACACCACCGTTACTGGCCAGATCAGAATAATTAATTGTAAAACCAATGTCACCGTCAATGTCGCTCTCATTCATAGCACGAACTGCGGTCCATGAGTCACCTTCACCGCTTACCTCAGCCTCAAGACCAGAGATAGTGACAACTGGAGTAAGGATATCTTCATTTGATAAGAAAGAAACCGTTATCTCGTCTCCGACCATAGCAAGGCTATTATCATAAACATTATCGGAAGAGATACTTACCTCACTAAGCTCTGGCAAGGTTCTGTCAAATATTACCTCACCAGTGACAGACTCAGTCGTGACGCTGTAGTTACCAGCAAGATCATGTGTGGTAAATGTAAAGTCAACAACTCCCTCAGTGTCAGTCTCAAGCATACTATAATCAAATGTCCATGTAGTGTCAGTAACCTTTGTAATAAGCCCTGTGTTTACTGTCTCTCCCACAACCGCAACCTCAGTCATGCTGTATAGTGGCTCAACAGAGGTCACAGATACCGTAATAATGTCTCCGACCTTAGCCCAGGAGCTGTCAATATTATTGGACCTTATATCGACACCACTAAACATAGGATCGGTGTTATCAAATATCACATCGGATCCAGTAATAACAGTGTCAGCTGTGATACCTATATTACCCGCGAGATCTTTATAATCTACGGTGAAAGCAATTGGCCCATCTGGATCTGTCTCATCCATCGTGATCTGTGCGTTCCAGACTGCGTCAGAGCCAGATACACTGGCCGCGCCCTGTGAAATAGTTGACACAGGCTCTTGTATATCTTCACTAGTAAAAAACTCGATAGTTACATCATCACCAGCCTTAGCGAGTGATGTCGAGTTATCATTATCAAAATTATTATTGGATGATATGGAAAGATCTGTAACAGTAGGCAGCACCGAATCAAAAATCACTCTGGACTCATCAGATGTTGCTACAACATCATCAATCGTATTTCCTGCCCTGTCCATGATACTTCCTATAACAAACGTAATCTCACCCTGCGTGTCTTCAGCAACCATAGCGCGAGTGGCAGTGTAGCTAGTATCTTGAGTCTGTGGGTTGACGGTTTCTGTATTTCCATCAATCTCAACCGTAGGCGCTTCATACAGATACTCGCTTGATACAATAGTCAGCGTCACCTCATCATCAGGCTTTGAAAGGTGGGTCACTGGATTATCAGATATGATCGACACAGACAGCTCAGGATCAGTACGATCAAAAATAACCAAGCTAGCATCGGTCGTTAGAGTCACCTGCTCACCCTCGTTACCTGCCTCGTCCATGTAATCTATAGTAAATAAGACATCTCCCTCTGGATCAGAGCTATTGAATACACGGCCCATTTGCCAACTAAGTGACGAAGAGACACTCGTATCGCCATCAACCATGTTGACAGAAATACCATCATTGCTCTCACCTATTACTGATAATGGTGAGTATATATACTCACTCGCTGTAATTAAAACGCTGACCGTGTCATCTACCTTAGCCAGGTCGGTGTAGTAATCGTTATCAGAGAAAATGGAGACACTTGAAAGAGCAGGTGGAGTCCTGTCAAACAATACAGAGCCTGTATTCTGGTCTATGATCAGACTAGGATTGCCACTTAGATCATTAGCCGTAAACTCAAAGTCAACGTAGCCCTCATTGTCCGTATCTGTCATCACATAGTCAAAGCTCCAAGATGTCGCAGAGACTTTGTTTATGCTCGACTCTACAACCTCCTGACCCACTACAGTCACGCTAGTCAGACTGTATAAATCTTCATCGGAAGTGAGAGACACGGTTACAATATCGCCTGGCTTTGCTAGCCCAGTGCTAAACTCATTCGTAGAGGTAATATCAACATCGCTTATCACAGGAGCCGTATTATCAAAAATAACGTCAGTACCACTTAATATTGATGTCGCCTGAACGCCTGCATTACCAGCGAGATCGTGATAGTCTACGGTAAACTCTATGACCCCATCAACGTCAGTATTAAGCATAGTCCTGACGGCCGTCCAAGAACTCTGCTCTCCGCTAACATATGCGCTGCTGTTAGAAATTGTTGAAGACGGAACCTGACAGTCTTCGCTTGTATATAAAGTGATCGTTATAGAGTCACCGGCTCTAGCCAGAGAGGTAGTGTTATCATTATCAAAATTATTGTTTGAGGCAATACTAAGATCGGTGATCGTTGGAAGAACCGAGTCAAATATCACGGATGATGTGTCTGTGGTCATGGAGACATCACTCGTAACATTTCCAGCGAGGTCCATAATACTACCAATCACAAAACCAATATCTCCCTGTGTATCATCAACGTCCATCGTTCGGACTGCGGAATAACCAGTAGTCTGTATCTGTGGCCCAACGACCTCATCGTTTCCATCAATAGCAACCGTTGGAGGCGTATATAAAACCTCGTCAGAGACAAAGGAAAGAGTAACCTCATCCTCAGGCTTTGAAAGATAATCTGTTGGGTTATCCGAAATAATATTAACACTTAAAGAGGGTGATGTCATGTCAAATCTAATACCGCTAGCGTCTGTAGTGATCGAATCTGGCATGCCTTGATTACCGGCCA
>CAZLPW010000093.1:0-7664 GCA_964561495.1 uncultured bacterium | reverse complement strand
TGTCCTTCTTTTAGGGAAATAGAATTAACAATTCCTTTGCCTTGAATGTTTTTCAAACCAGACTCAATCACACTCCATTTGGAAGAATCGATCATTATAGGAACTTTTGATATGTCTGGTTCTGAAGCTATAGATCTTAAAAATTCTATCATTTCAGCTTCTGAGTCTAAAAGCCCTTCATCCATATTTATATCTATAATTTGTGCTCCATTGTTTACCTGTTCTCTTGCAATAGACAGGGCTTGGTCATATTTTTTTTCTTTTATATATCTCTTAAACTTTAAGGATCCAGTTATATTGGTACGCTCACCAATATTGACAAAATTATTTTCTGGCCTCATAACAAACGGCTCAAGTCCGCTAAGCTTAGTCAACGGTTGAAGTTTTGGTATTTTTCTAGGCTTAATATTTTTTACTCTTTTATGAATTTGTCTAATATGCTCAGGGGTCGTTCCACAACAACCACCAACTATATTAACCAAACCATCCTTTGCAAATTCTTCAATTAGTTTTGAGATTTCGCTCGGGGTTTGATCATATCCACCATACTCATTGGGAAGCCCTGCATTTGGGTAAACAGAAACAAAAGTATCGGCTACACTAGATAATTCAGAAAGCCAAGGTCTTATTTCCTTTGCACCAAGTGCACAATTTAAACCAACTGCTAATGAATTTGAATGCCTTATTGAATACCAAAATGCTTCTACTGTTTGTCCTGAAAGTGTGCGACCACTATTATCAGTTATTGTTCCAGAAATTATTATCGGTATTTTTAATTTTCTTTTTTCATTTAATTCTCGAACTGCATAGATAGCAGCTTTACAATTTATAGTATCAAAAACAGTTTCAATTAAAAATATATCAACCCCCCCATCACTTAAACCAAGAGCCTGCTCATAGTAAGCATCTTTTAAACTATCAAACGAAATATTTCTGTAGCTTGGCTTATTAATATCAGGACTTAATGAAGCTGTTCTATTTGTTGGACCTAGCGCACCCGCAACAAATGTGTTCGAATCTCCATATTTATTGACAGCTGATTTAGCGATTTCAGCAGCTGAAAAATTGATTTCATATATGTGATCTTCCATTTTATAATCTGCCTGAGAGATAGAATTTGAACTAAATGTATTTGTTCCAATTATATTCGCTCCTGCCTCGATATATGATTGATGTATTTCGTGAATAATTTCAGCTTTAGTTATATTCAGTATATCGTTATTACCAAATTGATCTATGGAATGATTTATAAATCTTTGGCCTCGAAAATCAGATTCCTTTAAATCAAAGGATTGGATCATGGTACCCATGGCTCCATCCATTATTAATATTTTTTCTTTTAATATTTTTATTAAATCAATCATAAAAAAAACCCCAACGCTAATTGGGGTAATTACCTTTTTAGCGTTTCATTTTAATGTCGTTGCAATAGGGTACAAATCACGACTATCAAAATATAATATATAAATAGGGTTAAATTAAAAATATAATTTATTAATCTATGGACAAGGAAGGGCCAGCTTTTAATAAACGATCGTCACTGATATGATATGATTTATAATTCTCTTGAAACTTTCGCACCAGAGATTTTGCTATTTCATGATACTTTTTCTTGTCTACCCATGATAATTCAGGCATCAAAATATTAGGATCAAGTCCAGACAGATTTATTGGTATATTAAAATGGAAATATGGATCCAATTTAAATTTTGATTTTTCAACATCACCTCCAAGAATTTTATTAATAATCATCCTCGTAATATTCAAATCAATTCTTTTTGCACCTGAACTAGCACTTGCCCCAACCCAACCCGTATTTACTAAATAAACGGTGACATTATGTTTAATTAATTTGTCTTCAAGCAATTTTGCATATTCTAGGGGGTGCAAAGTAAGAAATGGTCCCCCAAAGCAAGGAGAAAAAGTCGCCACTGGTTCCGTTATGCCTCTCTCAGTACCAGCTATTTTAGCAGTGTACCCACTAATAAAATGATACATAGCTTGTTCATTTGATAATTTTGCAACTGGAGGTAGAATTCCGTAAGCATCACAGGTCAAAAAAATAATTTTTTCAGGGTGGCCAGCAATACTTGGTAGACCTTTAGATGAAAGAGAATTTTCGATATGGCTTATTGGATAAGAAACGCGAGTATTCTCCGTTTTTGAACTATCGGAAAAATCGATTGCTCTGGTTTCTTGATCATATACAACATTTTCTAAGAGAGCTCCTTCTCTAATAGCTGCATATATATCTGGCTCTTTTTCAGCATCTAAATTTATTACCTTAGCATAACATCCACCCTCGAAATTAAAAATACCTCTGTCTGACCAACCGTGCTCATCATCTCCAATTAAAGGTCGCAACGGGTCAGTGCTAAGAGTTGTTTTACCTGTGCCTGATAGACCAAAAAATATAGCTGGATTACTGCCGTCCTCGTAAACATTTGCAGCACAATGCATAGACAAGATTCCTTTTTGAGGCAGTATATAATGCAGCACAGAAAAAATTCCTTTTTTCATTTCACCCCCATATTCAGTTCCACCAATTATTGCAATACGTTTTCCTAAATGAAAAATAATGAAGGTCTTAGAATTCATGCCAAACTCTTTATAAAAAGGATTTGAAATATCCGATGCATTGATAATTGTAAAATCTGGAATATTTTTATTGATTAATTGTTTTTCTTTTTCCCTAATAAACATATTGTGAGCAAAATGTGCTTGCCAAGCTCTTTTGGCTAAAATTCTAACCGAAATTGAATGCTCTTCATCAGCGCCTGCGTAACCATCAAATAAATAAGTTCTTTTATCTTTAGATTTATTATAATAATCAATTACTATTTCATATAAAGTTTCAAAATGCTTTTCAGATATTTTTCTATTTACTTCACCCCACCATATTTTATCTTTAGAACTTTTTTCAGAAACAATATATTTATCCTTTGGAGATCTACCAGTGTATATACCAGTATCGACCATAGTTGCACCATTAAGACCTTTCACACCCTCCTTCTTATCTAAAATATCATCGGCAAGCTGCTCTACTGAAAGATTTCTATGCAATATTAAATCTTTATCTATTCCTAATAGATCTATCCCAAGTGTATTTGCTTTTACTTCCATTATCAAATAAACCTTATTGTCCTCTAGGGTGAGCCTTTTTATAAACTTTTTTTATTTTTTTTGAACTAACATTGGTATAAATCTGTGTGGATGAAATACTACTATGACCAAGTAGTTCTTGTATAACTCTAATATCAGCTTCATTATCAATGAGGTGTGATCCAAAGGTATGACGCAATGTATGCGGTCCACCTTCTCCTAACTTGGGTCCAAGATTTTTATTATTTACATTCAGATCCTTAATGTATTCCCCTATACGACGACTAACAGTACGAATTGAAATTCTATTCTGATTAGAACCACAAAATAATGGTGCATTTAAATCTTTATCCAATATTTTTCCACGATGATTGATATAAGCCACAAGAGCATTTTTGGCAGATCTGTTAAATGGAACTATCCTTTCTTTTTTACCCTTTCCTGATACTTTTAATAGTTTACTTCTTATATTAACAGAACCAATATTAAGCGCAACCAACTCACTCCTTCGGATGCCGCTAGCATAGAATAATTCCAACATTGCACAGTCCCTAAGAATTTTTTCTTTTCTAATTTTAGTTATATCTCTTTTTTTATTATTTTTACTAGCGCGATGGTTTTTTTGTTTTTCAAATATTTCAGGCTTTGACATCAATTGATTAATATTTTGTCCTTGTTGGATAAACCTTGGTATTTTTTTTTCAACTTTTGGCATTGGAATATACTCAGCTGGACTATCTATAATCTTTTTTTCTCTAATAAGATATTTGAAAAATGATTTTATAGATGCCAACTTACGATATCTTGTTTTTACTGATTTGCCTATTTCAAATTCAAAACCTAAATAATCTCTAATTAATTGCCTATTTATATCTTCTAAATTAAACTTAGTACCTTCAAAATAGCCTATGGAAAATTTAAAAAATTGCAATAAATCACCTTTATATGAGGCTATAGTATGTTCTGAATAACCCTTCTCTTTATTAATAAAATCGATAAAATTATCAATATGTTTTTTAAATGTTTCAGCCATAATATTTTTCAATCGAATTTACTAAATTTTGAAATTGAGAAGGTAATGAAGAATTAAACGATACCAGTTTATTTGTTTTTGGATGTGTAAACTCAATTGATTCCGCATGTAAAGCATGTCCTCTAAAATCCCCCAACATTCTCTTATAAATTTTATTTAATTCGGGTAAAAATCCTCTGGTTTTTGTTTCTGCTCCTCCATATTTCTTATCTCCAAAAATTGGATTTCCTTTAAAAGATGAATGTACTCTGATTTGATGAGTTCTACCAGTTTCTGGATAAAATTTAACTAATGATAGATGCCTATACTTCTTCTTTACCTCAAACCTAGTAATTGATTTTTTACCTATTTCATGAACTGAAAATTTTGTAGGGTCTTTTTTATTTCTATTTATAGGCATATCTATAATTCCCTTTTTTTCTTTCCAATCTCCCCAAGTAATTGCAAAATAAACTTTAGAAACCTTTCTTTTTTGAAATTGGGTACTTAAAACTTCATGAGCAATATTATTTTTGGCTACTACTATGAGTCCAGATGTATCTGCATCAAGTCTATGAACTATACCTGGTCTATTCGAACCATTAATATCTGATAATGATTTAAAATGATTTACCAAACCATTAACTAATGTATTGGAAGGATTCCCATTTCCAGGATGAACAACAAGCCCAACAGGTTTATTGATTATAACAATGTTGTCATCCTCATAAACAATATCTAAATCCATTTTTATTGGTTCTATTTTTTTTTGATTAATCTGCTGTTTTGGAATATTTATAGAAATTTTATCATTATTTTGAACGAGATAGCTTGGTTTTTCTTGAAAACCATTTACATTTACTAAACTAGATTTTATCCAAAAATTAATTTTGGTTCTGGAATATCCATTAAGAGTGTTTTTTATATAGGTATCTAGCCTAATATTTTTATTATTATAAACCTTAGATATTATCTCTATCAAAATTATTTTTAATCTATACTATTAAAGCCTTCTTCTTGATTATTGACTTCACTTTGAAAAGTGGGTTCAATAAAGAATGAATAATACATAAACAATATCATTCCCGATGTAACAGATGAGTCAGCGACATTAAAAATATACCAATGAAAATCACCTATCATAAAATCCAAAAAATCGACAACACTTCCATAAATTGCTCTATCAATAATATTACCAAGGGCTCCAGCTAAAATTAATGCTAAACTTATTCTAATAATTATATGATTAAATCGCTCCCTCCATAAATACCAAAAAATCAGTATAGTTAAAAGTACAGATAGAAACAATAGAATTGATCTGCCACCAGGCATTGATAGCCCAAATGCCATACCATCATTAGTTACGTATGTAATGTGAAAAAAATTCTCAATAATTGGTTTGGTCTGATAAAGATCAAAATTAGATTTAATTATCCACTTAGTGTACTGATCTAACAAAAAAACCGCGAAAGTTATCCAAAGAACAAACAAAACAAATTATGCTATGTTTAGTTTTTCTTTCTCTTTGCACTCAACACATTTGGTTGCATTAGGAACCTCTAGCATACGTTCTTCTAAAATAAGGTCACCACAAAAAGAGCAAACACCAAAAGTGCCATTTTCAATCCTATCTAATGCATTATACAAATGTTTATAATACTCTGATTCCCTATTCATAAAATGGAAATCTTTTTCACGTTCAAAAGAGTCAGTTCCAGCATCTGCCATATGCACACTATAAACAGAATCTTGGGATAGACCCGCATTTGAACTATTTCGTGTGTCCAGGTTTCGTTTAATATCACCTAAATCTTCAGCTACTTTAATTAGCTTAGATTCTATATTTTTTTTAAACATTTTTAGCTTTGTTTTGGAATATTTTTTATTTGCCATTTTATTTTCCTTCTATTTCCGTTTTATTTTAACTAAAAATTCTCTACCATCAATTTTAAATTTTCGCTCAATATCGTATTCCGTTAGATCTTCTACAATATCTACGGTAAGAGTTTCTTCATAAAAATACTTCTTAAATTTACTAAATGCAGTTTTTATCTGCCCCTCTAAATTCCAACAAATAATAATTCTATCATCTACTGCAAAACTGGCATCCTTTCTAAAGTTTTGAATAATTCTAACAATTTCACGTACTCTACCTTCTTCAATTAGCTCTTCCGATAATTCTAATATTAAGCTTACAGTAATACCATAACCGCTTACTGCAATAGAATCATCATTAGCAATAGTCTCTATAAACACGTCCTCTCTGGATAAAACATAGTCTCCATTTTTTAGTTTTATTTCATCTTTTAACTGCATTTCTTTAACTAATTCATGCGATGAATTTGTATCTAATAAATTTTGAATTTCTGCTAATCCTTTTCCATATTTTGGACCAAGAGTTTTTAAGTTTGGCTTTATTTTATAGGCTATTAAATCATCGTCTTCATTCATTCTAATTATGGATTTAACATTCAATTCATCTTTGATTATATTATCATACTCATCAATAAAACTTGCTATTTTACTATCTTCTAATGCATAATAAAGAGTAGATAATGGTTGTCTAACTTTTATCCCTGATTCATTTCTGGCAGAACGACCTAATTCAATTAGATTTTTCATAGAATCTACCTTCATAATTAACTCATCTTCATTCCATTGATCATTTGGAATGGGAAAATCACAGTGGTGAACACTTTCAGGCGAATTTTCAATAGAGTTTCTCACCAGATTTTGATATATTTTTTCTGTAAGAAATGGTATGACTGGTGATAAAATTTTAATTACATCACAAATAACAACGAATAGAGTCATATAAGCAGTATTCTTATCTATATCATTTTCAGATTTCCAAAATCTTCTTCTATTTCTTCTTATATACCAATTGGATAAATCATCTAAATATAATTCAAAGAATTTCATAAGATCTGATATTTTATAATTATCATAGGAATTTTTAGCAACTTCTATAAGTTTATTAGTTTTTGCTAAGATCCATTTATCTAAAATTGTCATATTTTTAGACTTTAAAGTGAAATTTTCTGGTGAAAATTCATCTAGGCTCGCATAAGTAGCATAAAAACTATATACATTCCATAAAGTGATTATTTTTTTTCTTACTTCATCAGCAGCAGCATATCCAAATAAAAGATGATGCTCTACATTTTGGCTAGCATACATCCAGCGCATTACATCAACACCCATCTTTTCAGCTGCGTCATCAAACCAAATAGCATTACCAGTAGATTTATGCATTTCTTTACCTTTTTCATCTTTGACTAATGCATGACCAAGTAAAGTTTTAAATGGTGCGACACCCTCTAGTTCTGCACTCATAGCTAGTAATGAATAAAACCAATTCCTAAACTGTCCTGGAAAACATTCTGTGACAAAATCACCAGGAAACCATTTTGACCAATATTCTTTATCTTTATAGTACTTCAGAGTTGAAAAAGGAACAATTCCAGCATCTAGCCAAGGGTTACCAACATCTTTAATTCTGGTACCGATCAAATTTGTTTCTGGATGTTTGATTTTTACTTTATCTATC
>CAZLPW010000092.1:0-7686 GCA_964561495.1 uncultured bacterium | reverse complement strand
ACGTATTTCTTCGCCCCTTGCTTGAACTTGCTCACTTCCCTCCGTAGCAATATAAAAGCCATTTGTACTTATATTTTTAAAAATCAATATTCTTCCCGCAACCTTTTGGTCGGTATCAATTGTGACAGTAATTATGCCTCCAGAAGTATTAATAGGAATTATAGTCTCGCTACCATTAAAGGTCGAATTACTTGTAATAGGACTGGCAACACTCAAATTTAAGGCACCAATATTCGCTGTGCCCTGAATATGAGCATCTTTAAATGAATAACTGCTACTACCCAAATCTACCTCATTATCATCATGTGGGTGTATTGCAGTTGCGCTACCATTACCCATCACTATTATGTTATCACCATGACCTGTAGCACCAGATCCAATTACTATTTGATTAGATGCACTCGCTGAACTTGGATCAGCATCCTGACCAATTGTGATATTGTCACTTCCTGTAGTAATCACGTCTCCTGCCCTACCAATACCAATATTATTATCACCAGTTGTATTTGATTTTAAAGCCTCATAACCTACTGATACATTATAACTTCCAGTTGTGTTAGAAAGTAAAGATTCGGTACCGCTAGTAGTGTTTGCATATCCAGTGGAATTCGCGTTCAAAGCAAGATATCCAACTGCAACGTTTTTATTAGCTGCTGTATTGCTCTCCAAAGCTTTATGCCCTATCGCTGTATTATTATCTCCTGTAGTAATAGACTCCATGGCATTAACACCAATTGAAACATTGTTTACAGCGCTACTGGTACTGGATGGCGAACTACCTAAATATATCGAATTATCCTCAACCAATGCATCAGACAAACCATCAAGATTTGAAGTAGCCCATGAACCTGCACCATTCCCATCTGACTTCCATATTTGACCTGATGTTCCAGCTGAAGTAATAAAATATTCGTTATTTTCAACTTTACTCGATGATAGTGTTCCATCTGCTAAATCATCTAGGTCAGCGTCCGAAGCTTGTTTGTTATCTAATTGAGTCTGTAATGCAGATGTAACACCATCAACAAAGTTTAACTCAGCAGCAGTCGCAGAGACTGAAGTTCCATTTAAATCAATGCCATCAACGTATGCAATGCCATCCAGATAAAGATTTTTAAACCCATAATCATTACTACCTAAATCTACCTCATTATCATCATGTGGGTGTATTGCAGTTGCGCTACCATTACCCATCACTATTATGTTATCACCATGACCTGTAGCACCAGATCCAATTACTATTTGATTAGATGCACTCGCTGAACTTGGATCAGCATCCTGACCAATTGTGATATTGTCACTTCCTGTAGTAATCACGTCTCCTGCCCTACCAATACCAATATTATTATCACCAGTTGTATTTGATTTTAAAGCCTCATAACCTACTGATACATTATAACTTCCAGTTGTGTTAGAAAGTAAAGATTCGGTACCGCTAGTAGTGTTTGCATATCCAGTGGAATTCGCGTTCAAAGCAAGATATCCAACTGCAACGTTTTTATTAGCTGCTGTATTGCTCTCCAAAGCTTTATGCCCTATCGCTGTATTATTATCTCCTGTAGTAATAGACTCCATGGCATTAACACCAATTGAAACATTGTTTACAGCGCTACTGGTACTGGATGGCGAATTACCTAGATATATCGAATTATCCTCAAACAATGCATCTGAAAGATCATTAAGATTATTTGCACCTGATGAAATCCCGGTTAAACCTGATCCATCACCAGAAAAAGATGTGGCTGAAACAGAACCATTAATATTTAAAGTAGCATTTTCAAAGTCACCATCTATTAGTGGTGTAGTTGTCGAAGAATTGGCTATAACTAATTTATTAGAAGATGTTTGATGATTTGAATTATCACCAGCTCCATAACCAATAAATATATTTCCAGATCCTGTTGTGTTATCCCCACCTGCATTCCGCCCAATAGCAGTATTGCTTCCACCAGTTGTATTTTCATAAAGTGCATCGATTCCGAAACTCGAATTACTACTTCCTGTCGTGCTGTTTCTTAATGAATGCTTACCAAAGGCTGTATTATAGTTTCCTGTTGTATTCGATTCTAGTGATTGATAACCATTAGCCGTATTCTGGCCACCAGTTGTATTTAATTCCAAGGATTGATAACCTGATGAAGTATTCATATTTCCTGAAATATTTTGCGCCAGAGCATCCTGACCTAGTGCTATATTTCCAAAACCTTCAATATTACTTCTTAGCGCACCAAGACCTACAGCAGTATTTGAATATCCAGTGGTATTTAATGTCATTGCATCCCGGCCAATTGCTGTATTATGATAACCATCGGTGTTATTGCCTAACGCTTGACTTCCTAATCCTAAATTATAATCCCCATTAGTGGTAGCATCTGAAAGATCATTAAGATTATTTGCACCTGATGAAATCCCGGTTAAACCTGATCCATCACCAGAAAAAGATGCGGCTGAAATCGAACCATTAATATTTAAAGTAGCATTTTCAAAATCACCATCAATAAGAGGAGTAGTTGTAGAAGAATTAGCTATAACTAGTTTATTAGAAGCTTCCTGATGATCTGTATTATTACCTGCAGAAAAACCAATGAATATATTACCTGATCCTGTCGTATTCATCATTCCAGCATTTCTTCCAATGGCAGTGTTGGTATTACCACTTGTATTATTATATAATGTTTGCATTCCAAAGCCCACGTTACTGTTTCCTACTAGGTTCTTGTATAACGAGTGGTAACCATACGATGAATTATAACTTCCCTCAACATTAGAATATAGCGCCTCATAACCACTAGAAGTATTTTGAGTGCCGCTTGTGTTTTCGTACAAAGAGCTGTATCCAATTGCTACATTTTTTTCACCATCAATATTTGACCACATTGATTTATGTCCTAAAGCAGTATTAAAACTTGCACCTACATTAGATCTCAATGCATCGTATCCAAATGCAAGATTATAAGCGCCTTCAGTAGTCGCAAGTACACCACCACCTAATCCTAGATTACCATATCCTCCTTCAGTAGTAGCATCTGAAAGATCATTTAACTGACTAACAGCATCAGCACTAGTTAAAGCAATTGTTGCTGTATCTGAATACAAGCTTTGCATAGATATAACTGCCGTGTCAGCTGTTAATGCATAATTTGATTGTTCAGAAAACATTACAGAATCAATAGTAGGCATATTGACTAAATAATGTGCCGTGTCAGCATAAAATGAATAACCACTCTGATTCGCAAACCCCGATGTATCGGAATAAAGAGAATAACTAGAATGGATACTGAAACCTGAAGTATCAGCATGTACACTGTGAGCAGTCATCATTGCAGTATCTGCATGTGAAGCATGTTGCGAATATGTAGTATACATAGCTGAATCAGAGTGCATTGCATGATTAGAATAATGAGAAAATTGGGCAGTGTCAGCTAAAGGCGCGTTCATAGAATACATTGCACTATCAGCATATATAGCATGCCTAGAGACTTCTGAATAATTCGAGGAGTCTGATGATATTGCCTCAAGAGATAGGTTAGCCATATTTGATTTTAACGAGAAAGGTACTGAGCTAAACGTTTGCCTAGGAGTTAAGACCTCATCGCCAACTTGAGTTTCTAACATAACATTTCCTGGAATATTTTGAGGCAAGGTTGTAATACTACCAAGAAGAACTGAGAAAACACCATTTTGGACTGAAGCCATATGCTCCTCTTCCCATATCGTCTGTTCAGATCCACCTTGAGTAGTTCTAATAAAACGAAAAGTTAATTGATATTCCCCATCTTCATATATACTTCCATCTGTATTCGTAAGCATTCCCTGAAATGAAATCTCATTTGGGGCACTAATACCTGGCTGCGCAAAAATATAAGTAAAGAACGCTAATATTATAATTATTGATTTTTTCATGATTTTCTCCTATTTCAAAAAAGTGATTTTTTGGTTATAAACTTTTGTTTTATGTTGAATAGCCACAAAATAAATTCCGCTGGCTATAGTTTTACCACTGTTTGTTATTCCATGCCATTTAAACTGATATTTACCAGCCTCAGAAAATTTTTGTTCGCGTGAAAATGTAAGACGACCTAATACATCAAATACCATAATCTTAACGTCTGTTTTTTCAGGTATTTGAAAATCAATCATTACAGTTGGGTTAAACGGATTTGGATATGCATTAGATATTGCAAACTCCGTTGGTAAAAAATCTTCTACTCCAAGCAATACATTTGCTACACTCCCCCAAAAACCAGTTGAAATAATTATATTATTATTTTCCAACTTCCCAACAAAAGGCTGCCCTACTGTTCCTAAAAGAGCACCTGTGTTTTCTCCATTTTTATTAACGGCTAATGAAGAAAATGTTGTTTGTTTGAGAATGGTTTCCTGTGGAAAGGTAGTCGAAATGAATAGCGCTAAGTATAAAATAAGTTTGGTATTAAGTTTCATAAAGTTCCTTTCATTAATATTAATTATTATTAATATTGCGCTCATTAATATAACGAATAATTAAGTAAAAATTCTTTAAACTAAAACTAGGAATAATTAATTGAACAGTGCTAACTGACAGATCGAATCATTGTACTATATTGTACCGAGCTATTTTTAGCCTGTGCAAATTGGTCAATAGTTTATGTAGTTTTCACGATGAGAAAACCTTAAAATTGCCGGTGTGGCGGAATTGGTAGACGCGTCGGATTCAAAATCCGATTCATGCAAGTGAGTGGGGGTTCGATTCCCTCCACCGGTACTCAAACTTTTTTAATGAGAGACCAAAGTAATATTGGACCTAGAATACTAAGGGGCGGTCAATGATGCTCCATTGTCTTTTGGATTAATATTTAGAATAAAAGGTGCAGCTCTTTTTGCCCAATTTTCTGGTTTTTCATACACTGCCGCATTTTCACTCCAGCAGGACCTCAGCATATCTGTATCAATCACTCCAGGATTAAGCGCCACGCTTGTTATACCTTCAGGAAGTTCCTGTGCCAGAGACTTGGATAAACCTTCAATAGCCCATTTACTGCTACAATACGGTGCTACTTCTGGGGAAGTGCTTCTACCCCAGCCAGAACTGAAATTAACCACCATCCCTTTTCCGACTTTGATCATTTCTGGCAGAAATTCTTTGATAGTATTATGCGCACCTTTTAGATTGATATCTATTACCTCTGAAAATTCCTTAACTGAAACATTCCACAAAGATGCATTTTTATTTATGATGCCTGCATTATTCAATAAAAAATCTGGTGATCCAAACTTATTTAATACATCTGAAGCCCAAGAACGGACCTGCCTGTAATCGGATATATCCACAACCTGAAAATCTGTATTTTTTGGATAAGATCTGGACATTAATGCAATGGAATTACTATTGCGACCACAACCAATTACCATATGACCTAGTTGTATATATTGTTCAGTCAAGGCTCTACCCAGCCCCTTTGTAACTCCCGTAATGACTATAGTGTATCTCATAATTTATTCCATTTTTTTAATTATATAATAATCTACCCATCATAATACAAATAAAACCAGTAACAGGTCCAAAATACAATATTTATTAGTTTAAACAATAGTATGATTTAACAATAATATAATAAAATCAGTGGCTTTTATATATCGTTTTAGATATTTATCATAATAGTTTTAATAGGGTAAGTAATAAAAATATAAAACTAAGATTATTAAATTATTGTTTATGAAAAAGAGTTTTATAGATCTTTTTGCAGGAATAGGAGGATTTCATCTGGCTATTCACGATGATGAGTGGGATTGTGTTTTTGCATCTGAGATTGATAAATATGCTAGAGAAACATATAAAAAAAACTTTGAGGACATATCTCCCTCAATATTTAATGATCAATTATTTAATGATGATATTTTAAAAGTAAATCCAAAAAAGATTCCCAATCATAATATTCTTTGCGCAGGGTTTCCTTGCCAACCCTTTTCTCAGGCTGGATATAAAAAAGGATTCTCCGAAGAACTTGAGGAGAGAGGAAATATGTTTTTTGTAATCAGAGATATAATCGCTGAAAAAAGACCAGATGCGATTTTTTTAGAAAATGTTAGACATCTAATGAATCATGATGGTGGAAGAACATTTATTATAATCAAAGATATTCTTGAAAATGAGCTAGAGTATAATATTACACACAAAATCATTAAGGCATCTGATTATGGACTACCACAACATAGACCAAGAATTTTTATAATTGGTTTTCCAAAAGAGCATAAATACCCATACCCTTTTATCTTCCCAGAGCCACAAGAATTGAAGCTAACAATGTCAGATATTTGGGGTGGAAAATGCGATAGAAAAATTGGCTTCACCTTAAGAGTTGGAGGTCGTGGATCCAATATTAATGACAGACGAAATTGGGACTCCTATAGAGTAGATGGGAAAGTGGTACAGCTAGAAATTAAACAAGGAAAAAAGATGATGGGACTCCCCTCTAACTTCGAATTTCCTGTTCCAAAAACACAGGCGATGAAACAATTAGGTAATAGCGTTGCTGTTAATGCGGTTAGAGCAGTAGCAAATGAAATTAAATCCTATCTTAAATTAAAAAATCTCTCACCAAAATTAGTTGTCGATAAAGAAACATTGAGCCTAAATATCTCAACTAATTAAACACTGAAATATCTTTAAATAGCCTACTACCTCATATCACTGTACTTTATTAATTAATCTTTATACATTTCTACAATAAAAAAAGATTTGTATGAACAATGGTGAAAGAGATGAGTTGCTTTTAAAAATAAAATTATTAGCAATGCAGCAGAGCAATGAACCTATACCAGGCTTTGGAAAGATTAACTCAATTAGCAATTATAATGAAACTACTAAACAGGGTATATTGGCTCTAAATAATAATTTTTATCAAAATAATGAATTCAATACCATTTTGAATAATATTGAAAATTATAACGATAAAACTTTAAAAGACTTATCCATTAAACTAGGGTTTGAAAAGGCTAAAACTAGTGCAAAGTCAGATATAGTAATCAATAATTTAGGTATATCCTTAAAATCTACAAGAAACGCACCGCCTGCCCTAGTAAATCATACAACAAGACCTGGTTTTGAATTTGCCTCTAAAATTTGTGGCGGTAATATTTTTGAATTAGATAAAATAATTAATGAATATTGGCATCTTAGAGAACTAGGTGAGATTCGGCAAGATGTCAAATCAAATGATATACCCTTTAAAGAAAAACGAGAAATTATTAAACCATTCCTAAATTATTTTTTATTTTATGGTTCTGGAAGCAAGAAATCAGATTATCCTGCGAGGTTTATAATAAGTTTCAGCTCTCCATTTCTGCAAAATACTTGGAAAATTTTTGATGAATCAAATGCTATTGAGCATTATTGGAATAAACTTGTTTTCAGCATTAGAAGTAAAGGAATGCCAAGTGGATATCCATTGGTTTCCAAAAGAATGATAGAAAAAAAATCTAGTATCGATAAATGGACAAGATTTATGAATAATAAATATAAAGGTTCCTTACATATTAGGTCAGCATAGCATAATCCCACAAAAAAACCAGTGACAGGTCCAATGAAATCAGTCCAATTCAGCCCTTTTTAACACTAAACAGACCAATCTTAGACTAAAAACAAAAAACCCCACGAATGTGAGGCTTTGATTGTAATCAAATTATTTACTCTGATTCATTCCATTG
>CAZLPW010000091.1:7585-7743 GCA_964561495.1 uncultured bacterium | reverse complement strand
TAGCTTACATCATTATATGGCAATCGAATTAAATATTCAGACTTGGAATCTTCTTCAGAAAATGGATAGAAATAAAAATGATGACAAACGAATGTTGTTCTTTGCAAAAACATCTTTATATCATTGGCAAAAATCACCTCACTACAAGCTTATAAACA
>CAZLPW010000091.1:0-7552 GCA_964561495.1 uncultured bacterium | reverse complement strand
GTGTACGCAGTTTTAAATCAGGGTGAAGAATCTCTTGCCCATGCAAATTCCTGCATGGATATAACAATGAAAGAGTCTATAAAGGATTTTGATCTGGCATATGCATACGAGTGTAAAGCAAGGGCATATGCTGCATTAGGTGATTCAGATAAAATGAATAAATGTTTTTTAAATGCTAAAATTTTTGGTGAAAAAATAGAGCTGGAAAAAGATAGAAAAATTTTCTTCAATGACTTATATAAAGAACCTTGGTACGAATGTAATCAATGATAATTTAACTTAAAAGCCACCGCACTCGTGGGGGGAGGTATTTTTGGAATGATCAGTAAATTTAGAGATTTATAAACTTAGAGTGTAAAAAATTTTAAATGACTAAGTTTTTCCAAATTTTAAGTAATATTTATATTCATAATTAATTTAAAACGTTTGAACCTGTATCAGAATGAATTACGTATGCTTCCCCACCAACAGACTCTATGGCTTGAACTATAGATTCTTGATTTTCAGGAGCGTATACAAACATACATCCGCCTCCACCAGAGCCGTTAATCTTTCCGCCCAATGCTCCAGCATCTAATGCTGCTGTTAGCATTGATTCAATTTTTTTTGTGCTTACATCTAATTTTTCTCTTAGAATACTATGTTGCTGATTTAACAAGTCTCCTAAAATTTTATGGTCTGGATTTTCCTTTTCTAATTCCACTTTGGCTCTTTTTAAAATATCTCGATTATCAATAGTACTAAAAAATAAATCTTTTTCTTTATGATTTAACAATGACAAATCAAGATCCTTACTACAAGAGTTTAGATCGAAGTTCTTATTTTTTAATTTAACATTCTGGAGAATGTCCATCCTTAGATCTCTACATCTTTTAAGAATCTTCATTGTGTCTTTTGGATCCCCTGAATCCCCTAAAATAAAACTACCTAAATTAGGGCTTAATTGTTTTACAAATAATTCTGGCTCTGACTCTATATATACCAAGTTCCCAATAGCAGTTGTGTATTGGTCCATCATTCCTCCTGGCTCACCAAACTCAAGAACCTCAGCCTTAAATGCTAACTCACCTAACTTTTTTAAGGACCAATTAATTCGTTTTTCAGACATCAAAGATAGAAAATGGATCCAACTTACTACAATCGCAGAAGAACTACTTGTCCCTGCTTGAATAGGTATGTCACTAGTGATCTCACATTCAAACCCATTGCTAAAAACCAAGCCCTCTTCTAAACATACTTTCAACCCACTTTTGAAATAATCTCTGGGTCTATTATAATCTAAATCAGAAAGCAAAAAAGATTCTGTTTCCTTAAAATCTTTTTTATGAATAACTATCTTTCTATCCGATCTTGGATACCCGCGAATTCTTACGCGCAATGAAATAGCCATAGCAATAACTGGCAACCCCAGATAGTCTTGATGCTCGCCAAATAGGCAAATCCTTCCTGGTGTACTTATTTCCATACTTTTAATAATCCGAATAATGCAGTTATGCCCAAACCAGAAATAACAATCCCAAGTCCTATATAACCATATATTAATTGGCCAATTCCAATCAATACTCCATATACAAAAACACACCCCAACATCATGGCCAGAATACCTCTCGGAACTGGCCATGGGTCAGAAGAAACACCCCCCGAGTATTTTGACCACCCTGGTCCGCCTGGATTTACTTTTAAAACGAATGCCTGTAAGGTTTCGTCATTATCTGGTGGGGTAATAAATGTAGCAATTAACCAAATAATAGTTGTGAAGACTGAACCAATGACAATTTTTAACCAATCATCAATAATTAAGCCTCCAAAGTTGAGGTAACATGCAATCAGCAATGAGCTTACCATAGCCACTATTTCAGTATAGGCATTGATCCGCCACCAAAACCATCGTAATATATATATGAGCCCAGTTCCAGCACCAATCATTAATAGTAAATTAAATGCTTGACCAGCATTTTTAAGTATTAAGCCTAAGCCTCCTCCAAGAATTATAGAAACAAAAGTAAATAATCGCCCTACTTTGACTAACTCTTTTTGTGAAGCCGATGGGTTTATAAAACGATGATATAAATCATTAACAAGATAGCTGGCTCCAAGATTCAACTGTGTAGACATAGTACTCATAAAAGCAGCGATCAAAGAAGCAGATACCAGCCCAAGTAGACCAGACGGTAGAAGCGTAAGCATAGCAGGGTATGCCACATCATGACCTAATTTATCATCAGGTAAATTTGGAAAAGCAGCTTTTATATCTGATAATTCTGGAAAAATAATCAAGGAGCACAGTGCAATCAATATCCAAGGCCAAGGACGTATAGCATAATGGGCAATATTAAATAGAAAAGTAGCGCCCACTGCATTAAACTCATCTTTAGCTGAAAACATTCGCTGGGCTATATAACCACCACCTCCAGGTTCAGCACCTGGGTAATAACTCGCCCACCACTGAACAGCTAGTGGAACAAGTAATACAGGTACCCAAATATCTGGATTTGAAAGATCTGGTATGATAGATAATTTGTCAATAACATTATTATGGGATATAAGATTCGAGAGACCACCAATTTCTGGTAAACCAAGACAATAAATCATAGCCCATATAGAACCAATCATTGCGAAAATAAATTGGATAAAGTCTGTAATAATCACAGCCCTGAGACCGCCTAATAGAGAATATACTAAAGTAATAGAGCCTGCGATACCTAAGGTGATCCATCCTGGAAAACCCAATACAATTTCACCAAATTTTACAGCTGCTAAACTTACAGACCCCATAACTAACACATTAAAAACTAATCCCAGATATAGCGCACGAAAACCTCTTAAAAAAGCGGCTGCTTTTCCACTGTATCTCAGCTCATAGAATTCTATATCTGTTAAAACTTCAGACCTGCGCCATAGTTTTGAATAAATAAATACAGTGAGCATGCCGGTAATCAGAAAAGCCCACCAACCCCAGTTTCCAGAGACTCCTTTCTGCCTTACCAAATCTGTAACAAGATTTGGTGTGTCAGTTGAAAATGTAGTTGCAACCATACTGATTCCCAGCAACCACCATGGCATATTTCGACCAGCAAGAAAAAAAGATTTTATATCTTCTCCCGCTTTTTTAGAAGCCCTTATCCCGACACCTAATGAAATCAGAAAAAAGGCACCTATAATAGACCAATCTAGGTAAGATAAAATCATTTAAATATAATCGTTCAAACCAAAAACGGGTTTATTCGTTTCCCACTTTCCTCGAGTAAAGTCTGGAATTTTTACAGCTTTACTACCTAAACGAATCGATTTTTCACTTAAAGGAGAGACAACACTCATGCTTACCGCATCGTAAACATCAATTACAGGGGCCGCACCTTTTACCGTTTCTATAAATGCCCTCAAAATAAAAAAATCCATCCCTCCATGCCCTGATCCTGACGCTTCATTTTCAAAACGTTTCCAAATAGGATGGTCATATTTTTTAAGGTACTCTTCCTCTTCATCCCACCTGTGCTCTTCCTTACTTACTCCCTCAATATATATCGAACGTGCATCTTTTTGCCAAATTCCATTTGTACCTTGCACTCTGAAATTTAGAGAATATGGTCGAGGATTATTTGTATCATGACTTAACATTATTGTTTGGCCTTGTTCACACTTAATTATAGTTGACACAATATCGCCACATTTAAATTTTACTCCTGCATTGGGATGATTTATACCACCTTTTTTCACAACATAATTGTGTAGACCTCTAGATTGTGTGGCAGTAGAAGTAAGGTATAACATCCGATTCCCTCTATTAATGTCTAGCATTGGACTAACAGGGCCCAACCCATGGGTCGGATATAAATCTCCATTCCGATCTACAGAATGCTGTGTTCTCCATTTGGCCTCTGAATATCCTTTTTTACCAAATTCAACACCACCACCATAAGGATTAATACCATCATTAAATTTAACGTGTCTTAAATCATGCTGGTAACCACCCTGGCAGTGTAGTATCTCTCCAAAAAGATTTTGGCGTACCATATTCAATACTGCCATAATATCTCTTCGGTAGCAGACATTTTCCATTATCATGCATAGCTTTCCAGTCTGCTCTGAGGTATTAACTAAATCCCAGCAATCATTTACCGTAAGAGCCGCAGGCACCTCAGTCCCCACATGCTTACCCGCCTTCATTGCTGCAATGGACATTGGATGGTCCCACTCCCATGGAGTCGCGATATATACACCATCAAGGTCTTCATTTTGCAACATATTCAGAAAATTTTCATCATTTTTGCTATACACTCTAGGCTCTGCCTTTCCAGCATCCTTTAAAATCTTTAGCCCCGTACTAATCATGCCCTTATCAATATCACAAATTGCTGGAATCTCTATATCAGGATATTTTGCCGCCAGCCAAAGCATCCACTGACCTCTTAGTCCAATCCCAATGAACCCAATTTTCACACTCTTTTTAATTGAATTTGGAAAAAGCGAGTTTGGAAAAATTGCAGCCGCACTACCTGCTGCTGCAGAAGTCTTAATAAATGTTCTCCGATTGATTTTTTTCATTATATATTCCCCATTATAGTATTAATCAATAGTATGAAACAGTTTGAATTCAGGGATTTCCCTCCAATCAAATCCAGGCCCTTTCCAATTCACATTTAAGGATTCCTGCCCCCCTCTTTCAAAATAATCAACTTGAATCTCATGCATCCCTGATTTTAGATAAATCTCATTAGACACTATTGTTCTGCTATGAAGGCCATCATTATCAACAACAATTACATCATTAATCAATAACCTAGATCCATCATCAGAAACTGTTTGAAAACCATATACCCCCTCTTCTTCTATTTTAATATAACCAAAAAATGTATGTCCAAAATCATCATTAAGTGATAAATCTATTGAGAAGTTATATACTATTTCTTGTTCTATTGGTTTTCCTTCAAGCATTTCACTACAGTTATCCCACTTGCCTTGGTAGGTTCTTTGATGAAGCCCATTTTTTTCTTTAAGAATATTTACTGGTACAGAAAGAATACCACTTGGCTGATGTCCTTCTGCACTTGCCTGTATATTTAACATTGTAGCTTCCTCAATTATAAACGATCCAGTATATTCTTTTGATAGCTGAGCTTTATCACCAAATCCGTATAAATATTCAATATTTTGTCCTTTGGATACAATCGTGACTTTTCCCGCATCATTATTTATTATCAAATCAATATCTGGTTCATCTAAATATGGCAAAACTGGAATCTTTAAAACATATACAGGACTAGCAGCTAATTTGTTTGAAATATTTTCTGGAATATCAATAACAAGATTATTCTTTTCATTACGCCATTTCAGATTATTATAACCCCCTAAAAAAGATATCTTTTTAGAAGCCACTGCATTAATTCCTTCTATTATTAATTCTTTTTCAGGAATATTTTCTATAAAAACAAAAAGGGCTGTCCGGTCTTTTGATAAAGTAAACTTCATCCCAGCTGATTCAGATATTCGGTTAATCGTGGTGCTATAAATTGCTTCACCATTTTTTCCTAACCATATACCAATATCCATTAATCGTTCTACCATAACTTTTGGAATCGTCCCATCAGCCTTTGGTCCAATATTTAACAATAGATTTCCTCCTCTACAAACGATATCAACAAGAAGCTTAATTAATTCCTCTGACGTATTATAATCTTCTCGATTTTCATTTTTATTATAGCCAAAAGATTTTCCCATACCCCGACACTCTTCCCATCCTCTGATAATAAATCGTTCATCAAGAGCACCTGAGTTTGGATCATATTCTGTTGAAAAATATCCACCATGTTTAAACCTAGTATCACCTCCCCAGCGATCATTTACCACGATATCTTCTGGGGCATTGGAATCATTGTATAGCCACGCCAGGAATTGTTCACTCCGCCACTCCCGACTATCCCTATCCCATTCTCCATCAGAAAAAATTATATCAGGGCTATATCTTTGGACAGCATCCTTCAACTGGGGTAACATATATTGATCAACATATTTCTCAACATATTCTGGATAGTCTGGGTGCTGCCATTCGTAAAGAGAATAATAAAAACCTGATTTTAATCCTGCTTTTTTCACAGAATTATTTAGGTCACCCAATAAATCTCTTTTTGCAGCTCCATCGAATGAATTATATCCATTACTTTCAGAACTTGGCCACAGACAAAAACCATCATGATGCTTGGAAGTAAGAACAACATATTTTGCTCCAGCATATTTAAATAACTCCGCCCATTTATCGGGATTATAATTCGATGCTGTAAAATCATCAATAAAATCTCGATATTGGAAATCCTCGCCATAGTTTTCCTTGTGATATCTAATTCGGGCAGTATCATTATTAAGAAGACCATTCAGGTACCACTCGGCGTAACTCCCTTTGGGGCTCCATGCAGGAACAGAGTAAAGCCCCCAGTGAATAAATATTCCAAACTTTGCTTCCTTAAACCAATGAGGTGTCGGACGAGAGTTTAAGGATTCCCAATTAGGCTCGTATTTTTTGGTATTTAGCATCACATGATTTAGCTGGTTGTGTGCGTCCATCAATTTACTTTCGCGGTCAATAGAAATAGATTTGATTTTTAAATTTTCATTTAGAAGCATTTTAAATAGTATATCGTATGGAGCGTAATATATATTCAATTTGTATCCGCCACTTGCTGTTTTAGATTTCGATTCAAATTTAAATTCACCATCTGGTGGCAGTTGATCCATCATCATTCTTATACCAGTTGTAAAAGACGCGGGAGCAGGCATGTTTGTGGCCATGAAATTTTTAGACAAGTAAGGTCTAATCTTTTTAGTATCTTTTTTTTTGAAAGATACATTTAAAACTGAAATAATTTCGGTAATATTTTTATTATCCATGTCAGTCCTTTTTGCACTTAGGATGTTGGATAAAACAAGAGATAAATAAATGATTGAATAAAGTACTAATTTTATTTTTTCCATGATTGTTTAATATGGCTACTACAAATTAATTCTAAAAGCTCCACATTCGTGGGTTTTTTTATTTATAATATGATAGGTAGATTTGAGAATGTTTAAATATTTGATTTATTTATTCCTTACTATTACCACATTTTTCAAAACAGATTCAGTAAATTAAAAAAACTATAAAAAATTTTAATAAATTAAATCATGAGTAGATTTAAAAAAAATCAAAACAAATTATTAGTTTACTTAGGTATTATAATTTTTTCATGTACAGAGCAATACTCTGACTCTAATTCATCTTATAATAATTCAGATAATATTTTTTGTGGAATTGATACTACCTTTGCCTTACCCTTGCCCGCTGTTGACATTGCAAGATATTCAGATTGTCGTTACATATTAGCGGGTATCTATGGTACTGAGCTATTGGATGAGTTGGGAAATGTTTTACCATCTTGGGAGGATAATGGAATGAGAGTACCCTCTACAAGAGGGTTTAATCCTACGAGTGATGGAGGTTTTCTAACTGCCTATATAAATTTTGTAAGTAAGGCTAGTCCACCAGATGCTCCTGGTACTGGCTGGACATGGTCAGTCCCAA
>CAZLPW010000090.1:0-7805 GCA_964561495.1 uncultured bacterium | reverse complement strand
AATTTGGAACGCTTACTACTACCCCATTACTATCTTTTACAATATCAACACTATCAAATAAAATTTCGACAAAAGGAGGAAATCGACTATAACCAGACGACTCATATGATTTATATATCATTGAATCGATACTTACATTTTTGTAAACATAATTATTTCGATTTTCAATTAAAAAATACTCGGATTGGCTAATGTCAACTCTAGCTATCTGATCAGGTTTATTATCATAAAGAGCAATATGTGAATTGTAAGTAATATCCTTTGAATCCTCCCAGCCTGAAAAAATTCTTGTCCATGCTGTTGCTCGAGCAGGAATTAGACCTCTGCCATTATTTGAACCTTGATCCATTAATCCAAAAACTCCAACTCCGCTCTCACCATTATTAATATTCCAAAGTGGAGGTAGACCAATAAAAAATCCAACCATCAAAGCAAAAGTACCAGTAAGTCCATATTGATATTCACAGGGTTCAGATGTGTTAAACATATCTAATGAAATTTCGTATAATAAATGATTTTGCGTTTCAGGAAGGATTATACCTTTATAGATATAATTCTCATCTATTTTTATCCCATCTGGTCCTATATATGTCTCAACCATATCTTTATCAATATATGTTGATGGTATATCCTCAGGTGTCGGATCTAAAAAGGGCAAAGAAAAATCTTGACCTATTCCAGCATGGAAAACTACGATCATATCGTAATAGCTGTAATCAATTGAATCAACTTTATATGCCTTTATTAGAGCATCCTTAAACAATATAGTTAAACTTTCCTCTTGATCAATATCTGAGTTATATGGATTATAATGGTCCATAGTATGATCCAATTGATATGCTTCTTCATAATTATTTGGGAATACCTTTGAATTAGATAAATCAAAACCAAATTTTTGATTAGAAATATCTCGATAATAATTACTAACAGCTTTTAGTTGGGATTCGAAATAAGACTTTTGATGGGGCGGAGGGTCAATCAAATAATTCCCACAATCAATTCCCTTGTTCTCTAATAAAAATTGGCCATTTCCAGTGGTGCTCTCTAGACTGTCGTTTATAAACTCTACCCTAATTGCACATACTTTAATATTGCTAGAAATAACTGGATATAAAAAAGAAAATAAAAATAAAATTATAAAAACAACTTTGCGCATCTAGCACAATATCCTTTATAGAGAAGTAAATTAAAATTCTATATTTAGGGAAAATCGCATGGTATTGGTTAAAGGATGGCCAGTTTCGCCATATGTGTATCCAAAATCAAATCCATAACCAGCAAACCGAAGACCTATACCAAATGTAGGATTACTAATTTTTCCAGTCTTATCATAGTAGAAACCCGATCGAATAGCAAAATATTTTCCATACCAATATTCAACCCCAAGATTGTGTACCAATTTATCAAGCTCGTCATTAATGCCACGATCTTTTGCATTACCCACCTCTTTTTGACCCCATTCATTATATTTTCCCCAGCCAGGATCTCCTGGATCTCCTGGAGTCTCTACAATCTCCCCATCTTCCAGATCAATATTACCATCTCCATCATTATCTATCCATTCATATCCACCAATAATTTTATCTCCCTGACCATCTGACGCTGATTTATCAATATCTCCTCCTAGAAACCAATCATCAAACCAGGAAGTGAAAATTGCCAAATAAATAGGATCAGTATGTGCTATTTCAAGTTTCCCATCTTTATTATAATCATTACCAGGACTTAAATTCCCATCCTCATCATATCCACCAATGTATCCATCACTATCCCAATCCATATCAGGGTAAGAACTAACTAAAAGTTTATCTACATCATAAACAAGATTTAGTTTATTGAACTCAGAGTTAATAATTGCATAATTAAAACCTAATGTTAGATTTGTAGGCTGGGGATCAGCTTGATCAGGGTCAATAAAAGATACTTTAGGTCCAATATTCGAAACACTTAAACCCAGTGTTAACTTATCTGATAACCACTGTTTATGTAAATAGCCCAAATCAAACCCAAAATCAGTTGAGACGCCCTTGCCCTTTTCACTTCCAGCTCCAATCTCCACCAGATGTTGATAAGAAACTTTTGCACTTAAACCAAACGATTGATTTTTTGAAATTAATGCACTGTAGCTCATAGAAAATGCTGACATATAACTCGTGAAAGTCCCTAATTCTTCTCCAGTTTCACTGGTTCTCACCTGCTCACCTAGATTAAGAAAAATAATATGGCCCCCTATAGTGCCGAGAGTAGGATAACTTTTACGGAAGGCAAAGAAATCATAGTACAAATCATCTGCTAGACCAGGAAGCCAATTTACATGCATTAAAGCAAGCTCAGTACCTTTAAGAAAGCCTAGTCCTGCGGGATTCCAATAGCTAGCATAAGCGTCATTAGCTACTGCTACTTGTGCCTCTCCCATTCCACCTGCCCTAGCACCAGGTGCTATTAAAAGAAAAATCGCCCCCGCTTCACTCTGTGAATAAGCTGGTGCTAATACTAAAATGATAGATAAAAACACCACACACAAACGCTTCATAAAAAAGTTCTCCAATTAATTATAAAATTTAGATCGGCAAAATATGCCGAATCTGATAGCATTTATTGTATTTTTATTCTCCAATTTTAGTCATAACAAAGTTATCCTCTTGACCTAGTCTAATCAAGAGATGTTTTTGAAATTATTCAATGACTACTCTAATAAACCAATAGTTATAAATGGTACATATGTTATAAGAACCACAGCCACTAATTTTACTACAAAAAATGGTAGCGTTGCTCTATATATTTGATTCATATCTTCTTTAAAACGGTATGCTGATAAAAACAAATTCATTCCTACAGGCGGTGTTAAAAATCCTAATTCCATATTAGCAATAAAAATTATAGCTAAATGGACTGGATGAATATCAAAATATATTCCTAATGGCTTAATTAATGGCACTATTATAATAATTGCGGAAAATATATCCATTAAGCAACCAGCCACCAATAAAAATATATTTAGTAATAATAAAAATAAATATTTTGATGCAATTGCCTTTTTTGACCATTGGAGCATAGCCTGAGGAAACTGAGCATCAACCAGATAGCTTGTTAGTCCCATTGCAATTCCAATTATAATAAGAACTCCACCTGTGATTGATGCACAATTTTTAACTATATCTGGTAGCTTACTTAGGCTAATATCTTTATAAATATATAATTCAATAATTAAAACATAGATCACTAGAAAAGCTGCTGTTTCAACGAGAGTTGTATAACCAGCGAAAACACCAAAAAGAATAATTAAAGGAATAATCAATTCCCATTTAGCTTTATAGCATGATGATAGAGCCATACCAAGTTGAAACTTTTTTAGTTTGATATTTTGAACTTTTCCTTGAAAAATAGCATATGCACTTATTAATACGACTAATAAGAAGAATGGCATCAATCCACCTATAAAAGTATCTACAACATTTATCCCTGCCCTTACGCTATATATAATCATAGGTAAGCTAGGAACAAATAATAACCCTATTGATCCAGAAACAGTAATAAGTCCTATTGAAAATGAGCGTTTATAACCTTCTTGTACTAGCATAGGTAACAATAAACCACCAAGAGCTAATATTGTCACCCCAGAACCACCAGTAAGTGAAGTAAAAAAACCACATAGAATCACAACCACAACTGGAGTTCCGCCTGGTAACCATCCGAAAAGAGCTTGAAAAACATTGACCAGCCGATTGGAGGTCTTGCTCTCTGCTAAAATAAATCCTGCTAGCGTAAAAAGAGGAATTGTTGGCAGAGTAGGTTTAATTACGATTCGATATGCTTCGGATGGAATTGAAGAAATTGACATATAATCACTCCAAAACAACAAAATAGCTATACCTCCTAAACCTAAAAAAATTGGAGTACCAAAAATTAATGCTATAATTGAAATTGATAAACCTAGCCAAGTAATTGAGGGTAATTCTCTAATATCAAAAGTTGATGTCAGAAAAAGAATAAAAATGGAAACTAAAATAAAACTCAACCTTGCTCTATTAGTACTATAACTCTTAAATAATATTATTACAGTCATAGATCCAAAACCAATTGGAAGAATTATTTGAGCAAACCATCGAGGTATATTTGGAGCAATCAGTTCTTGAAATCGATATTCAATACTAATTAAATCATAACTAGCAATTGTCAAAAGAAATAAAATAAAAAAAGAATAATATCTAGGCAACCAACCCTTAAAATCAACTTTTCTATTTAAATCAAATATTTTATTTTGAGTTAAAGCAAGAAGATTATTTTCCTTTGCCGCAATCACACCACCAAATATTCCTATCCACAATACTAAATGTTGAACTATATATGAGCTTCCAGATATTGCTTGTTGCCCAAAAATCCTTGCAAGAGACTCTACTATAGGGAATAGGGTAATTATAGAAAAAATTACTACCGCAATAGATTTTTCAAATATATTAAATAAGAACAAGATTTTAGTTTTTTAAAATTTCAAATACTCTATCAAAAAGATTTTCAGGAATTGTATATCCACGTAGAATTGGAATTATTTCTTTTGCACGTTTTTCCCAGGCCTCCATCTCATTTTTTTCCAAAGAATTAATTTTAAGTCCGTATTGTTTCATAGCATTAATAGCATCTACTTCAGCTTTACGATTCATTTCAATAGATTTTTTTTGCATATTATTTGAAATTTCCATCAGCTTAGTGTGATATTTTTCAGGGATTGAATTCCAAGTATCTAAATCAATAACTATACCCGCCAACAAAAAACCCCATTTGAGATCAAGCATATTATTTGCGATTCCAAAAGATTGACCAGCCAAAGCATAAAGTGGCATCGTCGTAATAGCATCAACCATCCCAGTTTGCAAACTAGATAAAATTTCTGTACCTGCCAACGGAACGACACTATATCCAGCTCTCTTATAAATTTCTGCATATCTGTAATTTCCCGCCCAAGTAAAAATTTTCTTATCTAACAAATCATCTGGATGTTTTATTGGCTCTTTGGTAAACCAGTATGCCCAGCCGAGGTTACCTATATAAAGAAGCTTTGCACCTCTTGACTCTATAGTTTTTTCAAGATCTGGAAGCATCTTATTTAAAACTTTATAAATGTCATCCTCATTTTTATAAACCATCGGTAAAAAAAAAGCACTGAAATCAGGCGCTAACTCAGTTAAGCCTTCAGTGGTTAAACCTGCTCCATGCAATCTTCCAATTCTCATATTTCGCACCATATCTCTTTCATCACCTAAAATTCCACCAGGATAAATTTTTAAACGAACTGTATTTTCTGTGGCTGCCTGCCACTCTTGCTTCATTTCAATGAGCATATCATTCCACACAGTTCCTTCAGGAGCAAGAGAGGCAAACTTAATGGTTATTTTCTTTGCCTCTAAAATCGAAAAATAAAAAAATAATATTATAATAACATTTTTCATTCGAAAAAATATTCATCCTTTCTTGACAAAAGCCAACTAGCTCTATTTTGAGCTAAAAGGTTCTGAATTTGAAACTCTTTATTCTTTTTGGTATTAATTTTTTTAACTAACTCTAATCTATAAATAAAATCTTTTTTATTTTGATTTTTGATATCAACACCTTCGGCGTAACTTACAAATATAGAAGCATCTAAACTATCAGTCGCATTTATTGACAAAAAATAATATTTATCTATAGAATCTTGTAAAGCTTGTCCAGACAAATCGGGTCTAGATATCATATAACTCATCATAGCAGAATATATCACACCATAATTCCAATCTGGATAAATCTCTAATGCCTCATACAAAATTCTCTTAATCTTATTAATATTGAGTATTTCATAAGGGTTGCCTCTACTTGACTTTATTGAACCACCATAACCAGCTGCAAGCCAATACAAATCAAATATGTCTTCCTTATCAAAATTAATATCAAAATCTTCTCCAGCTAACCAACTTTCTATTTCTGGATATTTCTCTTTTAAGTTAGAGATAGTTAAATCAATCGCATTTTGAAAATATGGATGTGCCTTCTTTGCAAAGCTGATACCTTCATGGTAATCCTCATTAATTATTCTATCCGATTTTTCAAGGATAAATCCATATGCATATTGAACCTCAAGTTTTATTAAATCTCTTTTTTCATCTAAGGAAAGATTCTGTTTATTTTTGTATGATTTGATTTTTCTTTCAAAATAATACTTACTAACAAGATCAGGGTTATCTACAACAAGCCTACTAGGTAAACAACTAAATAGAAAAACAATTAATATAAATGAGGCCTTTTTAAAGAACATAATATATCAATTACAAATTAATATCCATAAATAGAAAATCCCGAACATAGCTCATTAACCTGGTGTTTAATATTAAGATGAATATTTTCATCGTCTGGATTTGTTATTACAGTATCAAGCCATTTGATAATATTTTTCATTTCCTTTTCTCCCATACCCCTTGTAGTTATTGCTGGTGTACCAATTCTAATTCCACTGGTAACGAATGGACTTTTAACATCAAAAGGGACCAAGTTTTTATTTACTGTTATACCTGATTTTTCTAAAATACTCTCAGCTTTTTTACCCGTAATATTTTTATTTGATAAATCAATCAAAATAACATGGGTATCTGTCCCACCAGAAACTAACTTATAATCAAGGCTTAAAAGCTCTCTAGCCATACACTTTGCATTTTTTACTACATTCTTAGCATATTTTTTAAATTCGGGCCTCAAGGCTTCTCCAAAGGCAATTGCCTTGGCACCAATAATATGCATTAAAGGACCACCTTGAATACCTGGCATTACCATAGAATCAATAATCTCACCAATTAACTTTGTCCTTCCTGATTTTGGAGCGACAATACCCCAAGGATTCTCTTTGTTATCCCCCATCATAATAATACCGCCGCGCGGTCCTCTTAAAGTTTTATGAGTAGTGCTAGTCACAACATGACAAAATGGAAATGGAGAGGGATGAACACCAGCAGCAATAAGTCCACTAGGATGTGCTATATCTGCCATCAATATAGCACCTATAGAATCTGCTATTTCACGAAATAAAGAAAATTCTATAAATCTTGGATATGCACTCCCACCACAAATAATCAGTTTAGGTTTATTTTCTTTGCATATCTTATTAACTAAATCAAAATCTACTGTCTCCGTATCTTTAGATACGCCATAGGATAAAAAATTATATAATTTTCCTGAAAAATTAACTTTACTACCATGAGTCAAATGTCCACCATGAGCAAGATCTAAGCCAATCACCAAATCATCTTCTTTTAAAAAAGACATGAATACAGCCATATTGGCCTGTGAACCTGAATGTGGTTGTACATTTGTATATCCAGCATTAAATAATTTCGCCAAACGACTATTTGCAAGATTTTCAATTTGATCTACAAATTCACACCCCCCATAATATCTTTTACCTGGATAGCCTTCAGCATATTTATTTGTCATTACAGATCCTGCCATTTCTAAAATAGAAGCACTAGTAAAATTCTCTGATGCAATTAATTCAATAGTAGTCTGCTCTCTTTTCTCCTCTGATTTTAAAATTTCATATACTTTAGGATCGCTGTCTAATATATTTGCTGAGCTATGCACTACCAATTAGCCTCAGGACTGAGTGGCTCTAAAACCCAATTATAATCATTTGCTTTTGGAAGAATTTTCTTTGTCCTTTTTACCTTGTCCTCTGCCATAAACCATTGTGCTTTACCATATAAAACATCTTTAGCATTTTCCTCAAACCAATTTTTCTTATTAAAACCTTTATGTCCTTTTCTTTCAGCCTCCAAAAAATAGTT
>CAZLPW010000089.1:0-8080 GCA_964561495.1 uncultured bacterium | reverse complement strand
AGCTACTGGTGACCCAGGTGGAAATATTTACAGCACAGATGGCGGACCGCTTGTAATAGGCTCAATGCCGTACGCTTTTGCGTCAGGTCTCTACGAGTGGAAAGGGCATGTTGATGATGTGATTGTCTGGGACACAGAGCTTACAGCAGAGGAAGTCTCAAGCATTGACTATGTGCTCCCAACATTAGTAGATGTCACTTTTAACGTTGACATGACCTACGCGGATGTAGGGGATTCGTCTGTATATGTCGCTGGTGGCAATATAGGGTTCGATGGTTACCTAATGAGTGATGATGATAACGACGGTCTATACTCTGTTACTGTTTCACTTGAGCCGGATCAGCCAATGTTTCACTATAAGTACAGAATTGGTACATCAGCTCCAGACTGGAGCGGGATGTGGGAAGACGGTGACAATCTGATCCGCGAAGGCTGTGGCGACCCTAATGTGTATGGTGACAGACACTTAAATATTGGGACAGAGTCAATGATCCTTGACCCTGTCTGTTTTAGTTCGTGCTCTCCATGCGAAAATGTTAGCGTAACATTTAACCTGGATATTGGTGACTCTGTGGTTTCAGAGAGCGGCATCCATGTTGCAGGTAGCTTCAATGGTTGGGAGACTGCTGGTGCGCAAATGACGGATGAAGATGGTGATGGTGTTTACTCATATACAGCTCAGATCGCACCATTTACTACACATGAATATAAATTTATAAATGGCAACACCTGGGACGATGACCATGATAGTCAGGTACCCTCTGATTGTTCTCTTGAAAATGGTAACAGGTTTGTTGAAACTGTATCATCTGATTTGAGCTTAAGTCCGGTATGTATCAACTCATGTACGGCATGCTATGATGCTCCAGATCTAACTACTGGTATTGAAAATTTTGATGATGGTGGTGATCTATCTGCCTATTGGCATACTCTGAATAATCCGAATGCGGATCCTGCGATTGCTTTTGTTGAGTACCATGAGTCAAACAACTCTAGTGATAATAGCTACTCAGCGCTATTTCATTACAGCGTCCATAATTCAGAATCGTGGGGTGGATTTTCTCAGATTAATCATATTCATCCTGAATATGAAACTGGTGGAACCTATGACTGGTCCGCTTACAATACTCTAAACTTTGATTACTTTGTTGAAGAGCAATACTCAGGTGAGGAAGTTATTTTTAGAATAATTCTAAGTGACATGGCTGGGGTCACTACCCCCGCGGAAAATGGCTGGGGAGAGGATCACTTTGTTTTTCTTGATATCCTTGGTCATGAGCCTGGCTGGAACAGTATCTCCATTCCAATGTTAACGACTAACAACTGGAACAGTGTAGGATTTACATATACTGGTTGGTCAGGAGTGATGGATCTAAACCAACAGCTTGATCTTGATCAGATAGTTGGTTTTCGTTTTGAATTTTCCATTGGTGGAGGTGGTGAAGGTAATCACTCCTCAGGAAGTGTTGTCGTTGACAATGTTTCTTTAACAAATGAGGACTATCCGGAAGAAATAAACGTAACATTTAACTTTGATGTCAGCGACCAAGAGGCCTCTGCAAATGGAGTTCATGTTGTTGGCAGTTTCAACGGTTGGGACCCGAGTGCTTGGATGATGTCTGATGATGACCAAGACGGCATCTACTCCTATACGGCCCAACTTTCTCCATTTACCTACTACGAATACAAATTTGTTAACGGTAACAGCTGGGAAGAACCGCACGACGAGAGTGTTCCTGGAGAGTGTTCTGGTAACGATGGGAACAGAGTGCTTTATACTCTAACCTCTGATATACTATTGGATCCTGTTTGTATGAACGCCTGTGTCCCTTGCAATCAGTACTCAGAAGTCGATGTTACATTTAATGTTGACATGAGCCAGGAGGAAGTCGGTGACTCACTTGTCTATCTTGCCGGCGGA
Source organism: uncultured bacterium (assembly GCA_964561495.1). Classification (GTDB taxonomy): domain Bacteria; phylum Fidelibacterota; class Marinisomatia; order Marinisomatales; family UBA1611; genus CAZLPW01. The sequence continues at coordinate 6,159 of CAZLPW010000089.1, read as the reverse complement.
GCCTTTGGCTTCGTTGGTTATGTAATGAATGATGATGATATGGATGGCGTCTACACAGTGACCGTTCCTGTCGAAGCCAACAGTGACATGGTGCATTACAAATTTAGGATAGGAACTGCCGCTCCTGATTGGTCAGGCATGTGGGAAAATGGTGATGACCTTATTGCTCAAGGCTGTGGTAACCCTGATAGCTGGGGAGATAGATACTTCTCAACAGGTGAAGAGTCTCTAGTGCTTGATACAGTTTGTTTTGGGTCTTGCTCAACATGCACTGATGAACCGCATGATGGTGACAATATGTCTATTGCCTTTGATGGTCAAGATGACTTTATAGATTTCCCAGATGGAATTATCTCAGGTGTATATAATTTTACATATGAGAGCTGGGTTAATGTCAGCTCATTTCAAAGATGGCAAAGAATAGCTGACTTTGGAACGTCCGCTGGGAATAACCTGTTTATAACATCCGGCCCTGGCACATCTAATTACCCAAGATTTGTACTTAACAGCGGCTCAGGGGAGCAAATAGTTGATTCTTCAATCCCAATTGAGGCAGGGGTATGGAATCATATTGCCATTACGCTAAATGATGATAACCATGGAAAAATGTATATTAATGGTGAAATGGTGGGAGAGAATACAAATATGACTCTGAGGCCTGCGGATATTGGAAACGGAAACACAACAAATAATTGGATCGGTAAATCGCAATATGCAGATGCTTATTTTCATGGATTTATCGATGAAGTTCGAATTTGGGACTTTGACAGAACACAAGAGGATATACAATTTCATATGAACTCTCAACTAAGTGGCAGTGAACCAGGTCTTATCAACTATTGGAACTTTAACCATGGTATGGGAGACATAGTTCATGATCTAGCGGGTGGTGATTTTAATGGATCACTTATCAATGGCGCAGAGTGGTCATCTAATGCTCCTGGCCTTGAATCTGGTTTTGACTGCGGAAGCGAGATCGACGGCTTCACTTTTGTTGGAGGTTATGAAGGCAGCTGCTACTATATGTCTGACTATCAATTATTCTGGGATGCCGCTAAGCTAGCATGCGAAGAGGCGGGTGGACATCTTGCAACGATCACAAGCGATGAGGAAAGATCACACCTTGTGGATGATCTTGGGATTGACCTGACGATTAATAACTGGGGACCATGGATCGGATTATCAGACCATGAAGAGGAAGGTGATTGGAGATGGGTCAGTGGTGAGCCCCTTGACTATACCAACTGGGCAGGCGGTCAGCCGGGCATTGATTCTCCAGAAAATCATGCAACCTGGAGTACAGGAGGTTGGCACGATCATCCGAATAGCAGGAACTTCAATTTTATATTAGAGATTCCAGGCCAAACTAACCCTACAGATACCACAGTCTATGATCTTACTTGGAGCGTTCAGATTAGAGCCTCAGTGGGAGAGTATATCGATGATTTTAACTATGTAGGCGTTGCCCCTAATGCGACCAATGGGTTTGACTCCAACTATGATGAGCTTGAGCCGCCGTTGGCACCTGGAAACAGTGTAAACCTTTACTTTCATCATCCAGAGTGGAATAATTTCCTAGGGGATAATTTCTCTAGTGATATTAAGCCTGAGGTTGGACTAGAGGATACGATGCAGGTTTGGGACTTCCATTTTTGGTCAACAACTGATGGTGAAGCATCTATAGAATTTGATGCGTATAATGTGATTGACCTGCCGATGATACTAGAGGATCTTGGTACAGGAGAGAGGTTTCATTTAGGTGATGGCCCATCGCACTCTTTTGTCGCTGTTGCCGATAGCCTATATCACTTCAGGCTGAGTGTCGGAGACGTGACGCCACCAGAGCTTGAGCTTGGCCCATCGTTTCACGGCCCTGCGATTTATGTATCCGATTACCTGTATCAATTATATTGGATGTCATCGGACGGCTTCTGGGTTGATTCTGTGGTGGTCATGTTTTCAGCTGACGGTGGATCGACCTTTGTTGAAGAGTTGTCTACTGATGAGCCAGTCAATATACTAGACTGGACAGCCCCTGATGCTGAGGTAATTACTGATGCAATGTTTAAGGTTGTGTTGAAGGATTACGCTGGCAATGTTACAGAAAAGATGAGCGACCATGTGATCACAATAGCTGGTCATACTCTGTCAACAAATATCTCAACAGGTTGGACACTGTGGGGTGTTCCTATGAATCCTTACAATGACTCTATGGAGGTCAATCTTGGTGATGATTTTTCTGACTACTGGGATACATTTGACTATGTTGACAACGGGTACACCTACAACGGTGTCTTAAAAGCTTCTGAAGGTTATTGGCTGGGTTCAACACAAGACGCGACTGTTGATGTTAGCGGTATGCCTATTGACTTTGACTATAGCGTAAACCTATCTGTAGGCTGGGATCTGGTCAGTAATCCACTTGTTATTGATGTGAGCGCTGACAGTCTACTGTTTATAAAGGATGGTAACACAAAGTCCTACAATGAAGCTGTTGGTGAAGGCTGGGTTAATAGTATATATGGCTACAATGGTAGTGGCTATGAAATCGCTACGCATCTGTCACCATGGAGCGGGTACTGGATCTCGGTTATAGAAAATGGAGTTGAGATGGTAATGCCTATACACGCTCATTCTGCTGGGCACGGGCACAGAGAAAGAGACCGGGATGAAGGTTGGTCTATCGCATTCGAGGCTCAAACAGATGGAGCCAGTGACAATATGATGATCATTGGGCATTCCGAGACTGCGACAGATATATTTGACACTGAGCACGATGCTCTTAAGCCTCCTATTCCACCAGGTCCTGCTTATGTTTCTTTGTTTACATCGCACCCTGAGTGGGAGCATCCACTGGGTAGTAGCTTTACAAAAGATATACGCTCGGAGGTTCCCGCTGGTGGGTACCAGGAGTGGGTACTCTCTGTTGAATCCAGTGAGCAGATGATCAATGTATCGTGGAGCCTGGAATCGATGCCAGATGAGTATGAGATTGGCTTTAGTAATGATGGTGGGCAATACTTTGAAGATATGCGCAGCTTTAGCTCTCTTAGTCTGTCTGCAGGATCTGGCCTTATTGTGAGAGTCGGGACTATGGTACTCGGACTCGCTGCTGACGCAATACCTGTTGAGTACGCGTTGAACCAGAACTATCCTAATCCGTTTAATCCAACAACTCAGATTGAGTATCAACTTCCCGTAGATGAGGTTGTAAGTATAGCTATTTATGATGTTATGGGAAGAAAGGTAAAGTCCTTGGTAAATGGAATTGAAAGCGCAGGGTATAAATCAGTTACCTGGGATGCGACCAATGAACTAGGGCTTCCGGTCGCTGCGGGTATGTATATATACACAATTGAAACAGGTAGCTTTAGGCAGATGAAGAAGATGGTTCTTCTAAAGTAATTCTACCCGCTTTCTTAATTAATAAAAAACCCCACTTTTGTGGGGTTTTTTGTTTGTAGGATGATGGGTAGATTTAGTTATGTATAATAATAATTTTTATTTTAGAGCAGCCACTTATAATGATAAAAATCAAATTGCTAAAGTTTTAATTGATTTTTATAATATGAATGATCTCAATGAAGCGATCAATGCCTTTACTGAAGAATTAAAAAAAGATTTTCATTATATAGTAGCTTTAGAAAATAAGGAAATAATAGGCTTGGTAAGCTGGTTGCCACATGGGCTTCCAAAACACGGATTATTTGAATTAGATAGAATCTGTGTTTTAAGTAGGGCTCGTGGAATGGGAATTGGAAAAAAACTTATTGATGAATTGAAAAATTCCGCTTATAAATGGTATAGAAAAATGAACGGCTACCCAAGAAAACTTTATCTTTTAACACATGAAAATAATACTAATGCACATGTTTTTTATGAGCGGATTGGTTTCACTCATGAGACTACTTTAAAAGATCATTACTATATCGATCAAAATGAGCGAGTATATTCTATGTTTTTACCATAAGTTTTTTTGAGGAGAATTTTATGTGTGGTATAGTTGGTTATGTTGGCGGTAAAGATTCGATACCTATTTTATTAAAGGGTTTAAAGCGTCTAGAATATCGAGGTTATGATTCTGCGGGGGTTGCTGTATTAAATAAAAACAATCTTCACTTTATAAAAAAAGCTGGGAAAGTATCATTCCTTCAGTCATTTATAGATAACACAACAATTAAAGGTAATTTAGGTATCGCGCATACTCGCTGGGCAACCCATGGTGAGCCAAATGATATTAATGCTCATCCTCATGTTGATCATACTGAAAAAATTGCATTAGTACATAATGGTATCATCGAAAACTATGATTCAATAAAACAAGTTTTAAAGAAAAGAGGAATCCCTTTTACTAGTGATACAGATTCAGAGGTGCTTGTTCAACTAATTTCTGAATTATATTATAATAATAATGAAAAAATTAGTTTTGAAGATGCTGTGCGAGCTACTTTGCAAGAGGTGGTTGGTGCCTATGGAATAGTTGTTATTTGTGAAGATGAACCAAATAAAGTGATTGCTGCTCGAATGGGAAGCCCATTGGTATTAGGCATAGGAGAAGGGGAATTTTTAATTGCTAGTGATGCTTCCCCAATTGTCGAATATACTCGTAATGTTATTTATCTTGATGACAATGAATTAGTTATAATTGATGAAAAGGATTATTCAATTTCTAAAATTGATTCAAAAAATATAGTAACTAAAACTCTTACAAAAATTGATTTAACAATTGAAGAAATTGAAAAAGGTGAATTCCCTCACTTTATGTTAAAAGAAATACATGATCAACAACATTCTATTTCAGATACTATGCGAGGAAGAATTAATCTAGATGATGGCACTACTCAACTGGGTGGAATTGCAGACTATTTTCCAAATATTTTATCAGCATCAAGAATTTATATAACAGCTTGCGGTACATCTTGGCATGCAGGATTAATAGGTAAGCACCTTATAGAAGAATATGCCAGAATACCAGTCCATGTCGAATACGCATCGGAATTTCGTTATAGAAATGCCATCATAGATAGTGAAACTATTTTAATTGCAATAAGCCAATCAGGAGAAACTGCAGATACATTAGCAGCAATAAGGAAAGCAAAAAAATTGGGCGCTATAACATTAGGAATATGTAATGTTGTGGGTAGTACAATTTCTAGAGAAACCGATGCAGGAGTTTTTACTCACACAGGTCCAGAAATAGGCGTTGCTTCCACAAAAGCTTTCACTTCGCAATTGACCGTACTTATTATGCTTGCATTGAAGCTTGGAAGAAAAAAAAATATCTCAAAAAATAAAGGCAAAAAATTGATAAGGGCACTTAGGTATATTGATCAAGATGTAGTATCTATTCTAAAAAATTTAGATGAAGTTAAAAAAGTAGCAAAAAAGACTTGGAAAGCTAACAATTTTCTTTATTTAGGTAGAGGTATAAATTTCCCTATTGCTTTAGAGGGTGCATTAAAATTAAAGGAGATCTCATATATACATGCTGAAGGTTACCCTGCTGCTGAAATGAAACATGGCCCAATAGCTTTAATTGACAAAAATATGCCAGTAGTTTTCATTGCTCCTCATGATGATAGTTTTAATAAAATATTAGTAAATATTGAGGAAGTAATGCACGTAAAGGAATTATAATCACAATAACAGATAGAATAAATAATTCACTGGAGTCATTATCGAACCATATATTGATTATACCAAAAATTCATAAGCATGTTTTCCCGATAACCTGCTCCATCATTTTACAAATGCTCGCATATGAATTAGCTTTATACAGAGGATGTGAAATAGATCAACCTAGAAATCTAGCAAAGTCTGTTACCGTTGAATAAATTCGGTAGTAAGTAAAAAGTTGTTAACTTTACATCTACTTCAATCCTTTATTTTTAAATTATGATTTATAAAAACCCAATAATCATTTTGATAACCATATTCTCATTGATGAGTGTTGGGTATGGATTAGAATGTGAGGAAGGTGAAGTTGATTTAGGTTGGGGTGATTGTAATGATTTTAATAGTAATCATACCGATGGATGTATGTCATCTGGATGTTATAGTATAGAAGAAACAACATCTATATATTTTTATGAATCAACTGGGAATTTATTACAAGGTGAGATTTCTCCAAATATTGGTGAATTAGTAAATTTAACCTTG
>CAZLPW010000088.1:0-8159 GCA_964561495.1 uncultured bacterium | reverse complement strand
GACAATAAAAGAAGAAACAGTCTTATTGTAGTGGATACCAAGATACCTGATAGAGATATCCTATCTGATGGTAGCATTAGCTTTACTAGCTTAAAAAGCTCAATCAATAAAGATATATCAACGTGCGGGATTAATTATTCACTCACTGGAGGTGATAAAAACCACAATACAGGAATCACAGATAATGATATCAAAATACGAACCAACACTCTGCGTTTTAAACAGACTCTATACTCTAACCTTCATTTAGAAAGCTTCTACTCCACTTCAATAGCACAAAATAATTCTTTCATAAAAAATTTTAATTTTTTTGATGGTTTTGCATTTAAAGAATCTCCGTTTGGAGTTGGGATTGATAGAATTCAAGAAATTACAACAAATGATACGAGCAATATTCTTTTCCGTGGATATAGTTACAATATGGCTAAGAGCAAAGAGACTGAACAAACCTATGGAATTAACCTGGAATATGATTTTAGAATTTCTAGTAATTTTTCTGGTAAAATTAAGTTTGGGACTAAAGAGCGTACCAAATCCAGAAATTTTGATCAAAACAATGAAAACGGTGATATTAGTGAAATCGATGCCATGTGCGGGATGACAAACGAATTTCCTGAATATTTTTCTGAATACATTGGATTATGTGGATCTCAGGCAATTACCCGTATCCCCTTTTACCCATTTATAGATTATGAATATCAGTCCAGAAATTTTTTTAGCGGCAGATATTCAATGGGCCCAAAAGCAAATATAAATCTGATGAATGATATTTTTCATTATTTTAAAAAAAATTGGAATCAATATAATAGTAGCGTGGCAGCCCCCGAAATGGTTGTACATGTTTTGCACGAGACCTTATCCATATTGTATGATTACGAGGGAGAGGAAAATTATAAAGCAGATTATTTAATGATAGATATGAACCTAGGAGAAAAACTTAATATTATAACCGGAGCAAGGATTGAAAAAAATACAACCAGATATCAATCCTATAGGGCATGGGCATCGGTAATACCATCTTTTGTCTTTTTAGGTGATAGCACCTTACAAAATAGGGGAAATGAATATATTTTACCTGCACTATTTATAAGATACAAACCCGTTTCCTGGCTGAACATTCGCTTTGCTAGTACAAATACACTTACAAGGCCAAACTACACTGATATTTTGCCTCTTTATTATGTCTCAACAGGGAGTCAGTCCATAGATTATAGAAATACTGGACTTGAACCTGGAAAATCAGAGAACCTCGATTTCAGTATCGCCTTTAATCAAAAGCATTTGGGCCTTTTTAGTATCGCAAGATTTGAGAAAAATATTAGCGGGCTTATTTATTCCAGTGGGCGCAGATATGTTGATGATCCAACAAAATACGGCCTGACTGATAATTTAAAAGGCTATATGATCAATAGTTATAAAACGAATAACCCTTACGCCGTGAAACTCAGGGGCTGGGAGTTTGACTACCAAACAAGATTCTGGTACCTGCCAGGGACGCTCAGCGGACTTGTGCTAAATGCAAACTATACGGTTACTGAGTCAGCGGTTAAATATCCCAGAACAGAAATTCATTATGAAATCGATTTTGGCCCCCCTCTTGTTGCTCAGACAATGAATATAGACAGTTTCTATGTTGACCGCCTAATTGACCAACCTAATGAGATTTTTAATGTTTCAATCGGATACGACTATAAGGGTTTTTCAGGTAGGCTGTCTGTTTTATCAAAGTCGGACATCTTTATGCAAACTAATTTTTGGAAAGAACTTCGGCAGACAACAGATGATTACACCAGGTGGGATCTCTCTGTTAAACAAAAACTACCAATCAAGGGTATAGAAATTTTTCTCAATATGAATAATATAACCGAAGCGGTGGATAAAAACAGGTATCACACTAGTAACTCTCTGGCTCTAGAACAGCACTATGGAAAAACAATAGACCTGGGGTTAAAATACTCGTTCTAATTATATTTCATAATATTTCTAAAAATAATTTTTGATAGTTAATATTAATTATATACCTTGTTAATAAATTAGGTATGTGAACAAAATACATTTCTTATTAAACACAAAAATTTTATGAGAAGAAACATCTCTATATTTTATATGGTTATTGTGTGTTGTACCTTGAGTGGTCAGGAGCACTCTCTTCGTTTTGATGGAAGTGGTGACTATGTCAGCATACCTGATCACCCAGATCTTGACCTTGTTCAAAATTATACATTAGAGGCTTGGATCCAGCCTGAAACATTTGGCTGGCTAAATGGAGTAATATCAAAATATCACACTCCCGCAGCAAATGGATACGTTCTTAGGTTAAAATCTCAGGCCCCATATACGGGTATATCTTTTGATGAAAGAGAAACAAATAATGGTATATTGAGTTCTGGACAGTGGTACCATCTTGCAGCTGTGAAAGAAGGAACTCAGCGAAAACTTTATATCAACGGGGTGTCTCAATCACTATCAGGCTCAGCCCTAAACACAAGCTCAAACTCAAACCCTCTACGTTTTGGTTCTGATTATGGAGGTCGATATTTCAATGGAAAAATAGATGAAATTAGACTTTGGAGTCTTGCTCGAACACAGGACGAGATAGTCTCATCAATGGACATTAGTCTAAATGGGGACGAACCAGGTCTAGTAGCATACTATAATTTTAATGAAGGCTCAGGAAGTCAAATAATTGACCAAACTGGGAACAACCACGATGGCACCCTAAATGGGAACCCTAGCTGGTCTGATGGTTATAGTGTTTCAGCATCTGGAGGAGATTTAAACTTTGATGATCAAATCAATATTTTTGATACTGTAATCCTTTCAGCGTTAATACTCGGAATCGAGCAAGGTAATGAAGCTCAAATCCAAGCATCGGATATAAACCAGGATGGTGTCTTAGATATAGCAGATCTTATTTTATTGATACAATGGATATTGGATATGGATCCAACATTTACTACTGCCATAGAGAATGCAAATTATTTAATAAACAAAAACACTGTGATAATTAAAACTGATGGCGATCTGGCTGGAATAGATATCGAGCTATCTTCTCCTGAAAAAATCACCGATCATAATATGCCAGAAGGATGGGTTTGGAAACAATCTGGAACAAAAATATTAGCCTACAGTCTGGATGGTTCAGCACTTAAAGATGGTCTGCTATTTAAACTAAACAATAATAGAATAAAAAAGTTTAATATTATAGACTGGAAGAAAAATAAAAAGAGTGCTAATAGAATGTTTTTCCCACAAAATTTTATGCTTAAAACTGCTCCTAATCCATTTAATCCTGTTATTAATATTTCATATTATTTAGAAAATGATTCTTTTGTTGAAATAAAAATATTCAATATAAAAGGCCAAGTTATAGAACCTCTATACAAGGGGCGAAAAAACATGGGCTTACACACTCTGGATTGGAGTCCAAAAAATTTACCATCTGGAAATTATTTTTTGCAAATCTCTGATGGAATCAATGAGCAAACGTCTAAGATTGTACTATTAAAATAAAAAATGAAAAAAATACTTTCCATTCTATTTTTTGCTAAAATAGCATTTCTAAGAGCCGATACTACAATCGTTGCATTAAATAATGTACACCATTATTTCGGGGCAGGAACAAATAACCGAACTGTATTTGAAACTGTTCGTTTACCAGATGCGAATCATAATTTCGCCCAAATCCTAATGCATTTTAACCTTAGCTGTCCAAATGGTGGCTGTGACCCATGGGACCGAAAGGCAAGTATCTCTGTTAATCATCTGAACGAGTGGTTTGAGATTGGAAGGTATGTAACCCCTTACGGCATTGAATGTGGCTGGACACTCGATGTTAGTGACTATAGATCCATTTTAAAAGGTGAAATTAATTTTCGTTCTTTTATTGATACCTGGGTACAGCCTGGATGGCTTGTTACAATAGAATTTGAATTTATTTCAGGAGCACCAGAGCATCCGAACATCGTAATCAGGAATATGTGGAACAACAGCTACTTAGTTTATGGAGATACTACAAACCCTATCAATATTGATCAAATAACTGAGTATATTCCTCAAGATACAGAGGATACATTTCTCAGAATAACTACCACTGGGCACGGTCAGGGCAATACAGATAATGCTGCTGAGTTTTCCCAAAAAATTCATGAAATTCGGCTTAACGATTTTTTTATTTACGAACATGATTTTTGGCGTAGCGACTGCCAAAGTAACCCTTGCTCTCCACAGAATGGAACCTGGCAATATAATAGAGCTGGGTTTTGCCCTGGAGATAGAGTAGTACCTCAAGATTTTAATCTTTCAAATTTTGTTGTCCCTGGCTTTACAACATCTCTCTCATATGTTCTGGAGGATTACTTTAATGAATGTTCTCCAAATAATCCGTCATGCGTAAACGGGGTAACATGTTCATCCTGTAGCTACAACAATACGGGGCACACTGAGCCCTATTATTTTATTGCATCTCATTTAATAATATATACAGAAAATAATCATTCAAATGCAGATGCCTTTCTCAGTATTGCTGAGGATACTCTAAGCGGATCGATTACTATAAACCTTGAAAATTATATTCCTGTCTATGGAATTCAATTTGATATTGACCTAAGCAATTTATATGGCAATGGGTTAGATCAAATCCAATTAGAAAACGGATTAAACGGTCGAGCACAAGAATCTGGTTGGACAGTATCTGTGAGTCCATCTGGAAGAGTGGTTGCTATTTCTCAGGATGCTGCTGAGCCCATTCCAGCGGGAGAGGGACGCCTTACTAACATACCCTGGAATAGACACTACTACCCCGATGTATCTGGAGAATTATCTCTAAATAATATTCTTGTTTCTGGATATTTTGGTTCTGAATTATCACACGAATCAGGAACCAGCTTTGAATTAGAAACAATTCTTAATACAGATCAATTAAATCAACTTCCTGATAAGCATAAACTTTTGCCCACCTATCCTAACCCTTTTAACCCCTTAACTACAATCCCTTTCTTTCTTTCTCGAGATGAAATTATCAACTTAGATATATTTAATATTAGCGGAAGAAAAGAAGAATCTCTATTGGTTAACGTCATGATGAAATCAGGAAATCACAAAGTAAAATGGAACGCCTCTGAATATAGTAGCGGGACTTACTTTTTAAGATTATCCATAGGGAAAATGATTTACACAGAAAAATTGTTGCTCTTAAAATAGATTCTAAATCTTTTTGTGTAACTCATAGATCATTATACCATCAAAAACTGGTCCACTTTCTTTAAAATAATAATCAAAAAAATCTACTTTTACAGTCTTCCCTTCATTAGAGGATGCATGTATCAAGGACTTGCGATCAATAAGATATCCTTCATGCGCAATTACAATACCCATACTAAAATAGCTTCGCTTGACAAAAGCAATACCACATACTAGAGGAAGGTCCTGCATATTAATCTGTTCAATCATTTCAGAAGGAATAAACAAAATATTTTGGCTAGAAGTCCAATCAAGATCTAAAAATTCTAATCCATCCTTTTTGCGATTCAACTCAATTGTTACCTCTTCTAATTTAGATCTGGATAATAATCTCGGAGTTATATTAACAGTATGTGGATTATTTAAAATTCTGTCAGAGGTATAATGCCATCTTGATTTAAATGTGGGCTCTTTTTTACCATTCTGATTAACCTTGTAATGAATATCGATCATAGCCGCTCTTGAAGAATTCCAATCTGTGCTTTGGGCAAAAGCAAGAGTGGTTAATACGTGTACAGTGCAGTCAGATGTGTCTATCCTTAATATTGGATCTGTATCTGGTTCCTTTTCTTCACCAAGTTTAAATATCCCGTAAGGAGTACCGATTCTCCAAAGATTTAGAGCTTTAATTCTATCGTGAAAATCAGGAAACCGTTCTCTGAACATTGGCAAAAATGAAGAGAAGTCCTTTTCCGTAAGTTCCCAAGGTTTAGGTAGGCTCTTTATCCAATCGAAACCATTTGATTCTTTGGCAAAACTCAAGCTCCCAAATAAAATGTAGATCCAAAAAATAACTCTCACGGTATTCAATTAATCCTTAAAATATCTTATTTTCTCTATGTCCAACAGATTTTCTGCCTGAACTTAGAAACAGTAATAAATAAAATGATAGAAAAACTAGGAAAGCTAATTATAGCAGGTTTTAGAGGCTCAAAAATAACCCAACATACTAAAATCCAATATTGGATAAATAATTTTAATATTTCTGGAGTAATTCTCTATGATGTGGATCTCGAATATAGGAAACTTGGATCAAGAAATATAAAGTCAGAAAAACAGTTAAAAGAGCTAAATGCCTCACTTCAAAGTCTTAGGGAAGAGAAGTTATTTATCTCTATAGATCAAGAAGGTGGCCAAGTTAATCGTTTGAATACAAAATATGGGTTTCCGCGATTTAAGTCTTGGCGCCAGATAGGACAAATAAATAATAAAGGAGAGACCAGGACTTATGCAAAAAAACTAGCAACAATACTTAGAGGACTTGGAATAAATTTTAATCTAGCTCCTGTTTTAGATCTTGATCATGGTGAAAACTCATTTATATCTAGACAGGAACGAGCAATGGATAGGGATCCTCAATTAATTATTGAACACTCTAGGATTTATATTGATGAAATGAATAAACATCGTATTTTATGCTGTGGAAAACATTTCCCAGGTCAAGGCTCTGCTAGTGGAGATACCCATGAGGGGCTAGTGGATATAACTAAAACCTGGGGGGAGAATGAACTTAAACCTTATAAGGACTTAATAAAGACAGGTACACTAGAGGCGGTAATTGTAGCCCATACTTTTCATAAAAAATTTGATTCAGAGTTTCCATCATCAATGTCATATGATACTATAAATCAACTCCTTAGAACTAATTTAGGCTTTGATGGAGTCGTAATATCAGATGATCCTAGTATGAAAGCAATTTCAGATCACTATGATCTAAAAAAAACAATTCTAAACATGATAAATGCAGGTGTAGATCTATTTATACTTGGAAATAATCTTAATTATGATCCAGATTTAATCCCTAAAGCTATTAATTGTCTTCAAGAATTGCTTGAAGATGGATTAATAAAAGAAACAAGAATCAATCAATCATTAGAAAGAATAGATCATTTAAAATCTAAATTGTAAACTAATGTCACAGGAAAAAATTTATATTGGTATGGATGGCGGAGCTTCGAAACTATTGGTCCAATCAATTAAAATAAAAGAAAATTCAAATTATGCATCCATGGGAGACTACTACCAAGAAATAAGTTATAATAATTTTGAAGGTTGGAATAAAGATTTTAAACCAACAGAGATAAAGACCCAAAAAATTATTTCAAAAAAGAAAAAAATTATTATTCCAAAGGAAGAAAAAAATCAAGGAAGTATTATTGTTGATACAATTACAAAATGTTATTATAATGCTATAGAAGACATCGGTCCTGTTTCGGGTGTCGGACTCTGTTTTCCTGGAATTAAAACATCTAATATGATGGGGACTATTATTATGGCAAATGGACCTAGGATTCCTGATTTTTGCCATAGACTGCTAGAAAAAGGTATCCCTATAAATATTCTGTATAACGATTCAGATTGCTGTGTAATTGGTGAGCACCGATGGCAAAATGGATCTTTAAAAAATGTTGTCCATGCAATTTATATTGGTGGCGGAACAGGTATTGCTGATGGTTTAATTATTAATGGCCAAGTTGTTAATTTTAACTTAGACTCCAATTTGAAAAAATCTTGGGAATTAATTTTGCCATCTGGAAAAACTGTAGAATCAGCTCTTTCACCCAAATTTATAATTGAAAATTATAATATGATCAACCCTAAAAACCCTGTTAATAACTTAAATGAAATAATTCTAGAGGCGGATAACAATAATCCACACGCAAAAGAAATAGTTGAAGATGCTGTAATAGCACTTCATTTTCTTATTAAAAACCGTTTAAAATACATCAAAGGAAAAACTGGAAAAAATTGCCAAAAAATTGTAATCGGCCAGAGATTAGGTATAGCTTTATCATTAAAAAATGGTAGAAACAGTTTTATGAAAAATATTTTATCTAAAATAGATGTTCCCCTTCTAATTTCTAATGAAAGAAAAACTGCTGCTCTTGGCGCAGCCTGGAAATCATCATGCTCATAAG
>CAZLPW010000087.1:0-8314 GCA_964561495.1 uncultured bacterium | reverse complement strand
TTGATAGTGGGAATATCATAATTCAAGAACAAATTAATGTAGATAGTCGTGACGTATTTTTTGATCTTAGATATAAAAATTTATTGAAAGGATTAGAGCTTTATCCTGCGGCAATAGATAAGGTTAAAAATGGCTACAAAGGGGAGCCGCAAATTAAGATAAAACAAAAGCCTTTCTCTGGAAAGATGGTTACTTCAAAACATATTTTAGAATTATATAAAAGGAAAGGATATTTATAGTGATTTAATTTGTTCTATAACTTATTTTTAAATTAAACCTATGGCTGGCACTATTTTTTTTTTATTTCATTCTTCAATAAAATATTTTAACAGCTTTATATTGATTTCTCATGGATAAAATATTTGCGGGTATTGATGTATCTACCCAAAGCGCAAAACTAGTTTTGTTAAACTGGGCTAAGGGTTCGATCATATATGAAGATAGCTTGAGCTATGATCATGACCTCCCCCAATACGGCACCAAAAATGGAGTGGTTATTAATAAAGATAGCAGTATATCAGAGTCAGATCCAAAAATGTGGATAGAGGCAGTTGACATTCTTTTTCAGCGCTCAAAAGATAAGTCAATCCCTCTGGATCAGATCAAATCAATATCAGTCTCTGGTCAGCAGCATGGTCTGGTAGCCTTAGATAAAGAAGGGAAACTTTCACGATCTTCTAGCAAACTGTGGAATGATTTTTCAACACAAAAGGAGTGTGATCTGTTAGAGGATAATATAGGTGGTAGATCTAAAATGATACAAGAGGTTGGTAACTCTCAGCGCACAGGATATACTGCGAGTAAAATTTATAATATTTTTTTAAATGAGAGAGATGTATATGATAAAACCTCCGTATTCCTATTAGTCCATAATTTTATAAATTGGTACTTAACAGGGGGAGTGATTACCATGGAGGAAGGCGACGCATCTGGGATGGCACTTTGGAACCCAGTAAATAAGGTTTGGTCAGACAGTGTAATAAATTCTATTGATATTAGTTTAAAAGCAAAGCTTCCGAATGTTGAGTCAAGCAAAAAATCCATAGGATTTATTTCAGAAAGTTTAGCCAAGGAATTTGGTTTTTCACCTGATTGCACGATTGACTCTGGTAGTGGGGATAATATGTATGGTGCGATTGGAACCGGAAATATTACCCCTGGCTTGGTTACCATCAGCCTCGGGACCAGCGGTACAGCGTACACATTTTTAGAAAAACCATATGTAGATCCTAGTGGTGAGATTGCTTGTTTTTGTGATAGCACGGGTAATTATCTTCCTTTACTTTGTGTCTCAAATATGGCAAACGGTTACAACAAATTTTTAAAACAAAATTCTCTATCACATTCAGACTTTGATTTACTGATTGATAAAAGTGAACCAGGGAATAACGGTAAAATTATAATCCCCTGGTTTGAGGGAGAGCGAACACCAGACTTGCCTGATGCTGCTCCAATATATTTTGGATTTGATCCAGGGAGTTTTAATAAAATAACTATAGCAAGAGGTTTGCTTGAGGGGCACATACAAAATTTATATGATGGCTTCAAGAGGCTACCTGTTAAACCAAAAAAGATTCATCTAACTGGTGGGATGTCAAAATCTAGGTCATGGTGCCAGGCTATTGCCGATATTTTTTCATGCAAAACTGTTCCCTTAGAGAGCGAGGGTGCTGCAATAGGAGCGGCTTTGCATGCTTCTTGGGTTTGGCACAATGAAAATGGAGAACCAATAGAAATTAATTAAATAGTAGAACCATTTATTCTTTTTAAAGAAAAATTAATTAGCGAGCCAAGAGAGGAATATCAAAAAGTATATAGAGATCAGAAAAAGCTATTTTCTTCATTGAGTAAAAGAGTGAGAGGCCAAGATTCTGAAGACCCTTTCAAACTATTTCATCAAATAGTAAAATAATTAGATATTTAGATATATGAATTTTATCTTATTAAGACCCGTGGTTAAAATAATAATTTCAGGTATTATTTTTATTTCAGCTTTAAAAGCTGGTCTGCTTGTAAAACGTGTTGAACCTCCCACCTGGTGGAATGATTTTGATAATCGGAATCTTCAAATAATGGTATATGGAGAAAACATGGCCTCCGTTAGAACGGTTGA
The DNA here is from genome assembly GCA_964561495.1 of uncultured bacterium. Taxonomy (GTDB): domain Bacteria; phylum Fidelibacterota; class Marinisomatia; order Marinisomatales; family UBA1611; genus CAZLPW01. The sequence continues at coordinate 6,201 of CAZLPW010000087.1, read as the reverse complement.
AATATATCATAAACCTAGAGGAGTGACAGAAACCATAAGGATTAACAAAATAAAAAGAACAGAAAACCCTGATTATCTTTTTTTAGACTTAGAGTTAGGGAATAATCTTGAATCTGGTGAGTATAATTTTTTGCTTAAGGGAACAGTATTAGATCGATACGTAGAGACTAGTTTCAAATATTATTTTAATTCAAAAGTTAAAAACAGGGTCTACGCAAATGGCTTTAATTCATCAGATGTCTTGTACCTTTTAATGCCTGATCGATTCTCAAATGGGAATACTAAAAATGATAATGTGGATGGTATGCTGGCAGGTACAAACCGTAAGGGTCCTGGAGAGCGTCACGGGGGTGACCTTGATGGAGTAATTGATCAATTAAAATATTTAAAGAAGCTAGGCATAACTACGATATGGATGACGCCAGTTTTTGAGAATGATATGCCAGTATCATATGGAGAATATAATGGACATGTTTATGGAGCATATCATGGATATGCAATAACAGATTTTTACAATATTGATCGTCGCTTTGGTGTTAATGATGACTACAGATATTTGGTTGAAAAGGCCCACGAGATTGGGATAAAGGTAGTTATGGACGTAGTTCATAATCATGTAGGCTCTCAACACTGGTGGTTTCTTGATCCACCAAGCAGTGATTGGTTTAATAATAAAGCAGAGCATTCGAGAACAAACTACAGGACCATTGTTTATAATGATCCCTATGCGTCAAAATTTGATATAGAGCACCTGACAATGGGGCCCTTTGATGATGCGATGCCAGATTTGAACCAGAGGAATTTGCTTTTATCAAACTATCTTATTCAGCACTCACTATGGTGGATTGAATATTCTGGGATAGATGGCATCAGGATGGATACTTATCCTTATTCCTCGAAAGAGCATATGGCTCGCTGGTGTAAGGCAGTACTTAATGAATATCCGAATTTTACTATTGTTGGTGAGGCTTGGGCTAATAGTCCTCCATCAGTTGCCTATTGGCAGAGCGGTTTCCCTACGCAAGATGGATACGAATCTTATTTACCATCAATAATCGATTTTCCTCTAAGCTTTTCGATTGGCTCGGCACTATCAAAAGAATCTAAACCTAGGGACATAGAAAATATTTATTATACTCTAGCTCAAGACTTTGTATATCCAGCTCCCTATGAGAATATTATATTTCTTGATAATCATGATACAGACAGATTTTATGAAGTTGTTGGTAGTGATATTAGAAAATATAAAACGGGGATTGCATTGCTTCTTACGATGAGAGGTGTTCCGCAATTTTATTACGGGACAGAGATTAATCTTTATGGATCGAGATCGGACGGGGATGCGTTTGTCAGAAAAGATTTTCCTGGAGGATGGAAAAATGATAAAAGGAATGCATTTACCAAGAAAGGCAGAACAGAAGAAGAAAATGAGATCTGGGATTTTTGTTCAAAGCTTCTAAATTGGAGGAAGAATAATAAGGTTATACACACAGGAAAAACAATGCAGTTTGCTCCTGATAATTCAGATCCAAATGATGCCGATAATGTTTATGCGTTATTTAGGTATAACAAAAATAAAATAGTTGGTTTATTTATTAACCCTGATAAAAGAGCATTAAAAATAGAGACTAAACGATTTTCTGAGCTCATTTTAAATATGAAAGATTATGTTGATGTGATTGATGGAGAAATTAAGGAATGGGGTGAGTATTTTTTTATCGAGGAAAATTATTTTAGACTGATTGAGTTTGAAATTTAGGATGAAGAAATTTTTTTTTATTCAATTTCTTTTATTTATCAGTTTTATGATCAATTGTTCAAAGAAGAGCGATAAAATTGTTGCTCAGGTCAATGATGAACTAATAAGAGTTTCAAAATTCAGGATTAGTTATAATGAATTTTTAGAGAGTAATATGTTATCTGATAATTTATTAAATAGGTACGCATTTATTAATAATATGATTGATGAAATATTATTTGTCAAATATGCTGCGGAGATAAATATTGATAGTGACTCGATATTTTTAGATAATAAAAACAAGATATATGATCAGTTACTACTTAACAATTATTTTGAAAAAAAAATAGAATCTGAGTTTAAGGTAAATGAAACCGAGTCGAGGCAGCTATTTAGTTGGAACAATACATCCCTACACGTTCGCCACTTATTCTCTAAAGACTCAAACAAAATAAAGAAAATATATAAAGACCTAGATAATGGAGGCCCTTGGGAGTTAATTGCGCGAGAGTCTTTTAGAGACTCTACTCTAAAAAATAATGGAGGCGATTTAGGCTGGATTAGGCTAGGAGATTCTGACCCATTTTTTGAGTTCGCTGCATTTTCAATGGATATAGGCTCGGTATCTAGACCCGTCAGAATCCGAAATGGTTATAGCATAATTCAATTGCTAGACAAGACATATGAAAGTTTTTTAAGTGAAAAGGATTATCTTAATTCAAAACCTGATATGATTAGGCTCGCTAGATATTATAAAAAACAATTTAAAATTCGTGAGTATATGGACAGCGTACAAAAACAGCTTAACATTAGATTCTCAGATAGCGTTTTCAATGAATTATATAAGACAATATTTTTTTTAAATTATGATCGAGATATCAAACTCGACGAAAAACTCGTAGTCTTTAAATATGGATCTTGGGATTTTGAGGCAACTATCAAAAGCCTGAGTAAACTATCTAAAGGCCAGTTAGGGGCAATAGAGTCCGAGTCTGACCTTAAGGATGCCATAAAAGGTCTTATTGTCAGATCACATTTTTTACAAAATGCAAAAGAATTAGGTTTTGATAAAAAATCAACATTCAAAGTAGCGTATAAAAATTTAGTGGACAGGGATAAAGTAAAATTTGTGTTAGATATGATTAATATTGAAATCGATATAAATGATCCAGATTATGAAGAACAAAAAAGAATTAAATATTTTAATTTCCGTGAGCAGCTTTCTCAGTACAACAAAATTCTGATCGATAGTTTAGTATTAAAAACAATGGTATTATCATAAAATGTTTAAATTTTTGAAAACAAATTTTATATCGCTAATTCTAATAAACATAAACCTACTTATTTGTGGTACAACAGGAAAGTTAGTTGGAACAGTCAAAGATCAGGAGACACTTGAGCCATTAATTGGCTGTAACATAGTAGTTGATGGAACCTATTTAGGTGCATCAACAGATGAGAACGGGGAGTTTATTATTTTAAATATTCCTCCAGGAAAATATAGAGTTCGCTCTGAGATGATTGGTTATAAGAATTTAGTACAAGAAAATGTTTCTGTTTCTATTGATAAAACAACTCGTTTGAGTATTAGTATATTGGCCACTGTAATTGAAGGAGAAATGGTAACGGTTCAGGCAGAGAGGAAACTGATACAGTTTGATGTTACTCAGTCTGAGTCAATAATTACATCTGACGTCCTGGAAGATATGCCTGCCACAGAAGTTGCTGATGTCCTTCGATTACAAGCAGGAGTAACTCAAGACGTGGATGGAGAAATTCATATGCGAGGGGGTCGCTCTAGTGAGGTGTCTTACATGGTAGATGGTATTCCTGTTTCAGATATGTACGATGGCGGTATATCAATCCAAATTGAAAATGATAATGTTCAAGAGCTCCAAGTAATCAGTGGAACATTTAATGCCGAATATGGAAAAGCATTGACTGGTATTGTTAATCTTGTTACAAAAGACGGAGGTAATAATTTTGAGGGATCGGTTCATGCCTACTCAGGTGACTATAATACTAAAGATGCTATTTTTTCAAATCTTGAAAAATTTAATTTCAATGATGACTATAGTATCTCTGGCAATTTAAGTGGACCTATAATTCCTGGTAGAATTTCATTCTACTCAAGTGGAAGAATAAATAACTCTCAGGGTTGGCTAAATGGCCTGCAGACGTTCACGATGTATGGCGACACAGTTTTCCTTGATAATAATGATAATAAATATTTTGATTCTGGAGATGAAAAGAAAAAACCATTTTTCAAGAGTCTGAACTGGAATCAGTCCTGGTCAACACAAAATAAGATAACACTAAGTCTGAGTCCTTCAACAATGATCAAATTGAATACAATCTTTGATAGTAGAATAGATCAAGACTATAACCAGGCACTGCAATTAATTGATGGAGGGCAGAGAACGAATTATAAGAAGGGTAAGCTATATAGTTTAAACATCTCTAAATCTCTATCTTCATCAACCTTTTTTCAGATAAGTCTAAGCAGATATAGATATAATTTTGAGACAAATTTATTTCAGGATTCATTAGACCAGGGGTATGTTACTCCTGATAGCCTATACTGGGCAAATATACAGGGAATTGTTCCAGACTATATCAAAGAAAAATATGGAGATGATGTGATTTATTCTCCACCATATTCACTATATCGAGCTGGAGTAGATAATCGAAGATTTGAGAGGGAGACAAACACCCAAACTATAAAATTCGATATTACCAGCCAGATCAATAAATACAATGAGGTAAAGTTTGGAATGGACTATACAATGAGCAAACTGAATTTAGATAGTTATTCAATACTTGATTCTTCAAGAACTGATCAGGTGTACACCCTCTCTATCCCCGAGATTGGTAGCTTTACAAGAACAACATATGAAAAAACACCCAGAGAGTTTGCTTTTTATTTACAAGATAAAATTGAGTACGGAGATATTATAATTAATCTTGGGCTCAGGTATGAACTTTTTGATCCTTACAGTAAGATTCCAAATAATATACATGAGCCCTATATTAAAGACCCGCGTAACCCAGCCCTTGATTCTTTAACTATGGAAGAGCTTGAGAGTATCGACTGGGGGTCTATTTCTTATACTGATCAAGATAGTGTAGGAAATAATATCGACCATACTTACGCAGAGTACTATGAACGTTTTAATGATCAACCTGATTTAGGCGAAAGAAAGGGTTGGTGGAAAAAAACTACAATCAAGTCTCAGTTTAGCCCTAGGTTTGCTGTCGCCTACCCGATTTCAGACAAGGGTGTAATCCATTTTGCGTATGGCTATTTTTTTAAGATTCCCGATTTCTTACTTCTGTATGATAACACTGACTATAAGATAAGTGAGACTGGATCTAATTTTGGGATCTTTGGGAATCCTGATCTTAAGCCTGAGACTACCGTAAGCTATGAGCTTGGGCTTAAGCAAGAGATTGCAAGCGATACCAGACTGGAGATACGAGCTTTTTACAGAGACGCTCGTAATTATGTCTCTAGCGGTATTCCAATCGACCTAGGTGATGGTAAAACATACTACACCTATGTAAATCGAGATTATTCAAATTCACGTGGAATTATCACCACCTTCTTTAGAAAGATCAATAGAAATATTGGAGGCCAGATTGATTATACCTACCAGATAGCTGAGGGGGCTAATTCAGACCCGACCGAAGAGTTTGGTGCTGTATTAGCGGGGAATGAGCCAACAAGATCTATGATTCCACTTGATTGGGATCAGACCCACAATCTTAATGGTACCATCTTTACTAGTTTAAAAAGCTGGGGAGCTAATCTTATATTCCAGCTTGGTAGTGGATATCCTTATACGCCTCAAATAACCAATTATGAAATGCAGGGTGAGGTTCTGTCTAATGTTCTCAAACGAAACAGTCGCCGCAAGCCAGTCACATATAGGTTTGACATGAAGATTCATAGGAAAATTAAAATTGGAAATTTTTTAGGAAAAATGTATCTTAGCATTTACAACCTTACCGATAGAAGAAATCAAATTTCTGTCTATGGAGACACTGGAAACTCTAGAGAAACTATTCAAAAAAGACGTGCTGAAATTATAAGCCCTTTTGAGCCAATGAGGCCAAACACCATATCTCAATTTTTTAATAGACCAGACTGGTATGATTCTCCAAGGCAGATACAATTAGGGATACAGTTTGGTATTTAACAGGTTGGTTCATACAGCTTATCTATTTCTGCTTATACTATCTTATTCTCTGCTGTGTTCACAGTCTTTGGAGCGTGGTGATCCCAACTATCGTAGAGACACGCCTGTTGATGTAAATAAAGTCAGAGCTTCGATACATAATATTGGCTCAAGTGGAGGTGGCGGAGCCTATGGTTTTCATTACGAGTGGCCAACCAACTCAGATAGGCGCTACGTAGCCTACCAGGCTCTTTATGTGGGCAGTGAGGTGGTGACCAACTCGGG
>CAZLPW010000086.1:5046-8387 GCA_964561495.1 uncultured bacterium | reverse complement strand
ATTATGATCTCCTTACTTATTACCACTAAAATATGCTAAAATAACAACATTTGATGCTCCAAAGCAAACGACTCTAGCCAATGGACTATAATTTTTATTAGTCTCCTCTAAACTATTTTGAATATTAGCAATCACCTCTAAGGCAATTTTTTCAACATGACCTAAATCACAATCATAAGAAACACCAAAGGGAATTTTTACTGAGAAACTTGGATCATTACTATCATAATTTTTAATAATCGCTGAAGATAGTTTTCCATTTGGAATATGGATAATATTATTGGTTCTTTCGAGAATAGTTGTATTACGCCAAGTAATATTTTTGACATAACCCATTTCTCCAGAATCAATATGGATAAAATCACCTGGTTGTACTTTTTTACTTAAGAGTATGTGTAAACCAGCAAAAACGTCAGAAAGTGTGTCTTTTAATGCCAATGATACTGCTAAACCTCCAACACCAAGTGCAGTTAACATTGGAGCAATAGAAATTTGTAATCTATCTAGAATTATTAATAACCCTATTAAATAAATCGTTATCTTTACTATATTTGTAAACATCGATGTTGAGGGAAAACCTCTGCCTTGCCCTCTTGACCAAATATTAAATAAACCTACAACAAGCTTCGATGTAGCATGCGTGATTGATGCAATTAAAAGAACAATAAAAAACTTTGATATTTTTGAAAGAAGATCCTTAGTAAAGAACCCCAAATCATTCTCTAATTTAATTTCATTGGTTGCTATAGATATTGATACAATAAAAAACCAAAAAATAATTTGGGATTCAATAGCATCTAGAATAACGTCATCTCCCTCCCATTTAGATTTTTTTGCGGTCTTTACTAACCAAGAATGAACAAACTGCTTAAAAAGAAAACCAATTACAACCCCAAATACTATAATTATAATTGGTAATCTCAATTGTAAAATAAAATATGTCAAATTATCAGACATTAATCAAATTTAACTGAAACTAATTTTGAGACACCTTTATTTTCTTGGGTAACACCATACATATAATCCGCAATTTCCATGGTAAGTTTATTATGAGTGACAATAATAAATTGTGTTTCATCAGAAAATTTTGACAATACCTTAGTGAACTTACGAATATTTACATCGTCAAGTGGAGCATCAACTTCATCAAGTATACAATACGGACTTGGTTTGACTTGATAAATAGAAAATAATAAAGAAATAGCAGTAAGTGCTTTTTCTCCTGATGAGAGCAAACGTAGTGAAGTATTGCGTTTCCCAGGTGGTTGAGCTTCTATACCTATTTCAGCCTCTAAGGGGTCAGGATCTCCACTAAGAGTTAAAGTTGCATTTCCACCTTCAAAAAAAAGGTTAAAAAGTGATTCAAAATTAGATCTAATCAAATCAAATGTTTGCTGAAATCTTTTTCTAGCTATACGATCAATTTTTTGAATTGTTGATCGCAGATTTTCTTCTGATTCCATTAAATCATCCAATTGCGATTGTAATAAACCTAAACGTTTATTTTCTTCATTGTATTCATCTTTCACGGCCATATTGACTGGACCAATTCTATCTAAACTACCTTGAATTTTTTGAATTTTTAATTCTAACTCTTGCTCTTCCTCATCTACAATCATTTCCTTAGGAATCTTCTTACCGTACCTATCCATAATCTTTTCTTCAATGAGTGAAATCACCTGCTGTATTCTAGCCATTTCTAATTCTGTATTTTTTAAATCCTCCAAAATTAATTCTTTATTTTCCTGCTCTCTAGCTATCTTTTGCTGTATTTCATCAATCTCATTATATGTATCTCTATGGGTTGTTTGTTTTAAATCTAGAATTGAACGTTTTTGTTGGATTTGAGAATCAAAATTTTCTAACGATTTCTCTTCATTTGAGATTTTTCGGATTAATTTTTCTATATCTTTTTCTAGCTGCTCTATCTCAGTTTTTATAATTCTCTGTCTTATCTCTAATTCTTTGTATAACTCTTTACCAGACTTTTGTTTAAAAATAATATTTTCTTTTTTTGACTCTAGTTCAACAAGTTGTACTCTAACATCCTGCAAGTTTTGCTGGAATTGATCCCTATCTTCTCTGGTTCTAATCAAATTATCATTTGCTATTTTAACTCTATGCCCACAAGATTGAATTTTTCTCTCTGCTTTATCAATTTTTGGTTTAAGGTTTTTTATTGCCATTTCTCCATCTTTAAAGATAGTTTTTGTTACGTTTATTTCTTCTTCCAAAGATAAAATTTCATTTTTTAATTGTTCGAGTTGTATTGAAAACCGAATTTTTTCAGATTCAATTGTTGCAATATTTCTCTTTGATGAATCAATAAAATTTTTATGATTCAAAATATTTTCCCTTTTATTATTTATATCAGACAATAAAGATTCTAGAGATTTCTTTAATAAAACATGCTTTTTGACAGTTTCAGTTATTTCATTGGTAATTGAATGTATTTTATCTTGACGGCCCAATAGATTTCCATGTTCTGAAATTTGCCTATTTTTTAGTACCAAATCAGTCCCAGCATAAGACCCCTTAATATCAACATATGTCAATGACAAATCGTTAATTAGTTTGATTTTATTTATATCCTTAACAATTACCAGATTGCCTAATAAATATTTTGCTAAAGGAACAAACTCATTAGAAGTCCTTATCAAATCAGATGCTCTACCAATAATTTGATCATCTTCTGGAATTTGCTTTAAATCAATTTTTAATTGTTTTGCTTCTTTCAAAGGGATAATAGACAAATCACCAGCGGAAATATTTCTGGCTTGTTTTAATGTAATCAAAGCACTGCTTTTATCTTTAGAAACCAAACAATGAGATAAATCACCAAGGCCTGCTTCTAATGCATCCCTATAATTAGAATCAATGGAAAACATATCAGCTATAGTACCCAATATATCAGGAAAATCATTTGGGTTTTCCAAAACAAACCTAGTGCCATCTGGAAATCCTTCTTTAGACTCAATTAATTCCCGATAAAATGTTAGTTGATCATCTAATATTCTTTTTTGAGCTATTTTTTTGTTTATATTTGAAATTAATTCTTCGCGATTAACTCTTAATTCTCTTTCCTCTTGCCTATAAATATCAAGTTCTCTTACTAAGATACTAAGAGCTTTATTTTTTTCATCATATTTAGAACTAAATTTATTCAATTCAATTTTGAGATCAGATTGTGACTTTTTCTTTTTATCAATATTCAATTTAAGTTCATCAAAATATGTCTTTTTTTCTTGAACCATAGCAACTGTTCTATCAAATAATGTTCTCTCATCTGCTTGTTTTCTCTGGGTTTCCCATCGATCATTTTGACAATTTTCCAACTCCTG
>CAZLPW010000086.1:0-5019 GCA_964561495.1 uncultured bacterium | reverse complement strand
ATTCTTTTTTCTCTATTTTATATTTTTTTAATTGATTTTCAATATTAGGTGCTAAATCAGAAATCTCTTTACCAAAATCAAGACTAAGTTGATTTAAATCTGCAATTTTTTTATTATTACTTTGACTTTCTCTTTTTAGTCTGTCAATAGTTAAAACAGCAGCTCTATTTTTTTCAGTACATACTAGAATATTATTTCTAAGACTATCCCTTTCTGAAAGAAAAGATGAAAATTCTTTTTGGGATTTATTAAGTTCCAAATCTTCCAAACTATATTGTTTCCGCAATTTATTCAGTTTATCTTGCTGCTCTGAAGACTGTGATTTTTTTTCATCTCTGAGATAATTGTATTCTTTAATTTTTTCTTTCATTGGTACCATTTCAGAAAAAGAATTAAATCTATTTAAAAAGGCCAACTTAATTTCATAATCTTGAAGATCCCCTTTTAAGTTTGCATGGCGTTTATATCTCTTAAGTTGTAGCTCAAGGCCGCTGACTTTTTGCTGAACCTCTGCCATTATATCACTAACACGTTCTAGGTCAACATGATTTGCCTGAAAGCGTTTTAATGTAGATTTTCTTTGCTGCTTATATTTATTAATCCCAGCAGCTTCTTCAAATAGCCTCCTTCGATCATCACCAGCTTCAGATAATATTTGCTCAATCATTTTAAGCTCAATAACAGAATAAGCATCTGCACCCATACCCGTATCTATAAATAAATCATTAATATCTTTCAGCCTACATTTAGCTTTATTTAAATAATACTCCGATTCACCATTACGATAAACCCTTCTTGCTATCTCAATATCATTGTATTCGACTGGAAGTTTTCCACTATTATTGTGGACAGTGAGCGAAACCTCACATACTCCTAATGGTTTTATGGTTTCTGTACCATTAAAAATAACATCTTCCATTTTGCCACTTCGAAGAATACTATATTTTTGTTCTCCTAATACCCAGCGTATAGCATCAACTATATTGGTTTTTCCACATCCATTAGGGCCAACGACAGTAGTCACACCTTCTCCTAGCTTCATTACCTCTTTCTTTGCAAAAGATTTGAAACCATGCATTTTTAGTTCTGATATATACATAAAAAATGGTTGGTGGCGCTGGGTAAACTTAGCTGATTTTTAACAATTGTTCTATAGCGTCTTTGTCCAGGAACAACTTTTTCTTTATCTAACCAGGCGGCCAAGAAAAAGTTCTTCCACCTAAAAGATGTAAATGTATATGGTAAACAGTTTGACCAGCATCTGCATTACAATTAAAACCAACCCTGTAACCATTTTTATCTATACAATTAGATTTTGCAATTTCTTTAGATACTTGTATTAACTCACCTATAAGTTCGGTTTGCTCAGGTAATAAATCATTTAAAGTGGGTATATGAATTTTTGGTATAACCAGTATATGGACTGGTGCTTGAGGGTTTACATCTTTAAAAGCTATTACACGATCATTTTCGAATACTATTTCTGCTGGAATCTTTTTATTTATTATCTGGCAAAAAATACAATCATTCATAATTCAACTAAACTTATAATTAAGAACTGAGACTGCTTTAATCGCTGCGGTTTCAGATCTTAACCTCCGAGTCCCTAGATTAAAAAATTCTACTTTATTTTCTTTTAAAACTTTTATTTCTTTAGAAGAAAAGTCTCCTTCTGGACCGATTAAGAGCATTAATGGCTGTTGCTCATTTAACTTTAGATCAGATATAGTTTTTTTTTCTTCCATACTTGCAGCAATAAATTTCATATTAACTAAGCTTAATAGACTCCTTAACTCCTTTGGTTTAAAAATTATTGGAAATCTACTTCTGTGACATTGTTTGGCTGAGGATACTATAATTTTTTTACATCGATCAATATTTATAGTTTTTTTAATATTATGCTCTAATAGCAATGGATGAAAGCTATCAACCCCTAATTCTGTACATTTTTCAATTAAATTTTCAAGTCTATCTCTTTTTATTAAACCCAATCCTAGATTTATACTAAATTTATTTTCTCCATAACCTTCTATTTTTGAAATAATAGTCCCTTCAACTTTATCCTGTAATACATTATTTATAACAGCCTTGTATCCTGTGCCTAGACCATCAAATAAAAATAATTTTTCATCTTTTTTAAGCCTAAGTACTTTAATTGCATGCATTGATTCTGATTTGCTTAATACAAATTTTTTTTCAAATATATTTTGTGTTGGAATAAAAAAAGCGTGATCTAGATTCATTTTACCGAACGATTAAAGGCAATATGTATTAATAATCCTGAATAATCTTTAGCTTCATTCATAGATTTTGAAGGTGGTAAGTATTCATAGCCAAGATGTAAAAGTACTGATGACAAATTAACCCATTTAAATTCAATACCAACTCCCAAAAAACTACCAAAGGAAAAATTAGTATCTGGATTTCCCCAACGATCAGAAAATGATCCAGTTTCTTTACCATCGATAGCCAAAACTGGACCACTACGCAACGTCAAAAAAGGAGAAAAATTATTTGCTATTTTACCAGCGAAGGGATAATAGTTTGCACCTATAAACGCAGGAATATAAATCAAATTTTTTGATCCTATAGATCGATATTGCTGTGTATAATAATCATATACAAACATCTCATTTTTACCCTTTATATCATAAAACCTTAGCTCTGTAATCAAACTAAACTTTTCAGAATTATGAGTATATTGTCTTATTAAAAAGAAACCTGAGCCATTTTTACCTACATCAAGCCCAAATCCATTCTGTATCAGGTCATAAGAGCCAAAAATTTTTATTGGAACAACCAAATTGATCAAAATAATGTATTTTACAAATTTGATTTTATTAAAGATTGAACTTTTAACAGTCTTCATAATCAGCATCCTGAATATCCATATTATTAATTTTTTGTCTAATTATATTTTTCTCATTTTTTTTATCTATTTCTTTTTTCAAAAAAAAGATAGCTAATATAGGTTTAGCTATTCGAAAAATAAGATAAAATAATATTATTATAAAAAACCACCGCATAATTAATTTGATAAAGGATTAAAAAATTTCGTCCCAGAAATTGGTTGTCTTATATAATTAATTATCTCATCCAAATCATTGCTATTATTGACAAAATCTATATTACTCGTATTTATTATTACTAGAGGCGTATCCTGGTATCTAAAAAAATACTCTGTATATACTTGATTAAGAGCATCTATATAATCGAATGCAATATCTTTTTCCATATCCCGACCTCTTAAAGAAATGTTTTTCATTAGTGTATCTGTATTCGCCTGCAAATAAATAACTAAATCTGGCTTAATAATATTCCTTTCAAGTAAGTTGGCAACTGTGTCATATAGATGCATTTCTTTTTCATTCAAATTCAAAGACGCAAAGAGTCGATCTTTTACAAACATATAATCTGTTACAAGTAAATTTTGGAACATATCAACTTGTCTCAACTCTTGTTGTTGCCTATAGCGTTGCAATAAAAAAAACAGCTGAGTTTGGAAGCCATATCGCTCAGGATCTATATAGAAATCAGGCAAAAATGGGTTTTCCTCAAACTCTTCAAGAACCAGGCGAGCGCCAAGCCTTGTAGACATTAATTTAGCTAAACTAGTCTTGCCTACACCGATTGGTCCTTCAATTGCTATATAATAAAGATTCCTCAAGCCTGAGTTCCCAATATATGTTTAACTACCTTTGAATTATCAGGACAATTAGTTAAAAGATCTTTTATAATCATATTTGTATGGGGAATTTTATAGTTTGGTGCAATCTCTGAAAATGGAATAAGAACAAACTTTCTTAATGAAATCATAGGATGCGGCAGAGTAAGTTCCTTTGTCTCCAAAATAGAATCACCAAAAAATAATAGATCAAGATCAATAATTCGAGGAAGATTTTTTGATCTTTTTTTTGGTCTACCCAACATTTTTTCGATTCTTCTAGTAACATCAAAAAATTCAAATGGATTTAAATCACTTTCGCAACAAACAACTGAATTTAAAAACTTTGGCTGATCCGTATTATATAAAGGTTCAGATTCGTAATAGGATGAACTCTCGATCTTTCTAATATTAAGATTTATTGACAATGCCATGGTAGCTTGTGCCAAATTAGATTCTCTATCTCCTAAATTCGACCCTAAAGATAAAAAAATTTTCTCTTCCATTTATTTTGACCGAATAATTGAAACCTGAACAGTATCGAGGTCAGCATCAATCGGAGCATGTGGTTTTCTTATTTTCAATTTTATTTTTTTTATTGGGTATAAATCTAATAAAGCCGAACAGATTGATTCAGCAACTGCTTCAATTAATTTACAATCCTTTTTTTTAAAAATTTTAGTGATCAGGTTAACTACGTCTACATAATCTACAGTATCTTTTAAATTATCAGATTTTCCAGCTTTCTTTAAATATAAATACATGATAACATCTATCTCAAAAAAATGATTTTGTTTTTTCTCAAAATCATAAACACCATGCTTTCCTGGGATTTTCAAATTTTTTATATGAATTTTATCCATTTATTTTATCAATTGCACTTTTCGGATCAGTTTTTTATTCCGAGCTTTTAACTCAATAAAATAAACACCGCTAGATTTATTTTTTGCATTCCAACTAAATAAATTATATCCAGTAAGAGGCCTTCCAGACCAAATATTATTAACCAAACGACCCTTAATATCAATAATTTTTATATTCACCTCATCTTGGCCTATATAATCAGGAATAAAAAAGGAAATATTGGTCCCAGAATTAAAAGGATTCGGAAACGCAGGAAATAGTGTTAGTTGTTTTGGTCCTGGTAAATCAGATCCTGTAGTTAAATATTCTACCTCTTTTAATATCCAATGATCTGGGTCTAATCTTACATTAAATGAATTTTGACCAATAAACCCCAAATTATAACTAGTTAAGCTTCCATCATTTTCGATAACATGTCTAATAGTATCACCAGTTAAAATAACTAATAGCTCAATTGGCATAGTAAAATGCTGACCACTTTGAACTTGTTC
>CAZLPW010000085.1:0-8432 GCA_964561495.1 uncultured bacterium | reverse complement strand
GATAAAAGTGGATTAAAATTCATTGATTCAGATGGTTCATCCCAATTAACAGACGATGTAGTTAATTCTCTTGTCGCATTGGGCTATAAAGCTGAGAATGCAAAAAAGATTTGTAAAAAATTAGATCAAAAAGGTGAATTAGTTGGGGAACTAGAAACAATTATAAAAAAAGCTTTAAGATATTAATTGTTTAGTGATAAAAAGTTTATCAAAAAAGACTACTTTATACGATAACCATATTGAATTAGGCGGTCGATTAGTTGATTTTAGTGGTTATTTACTTCCGCTATATTATAGCAGTATAATAGACGAACATAATTCAGTAAGGAAAAATGCAGGACTATTTGATGTAAGTCATATGTGTGAATTCATTATTTCAGGAATAAATGCTGAAAAGTTCATTCAAAATATAACAGTAAGCAATGTTCTTAAAATGAATTATGGAAGTGTCAAATACTCTTTAATCTGCAATCGTGATGGTGGTATTATTGATGACCTTTTAATCTATAAGAAAAAAAATAGTTTTATGCTTGTTTTAAATGCTGCGAATGTTGAAAAAAAATTTAAATGGATTAAATCATTAATTAATAAAGATGTAATTATAGAGGATGTATCGAACAAAACGGGTCTAATAGCCTTACAAGGACCGAAATCTAGAAAAATTTTAAAGATTCTAATACATTCAAATTTTGAAAAATTACCATACTATAATTTTATTGAAACTGAAATAGCGAATAAAAAAATAATTCTTTCAAGAACTGGTTATACTGGAGAATTAGGATATGAAATATATTCAGATATAGATGATATAGCACACATATGGACAAAAATAATTGATGCTGGGAAAAAATTTGGTTTAGTCCCAGCTGGTCTTGGATGTAGAGATACTTTACGTACAGAAATGCAATATGTGCTTTATGGTAATGATATAGATGAAAATACAAATCCTATGGAGGCTGGACTGAGTTGGGTAACTAAATTTGACAAAGGCGACTTTATTGGCAGACATGCATTGATAAATCAAAGAAAAAAAACAAAAAAAATATTAGTTCCTATTATAATGGAAGATCGTGCAATTCCTAGAAAAAACTACAAAATTTTAAAAGGAAATAAAACTATTGGAGTAATTACTAGCGGGACAATGAGTCCTTCTTTATCTAAAGGTATAGGCTTGGGATATGTTTTACCCGAATTTTCATCTATTAAAAATATAATTCAGGTAGATATACGAGGGCAGATGAAATCAGGAAGAATTATTAAGGGACCGTTTTACAAAAATGGATCAGTAAAAAGTTGATATTATTATAATTTAATTTTTTAGAGATCTTTGCTATTCAAAATGTTATATAAATTTTGTATTATTGTTATCCACGTACGATGAAATTAGTTTATGAAAGATAAGCGCCAATCTGAGATTCTTGGAATCCTCCTATTCGCTTTATCGTTTTTTATTTTATTAAGTTTAGTCTCATATAATCCAAACGAAGAAATTTCAATATCTCCAAATATTGAGCGAAATAATATTATGGGTATTATGGGGATTTATATTTCACATTATTTTATAAAATTAGGATTTGGTGTTTCTTCTTTAGTTTTACCTATAATAGGTTTTGCATGGGGATGGTTTTTATTTCATAAGCAAAATCTAAATATTTTAATTAGAACTTCTTTTTATTCACTTTTATTCATGCTGCATTTTTCTCTCAGTCTTGGTGTATTATTAAAGTTAATTAATATTAACGAATATACTTTGATTGGATTAATAGGAGGAGTTATACGTGATTTTTTATGGGTATGGTTTAAACCCACTGGAACCATTTTATATTTATTAGTAGCTTGGCTAATTATAGTAAGAGCTTATTTCGATTTAAATTATTATCGTCCACTAAAAATATTATTGGAAGAATGGGATTCATTAAAAAGAAATTATTTTATAAAAAAAGATAATTTAGAAAAAGAAATAAAGAAAAAAAGGCATACAGAAAGATTAAAAGAAAAAATAGAACAGAAAAGAATTAAAGAGACTGAAAATTTTAAAGATGATAATTTGATAAAAAAGGAATCAACTATTCAAAACAGGATGAATACTGAGTCTGGAAAAATATATAATCAAAGCAAAACTGATATTGAAGATGATTCATTGGTTTTTAAATCAGATACAAAAAATAATGAATCTCAAATTTTGAAGTCCTTTAAAGATGATAGTGCAGATAATGATAATGATTCAATTTCTGTAATTAAAGATAAAATCAATGTGGAAGAGATTGCCCAAAATGAGGAAGTAGATATTGATACTGTCGCAGATCGCATGAAGCCAAAAAGAAAGTATCAGCTACCTAGTTCTGATTTACTTACAGATCCAGTTTCCATTTCAGAGAATCTCTCCAACGATGAACTCGTTGAAAGGGCTAATTATTTGACCCAATCTTTATCTACTTTCGGTGTTGAAGGTAAAGTAGTAAATGTTCATCCTGGGCCCGTTATAACATTATTTGAAGTTGAGCCAGCTGAAGGTGTAAGGGTGAATAAATTTGTTGCCTTATCAGATGATTTAAAAAGAGTAATGGAAGCAAATGTTCGAGTAATAGCGCCAATACCTGGAAAATCATCGGTAGGTATTGAAATACCCAATCAAAACCCAGCAACAGTTTATTTTAAATCAATTGTAAATAGCCAAGAGTTCGCGAATTCAGAATCTCTATTAACTTTGGCAATTGGTAAAACGACTATTGGCGAGATAAGCACATTAGATTTGTCAAAGATGCCGCATTTGTTAATTGCAGGCACGACTGGATCTGGAAAATCTGTATGTATAAATACCATCATTTGTAGTATAATATACAGAGCAACGCCCTCAGAAGTTAAATTCGTTATGATTGATCCTAAAAAGGTAGAAATGACATTGTATAGGGAATTAGAGGGATATCACTTAATGAAAATGGAAGATATATC
This sequence comes from uncultured bacterium, assembly GCA_964561495.1. Classification (GTDB taxonomy): domain Bacteria; phylum Fidelibacterota; class Marinisomatia; order Marinisomatales; family UBA1611; genus CAZLPW01. The sequence continues at coordinate 5,480 of CAZLPW010000085.1, read as the reverse complement.
GGAGCCAATAATTACATCTGTTGAAAATGCTATTTTATCCTTAAAAGCCTTAGAGAAAGAAATGGATAGAAGATATGATGTATTAGCTGATGCTATTGTTAGGAATATTACCGAATATAATCATAAGATGGAGCAAACAGATGATTCAATAATGCCATACATTGTTTTAGTAATAGATGAATTAGCAGATTTAATGATGCTTTCAGCGAAAGATGTTGAAGCTCCTATAGCTCGTTTAGCGCAATTGGCTAGGGCAGTTGGTATACACCTTGTCATAGCTACTCAAAGACCATCGGTAGATGTAATTACAGGAGTAATTAAAGCTAATTTCCCTTCAAGAATTGCCTTCCAAGTTGCTAGCAAAATTGATTCAAGAACAATTATTGATCAGCCTGGTGCTGATAAATTAATAGGTAGAGGTGATATGCTTCATCTCGGGACAGGAAGTTCAGATGTATTTAGAATGCATAACGCGTTTCTTACACTTGAAGAAATTAGAGCTCTTATGAATCATGTTAAAACACAACCTAAGCCCGAAGAATTAATTTTGCCGTCTATTCGTGATGTTAAGTCAAGCGAGTTTGGAATAGAAGGCTCAAGTGATGCGGATGAAATGTTTAATGATGCTGTATCGCTTGTTATTACTCATCAACAAGGGTCAATCTCCTTATTGCAACGCAGGTTAAAAGTTGGATATTCAAGGGCAGCAAGGCTTATTGATCAAATGGAGCAAGTAGGGGTGGTTGGTCCTTTTACGGGCAGTAAAGCTAGGGAGGTTCTGGTAGATGAATCTTATCTTGAAATGATTCGTGATTAATTATATTGCGAAAAAAATTCTTTTTTTATTAATTATTTATACAAAGTTATATTCTGATCCTTATCAGAGTTTTTTAGAATTTATAAAAAATATAAATAACACTAAAATAGATATAGTTTTCCGCCAAGTCCAGTATGGAAATCATTATTTAACTAAAGGGGATTTATATATTTTTTTTCAGGAATTTTATTGCTATGATGATTCTGAAAAGCGGATAATTGTTACTAGTGACTCTATTATTTCAATAAATAAGTTAAATAGACAGGTGATTTACGATGACAGAATAGCTAATAATTTTTCGATTTTTGATATAATAACAGGTGCAAACCTCAATATTGAAGTCGATTCAACTAAAAATAAAGACGGTATGAACATAATCAGTATATTTGTTCCAGAGTTGAATTTAAAAGGATTATTGCATACTGATTCTTTTAGTGGGAAACCAGTTAATATTATACTGAAAAATGAATCTATTTATCAAATTAATATTGAAATTGGAGAAATGACTAATTTTAAAAGAGATAGTTTTTTAAATATAGATTTAATGAATTATGAAGTGATTGATCTTCGTGAATAAATATTACAAACTTTTCTTTAGCTTTATTATAACCTCTATTTGTATTTATTTTGCATTTAGAGATGAAAGCTATATCAGTCTATTGTCCCAAATCAAAAATATAAAGAGTTCTTTTTTAATTTTAAGTATTTTATTATTGATTTTTAGTTGCTATATACGTTCTTTAAGATGGAAATATATTTTATCTTATAATAGTTCTACGAGTATACATCCCCTTTTTGGCTCTGTGATGGTAGGATATTTTGGTAATAATGTTCTTCCTTTTCGGTTAGGTGAGGTTCTAAGATCTTATTCAGCTGCATTTTATTACGATATTAGTTTTACAGCAGTTTTTGGTTCTGTGGTTCTCGAAAGGGTTATGGATTTAGGTTTTGTAATAATTATGTTTTTTTTAATCTTACCTTGGGTTCCAATTAAAGTATATAGTTTAACTTTTATTATTGCTTTTCTAGCAATAATAATTTTCAGTTTTTTTTTACTAATTGGTTTATTCAAGTATTTTAAGTTCTTAACTAAAATTAAAGATTTTAGTATTTTTAAAAACAAGATATCAAAAAAGCTTATAAATATTCTTGAAATTTTTTTAAATAGTATTATATCAATAAAAAATTCTGAGTATAATTCTCAGATTATATTATTTAGTATTATTTTGTGGGTATTTTATTATTTAGCTACCTATTTTGTTTTATTATCTTTTAGTATAAATTTAGATTTTGTATCGATTTGGGTATTAATAATTGTAAGTAGTATAGCAATTGGTATACCTGCAATGCCAGGTGCTATTGGGACATATGAAGCTGGAGTAAAGTTTGCTATGGTATCACTGATTGGTATTACTAGCGAAAAAGCTTTGGCATTTGCACTGGTATCTCATGCTACTTCTTTTGTTCCTTTTACTCTTTTAGGTGCTATATATTTTTTTCTTGGCAGTGTAAAATTAAGTGATCTAAAAAACAAGGATTTGATTGTATGAAAAAATACGATTGTGTTTTTTTAGATAGAGATGGCACTATTAACTCCGACCCAGGATATATAAAAAATTTAAAAAACTATAAATTTTATGACTTTTTATTTCCAGCTTTAAAAAAGATTTCTGAGGTATGTAATAAATTTTGTATTATAAGTAATCAATCTGGAGTTTCAAGAGGCATGATTCAAAAAAGTAATATTTATGAAATAAATAAATACATTTTTGAACAATTTAGTATTAATAAAATTAAATTAGTGGATATTTATGTTTGTTTTGATCATCCTGACAATCCTACTCAAAGAAGAAAACCTGGGCCAGGAATGTTTTTAGAAGCTGAAAAGTGTCATAATATAACTTTGCTAGATAGCCTAATGATTGGTGATTCAATTTGTGATATTCAAGCTGGAAAATCACTTGGAATGGATACTATGCTTGTATTAACTGGCAATGGTAAGAAAACAAAGTATAAACTAATGGATTGCGATATCCCAACTTATATAGTTGAGGACCTTAAAGCAGGAGCAAATAAAATTTGTCATTAAAAATTGCAATTTTAATGGGGGGCAATAGCGATGAAAGAAATGTTTCTTTAAAAACGGGTGAAGCAGTAAAGGTGGCTTGCCGTGAACTTGGTTATATTGTTAAACCTTTGGTTTTAGATAATGACTTTAAAATATTTTTAGATGATTTTAAAAATGTAGATATTGTTTTTAATGCGTTACATGGTGGGATAGGAGAAAATGGAGAAATCCAATCTTGGTTTGAGAATAATAATATTAAATATACTGGATCTAATTCAATAGCTTCTAGATTATGTATGGACAAATCAAAAAGTAAAGAGTTGGTAAAAAAAATTGGTTTTAAAACTCCCAAATGGGAGATAATTAAAAATATTGATGATCCGATTAAACTAAAACCACCTTATGTTATTAAGCCGAATGATCAAGGGAGTACAGTTGGCATTACTATTGTGAATCATATAGAAACTACAAAAACAGCTTTAATACATGCTTTTAAATTTGGCAATGAAATAATGATAGAAGAATTCATAGATGGTCGAGAATTAACAGTGACAGTTATTGGCCAAAAGGTGTATCCTATAGTAGAAATCCAACCTAAGAAAAAGTTGTATGATTATGAATGTAAATATAAAGATGGAATGAGCAATTATATTTGCCCATCTAAAATACCTTTAAGGCTAGCTAATGAAATTAAGACCAGTACTCTAAATATTTTTAATGGTTTAAAATGCAAAGTTTATGGACGAGCTGACTTTTTATTAAAAAAAAATAAATACTTTTTTTTAGAAATGAATACGTTACCTGGCTTAACAGATACAAGCTTAGCTCCGAAAGCTGCAGCTGAAGAAGGTTTGAGTTTTAGCTCATTAATAAAAAAAATTATAGAATATAGTTTATAATTATGGCTTTAAAATTTTTTAATACTTTGTCGCGTAAAAAAGAAAATTTTTTACCTATAAAATCTGATAGAGTAGGTTTGTACACATGTGGCCCTACAGTTTATGACTTTGCCCATATTGGAAATTTTAGAACTTTTTTATTTGAAGATTTGTTAAAAAGGTATCTTATTCATAAAGGATATAGAGTCAAACACATTATGAACATAACTGATGTTGATGATAAGACTATAAAAAAGTCAAGAACTGAAAATATTTCGCTAAAAGATCTGACAAATAAATATTCAAATACATTTTTTAGCGATTCAAACTGGTTGAGAATTCTACCTGCTGATAATTATCCAAGAGCAACTGAATCAATTGATAAGATGATAGATTTAATTAGTTCCTTATTGAAAAAAGGTTTCGCTTATGCGGAAAATGATGGCTCAGTTTATTTTAGAATAAATTCCTATCCGCAATATGGACAGCTTGTTAATCTGGATTTTAATAATCAAGCTATTTCTAAACGTATAATGAATGATGAATACAATAAAGAGAACCCTAAAGATTTTGCGCTTTGGAAAGCTTGGCAAGATTCGGATGGCGAAATAGCTTGGGATTCGCCTTGGGGTAGAGGGCGTCCAGGCTGGCATATCGAATGTTCGGCAATGAGTAATATTCATTTAGGTGATTATTTTGATATTCATTGTGGTGGTGTTGATAATATTTTTCCTCATCATGAAAATGAGATTGCCCAATCTAAGTGTGCCACTGGGAAACAATTTGTTAATTATTGGTTGCATTCTGAACATTTAGTAATCGAAGGAAAAAAAATGAGTAAATCAGAAGGTGCTTTATTTAATATTTCTGATTTAAAAAAATTAAACTTTTCTCCTGAGTGTTTACGATATCTTCTCCTTTCAGGACACTATAGAAAAAAGATATTATTTTCAATAAGGAAAAAGCATGAGGGAGACAGAATAATTTCGCGTATAAATGAGTTTAAGTTAAGGCTTGAAAGTCTTATAACTTTTTCGGAAAACTTATTAGAGTATCCAAAAGAATATAATGAATTCATGGGTAATCTAGATAATGATTTGGATACTCCTAGCGCTTTATCAATTTTTTTTAAATGGATGAGAGATCAAAATATTCTTTTAGATAATGGAGAAAAGGGAAATCAATTCATTTCTACTTGTTTGAATTTTGTTAATGCTGTAGATGATATTTTTGGGTTTTTACCCAAATTAAGTGATGAAGTTCCAAATAGTATTAAAGATATAGCAGAAAGGAGAGAGATCGCGAGGCAAAATAAAGACTGGAATCTTGCTGATAAAATGAGGAATGATATGGTTAATAAGGGCTGGGCGATTGAGGATCTTTCTGATGGCTATAAATTAAAAGAAATTAAAAAATAATTTTTTTCAAAATATAGATTGATACAGATATTATAAATAAACTAAATTGGTAGGCTGTACATTAAATTTTCCCGTTATCGTCGTCAATGTTTAAGGTTACAGTTTAGCTAGATTTAGTTGTTTATAAGATTGAGTTTAAAAAATCTTTTGATAGCTAGGAACATCTTAATCTGGCTTTTTTGCTTTTTGAAAATTTTGTTAATTAATCCTACGGTAGGTAGGGTGGAACGTTGGTGGTTTAACCTTGCCACCGTAGCTCAGCTGGTAGAGCAACTGATTTGTAATCAGTCGGTCGGAGG
>CAZLPW010000084.1:0-8454 GCA_964561495.1 uncultured bacterium | reverse complement strand
TTATAAGCTTCATCATAGGGCCCTGGGTTATCCACATACTACACACACACCAAATAGGGGAAGAAATTCGCCCTACAGGACCCAAATCTCACATGAAGAAGAAGGGCACGCCTACTATGGGAGGAGTTATCATCCTTTTGGCTGGACTCCTCCCTAACCTGCTCTTTTCTAAATTCTCCAGCCCATTTATACAAATTGTTTTACTATCTATAGTTTGGATGGGACTAATAGGATTTGTTGATGATTATTTAAAAGTTATAAAAAAGATAAAAAAGGGTCTCATTGCGCGCTATAAATTAATTGGACAAATATTACTTGGAGTCTTCGTCAGTTATTTGATAATCACAATACCTGAATTCAAAGATTTTAATACAAAAACAACTGTGCCTTTCTTAAAAAACGTAGAAATCGATCTTGGTTTAATCTACCCAATAATGGTTATTTTAGTAATCACGGGGACATCCAATGCAGTAAACTTGACAGATGGTTTGGATGGTCTTGCCTCAGGTTTGTTGGCTATTTGCTTTTCAGTAATTGCAGCTATTTCATACATATCAGGGAGAGTAGATTATTCTAGCTATTTGAATATAATATATCTACCTGGTGCAGGCGAGTTAGCTATTTTTTCTGGAGCAATGGTTGGCGCATGCCTTGGTTATTTATGGTTTAATAGCTCACCAGCAGAAGTTTTTATGGGAGATATCGGTTCTTTATCTACAGGCGCAGCGCTCGGTACATTAGCAGTCCTTTTAAAAAAAGAATTATTGTTATTTATAATTGGTGGAGTTTTCGTTTGGGAAGCAATATCAGTAATTATTCAAATCAGCTGGTATAAATGGACAAAAATAAAAAGAGGTGTAGGTGAAAGATATTTTTTAATGGCGCCAATTCATCATCATTACGAACTGAAAGGCTGGCCAGAATCAAAAGTTGTAGTTCGTTTTTGGATAATTGGATTATTACTAGCTTTATTTTCTCTAACTACCTTCAAAATCAGATGATAGATATAACAAAAAAAGAAAATATAAATATAGTAGATGAGCCTATATCTATAATTGGTTTGGGTAAAAGTGGAACTTCCGCAGCCCAATTAGCACATTTCTTAGGTGCTCAGGTTAAAATAAGTGATTTTAATGATAGTATTGATATAAATAAAAATGCGGATGAAATGCTTTCTAAAGGAATTAATGTCGAAACAGGTCATCACTCAACCGCGATTTATGATTCAAATCTTTGGGTAGTTTCTCCTGGAATAGATAAGAATTCAAAGATTGTAAAAAAAGCAAAAAAATTAAATATTCCAATTGTAGGTGAAATTGAATTTGCAAGCTGGTTTACAAATTCACCAATCATTGCTGTAACGGGGTCTAACGGGAAAACAACTACCGTAAATGCATTATATGAAATGTGTCAAACTAGACGTTTCAGAGCAATGCTAGGTGGAAATGTTGGCACACCCTTTTCTTCAAATGTATTGGATGAGATAAATCAAAAAAATCAAAACAATATCCATATATTAGAAATTTCAAGTTTTCAGATGGAAACAATTGTGCATTTCAAACCAAATATTTGCGTGTTCCTAAATATTTCGCCTGATCATTTAAATAGACATGGGACTATTGAAAAATATATAAAAATGAAACTAAATATGGCTAAAAATTTAAAAAAAGATGACTCTATAGTATACAATATTGATGATAATAAATTAAAAAACAGTTTTAAAAATCATAGTTCAAAACAATTCCCATTTAGTGTTTCTATTCCTAATACTACAATTTGTGTTAACGGAACGAAAATAAAAGATTCAGATGGAAATATTTTAATTAGTAAGAAAGATATTGCAATATCTGGTGAGCACAATTTATCAAATCTTTTAGCTGCTGCTACAGTAGCAAAATTATTAAAAGTGTCAAATAAAAAAATCGCCAGTATTTTAAAATCCTTTATTGGTGTGGCGCATAGATTAGAAACAGTATCAATTAAAAAAGATATAATATATATAAATGATTCAAAAGCAACAAATCTAGATTCGGTTATAGTCGCATTAAAAAGTATAAAAAGGCCTATAGTGCTTCTAATGGGTGGCATAAATAAAGGCGCAGATTTTCGGTTAATTCTACCATATATACGATCATGTCATGTCAAAGTCATAATAACATATGGAGATGCCGCTGGGGAGATTTTATCTGCTATAGGGGATGCGGTAAGATCAATTAAGAAAGTTGATCTTAACTCTGCAGTAGAATCTGCCCAGTCAATAGCTACACCCGGAGATGCTATTCTTCTGTCTCCGGGTTGCGCTAGTTTTGATCAATTTAAAAATTTTGAAGAGCGTGGCAATTTATTTAAAAAATTAGTTACTAATAATTATGCTTAACGTAATAATCCAAAAATATGACCGCCATTTATTATTGTATTTTTTTCTGCTTGGTATATTAGGAATTATAATGCTATATAGTGCTAGTTGGTATGAATCTTTTTCCAATTCAAATGGTAAAACAGATATGCTATACCTTAAAGGGCATCTAAAAAGATTAATAGTAGGACTATTTTTCTTCTTTATATTTCTTAATATCGATTACAGAAGTCTAAAGCAAACTGCGCCTTATTTAATTTTTTTCACAATTATCATTCTTATTGCTACAAAAATTATGGTTTTAGCAAAAGGATATAGTTGGAACAAACCTGCAAGATGGATGTATTTTGGCCCTTTTTCATTACAAACATCTGATATCGCTAGGTTTTCAGTTTTGATCTTTATGTCATATTATGTTGAAAAACAGATGGGAAGATTGCAAAATTTTAAAACTGGACTACTTCCTGCAATAGTAATTCTATCGATAATCATGGCATTAATAATTATCCAACCTGATTTTAGTACTGCATTTATGATTGGAGTAATTGGTATAGCTATCCTTTTTATTGGCGGTGCTAATTTAACACAATTATCCTTAGTCGGTTTATTCACATTATTGGTAGGACTCCCTATTTTGTTACTGCGAGGATATAGAAGAGAGCGTTTGATATATTATTTGCCTAAGTGGTTAACATCTTCTTTTGGTATTAAAATCGCAGAGGATTTAGGATACCAGGCACAACAATCTTTAATTAGCCTTGGAAATGGAGGGATTTTTGGCGTTGGTCTAGGAAATAGTATAGAAAAAAATCGATTGTTACCCACACCCCACACAGATTTTATTTTTGCAATTATTGGTGAAGAACTTGGCTTAATTCTTGGCACCTTGCCCTTGATAACCCTTTTCTTATTAATTTTTTTCCGTGGGCTTAAAGTTGCTCGAAATTGCACAGACCAATTCGGAGTATTATTAGCTGTGGGAATATCATTTAATTTCATTCTGTATGCATTTATTAATGTGGGAGTTGTTACAGGTATTTTGCCAGTTACAGGTTTACCGATGCCTCTTGTTAGCTACGGCGGCTCGAGTATGGTAATAAATATGATTCTTATCGGTATTCTATTAAACATTTCACAATCAAAAAAGACTTTAGGCACAAACTGGGGTTGGAGCCCAATTGTAAATGAGAAATAAAAATATTTTGATAGCTGGAGGTGGAACGGGTGGGCATTTATTCCCTGCCTTAGCTATTGGCGATGAGATTTCTCATAGAGAACCAAATATTAATATTCACTATGTTGGTTCAAATTTCGGTTTAGAATCAAAGGTTTTCCCAGTTAAAGATGTATGGCACACTCTATTGCCTATTCGAGGCTACCAACGTGGAATGAATTTTGAAAGTATCGGGAAAAATATATTATTGCCAATTAGGATAATTAGATCAATAAAAAAATTAAAAAATTTATTTAATGATTTTAAGCCTGATATTATTATTGGAACTGGTGGATATGCATCGGCTCTACCACTTTATCTAGGAATAAAAAGTTATAAGAATATTTCAATAATTCTTCAAGAACAAAATTCTTATCCTGGCATTACTACTCGATGGTTTTCAGAAAAAGCAAAAATAGTTTGTGTTGGTTTTAAATCAACAAATAATCATTTAAATACCAATACAGTTTTGACAGGAAACCCAGTTAGAAAAGGTATAGCAAATGGCATAAGATCCAATGCCAAATCATCCTTTAATCTAGAACCAAATAAAAAAACTATTTTTTTATTTGGAGGTAGCCAAGGATCTGCCTATTTAAATAAAATGATGGGGAAAATAGTAAAAGAATTTTTAAATATTAATATACAAATCATATGGCAAACTGGGGATTTGGAATACCGCAAATATTAAAAATATAACAATAATAATATTCATGTAACGCCCTTTATTAATAATATGGCAAATGCTTATGCCCTAGCGGACCTGGTAGTCTGCAGAAGTGGAGCATTAACACTAGCTGAAATTACTGTATGCGGTAAGCCTAGTATATTAATACCATACCCACATGCGGCTGGTAACCATCAAACAAAAAATGCTGAAGCTCTTGTCAATGCTGGAGCTTCTCGAATACTATTTGAAAAATATTTAAAGGTCAACGATCTTTTTGATTTGATTATGAGCTTGATAAATAATGAGGATGAAATTGAAAAAATGTCAAAGGCGTCAAAACGATTAGGGCAACCAAACGCAACAAATTTAATTGTAGATCAAATTTTTTCTTTGGTATCATGACTTTCAGGAAAATAAACAGAATACACTTTGTTGGAATTGGCGGGATAGGAATGAGCGGTATAGCCGAGTTATTAAAAAATTTGGGATTCAAAATAACAGGGTCTGATATTAATAAATCTAGAAATATAAAAAGATTAATTGATCTTGGAGTTAAAATAAAAATCGGTCATAAACCTGAAAATTTAGGATCCGCTGATGTATTGGTTTATTCCAGCGCTGTTTCAATAGAAAATCCCGAAATAATAAAAGCAAGACAAATGGATATTCCAATAATTAAGCGTGCAGAAATGCTTGGGGAATTAATCACATTTAAAAAAACAAGCATTGCAGTTGGTGGAACTCATGGAAAAACTAGTACTTCATCTATGATCGGGTCTGTTCTTTCTGAAGGAAAGATTGATCCAACTTTGGTTATAGGTGGATTAGTAAAAAATTTAAATACTAATTCTAAATTAGGTTCTGGAGAAACAATTGTTGTAGAGGCTGATGAATTTGATAAAAGTTTCTTATCTTTAAAGCCAACAATCGGATTGATTACTAATATTGAACTTGAGCACGTTGACTGCTATAAAGATTTAAATGATTATCAGAACGCATTTTTAAAATTTTGTAAATCTATACCATTTTACGGTGAATGTATTTTATGTATTGATTCACCTGGAGTCAAAGATATTATATCAAAAATTGAAAGGCCCATGACTACTTATGGACGGTCTAGGGATGCGGCCTACCGAGCGAAAAACCTACGATTTAATGAAAATAAAACCACATACTCTGTTTTTCGTGCGGAGGAAAACCTAGGAGATATTGAACTAAATGTTCCAGGCGAACATAATGTTCTTAACTCTTTAGCTGCCGTCGTAATAGGAATAGAAATGGGCCTTAATTTTTCTATTATAAAAAATGGATTGAAAAAATTTAACGGCGTCCGTCGACGCTTTGAAATTAAAAATACAGAAAACAAAGTAATGGTTGTTGATGATTATGCTCATCACCCTTCAGAAATCAAAGCAACGATAACAGCAGCAAAAAATGGATGGAACAAAAGAATAATTGCCGTTTTTCAACCTCATTTATATTCGAGAACAAAGGCATTTTATAGAGAATTTGCTAGTGCATTGTAAGGCGCAGATTATATTATTATAACTGAAATTTATCCTGCGCGAGAAGAAAAAATTCCTGGGGTAACGAGCGCACTGATATTTAATCAATGTTTAAAAATTGGACAAAATAAATGTGAATACATAAAAGATTTAGATGGCCTTTCAACATTTTTAGATAAAATTGTTAAGCCTGATGATATGATCTTGACTATGGGGGCAGGCAATATCTGGAGGTATAGTGAGTCCTATGCACACCATTTATCATCATTTGAACTAGGATTAAATGTTGGCTGATATGGGGAAATTGAAAAACATTGTCAATGGAACATTTTTAGAAAATGAGCCGATGAAAAAACATACTTCTTATGGTATAGGTGGACCAGCTAAAGCATTCATTGTTCCAAAAGATAAAGAAGAACTTAGTAAAATTCTATCTTTTTGTAATATAAATCAAATATCCACATATTTTATTGGTTCTGGATCAAATTTATTAGTATCCGATAATGGATTTGATGGGGTAGTTATTACACCAAATAAAGTATTGAAAAATTTATTTTTCAATAAAAATAAAGTAATAGCTGAATCTGGAGTAATGCTTGGAAAGTTAGTTAAAGAATGCATTAAAAAGAATTTGACTGGTTTAGAAAGTCTAGTTGGTGTACCTGGGACATTGGGCGGAGCTTTAGTTATGAATGCAGGAGCATTTGGACATGAAATATCTAATTATATTTTATCGGTAGATGTAATGAAAATGAACGGAGATGTCCATACTTTAAATAATTCAGAAATTGATTTTTCTTATCGTTTTTCAACTTTTAGAAGAGATGAATTTATTTTGCAAGCTTCATTTGAATTCCCGATAGGTTATTCCGAAGAAATTCAAAAAAATCGGATTAAAGCTAGTAAAGGAAGAAAGTCATCCCAACCACTTCGATTTAGATCAGCGGGAAGTGTATTTAAAAATCCAACTAAATATCCAGCGGGATATTTAATTGATAAAGCAGGTCTAAAAGGGACTAGAGTTGGAGACGCTGAAATTTCAAATCATCATGCGAATTTTTTTATCAACCATGGAAGAGCCAAAGCGAATGATATTATAGAATTAATTCGATTGGCTCGGTTAGAAGTGTTTAAAAAATTTGGAATAAAATTAGACCTTGAGATTAAGACTATTGGATTTAAAAAATCTGATTTAAACCATTATGAAGCATAAAAATATTTTACAGACTAATCATTATAAACTTTTTCTATACTCATTAGTATTATTTATGTTTTTTGCTCTCTTTATGATTGCATTTCAATGGTCACAGAATTACCAAAAACTTTCTATAACCAAAGTTTTAATTTCAAAACCTAAAATTTTGAACGAATCAATTTATAAGAAAGCTCTAGGAGAGATCAATGGACTGAACTTAAATCTAATGAATCTAAAACAAATTATCGATTCATTAGAAAAACATCCATATGTAGAAGCAGTTAGAGCAAGTTATCGCTATCCAAATACAATAAAGATAGAAATCTTAGAGCGCGAGCCTATAGCAATTTTGAATTCAGACCCTATAGTAATGCTTGATAAAAATGGGTACGTACTTCCAGATATAAATAAATCAAACCATTTTTCATTGCCTGTAATGTCAAATTACAATACAGCAATGGAATTATATCCAATTGGAAAAAAAGTTTTATCTGTAAAAGCAAAGCAATCAATAGAGTGGGTTAGCCTAATTCAAAATAATTATCAATTTCTATATAATAATTTATCTGAAATAAGACTATTATCAGGAGAAAATATTGAATTGATTCTACTAGACGAACCTACAAAAATATTAATGGGAAACACAAGATTTAAGGAAAAAATTGAAATTCTTAAAGAATTTAAAATCAATTTAAATCCATATAAACGTCTAACAGATTTTTCATATTTAGATATGCGTTATAAAAATCAAATTATTGGAAAGCCTCGTAATTCATGAAATCTATAACAAATAATGGACAAGATTCTAATATCATAGTTGGAATTGATATTGGCTCAAGCAAAATCTGCTGTGTTATAGGTAAAATATCTAATCAAGAAGATAAATTAAAATTGCTTGGAATAAGTACCGTTAAATCTGCTGGATTAAGAAAAGGTGCAATTATAAATAGAGACCTTTTAATTGAACAAATAGATAGAGCTATGAATGAAGCAGAAATAATGGCTGATATTAAAATAACTAAAGCTATCTTATCCATAACAGGAGATCATATAAAAAGTATCAATACTCAAGCTGCTATCGCACTAAATAGAGGCAATGGTGCCCTTGGTGCAATATCAGAAAGAACTATCAAATTAAATGATACTCATCAAGTTTTAGAACTAGCTCAAGCGATATCCTTACCAATGGATAGGGACATACTTCACACGATACCTCAGGAATACATAGTAGATACTATAGAACAAATTAAAAATCCCGTTGGTATGACTGGAAGGCGCCTTGAAGGAAGAGTCCATTTAGTAACAGCAGCATCGACACCAATGAATAATTTAATTAGTTGTGTTGAAGAATTGGGAATAGAGGTCGAAGGTCTAGTTTTTCAACCGTTCTCTGCTGGATTAACAACTTTAACAAATGATGAAAAAGAATTAGGTGTAACTCTAGTTGAGATTGGTTCTTCAACAACTAATATTGTAGTATATAATGATAATTCAATATGTCATTCTGCTGTTATT
>CAZLPW010000083.1:0-8694 GCA_964561495.1 uncultured bacterium | reverse complement strand
GTTCTACACTATGAGACCCTAATCCTGATCCAGTTAAAATATGTCCAGAGACAGTGTTGCTTGATGTTGTGTATGGATAGATACCGTGATCAACATCTAAGCTAATTCCCTGCGCGCCCTCGAACAAAATAGATTTACCTTCTTTATGTGCATTGAACAGCTCAATGGAAGTGTCTGATATATATTTTTCTAATCTTTTTCCGTATGCGGTGTAAGTAATAAAAACCTCATCCATTGATATACTAAGGTTGCCACCAAGCACACGTTCAATTATTCCCTTAGAAAAAGCATAGCCCTTGGAAAGTTTTTCTTTAAAAACTTCTGGCTCTAAAAGGTCGATAATTCTAATTCCATTCCGAAACATTTTATCAGCATATACAGGTGCGATGCCTCTGCGTGTGCTTTCAGCGGCTAATTTGCCTTGATGATTTGATAATGCGCTATCAATTGCAATGTGATATGGCATAATTACATGAGCACGATCGCTAACAATTAGTTTAGGGTTTATACCCTTTTCTTTTAGATAGTTTATTTCATCTAAAAGAACACGGGGGTCAATAACGACGCCGTTCCCTATAATGCTAATTGGTTCTCCGTATATAACACCTGAAGGAATAAGGTGTAGCTTGAATGTTTTCCCATTAACAATTACTGTATGCCCAGCATTGTTTCCACCATGGAAGCGAACAACATAGTCACAGACTCCAGCAAAATAGTCTGTTATTTTTCCCTTTCCTTCATCACCCCATTGGGCTCCTACTATTGCGTTTATTTTAGACTTGTTGGGTGACAAAGCTGTGCCTCATATAGTGGGTTCTTTAGAAGGGTTTTTGTATAACAAAATCAGTTTTTTTTAAGGGAGGACGTTACGACTTTTAAAAATGGAATAAAAAGGCTAATCACATTCTTTTTTTAATTTTCATCTTTTTCTTAGCCCAATTTAAAATCTTTTTAAATGGTGGGAAATAATCCGATAGAATAATCAAACCAGGGATCCCAAAGACCCAGCCTTGAAAAACAGGTATAAGCCCACCGATTAATCCAATGACAAGAAGAATTACGCCAATTATGATCCTAATCGTTTTACGAAACAATCCAATCTCTTTTTATAAATTATTAGTTTTAGTTTATAACTTATATAGTTCAAAACATCTATCTGTAAACTAGTTGCTAAAAAATAGGATCTTTTATGATGGTATTCCAAAAATTAAATTTTGAAAAAATTTCAAAAGAGAAAAGTTTTATTCAGTCAAAATATTTTTATAATATCATAGTTAAACGTAGAACAGTTAGAGAGTTTTCCGATGAAAAGGTTCCAATTAAAATAATAAAAAATGCTGTGAAATCTGCCTTGTCTGCACCTTCTGGCGCGAACAAGCAACCCTGGCATTTTTGTATAGTTAAGAATAAAAAACTAAAAGCAGAAATCAGAAAAGCGGCAGAAAAAGAAGAAAAATTTTTTTATAATAAAAGGGCGCCAGATTCTTGGCTAAAAGACTTAAACAAATTTGGAACAGATTTTAATAAGCCGTTTCTCGAAGTTGCTCCTTATTTGATTGTTGTTTTCAAGGAAAAATATGAAATAACACCCCAAAGCAATAAAAAAAACTATTATGTTAATGAGTCTGTTGGCATTGCGATAGGTTTTCTTATTTCAGCTTTGCACTGTTCAGGCTTAGCTAGTTTGGTTCACACACCAAGCCCGATGGGCTTTCTAGAAAATATTTTGGGAAGACCAAAAAATGAAAAAGCCGTTGTTTTGATTCCTACTGGATATCCAGCAAAAGGCACAAAAGTTCCAGCCCTAAAAAAGAAACCGATTTCAGAAACGGTGTCCATAGTATAAATGGTTTTTATATGACAGTGAGGATAATAATTACAGGAGGAACATTTGATAAGGAATATGATGAGATTAATGGTAAGCTTTATTTTAATAAAACGCACATGGATGATATTCTTTCTTTAGGTCGCTCTAGGCTTCAGGTTACAATTGAGCCTCTTATGATGATTGATAGTTTAGACATGAGAAATTCAGATAGAGAAAAAATATTAAAACAGTGCAATAAATCAAAAGAAGATAAAATTGTTATAACTCACGGCACAGACACCATGAATGAAACCGCAAGGGTCTTAGCAGAAAATAGTATAAATAAAACAATTGTCCTAACTGGAGCGATGATACCATACGCCTTTGGCACGAGTGATGGATTGTTTAATATTGGTGGTGCTTTGGCTTTTGCACAGTGTCTAAACCCTGGTGTATATATAGCAATGAACGGAAGATATTTTGAATGGGATAGAGTAAAAAAAAATAAAAAAACAGGCTTTTTTGAAACAATTAAATAGTTAAAAAGGATAATCATGAAATCATATACGCTGTATCATAATCCGAGATGAGGGAAGAGCAGGGAGGCCGTGTCGCTTCTAAAAGAAAAAGGCGTAGCTTTTTCCATTGTTGAGTATTTAAAATGCCCTCTTACAAAAAAAGAAATAATTGATCTTAGTGAAAAGCTTGATTTAGAGCCAGCTGAGTTTGTAAGGAAGAATGAAAAGGACTACAAAGATAACAAAATCCATAATTGTGAAGGCTCTAAGGTTAAAATGGCTGAGGCAATAGAAAACTTCCCAAAGATCATGGAAAGGCCAATACTAAGCGATGGACAAAAAGCAATAATATGCCGCCCTCCAGAAAGAATATTGGATTTAATATAAAAATGATTTTTTATTAAATATTGTGTTGTACAGAATATTCATAGGGGTTTTTCATCTGTTTATTTTGTCTTGTGAATCGTTTGTATCAGATTTTGAACAAGAGATTATGGATGCTGAAATTTATGAGTCAAAAGACAAGTCATATGTTGAGCCAACCGATAAACCTAAAGTAGTTACTTGGAACATAAGATTTGGTTCTAAGAGATTTGCTTTTTTTGGTGATTCTTGTGGCGATGATGTAATTATGAAGAAAAAGGATGTGAAGTCTAATCTATCAGAAATCGCCTCGGCCATAAATGAACTTGATCCAGATATAATTTTTCTTCAAGAAGTGGATATTTATTCAAAGCGCTCTGGGTATATAAATGAGATTCAATATTTATTAGATAATACTAATATGAACTATGGATGTTATGCTTCTATCTGGAAAGCTGATTTTATTCCGACGAATGGCTTTGGGAAAATAAATATGGGGAATGCAATTTTATCCAAATATAGTTTAAAAGATGCAGAAAGAATTGGGCTTGCGCTTCGAACAGATCAAAGTGATATTGTTCAATATTTTTATCTTAGGCGAAATATTTTAAAGGTTAAAATTGATGACTTAGGTTTGTATGCTGTTAATATTCACGCTACTGCATTTGCTACTGATAGCACAAAACAAAACCATATTAATAAATATCTAGAAGTTCTTTCTGAGATCTCTGATGGGGGCTACAATTTTGTAACTGGTGGAGACCTTAATTCATTGCCCCCAGGAGCAGACAAATATGATTTTTGTGATTTTGACGGATGCGATACTGAAAACTTCCACACTCTTGATGAAAATGGAGAGGGGTTACACAAAGAGGGGAGCTATTTTGATAATTTTATTGGTGAACTAGAAATTTTAGAACCGATGTATCAGAGATACGTTCCCGCTGTTGGTGTCAATATCATGAATAGCCCTATTCACTTCACTCATGCTCCAAGCACGAGTGAAGAAAGGTGGGGAATAAAATATGATAGAAAGCTTGACTATCTTTTTACCAACGCACCTAGTGGCTGGGTCACTGATTCTGTAAGAACGCACCAAGAATTATGGGAATTAAGTGACCACGTGCCTGTTTCTGGAACATTAAGTCTACCTGGTGATTAGTTGCGTTTGTTATTACACCTTATATATATAGGTCTTTTAAGTAGTCTTTTTGGCGGGAACGTTTGGACACCACATTCTTCTGCTTATTTATTACCAGAGAAACAATGGGAAGTTGGTTTGTTTCAGCCCCTTAGATATGGTTTTTCAGATAAAATAAATTATAGCATTCACCCGAGTCTTTTTTTAATTATGCCAAATCTATCTATTAAGATTTTGCATCGCAATAGCAGAAAAGTGTTTTCAAGTGCAACTCGATATGATGTCTATTACCCAACAAAGCTTTTAAAAATATTGCAGACTGGTGTTGAAGTGGGAGACGAAACCGCTTCTTTGATAGCCCCTAATTTTAAAATTCCACACATGATAGGTTTTTCTAGCGATTATATTGTTACAAAACCATACAGTTTTGGAATTCTTTCTCTATATGCTGGTGTAAACCTAGGGGTGGTTTTTGGGGATCTTGATTATCGCACCTCGATTGATTTGCCTCTTGTTTACCACAGGCTGGGTGTTTTTTACAATCGATATGGTATAGATATGGGGATTGATTTTTCTAAACAAATAACAGATGTAATAAACTGCAATTTTGACTTTGATTTAAAATTTTTACCAAACTTTTCAGGCAGCTATTCTTTTGAGAACAAGCTTTTATTTTCTTGGCAAAAGTCAAAAAGAGTGAGGCTTTCGACAGGGTATAAATATGTATATGGAGATTTTCCGTATGGGGGGCAAGGCAGGCTTTTGCCCTATTTGCCTGTCCTTGAGTTTTGGGTTCCAATATTTGATATCCAGTGGGTTGGAATTGATAAGAATATAAAAATTAAATAATCTTTGCATAACATCTTTTAACTGGTTATGTTTCAAATATAATAAGGGGATACACGCGCCTATTAGGTGGCAGTGTGGGAGTAAAGTGTTGTTAATTAATTTAAACTCCGGCCTATGACTCTTGGGGAGGCCCTCCGCAATTAAAAGCTTAAAAACAAATATAATATGGAGATAGTCTAATGAAAAGAATCTCTCAATGCATAATAGCATTTTTACTGGTTTCGCTAGTGTTTTCACAAAACACAGGTAAGGTGAAAGGAACAATAAAAAGTGTTGACGGCGCAGGATTAGCTGGCGCTAACATTACCCTTGAAGGTACAGGCCTTGGTGGCGCCTCAAGTGAAAATGGGGACTTTCTCATTGTTAATGTTCCTGTTGGAGTATACTCAATAAAAGGAGAGTATATAGGGTTCAGTTCTAAAATAATTGAAGGTGTTAGAATAAGCGCTGATCTTACTACTGTTTTAAATATTGAGCTTGAAGTTTCAACGGTTGAGGGTCAGGAAGTTAGGGTTGTTGCTGAAAAACCTCTAGTAAAGAGAGACGCTACTAACACAAACAGAGTTGTTTCAAGCGATGTGATTGAATCATTGCCTCTTCGTTCTGTGGATGATATTGTAGGGCTTCAGGCTGGGGTTGTTGATAATCACGTTCGTGGTGGTCGAAGTGGGGATAATGCTTACTATGTTGATGGTGTTCTAATGAAAGATCATTGGGAAGGCTCTAACTCTACTGGAGGTTTAAGTCAGGTTGGGATGGAAGAAATTTCTCTACAGGCTGGCGGCTATGGAGCTGAATACGGTGGTGCTAATGGTGGTATTATAAATGTTACCAGCAAATCAGGCGGACAAAAAATATCTGCAAGCTTTGAATCGGTCAGAGATCTTGGCGCGACTGAAGCTGATACAGACCCAGATAAAATTTATAGCTATGGATATCAAGTAAACAATTTTGAGGTTGGTGGGCCGCTATCTAGTAATCTAAGATGGTGGGTAATGGCAGAACAAGAAAAAAGAGGAGACAGAAACCCAAGTTTTGGCTCACATCCTTATGCAAATGTAACAGAGTATCAAGCTCTTACTGGTACCGATAGTGCTGCTCTATGGACAGAGTCAGGTGGCTTGGCTGACAATATATTTTATTATGATGAAGTTACTAGGGTAAATGGTGCTGACACGGCTACGACATATCTTGTTGGTACTGATTATGCTAGGAAGTGGGGTCCAGCAAGAAACAATGGCAGTGACAGAACAAGATTGGCTGGAAACCTAGGAATCGATATGGGAAACATGAGATTCAAACTAGGATACTCTGGTTATAATTATGAGGCAAACACAAACTGGAATAACAACCAGCTCTTAAATTGGGAAAATGCTACCAATAGAAATTCATCAATGAACATGTTTTATCTTAATGGCACAATGACATTGAGCGATCTTTCTTACATAAATGTTGTAGGAAGCATGAAAAATTATTCTACCACTGATTATAATGGAAACATTAATGATAAATTTGAAGTAGCTGATAGGCCCTGGGTCAACTATGGTAAGCGAGATACTGAGTGGGGGCAGCCAACTTATTATCATCGTGATGATGGTAAGCGAGCTTTGTCTCCTGGCGATGTTGTTTATTTCAATGGCTTTGGCTATCAAAGCGGCAACTATTCTCACAGGAACGAGAGTCAAACTGGTCTTCGCTTAGACTATGTTAATACCTTTTTTGGAAACCATGAGATTAAGGCTGGTATAGAGTACTACAACACAAAACTTAGAGTTTATGAAGTTTCTCAGGGTTATGAGATTTATGAACAAATTTCTAAGCTTGATGTGGATGGGAATGGAACGGTTGAAGCATCTGAGGTTGGAGATTATAATGCTGATGGATCTGCTGGTACAGATGCAGATCTTCTAGATTGGGAGTTCAGTGCTTACAGAAATGCATATACAACAAACATCGGCTATGACATTTTTGGAAACGAAACAGAGGCTTACGATGAGACCAAGCACGGCAGTGCTCCAGGCAATCCAGTAAGCAGCCGTTTTTATTTGCAGGATCAGATAGAATATTCTGATGTTGTGGTAAAACTGGGTCTTTCTTTTGAATCTTGGGCTCCGAATAACCAAGGACCTGTTGATGCAGATGGGAATGCTACTGATGCTGGGCTAAATAACATAAACACAAAGAACAATCGAATTGATAGGACAGGTTGGAAAGATGTTGAGGCACACACAGGAATTTTACCAAGAATTGGTTTTGCTTTCCCAATATCAGATAAAACAAATTTTCGTGCACAGTATGGCAACTATTGGCAAGAGCCAAGCTTGCAGTATGTGTATTTATCGGACTCCAGATTAGCTGCAAATGTTAGCCAGGGAAATATGGTAACAACCCCAAACCCTGCCATGAAGCCAGAGAGGACAACGTCATATGAGGTGGGTTTTACACAACAGATAGGTCAGTCTGCTGCTCTAGACGTTGTAGGCTTTTATAAAGAAATACGGGACTATATGCAGCTTGTAAACAGGACTATAATGTTAAATGGTTCTGAGTTCAATCTTGCCTATTACGGGACTGGCGATTTTGGTGTGACAAGGGGTTTTTCTGCGAATCTTTCAATGAGAAGAGTGAAAGGCTTTTTAGCTGATTTTAATTATACCTGGATGGAAGCAAGAGGGACAGGCTCAGACCCTGCATCGAACTTTAACATTGCCTGGATTGGAGATGAATATCCAACGGTTATAAACAGGTTAGACTTTGATCAAACGCACACTGGTTCTGTTGTTCTTGACTACCGTAACACCGCCACTTCTGGTATCTTATCTGGTTTTGGTGCGAGTGCTGTTTACAGCGTAGGAAGCGGTCAGGCATACACTCCATCTAAGATGGTAAGTACTATTTTTGATCGTGGTTGGAACGCGCCACTTGCTGCAATTAATTCAGCTGATATGCCTTGGTATAAAAACCTAGATGTAAGGATTGAAAAGTCCACAAATATTTCTGGTTACAATTTGAATATTTATTGCCTGATTTTGAATGCATTAAATCATGAAAATATTAAAGAGGTTATTCCAACAAGTGGAAGAGCTGATACAGATGGCTGGCTTGCAACCGCTGAGGGGCAGGTTTGGATAAACAGTCAAAACTCCGTTTATCCTAATGCTGATGCAGAGGCATTATACAATGATCGTTTGAGAAACCCTGACAATTGGTCAAATCCAAGGACCATGAGATTGGGTATCCAGGTAAATTTCTAAATAATTATACTGAGGAGTGAAATCAATGCAGTTTAAATGGATTAATAAAATAGTAGTCACATCTCTAATTACAGTTGCGGTACTGTTTCAGTCAGTGCTTGCAAAAGAGACTGTTTCGAATAGTCAGAGTAGTAGCGCAGCGAGATCTGCGATATCTACTACGGGATCATTTGATGGAAACAGGGTTAGAGATGATCTAGAAAATAACGGAATGATTGTTAGTCATCGTATTAGCGGTCATTCGGGTATGGAATGGCCCAAAGACAACTACACCTATTCGGTGTTTGCGTCTGGTGTGTGGTATGCTGGTAAAGTGGGGGGAGATCTCCGTTGTGCTACCGCTGAGTATGGTCCAGAAATGGTTCCAGGTCCTTATGGTACTAACTCATCTGATGCCGCATATAAAATATGGAAAGTTGCAAAATCAGATTTAGGAGATCCGCTGGCTAGCTATGATTTTCAAAACTGGCCTGTAGCGGATGGGGCGCCGTGGGTTGACAATGATGGTGATGGTGTCTATTCTCCGATGCCTGGTGGTCCAGACCATCCAGAGTTTATTGGAGATCAGGTTATCTGGTTTGTTCGTAATGATGGGGACGCAGTTGCTCATACCATTTTTCAGACACTGCCTCTTGGTATAGAGGTCCAGACAACTATATTTGGATTTGATCGTCCTGATGTTTTTGGTGATATGATGTTTGTAAAAGAGCTGATTATCAACAAAGGTGGAAACACGATTGATGATATGTATATTGGTCTATG
>CAZLPW010000082.1:0-8724 GCA_964561495.1 uncultured bacterium | reverse complement strand
CAATCATTTTAGAGAATAATGGGGTGTTTGCTATTGCTAATATTAGAGGTGGTGGTGAATATGGTGAAAAGTGGCACAGAGATGGAATGCTATTAAATAAGCAGAATGTTTTTGATGATTTTATCTATGCAGCCCAATATCTTTTTAAAAAAGGATATACAGATAATAATTATTTAGCAATCAGAGGTGGATCAAATGGTGGCCTATTAATCGGAGCTGTTTTGAATCAATACCCTGGTATCTGTAAAGTTGCTTTTCCTGAGGTTGGTGTAATGGATATGTTAAGATATGAAAAATTCACTATTGGATACGCCTGGGCCACAGAATATGGATCTGTAAAAGATCCTCAACATTTTTATAATTTATTATCATATTCACCTATTCATAATGTTGTTAATAATGGTAGGTATCCTTCAACTTTAATTTATACTGCAGATCACGATGACAGGGTTGTTCCTGCGCATTCGTTTAAATACGCAGCTACTCTTCAGGAGGCGCAAGCTGGAGTTGATCCGATTTTAATAAGGATTGGGAAAAAAACGGGTCATGGCAGTGGAAAATCCACAAACAAAATTATAAATGAATATGCAGAGAAATGGGGGTTTATGTTTTATGAAATGGGTGTGAAATTTAATTAAGACAAAATTTCACCAATATTATCTCGCATAAGTATCAGAATAGCAGATTGAGGGACAATCCTATATTCTTTTTCATCAATTTTAACTTCAATACTTGATTTTGCTAAAAACAAAGCATAGTCACCTACCTCTGCCTGAGTTGGGATATATTTAACTTCAGATTGGGATTCTTTCCATGGTTCATCAAATTCTTCATTAGGTGATCCAAGTGGGATTCCAGGCCCTACTTTTACTACCATACCAGCCTGAACCTCTTGTTTTTCAATAACACTAGCGGGGAGGTATAAACCAGCTGGTGATTGTTTTTCTCCAGTATCTGGTTGTATTAATACTCTGTCGCCTACAACCAGAATTGTTTTATTTTTGTTTTTCAATTATATCTTTTAATTATTTATTTACTGTTGTATCTGCTTCAGTCTTTGCTTTGGGAGGGATTTTACCCCAGTATGTAACGCTCGTATTTAACAGATAAAATATATTATCATTAGTTCTATAAACATCGTCGTCATTAATGTCTCTAACATAGTTATGCTGATAGTCTTGACCTTCGTTTCCAAAAATAAAATTTCCAATAACTTTATTTTCAATATCATAAAAAACAAATTTTTTGCCTAATGAGTCGTTGACGCCAAACTTTTCCCATTTATCAGGATTCTTAGTGACCTGTAATTCTTTTTGGACTTTTAAAACCTTACTAAAAAGTTTTTCCATTTGATTGTTTTTTATAATAAGAGTATCTGCCTGAGAAATTGTCCATGTAGAATCAGTACGGATTAAGTCTAATGTATCAGCTTTATTTATAATTTGAAACCTAAATATTTTACTACTATCACCTTCAAAAATTTCACTGGTATGTACATTAAGATCTGACTGGGATTTGTTATTTAGTAGAAATAAAACAATAATGAGTCCAAATACTCCTAAAGCATATTGTGTGTTTTTAGTCATAAATTTGCTCCAACATGTTAGCCCTTGAATTTTCTTTTTTTCTTTGGAAATAAGCAAAGCCGAGTACTAATAATGAAGGGAGTAACATATTCGCCCACTTCCAATTTTTTCTAGTTGAGTCTTCTAACTTTTCAAGAGGCCTGTTTGTAATCTCTCGGGACCTTAGTGAGATCAATTCTTTTTCTCCAGTAAGATAGTCAGCAGCGTTTAGCAGGAAAATCATATTATCGGGAACGGACATACCCGCTTCATCAGATAAAAATTTTGTATCAGAGATAAGAATCAATTCCCCACCATTCACAAGCTTGGAAGAGGCGGCCAAGACCTTTCCACTTTGATTTAATAAATTAATAAAAGGATTTTGCTGAGGATCTGGACTAAGAATGAAATTATTTTCCATTGACCCGCTTTTATTTGAAGACCTAAACAGGTCTGTTGTTCCTGCAACCAAGTCAACTTCCATTGTATCTAAAACAATTTCGCTTGGATAGAATGGGACTACCTGCTCAAGGTCAGCAACGATAATTTCACTTTTATTAAAATTTCGCACATTAGGGAAAAAGGGGTATCGCATGGCGCGATTCATCATAAAAATGCCTCTTCTTTCTTGGACTTGAACACTTTGGCATTCATTATCAAGAACAAGGTTTTTCTTTATTTTTAGACCATATTTTTCAATTAGGTCAAAAATATTTGAATTAATAGGAGATGCCGATTGTGCCTGTATATCTGCGCTAATAGCTGATTGAGCTAGAAAAACCTTTTTTCCATTATTAAGATAATTTTCTAAATTGTCTAAAGCCTTTTGATCAACCGAGTCTGTTGTGCCTGAAACCAGTAAGACATCCACTTCATCTAAGTTACTTGTGGTTAGATCTGTAGTCTGAACATTGTAATGCTGCCTAAGTTGTGATCTCAAATTCTCAGTTTTAAGCTCATTCTCAGGTTGAAGATTCACCATCCCCAAGGTTCTTTTTTCTATATCGATCAGAGATTTTATTTTTGTTGTAATAAGATACTCTAGGCCTGCGGTATTTTGAATAACTGGGATATTATCTTTTTTATTTTCATAGAGCATTACAAGCCCAAGATATACCTTCTTGATTTCCACCTTATCATTTTCAATGACCTGCATTTGAACTGGTTGGATGCCGTCCTTTCTAGCTTGCTCTTCCAAATTTTCATCAGATTGAGGGTCTTCAAAAAAGAATCTAATATTACCGTTTGAATATGCACGAAATTCTTCCAAAATATCTTGTAAAAATCGTTTGGTGTTTCCCAGTTCATTTGGTAAGTCGCTAGAAAAATATACCTTCATTGTTAATAGGTCGTCAACCTGTGACACTACCTCTTTACTGGAGGATGAAAGGGAGTACATTTTATTATCAGTAAGGTCTAGTCTTTTGAAGCGATCTCTTGAAATTATGTTTAGAAGAACTAAAGCTACTAAGACAGTTCCTATTCGAACATATAATGAATTATTTTTAAACTGCATTGATAATTAACTCCACTTTCTTGAACTTACAATCTGGGTAGTCACATATAAGAAAAAACTTATCATCGAAGCAAAATATATTAGATTCCTAGTATCTATAACACCTCGTGATATATTAGATAGATGAAAACCAGTACTTAGATATTGTATAAATGTAGACATAAAGGATGGAACAAATACTAGCAACTGGTCCATAAGGAAAAATGCAATAACAATGGCAATCCCAATAATAAATGCTACGACCTGATTATCAGTTATACTGCTAGAAAAAATTCCAATTGCAGCATAGACACCACCCATCAAGGCAAGGCCTAAATACCCAGATATAACAGCTCCATGATCAATATTTGTACCAACAAAAGAAAGGGTTATGTAATGAATAATTGATGTAGATAAGGCTGTAATAATTAGAGCCAATGCTGCGAGGTATTTCCCGATTACGAGTTCATAATCATGGATAGGCAATGTTGATAGTATTTCTATAGTACCAAGACCTTTTTCTCTAGAGAGTAATCCCATAGATACAGCAGGAATAAAAAATAAATAAACTAGCGGCACAATGCTAAAGAGGGACCTCATATTAGACTGGTCATACAGGAAGAAGGTGTTAGTAAAAAAGTACCCATTAACAAGAGCAAAGACCACCAGAAATATGTAGGCCATGGGGCTAGTGAAAAAAGAATAAAGTTCTTTCTTGAAAATTGCTTTTACGTTACGCATTCCCAGCCTCCTGGTTATTTGTTAGATCCCTAAAAATAGATTCCAGATTGTTTTTTGATGCGCTCATTTCATATATCACCCAATTATTTTCCACTGCATATTGGAATATATCTTTTCTTGGATCAGATGTAGATGGATAATCAAAGATTATTTCTTTCATGTTATTATCAATTTCTATACAAGACTGGACTGTGACTGATGGGACAGTAGCTTTAATATTTTGAATTGAGTCCTCTTCAGATTCGGAAATAATAAGCTTCAGATTTGTTGTTCCCTTAGAATTTTCAATCAATTCATCACTAGTTCCATCGGCAACAATTTGTCCATTATGAATAATGATAATTCTATCTACAGTGGCCTGAATTTCCTGAAGAATATGTGAAGACATTAGAACTATTTTTTCCTGACCAAGCTTTTTTATTAGTTGTCTAATCTCAACAATCTGGTTTGGGTCTAAACCTGTAACTGGTTCATCTAGAATAAGTATCTTTGGATCATGTATCATTGCAGCAGCTAAGCCTATCCTTTGTTTGTAGCCTTTAGAACAATTTCCTACTGTTCTATGAACGATTCCATGTAGGCCGCAGTCTTTTACTACTCTGGTTAAAGCTTCTTTAAAATTGGATCCAGTTATTCCTCTTATTTCAGCGTGGAACTGAAGATAATCATGAACCTTCATATCTGTATATAAAGGATTTAGTTCAGGAAGATATCCAATTTCTTTTTGAATTTCAAAATGGTTATCAATAATATTTTTATCATCTAGAAAGACGTTCCCCGAAGAAGGTGATAAAAAGCCTGTAATAACTTTAAGGGTGGTGCTTTTGCCCGCACCATTAGCACCTAAAAAGCCAACGATTTGGCCAGTATTAAGCTCGAAGGATACAGACCTAACGGCTTTTACTAGGCCGTAGTTTTTTGAAAGATTATCTACACGTAACAATCTAAGATCTCCTTTAGTTTTTTAATATAATATATTAACAAATTTTAATTTTGTTCCAAATTTTATCGGGGAATAATAAAAAAAAAATTAGAAAATGGATAATATTATTTTTAATAAATATCAAATTAAGTTCATTTTATTATGATTTTAATTAATCTTGACAAGGATTGTTTTGTAGGAATATATTCTCTGTAGCAAAACATCTATGATGTTTAGCTAGGTTAACCTAAAGATAAATAACAAATAGGAGAAAAAAATGACTCGAGTATATCGTATTTTTGTTTCTTTATTGTTGGTTATCGGTATTGTTGCTGTTGCACCAGCAAGCACTGTAGTTGACACAGATCAACAAATCTGCAATGTTAAAGCTGGATCATGTGATGGTGATATTATCGCTAGCGCGGATGTAAAGAAAAAGAAGAAGAAAAAGAAAAAAGGGATCAAAGGAAGTAAAGGAAAGAAGAAGAAGAAAGGTTTCTTTTCTAAAGCTTTTGGATCCAAGTAACTTTTTCAAAGTTCAAAAAAAGGGTATGTTTTCATACCCTTTTTTTTTGGCCTGATTTTTCTTATAATTGGATAATTAAGAAGGTACTATTCTATGAAATTCCCACTATACCTAGTTTTGATTTTTGGATTTTTAAACGCTCAAGACCCTGACACTTCAAATGTTGATGCTGATGATTCTGAAGATCCTGCATTTTCTACTAGCACATCTGTTTACGCAGATTACAGCCAATCAACAGGAAACACATCTGCTGACATACTATACTATGGATTATCCTTTGACCTTAGAGGCGACGTTGGACCACTAAAGGATACGGAAATTTTCTTTAGCTATAGTAGAAGTGACTCTAAAATAGATGGTGACCCTTTAGAGGATGATGAAAATATTATTTCAACAGTAGATTTATGGGCAAACCAATATTTTGCCTCACCATTTTTGTTTTTTCAAAACCAAAAAGATGCTATCGTTAATCTTAAAAATCGAAGAAACATAGGCCTGGGCGTTAAGGTAAGCCTTCCTTTGGGCTTTTCTCTAAGCTATGCCTTGCTTCCTGAAGAAGAAATATATGATTGGGAATTCATTTCTGATTCTACCTTTATTGAAGATGAGTATTACTATGATGCCGGTGAGTATGAATATGAATTTAGTACTTTTGACTCAACTAGGACTCTTACAAGGCACAGTATAAGGCCCAAAGTAAAGTGGAGATTCTTAGATGGAAATGTTGTTTTTGATTATAGGTTCTACTACAAACCTAATATATCAGACTTTGATGATTATTTATTAGTTAATGAGTTAAAAATTTCAATTGCAACCTTTTATGAAGCATTATCTTTATCTATAAATTATAACGACAGCTACAATAGTCAGTATGATTATGATGGATCCCCAATAAAATCCAAAGACAGCGACATATCAGTTGGGCTATCTTTCGATTTGTAATTAGAAAAGATTAAGAAATATTTATTTTAACAGGGCTTGGGGACTAACTTCAGGCCCTTTTTAATATGAAATATGATCATAAAAAAATAGAATCCAAGTGGCAAAATTATTGGGAAAAAAATAAGGTATTTAAATCTCTTCCTGATAAAACAAAAGAAAAGTTTTATGTACTCGATATGTTCCCATATCCTTCTGGCTCTGGGCTACATGTTGGCCATCCTCTAGGGTATACAGCTACTGATATATATTCGCGCTTTAAAAGATTGCGAGGATACAATGTACTACATCCTATGGGTTGGGATGCTTTTGGGCTTCCTGCGGAGCAATACGCCATTAAAACAGGCACTCATCCATCAAAAACAACTGAAGAAAACATTGAGAATTTTAAAAGACAGATAAAAATGCTTGGTTTTAGCTATGACTGGGATAGGGAAATTGATACTACTGATGAAAAATACTATAAATGGACCCAGTGGATATTTCTTCAGCTTTATAAAAAGGGATTAGCGTACGAGGCAGAGGCTTTGGTTAATTGGTGTCCAGAGCTTAAGGCTGTTCTGGCTAATGAAGAAGTAGTAGACGGAAAATCTGAAATTGGCGGGCATCCTATTATTAGAAAGCCTATGAGGCAATGGATGTTTCGAATCACAGATTATGCAGAATCCTTACTTAAAGGCTTGGATGATTTAGACTGGCCAGAAGGCGTAAAAGAACTTCAAAGAAATTGGATTGGAAAATCTATAGGAGCTGAAGTGGAATTTGAAATATTATCCACAAGTGAAAATATAAAGGTATTTACAACTAGGCCGGATACTCTGTTTGGGGCAAGCTACATGGTTCTTGCTCCAGAGCATCCTCTTGTGATGAATTTAGTAAACTCTGAACAAAAAGAGGCAGTTGTTAATTATATAAAAGTATCGCAAACTAAAAGTGATCTTGATCGGGGTGAGTTAAACAAGGATAAAACTGGGGTTTTTATTGGTGAGTTTGCTATAAATCCAGTCAATGATAAAAAAATTCCAATATGGATAGCTGATTATGTTTTGATGACTTATGGGACAGGCGCGATAATGGCTGTTCCTGGTCATGATGAAAGAGACCATGAGTTTGCTATGAAATACGATCTCCCTATTAAGGAAGTGGTTAGTGGAGGCGATATCAGTGTTCAGGCCTACACTGATACAATTGGTGGTACTATGATTAACTCGTCCAATTCTAGTGGTTTAGATATTAATGGATATGATGTTCAAAATGCTATAAAAACAACAATTAAGTGGCTTATAGATAATGGAAAAGGCTCAAAGAAGGTGCAATACAAGCTAAGAGATTGGTTATTTTCAAGACAGCGATACTGGGGAGAGCCGATACCAGTGCTGCACAAGAAGGACGGATCTATTGAGCCTCTAAGTGAAAATGATCTTCCACTTACTCTTCCAGAGGTGGAAAAATATGAACCAGCGGATACAGGTGAATCGCCATTAGCAAACATTGATGAATGGGTTAATACTTCAAATGGTAAAAGAGAGACCAATACAATGCCTCAGTGGGCTGGTTCTTGTTGGTATTTTTTACGTTTTATTGATCCTAAGAATGAAAAAGAGGCGTGGAGCAGTGAAGCTGAATCTTATTGGATGCCAGTAGACTTATATATTGGTGGGGTAGAGCATGCAGTCCTACATCTATTATACTCAAGATTTTGGCACCATGTTCTTCATGATCTAGGTTTAGTGTCATGCAGGGAGCCTTTTAAAAAATTATTCAATCAGGGTATGATCCAGGGCGAAGATGGTCAAAAGATGAGTAAATCCAGAGGAAATGTGATAAATCCTGATGATGTTGTAAAAGAATACGGCGCGGATAGCTTCAGGCTTTATGAGATGTTTATGGGGCCTTTAGATAAGTCAAAACCTTGGAGCACAAAGGGATTACAAGGTTGTTATCGTTTTGCGAATAAAATATGGAGACTTTTCACTGAAGATGATTCAAAAATTGTCAGCGATGATCCATCAAAAGAGACACTAAAAATACTACACCAAACCATAAAAAAAGTTACAAAAGATTTAGAAAAACTTGATTTCAATACTGCCGTATCGCAGATGATGATTTTTGTTAATCATATGCTAAATCAAAATTCTTATAATAAAGAAGTATTACATCATTTCTTAATAATATTAAATCCATTTGCACCTCATTTGAGTGAAGAATTAAATGAAATTTTATTTAAAGATAATTATTCTCCAATCCATGATAAAAAATGGCCAGAATATGATGAATCGCTAATGGTCTCTGAATCAATGACCATAGCAGTGCAAATTGATGGCAAAACAAGAGGAACAGTTGAAGTAGAAGTTAATGCTGGCAAAGAAGAAATTTTTAATTTTATCATAGATAATGATAAATTCTCAAAGTATTTAAATGATAGTAATATTCTCAAAAAGATTTATGTGCCAAATAGATTGGTAAACCTTGTAACAAAATAGATCTTATTTACATTAGGAGCTAGCATATGAAAAGTTTAAACATGATCAGCGCT
>CAZLPW010000081.1:0-8760 GCA_964561495.1 uncultured bacterium | reverse complement strand
AAGACATTTTGGAGTTGTTTTACCTTGGCTAGAGTGGGAAAAACTATCTAAAAAAATTAGAAAGAAGGGAGTCCCTTTTTTAATAAAACCCAAAATCAGATTCAAAGATAGAGCAGGAGAGCAAGCAACATTTTTTATTCAAGATCCTAGTGGTAATGCCTTAGAGTTTAAATCGTTTCAGGATAACTCGTTTATTTTTAAAAGAGATGATCAATGATTGATCTAAGAAGTGATACCGTCACCCTACCTCCTAGAGGAATGAAAGATGCTATAGCTCAGGCGGAACTCGGGGATGATGTTTTTTCTGAGGATCCTACAATAAATGATTTTGAGCCCATGGCCGCGGAGTTAATGGGAATGGAGTCTTCATTGTTGGTCCCTAGTGGAACAATGGCTAACCTTGTTGGAGTGCTATCACATTGCGAAAGAGGAGATGAGGTAATACTAGGACACTTGGCCCATACTTTTTTATATGAGGCTGGTGGTATATCTGCTTTTGGGGGTATACATTCAAGGCAGTTAGTTAACCAATCTGATGGAACCTTATTACTTCCTGATATAGAGGCTGCTATAAGGTATCCGAATGATCATTTCCCTCCTACAAAATTAATTTGTCTTGAGAATACACATAATCTATGCAATGGTTCGCCACTCAAAAAAGATTATATATTAAATGTAGTTGAGATTGCGAAAAAAAATTTTTTGAAAGTTCATGTTGATGGAGCCAGAATCTTTAATGCAAGCGCGGCCTTAGGTGTCTCCCCATCTGATCTTAATGTAGGTATTGACTCAGTATCATTTTGTCTATCAAAGGGTCTATCTGCTCCGATTGGCTCATTATTGTGTGGCTCAAAAAAGTTTATAAAAAAAGCAAGAAGAATTAGAAAAGCTTTGGGAGGTGGTATGCGACAAGGAGGAATAGTTGCGGCTGCGGGTAAATACGCCTTAGAGCGGATGGTGTCAAGGATACCAGAAGATCATCGATTAGCAAAAAGATTATCTGAAGGTCTTGTCAAGATTAATGCTATATACCTAGATCCTAATGATATTAAGACAAATATTATTTATTTTGACTTTGAAAGTGAGAGGCATTCAGATCAGGAACTTTTAGATACTATGAAAGCAAAAGGTATATTATTCTTAGGCACTGGTCCAAGAAAGTTTAGGATGGTCACTCATTCATGTGTTAGCGAGAATGATATTGATAATACGATTAAAGAACTAGTTAGCTTTTTAGGAGAAAAACAATAATTCATTTATTTATCAGATATACAGCAACAATCCCTAAAAGTCCTCCAAATATAGTCGTAATAGCTACCGGCTCATTTAATATAAGGACCGCAAAACCTAGGGCCGTAACTGGTACAATAAAGATATAGGCGCTCGCTTTTTTGGGACCCAGTTCAGAAGATGCATAAAAATAAATTGTTGTGCCAATGCTCATTGCAGCGATGCCAAGGAATAATAGATTTATCCAGAATATATATCCAAAAGTCAAAACCTCAAAAAACTGATCTATACTTGTAAATGTAATACAAAAAAAGAAAGAAAAAACATAGCTCCAGAAACTGTAGCTTATAAAAGGAGTGGTATATCTTGCTCTAGATGTAAGGATCGTTACCGTAACCCATGAGATTGAGGCCATGATAAAATAGATATTACCTGATTGAAAGAAAAGTCTGGTGTTAATACTCCAGAATTGAATAATTAAAGTACCTGCTATCAGACCCAAAAGGAGTCCAAACCAGTCTTTTTTTTGTAGAACCTCACCAAATAATAATCCTGAAAAAAGGGTAGTTAAAATAGGATTCAGAGTTGTAACCAGTACACCACCTACACCTGCTAAACCAGACTGAGTTCCTTTAAAAAAAAAATAGTTATATGAAACCATAAAAACTGAATTTAGTAATACAAACGAAAGTCCCTTAGGAGATAATTTAAAAGAGTTTTTTGACCAATAGACAATTGGAGCAATAGAGATTGAGGCCAGCAGGAACCGCCACACCATCAAAACTGTTGGGCTTGTATATTGTCCTAGTATTTTTGCATTCGTCCAGGATAATCCCCAGGTAGTCATTGAAGCTGTCATTAGAATGATTAACCTTAATTCTTTATTCTTCACGGAAAAGATTTATTATCCTTTTATATTATTTTTATAAATACTAGGCCAATATTTTAATTCAGTTTATAGTAATTTTATCATGTGAAACCATACTTCTATTTTTTTCTTTTTTCGCTTATTTTCCCAGAGGACACAAATATATATAAAAAACTCCGGAATAATATGATAAAACACCAGCTTGAAAGAAGAGGAATATCTAGCGCTATTGTCCTCCAGGCGATGGAACGTGTTGAGAGGCATAAATTTATACCAGAAAAACTTAGAAACAGAGCCTATAATGATGGCCCCCTCCCTATTGGTAACAACCAAACAATCAGTCAACCATATATAGTCGCTCTAATGACAGAGATGCTTAGCATAGATAGAGAACATAAAATTTTAGAGGTGGGTACAGGATCTGGTTATCAGGCTGCAATTCTAGGAGAGCTAGCAGACGATGTTCACACTATTGAAATAATTCCTGAACTTGCTGAAAGAGCAAAAAAAGTGTTGTCAGAATTAGACTATAATAATGTAACTGTATATGAGGGAGATGGCTACCAAGGCATTCCCAAAGAGGCACCGTTTGATCGTATTATCGTAACCGCTGCACCAGAGCATATACCTGAAGAACTTGTGAACCAATTATCATACAATGGTATTATGATATTGCCTGTAGGTCCGCAGTTTCGGACTCAATATCTTTGGATAATTAAAAAAGATGCGGATGGTAAAATTTCAAAACAAAAAAAAACGCCCGTGAGGTTTGTGCCTATGGTTAAAGAGGATGATTAATTATATAAAAATCATATTTTTAATTTTTCCATTTTTTTGTTTTGGAAAGAACCTAACACTTCAGGATCGATTGAACCCACCCGCAAGAGAGCTAATGGATATCCAGATAAGTGATTCCATTATGATTATCCCTGGAAACTTAGATGGCTATGATTTTTTTGATATTTCTGATCCTGCTTTCCCTGTTCATATTTCTAACATAGAAATTCCGATGGGAAATAATAACAGGGCGCAACCAGGCTTTTGCATTACGGGCAACGATAGTCTCGCATTCATTTCTAGTAGGAATAAAGGAAATAAATCTGCGATAATTAATTTCAGTGATCCACTTAATCCTCAATATGTAGGCTCATTATCTTTTCCAGGAACAAACACAAACGGCTTAACATTAGAAGGCCTAGATTTAATGGACAATTTTTTAGCGGTAGCTGCTCATGGGAATGGTGTTTTTATTTTTGACATTCAAAATTACCAGGATCCAGAATTATTTTATGAATTTCAATGTGAAAACGCCTGGGATGTTATTTTTGTAGATACATCGAAAATAATAATTGGTAATGGAGAGGAGGGCTTGATATTTAAGGAACTATCTTGTTTATCTGAAATATGTACAGAGGTTTATCTGGATACCGAGGGGTCAGTAAAGGATATTCAAATAAGAGACAGTCTATTGTATGTGGCTGAGGGCTCAGCTGGTGTGTCGGTTTATGATTTTTCAGATTTTAACTCACCAGCTTTTCTTGGAAACTATAACACTAATGGACTATCTAATAAGATAAGCTTGTTTGGTGAAAACAAGGTTGCTGTATCTGACTGGATAGATATAAAAATTTTAGAATGGACTGGAACAGAGCTTCAATTGGTCGGTTACAAGAGTACTGGAAGGAGAACACTAGCTATTGCCTCAATAGATAGCGTCATCTTTTCGGCAGAGTGGCAGCACCTGCAAACATTTATTTATGGGCAAATAACTGATCCTGATTTAGATATAAGCAGTTGGGATATATCGTTTCCAGCTCTTGAAATTGGAGAAACTGATACTTTCGATATCCTAATTGAAAATAATGGTCAATTTCCGCTTGGGATAGCAGGACCGATTCCAAGTCATCCTGATTTTCAGGTTGTTAATTTCCCAGAATACTTAGATATATTTGAATCTAGAGTTTCACAAATAGTTTATACACGATCAGATCAGAATGCATCTGGCACGATGGTTCTGCTATCGAATGATCCAGACGAAACAGAGATTCTGATCCAATTAGTCGGAAACTATGATGGTGGGATTGTAGGTATAGATGCACCTGAATTCAGTCTCCCCATTGTCGCCAATGGGAACGGGGATTTTACTCTAAGTGAACATATTGGTAAGATTGTTGTGTTAGCCTTTTTTGCCCCTGGATGACCCGTGTGTAGTCCGGAGTTATCGGACTTTGAAACATCTATCTGGCAAACTTTTCCACAAGACAGTGTGTATGTAGTAGGGATCACTGCTGTCGGTCAGAACCAGATTAATCAGTTTGTAATGGATAATGGTATAACATATCCAATATTAGGAGATGAGAGCTCTGGTGGTAATGGCGGGCCAGGTGGATTTGGTGGAGTCGTATATGACGCCTATTATATACCCAATCAGGGTTCACCATATCCAAGAGATTTTATCATAGATCAGGCTGGAACTCTTGTCTATGCAAACAATGAGATTGACACAGAATATATGATCTATCTAATTGAAGATTTGTTGGAACCAAATAGCTTATCAGTGGCTGCATCTTCAGGATTTACCCTAGAAGATTTTAGACTCTTAGATCCTTACCCAAACCCTGCAAATAACCACATAAACCTAAGGTTTTATTTGGATCCTATGACGTATAAGGGAAAAGTTTATTTAGACCTATTTGATTTAAATGGACGTTTAGTTGATTCGATGTTGGATGGTGAAATTCACTCTGGATTAAATACGGTTTCTTTGAATTCAAACAATATAGGATCAGGCCTGTTTATTGTTAGACTTTCTTATATGGGGAAGTCAGATTCAAAAAAAATTATATTACTAAAATAAGAATGAACTCATGAGATCAATATTTATTTTAGTATTTAGTTTGAGTCTGTTTGCAAGCGCACAGAGTAAGTGGTACCACGGAAATTTAAAGGATATTAATGAGCTATCTATCCATATTGAAATAGACAGTCTGGAGGACCAGCTATGGGTCAATAGGATTATGAATTTTATAGAACTGTCAATGGCTCAAACTAGAATAAGGATTGATAAAACAATTCCGTTTCCACGTTTGGCTGTAGAAATATTTATTATTGATAGCAATATAGATAAGGTTTCTTCATTTATGATTAACTATTGCTTATATAACTATGCTCTCCCAGACCGAGAGTATATTCAATCAGTTAAAGACACAATGATAACTAAAAAGTTTAGAATTCATAAGGTCTATGAGAAAGAGATTTTAGGACAATCTAACTCATCCTCTATCCATCTGGAGATAGAAGAAGCTATAATAAAACACACCTCGGATTTTGTTGGGCAATGGTTCAGAGACAACCCTCTTAGGCAGTTTTAGATAAATATAAAATTTTATTGTCTTTATTTGACTTAGCGATACAATGATGTAAATTTTTCTATCCGAGGGAGCTATGCATCAACAAAAGCTAGTTGTACTTCAAATATTTTGGCTTTTTTTGGTTCTCGCTGTAGAAAAATCTGTAGCAGAACCAGCGCCTCAAAAATATAAAGATGAGCTGAGCATTCCAGCGGAAAGTATTGAGCCTGACAATGACAGAAAATATCAGTCTAGTGTGGTCTCAGTACAGACCGGGAAAAAGCTTGCTGTTTTTGAGTTTGAGGGCAAGGATATCTCTGCGCCCTTAATCACCAAGATGACCGAAGAATTCCGGAATACTGTCAGAGATCTTCGAATTTTTGAGGTACAGGATAGGAGCCTTACACAAAGAGTAAATATTTTATTGCCTGAGACAACAGACTATTGGAACTGCTGGGATATAGATTGTGCACTAGAGCGCGGCAGACTTCTAAATGTAAACTATGTTATCGCAGGAACCATACAAGAGTTTGAGGATTTTGACTCTGGATCTGATGGTAAAATAAGCTACCTTATCCAAGGCAGACTCTATTCTATTGATATGGAAACCTTAACCAGCAATTTTTCAATAAGCAGTACAGGTATCACAGACAGTCTTCTTATTGGAATGAAAAAACTGGCTTATGATGTGAGTGGTTTGCCAATACCCGATAGTTTAGGCGTTCCAACCGACACAACGAACTTAACTGACCTTTCTCTGGATAAACGTAGATTTAGACTCTTAGATATAAGGATCCCCGAAAAGATCAAATCATTAGCTCTTTCTACCGTTGTTCCAGGCACTGGTCAGATGTACTCTCAAAGAAAATATGTAGGCATGGGTATTCTAGCCACTGAAATCTTTTTAGCTGGTTTTGCTTTTATTTGGCACTCTGACTACAAGCAATCTTGGGGAGGTTTTGAGAATACATATGAAAGATATCAGAGGCTGAGCGATCCTAGAGAGATTCAAGAGCTTCGTCCTAAGGTAGTTAAATACGCCAATGATACGAAGCGCTATAATAACTTAATGAAAGGGATTAGAAATTTAGGCGTAGGTATATGGGTAGCAAATATGGTTCATGCCTATCTCGTAGGACCAGAAGAGGTCTATGATGGAGGAAAGTTTTTTGGTGGTTCTCCGTGGGACTCAAAAAATATAAATGGGAAAAGCTCAAGCGTATTGGTGCAGGATTTTATTTCTGGATTTGGTTTACAGGGTTCAATACAAAGGCCCTTAAGCAAGAGCGAGGTGCTGGCAGAATTTCGTAATCATACCAGTGGTGGATTAAAGCTGAAGACGCCGTTTGAGGTTAATCTTCGTTCTTTTCGGATTTCTCTTCAGTATGAGATTACAAACTATACATTTGATAAGCAGAATTATGATAGAGAGAACGCTATCTCTGGTTTTAACAGGGCGCTGGTTTTTAATATTGATATTAGTAAGATCAATAAAATTGGCGGTAAAAATTTAGAAAAAAATATTCTGGTCGGTCGTTCATCCTCAACACATGGAAAAGGTATTTTAACTGGGTTTGAGGTTTTATACAAAATTGATGCTAGCCTACCTATTTCAATTGGTTTTTTTGGTAGAACGAATATCATTAATAGCGCTGACTATGATATATTGTCTTGGATTACACTAGGAGCCAATCTTGGAATCGATATTCCATAATAAGTTTTTCAACAGACTAATATTTTTTTTATTTATCTGGCTTGGCTGTCAAGATGCAGACTACAGTCTGGATAATGTGAGTGACCCTTTTAACTTAGATTTGTCGCCACCAGCTATATTTTTTCATCCACAAAATATATCTGATGTAGGCGTCGGGGACACTTTTTCAGTTAAGCTATATACCTACGATTTTCCTGATGTGGCTGGTGCCCAGATGCAGGTTCTATATGATAGAGGCAGCTTAGTCGTGGACTCAGTTTCAGCCGATACATTTTTTTTAATTGAGTCAATGCCACTTCTGTTTCCTGACTCTTCTGATGTTGATGGAGAGTTGGATTTGTTTATTTTTTCACTGCCAACGGAAGCAAAGCAGAATGTGTCGGGCACGGATGCAATGGCGAGAGTTTATTTTAGTGTAAAATCACCTGGTATTTCAGAGCTCAGGTATAACCCATCTGAGACAAGGTTTGTAAATTTTCAAAATGAGAATGTTCTAATTAAAAGCTATGGGAAATCTTTTGTAGATGTACAATAAAATTTATATAGTTTTTATTTTTTGTCTTTCCATTTATGAAATTATTTTTGGTCAGAACTTCAGCTATAATTTTGATGGTAGCGGATATGTCACCATCAACAATAATGGATCTGGATTAAATGAAGCTGTAGAGGCAATCACAATTGAGGCTTGGATTAAGCCAAATGCAATTGCTCAGGAAAATAAGTCAGGTATTGTAAGCTATCTAAATTTTCAAGGTCCTAATGTTGAATCAGGGTTTGGCCTATTATACTCTGAAAATGCTTACAGGTTTATTGTTCGAACAACAGGTGACGAAGATATTGGGGGAGGACTCTTAGACAGTTGGCCTGGTATAGCTAATACCGATGTCCCTACTGGTGCTGTATGGACTCATATAGCAGGAAAGTACAGTTATGAGGATGGAGTTGTCAAAATTTATAAGAATGGTGTTCTCGTGCAGACTTCAGCTGAAACTGGCGCGGACCCATCGGGTTCGATTAAGTGGGATCAGCTTGGTGGTGCTAATTTTTATCTAGCAAGGTTCCAGGACTTTAACTTTAACGGAAGTATAGACGAGGTCCGCTACTGGAGAGTCGAGAAGACCGCAGAGCAGATTCAGGCGTCTATGAATGCTGTTGTTGATGGTGAAAGTGATGGCCTAGATGGCTACTGGAATTTTAATGATAATGCTTCTTCCACAGTCTCAGACGTATCAGGCAATAACAACCCAGGAACACTAAATCCTGGGGGGTCATTTGGAGATGATATTTTTGCTAGTTCAGGTGACTGTTTTGATCTCGAAGTATCTCAGTCCGAATTAGGTACACCCTTTTCTAGCCTTATAGATTTTAATTCACTTGATGAAAGTGATGATACATGGGATATGTCTCTACCTGGTTTTGGTTTTGGTGCTGCTGATGGCGATGGCAGAGATTATGCCTACAATATATTATTGACACAGCCTGATACCATTTATGCAACTACCTGTGATTCAAACACGACTATGGATCTTCAAGTTGCATTATTCAGCGGCTGTGGAGAAGAAAACTTGATAATGTGGCAGGATGATTCTCATACTGGT
>CAZLPW010000080.1:0-8837 GCA_964561495.1 uncultured bacterium | reverse complement strand
CAGTCTGATCATATTTTAGCCAGGTATGATTTTTCAGGAAATGCCGATGACGTAAGCGGCAACGGCCACCATGGTACACTCCAAGGAGGAGTAAGCCTAACAGATGATAAGAGTGGGAACCCAAATTCCGCATACTATTTTGATGGGTCAAATGGTACTCGAATACATTGCGGAAGCGGAATTGAGCTTGCCAACAAATCTCATACTATTAGTATAATGGCCAAGCAGGATGACAGTAATCATCATGGTCACTTTTTTGGCCACGGAGCCCCTGGCTCCAGCACGGGGCTTCATTGCCGTACACAGGGAGGCGCAATAAGGTACGGTTTTTGGAACAATGATTTAGATGTTAATAATACATATTCTAGCAGTCTAGACTGGCACCATTATGTGTTTGTTTACGATTATGACCTTGGAACAAGAAAGGTTTATATTGATGGTAATTTGATGAGTCCAGTGGGTGAGAACACAAGTCCATACATTGGCACAGGAGACTTTGCCATTGGGTCCATTAACGGCTATTCCAATGATCCCTCCTGGATAGGTTCACTTGATGAGGTAATCATCTGGGACACAGCTCTTTCTGAGACAGAAGTCGGGTTGATAGGAACCTCAAACACCGAATTTGAGGAGGAGTCGCTGGTTCAGCTTTCCGTTTCTATGGGTATGTACTCAGACAATGATAATTTTCTTGGTACAGCAACCACAGCGTCTAATGAATTTGATGCGACCTCAGATGTGGTTGAGCCTCCAGCTTCTCCTGGAGACGGTGTTAGCCTTTATTTTCCTCATCCAGAGTGGAATCATATGCTTGGTGATAATTTTTCAACTGATATTAGACCTGTTATTGATATCTCTGATACAATGCAAGTTTGGAACTTCTCTGTTTTATCTACGGATGACGGGGAGGCGACTCTTGAATTTAATATAATATATTCGCCTGAGGTGCCTTTGGTGTTTGAACATCCTGAGGCTGGATACGTAGAGCATCTTCATGATATGGGGTCATATACGTTTAATGCGTCTGCTGGCGTAGAGCATGGCTTCACTATCAGTATCGGTGACACTACGGCTCCTGAGCTAAATCTCGGAGGCATATTTAGTGGGCCCTCAATATTTATTTCTGGAAACTCCTACGGCCTAGACTGGGATGTCTCAGATGCTTACTTAGTCGATCACATGAGCATTCACTTTTCTCAAGATGGTGGAAATACGTTTACAGAGCAGTACAGCTCAGACGATCCGTTTTCTGGAACAGAGTGGACTGCTCCTTATGTTCAAAATATATCCCACGCTTTATTTCTAGTTGAGGCAGTAGACTACGCTGGAAATGTGACTGTAGCTGAGAGCGACTACCACATTACTCTTGTAGGAGATAGCCTAAGCTCATTCGTTCCTGCTGGCTGGTCCCTCTGGGGAGTCCCGATCGCTCCTTACAATGATGAAACCGCCTACAATCTTGAGGACGATTTCACTGGCTACTGGGCTACATATGACTATGTTGACAATGGCTACACGTACGATGGAATTCTATACCCCGCTGAGGGATACTGGATCGCCGCTGCCGATGACGCTGATGTAGATGTTTTGGGCGTTCCGATAGATCAGGATTTTACTCTAGCTCTTTCAATGGGCTGGGACCTGATTAGCAATCCGCTTGTCACTGACGTGAGTCTTGATAGTATAGTTTTTACAAAGGATGGCACAAGCAGCAACTACAATGACGCTGTAAGCGCGGGATGGGTTAATAGCATTTACGGATTCAATGGTGAAGGGTATGAGGTCGTTGAAAATCATCTAACGCCCTGGAGCGGCTACTGGATCTCTGTGGTTGAGGATGGAATTGATATGACAATGCCTATACATAGAGAGACAGATGGGCACGGGCACATGAACAGGGATGAGGAGACGATTATTAGCTTTTTAGCTGAGATCTCTGGCGCGAATGATAGAATGATGGAGATAGGCTACTCTGAACACGCCACCGACCTGTTTGACAACGATTATGATGCTCTAAAACCGCCAGCTCCGCCTGGGCCTGACTATGTCTCTGTGTTTGTATCGCATCCTGACTGGGGCCACGTTCTTGGTGATAAGTTTACCAGAGATATTCGTTCAACTATTCCAGTAGGTGGATATCAGGAGTGGATATTGACTCTAGAGTCAAGCCAAAATACTATTGACCTTAGCTGGACCCTTGGAGAGATCGCTGAAGAGTATGAGGTCGGATACAGCACAGACGGAGGTGCCTTCTTTGGAGACATGAGATCAGTTGATATGGTCAGTTTGTCTTTAGATGATCAGATTATTGTGAGGATAGGGACTATGGTTCTCGACGTTGATAGTGAGCCTCTCCCAACAGAGTTTGTGCTTGAGCAAAACTATCCAAATCCATTTAATCCAGTAACCCAAATATCATATCAAATTCCACAAGATAGTGATGTAAATATTACTATATATGATCTTATGGGTCACAAGGTAAAGTCTTTAATTAATTCAAGTCAGAAAGCTGGCTATAAGTCAATTGTTTGGAACGCTACCAATGAGATTGGCTCGCCTGTTGCCGCTGGTGTGTATGTATATACCATAGAAGCTGGAAGCTTTAGGCAGTCCAAGAAAATGTTGCTTCTAAAATAATTTAGTTTAAAGGATATCTATGAAAAATTCATTGAAACGTTCTATCCCAATTTTATTAATAGTTTGCCTGTCTTTTGTAAGCGCTCAAGCTTCTACATTTGACTCTACTGACTATAACATAATTGATCCAAATGTAGGTCAAATATTTCACCACACATCCGCAGATCTTGATGGTGACGGGAGGCTAGACCTTCTGGCTGGTTTATATACGGAAGCTAAGTTAGTGTGGTACAAAAATTTAGGAGAAGGTTCATTCGGAGAGGCTCAGGTTATTGCATCAGGAGAAGAGGTTAATTCAGTAACCAACGTAGAGGCCGTAGATATTGATAACGATGGAGATTTAGATGTTTTCTCAGTTAATCTGCGTTTTGCATATCCTAAGCTCGGGTGGTACGAGAATCAAGGCGATGGAACTTTCTCTGAGAGAACCAATATTGGCCCTACTGAGGGTTCAGCGGGAATGGGATATCCTCGAGATCTTCATTTGAGGGATATGGATGGTGACCAGGATCTGGATGTTTTTATATCTCAATCAGCGAATCCAAGTTCTTTTGTTTGGTATGAGAATTTAGGCGATGCTGCCTTTGGTCCTGAAAATTAT
The DNA here is from genome assembly GCA_964561495.1 of uncultured bacterium. Taxonomy (GTDB): domain Bacteria; phylum Fidelibacterota; class Marinisomatia; order Marinisomatales; family UBA1611; genus CAZLPW01. The sequence goes on along the minus strand of CAZLPW010000080.1, from coordinate 5,599 downwards.
TTAGCATGGGAAAATGCTGGTAACGATTCCTACTTTGCAGATATTGATGGCGATCAGGACGAAGATTTTGTTTTTTGGCGTACGCTTCCAAATACACAAGGAAGAAATTCTGAGCTATATTGGATGGAAAACGTGGACAATGTTTTCGAAACGTTTCATCTAATACGTGGCACTGATACTGGAAACAATATACGAGTACAGAATTTATGGTGCGCCGATATTGATGGAGACGGCGACAATGATGTGATTACTGGTGAAAGAGACTATGGCCCAAACCCAGACCTTCATTACGTAGGCTTCTATGAAAATTTGGACGGTCTCGGAAACTTCGGTGAGTTTCAAAATATATCCAGCAATATGGAAGATGTTAGAAGTATCTCAGCGGCAGATTTAGACTTGGATGGTGATATTGATATTGTTTCAACCTCCTATGATGGGAAGGTCGCATGGTACGAAAATCTTGGTAGTTCGTTTGGAGATCAGCATTTAATTTCTGAACAAATACTCGGTGCTACAACCTTGTATCTAGAGGACTATGATGCGGATGGAGATATTGATGTTTCAGTTAGTGGCTTTACGAATGATCAGTTATTTTTATTTAACAATCGTACCATTAATCAGGTGGACGGTTGCACTGACACGTATGCATCAAATTACAATCCTGATGCTACTGATGACGATGGGAGCTGCACCTATCTAGACAATGGTGGCTTCGCTCTCGGATTTGATGGTGTAGATGATTATGCCAGGGCTCAATTTCAAACCACAATGAGTACTTATTCGGTTACCATGTGGGTAAAAAACAATGAGCTAGATCAGGCTCGAAATTCAGGGGCATTTAATAATTATGCAGGAAGTGGTGGAGGATTTCAAATTTCAACCGAAGTTGGGAGACTCTGGAGTTACCATCACTCAGCTCATGAATTAACTTTTGGTGAGACTACTTTAGAGTGGACTCACCTAGCTTTAACGGCAGATGGTGATTCATCCAGAGCATATTATAATGGCAACCTTGTTGATGTAAATGATCTTGTTCGTTCTGATTGGAATCAAATTGTTTTTGGCAGAAACAGGAACTCTGATACATACCTAAAATATGATATGGACAATGTCTCTCTTTGGGATAGGGCACTTACAGAAAATGAAGTCGAAGGTGTAATGGAAAATCACCCTCAGGATACGGCAGCTGGTCTTATCGGAAACTGGAAATTTAATGAGGGTGAGGGTACGATTATTTATGACCACAGTGGCAGCGGCAACCACATGACTATTTACAATGGCGCGGTTTATGGAGCCAATGCACCAAAAGTTATAATAAGCGAGATACACTATAACCCTTCGAGCGCTCAGGGCAGCGACTTTGATTTTGAATTTATTGAGCTTTACAATTCCGGCCCTGGAGGATACGATCTATCTGGCCACTACTTTTCACAGGGGTTTGAATATTCTTTCCCCGATGGATCTGTTTTGCCCTCTGGAGATTATATGGTTCTTGCTATAGGTGACACACTTGTAGATATGGGCATATTAGAAGATGTAGTTATCTGGACATCAGGTAATCTTTCAAACAGCGGAGAGAGTATAGAGATTAAAGACTCCAATGGCGTTGTTGTAGATTATGTGGACTATGAGGATGGCTCAAACGATTATGGAGATTGGGGCACGAGCCATGATGGCGGAGGCGGATCGCTTGAACTGATTGATCCGAGCCTTGATAATAGCTTGGCAACAAGTTGGCAGACTAGCTGGGTTCCAAATGGTACTCCTGGTTCATCGAACTCAGTCGAACCAGACCCTTTACTTACAAGCATTTACAACATTCAATATACCACTGATCCAAATGGTGCAAGTTCGTTAGCTGGTGAATATGTTGAGACCTCTGGCACTGTAACTGCCATTGATACTATTGGAACAAGGTCTACGTTTGTTATTCAAGATAGCAGCGCTGCGTGGAACGGAATATACTGTTGGTGGGCTGCTCCAGAATATTTAATGGTCGGTGACAGCGTCACCGTCCGTGGGTTTGTTGCTGAGTATAACGGGTATGGTGATTTGGGTGATCCTAATCAAGGTATGACTCAGCTAAATACTGGCTACGTGGTAGAGGTTCACTCATCGGCCACTAATGATGGAGAAGAGATTAGCGGTTTTCTTTACGTTGGTCGATTGAACGACTCCTACTACTATCGCTCTACCTCAACCAAAAATTGGAACTCTGCTTCCCAGGATGCGCAAGCTCATGGAGGTCATCTTGCTACAATCTCATCGCAGGAAGAAAATGAATTTCTTGGCAACGGCGGGTGGATTGGTTTTAATGATCAAGCATCCGAGGGTCAATGGGTGTGGGTCACAGGCGAAGAGGTTGTATACACACAGTGGGGCGGTAACGAGCCAAACAATCAAGGGAACGAGGACTGCGGCCAAAGATATGGCGGTGTCGGAAACTGGAATGATGCTAACTGCGGTGGGCAGAATAATTATTTTTTAGAGATTCCTGTCGAAACGAGTAATGTATTTGAGCCAGTAGTGGTTTCAATGGATAATTTAGTTGATGAAAAATATGAGGGTGTTTTGGTTACTACTCAGGGTACTGTCACTCAGGAGGTTAATGATGACTCGAATGGCGAATACGTAGTCTCTTATTATTCAGATGCCTCCGTTGTGCACGTAAGAGTTAATGATAGGTTTGCGATAACTGACCCTGATTATGGATCAAACCTGACTATCACTGGTGTTGTTAACCAATGGGGCGGGTCTGACTCCAGTCATCCTTCGTGGAGACTGGAGCCTACAAAAGAGGATGATGTTATCATTAATGATATGACCCAGGTGTCATCACCAGCTAATTTTACAGCATCGGGCGGAAACGGTTGGATCAGTCTGTCCTGGGACGTTGTTTCAGGTGCAACTTATTATGGGCTTTGGGCTGGAACCGAACACAATAATCTGACTTATGTTGATCAGATATCTGCTTCAGAAACTAATTTTCTATACTCTAATTTAGAAAACAACGTCCGATATTATTTTGACCTTGTTGCGTTCAACTCAATTGGTATAGAGAGCGCGCCTTCGAGAGCAAGTGGAATGCCCTATGATATTGGCTCAGATAGTTATTCGCTTCACTTCGATGGCGTGGACGACTATGTAAAAATTATTCATAGTGCAGTTCAAAACATTGGTGAAATAGATGGAAACGAGGGAACTATAGTAGCTTCAGTAAAAAGATCCTTCTCTGATCTGCCAGATAACCAGTGGCCGAGAATAGTATCTAACAAAACTTATTGGTCAAACCCTGAGGGATACGAGTTAGAGTTTCACAGAAACGATAATCACTACAATTTTAATTCTCAGAGCGGATCTCAGGCTAACGGAGAGTTTGAATCTGACGGAGCCTGGGAGCACGTGGCTGTTGTATTTAGCGATACCACTGCCATAGTCTATCTAAATGGAAACGATGTAACAAAAGATGGCCGCATTGATCCTGTTCTACCTAGTAGTGATGACTTTTGGATAGGTTTGTTTTCTGGTGGTGATACCAGTAGCGTTAACTGCTGCGCCTTTGATGGATGGATAGATGAGGTCGCTCTTTACAGTTCAGCCTTGAGTACAGCTGAGGTGCAAGAGATTGTATTAAACGGTGTTCAGATCAATGAAGAGGTTCAGGCATATTATGATTTTGATCAGGGAAATGGTGTGGTAGCTACGGATCTTTCAGGCAATGAAAATCATGGTACTATTTATGGTGCCAGCTGGAGCAGTGATGTTTCTGATAATAATTTTTCAAGAATAACATTCAACTTTGATCTTAGAGATCAGGATGTACATGAAGACGGTGTACACATTGCTGGCCACTTTAATGGCTGGGAGCCAAACGTAAGTAAGATGACAGACGCTGATGGCGATGGTGTCTACACATACGAAGGCTTATTCCATGTTGGAGACACAATCCAATATAAGTTTATTAATGGTAGTGATTGGGGTCATGAGCATGACCAGGTTGAGGACCCAAGCTGTGGCGGGTCACTTGGATACAACAATCGCTGGCTAGCTGTACCCGACTTTGATGTTGAATTAGATCCAGCATGTATCAGCTCATGTGTTGAATGTTCTGATGAACCAATAGATTTAACTGATGATATTTACTTTACTGATTATACTATCACCCAAATCGGTCAAGATATTGAGGGTACAGTAATTCAGGGTAGGATAGGTGAGGCTCTGGCAATAAACTCAAATGGTACTCGAATGATAATTGGGAACAGGTTAAACAGTGATTTGGGGACAAATGTAGGTAAGGCAAGGGTTTATGAGCTTGCTGATGGAGTTTGGAGTCAATTAGGTAGCGATATTGATGGTGAGTATGAAAATGGCCATGGATTTTTTGGTTATGCTGTGGACATAAGCTCTGATGGTCTCAGGGTTGCAATTAGTGCTCCAATTAGCGATGAAAACCCAGATGCTGATCAACGTTTTGGTAAGGTATATGTATTTGATTATAATGGGAATGATTGGGTTCAAATTGGCAACACTATTACTGGTGAATTTCTAGATGAACTAGGATATACATTATCAATGAATTCAGATGGTTCCAGAATTGCTGTAGGGATTTTTAAGGATGTTGCTAGCACGGGTAATAATGCTGGTACAGTAAAGGTATTTGATTTTGATGGAACTGATTGGAATCAAACTGGTATAATTGAAGGTGAGACCGCCTTTGATTGGCTTGGGTTTGGTGTATCAATTAGTAAAGATGGTAATACTTTAGCCGTTGGAGCTAATAGCCCATGGAGAGATGGATATGTTGAAATGTATAGGTATGATGGAAGTAACTGGAATCAGATTGGACAACGAATTCTGGACCAATCTGAAGGAGATGATATAGGTGCTCCTCTTTCACTTAGTTCAGATGGCAATAGAGTTGCAATTGGTGCAAGTGGCAATGATGAAAATGGAGCAGAATCAGGACACGTAAGAATTTTTGATTATAATGGAGAATCCTGGGTTCAAGTAGGGCATGATATATATGGTGAATCTGCATCTGATAAATCAGGTGCTTACCTATCAATTAGTGGAGACGGATCACGTATTGCAATCGGTGCTCCTGGTAATGATGATGCTGGTGCAAATGCAGGCCATCTAAGAGTATTTGAATACATGAATGATGAATGGTTGCAAGTGGGCAATGATGTAGATGGGAACTCGGGCGAGGGTTATGGAACTGCTATAAAACTAAGTAATGATGGTTTAGTTGTAGCTACAGGAGCCCCATTTAATTCTGACAATGGTACAAATTCAGGTCAGGTTAACGTATTTCAATTGCCATCTGCACCTAAGAATTATTTTTATCCGCAGTCTGATCATATTTTAGCTAGGTATGATTTTTCAGGAAATGCCGATGACTTAAGCGGCAACGGGCACCATGGGACACCCCAAGGAGGAGTAAGTCTAGCGGATGATAAGGACGGGAACACGAATTCCGCATATTATTTAGATGGGTCAAATGGTACTCGAATACATTGCGGAAGCGGAATCGAGCTTGCTAATAAATCTCATACTATTAGTATAATGGCCAAGCAGGATGACAGTAATCATCATGGTC
>CAZLPW010000079.1:0-9075 GCA_964561495.1 uncultured bacterium | reverse complement strand
CGTCTCTCCGCGGGTTATCTTAAAACTAACATCCTCCAATACAGTCCTTCTTGTGGCTCTCATAGATCTTATAGCAGAAGGAATGTTAAATAAAAAATTCTTTATTCCACCTGTAAAGTGATGATACATAATGAAATTTTTGCTAACATTGGAACATTTAATCACTGAGCTCATTATAAAACCTCTGCAAATTTCCAGACTAGCTTTCTATAAGTAAATTGAGCTATAATTAAAAAAATTATACTATACACAAGTGTAATTAAAATGTTCTGTATATCTATCTGTCCATTTAAAAATAGATTCCTCCAACTTACCATTAACGGTGCTATAGGATTGAGTGATACTAAATATTTGTATTTATCAGGTACCATATCAGAGCTATATATAATCGGTGTCAAAAAAAATAAAAAGGTTATAAATATAGGAACAAGTCTCGCCATGTCTTGGAAAAATAGATTAACTGTAGCTATAAACAAGCTCCCACTATAGGTAATCACGAACTGCAGGATCAATAGTAATGGTACATACCATAATAAACTAATTGCGATTGGCATATCATAAATAAAAAAGAAAAAAAGAATAACGGGAATAGATAGAATAAAATGGATACCATCATTACAGATACTAGCTATTACTAAAGCATTTCGAGGAAAATTAACTTTTTTAATAATTGTATCATTAAAAATAAATAATCTTGATGCCTCATTCATCGAATTGGCAAACCACTGCCAAGGGAACATGCCAGTAATCAAAAAAAGTGTATAGTTTTCCATCTCAATTCGCATTACAATCTTGAAAGCAATAAAATACACCATCGCAAATGATAGAGGCTGAAGTACTGACCATAAATAACCTAAAACATTATTTTTGTAACGGATTTTCATCTCCTTGGTCGTAAGGACTGTTATTAGGTCAATAATATATTTAGTTGATCTATTCATTCTTTTATTTTATCTAAAATTCCAATTAATTCAACCTTGAAAACAAGACAACTATTCCCAGGAATTGTCCTGTTCCCTCTTTCACCATACGCCAATTTAGGATGGATAAACAGTTCATATATCGAGCCTTCTTTCATTAACTGAAGGCCTTCCGTCCAGCCCTTGATAACTCCATTTGCAAAAAATTCCGAAGGGCTTCCTCTTTTAATTGAAGAATCAAATTCTGAACCATCAGTAAACCTTCCTTCATAGTGCACGGAAACTTTACTGGTTAATGACGGTCTATTTCCATTGCCCGTTCTTATAATTCGATATTGCAATCCTGAATCGGTCTCAAAAATATCGGGGTTGTTTTTCTTATTTTTTTCAAGGAACAACTCTGCTTTTCGAAGCCTTTCCTCATTCTTTATCTTAAATTTTTCTTCCAATTGACTATCATTCTTTTGATGTAACCATTCTGTACCCTCAGATGAATCTGGATAAAGATAACGCGCATTGAACTCAATGGCAGTGGCGTGTATATTTTTACCAAGTTGTTTTAACGCTATAGACCTTATTTCAAAGACACTAATAATTGGAGTATGCTGAACAAAATATTTAGACTTTTCTACAACATCCTCTAAAATTTTAGTGTTTTTGGTCTTTATCCCAATATCAAGCATAGATTTCATCAATTCATAATTATAAAACAAGTATAATGGCCCAGGGTTTTTTATTTCCAGCAAAATTTCGTATTGATTAATATGTTTATACCTGCTTAAGGCCTCATAATTTGCTAAGAGCCTTGCATTTTTATATACATTAAGCATGTTATAAATAATCATAGAAGGAAAAAACACCATTAGCAAAAGAGCTACCCTCGGTGATCTAAGTTCATAAGTATAATCTATATCATCAAAAAAATATATTAGAAAAAGTATAGTGATCCAATGAGGCACCGATATAAAAAATGGCAACTCAAAAAGGGCGTGGAAACCAATCGGCGAAATCAAGGAAAAACAAAGCAAAACATCTGACCTACCTCGCCTAAGAATCATAACGATAAAAGAAAAAATTAAAATAATAAACCCAATTAAAGGAGCGACTCCACCTTCCGAAACCCAAAGTAATATCTCATTATGAGGGTGGTCTATATACTCACTTAGTTTAAAATCAGAGTCAGGAGATTTTGCACGGAGTTTGGCTAAATTATTTCTGATCTCCCTTGGAAATCTACCATATCCTACGCCAAAAACTTTATTATCTATAAACATTTGCCAAGTGGTAGAATAATAAAGTACTCTAGTATTTACAGTGCTCATCTGGCTCTTAATACCTCTTTCATAAAGTGGGATGGTATTCGAGTCAAAATAATTAACTGCCTTGGGAGAGACCCACCCAACAAAAAGGCCTAGGAAAAGAGATAAAAACCATACTCTTACCTCTTTACTCCTAATATTTACCAAAAATAATTGAAAAATGATTGTTGAAAAAAGAGCGATGTAACCTGCCTTGGACTTAATTGCAATAATGATTATTGAACTCGTAAAAGGAACTAGTAGTAAAAAATACAGATAAATTTTATGTCTAAATAGGTCTAGCCTCTTTGATAACAAAAACAGACTTATACCAATGCCAGTCGCTAAAAAGGTTGTCATCACATTCTTTTGTTGAAAGGTCCCATAAGGAAAGATCTTTTTTTCAAATAGCCCAAAAGATGTGGTAAACAAACCATAGTACTGGATAATGCCAACTAAGGACTGAATAAAGGCCGCTATAAGTATAATAAGAAGAATGTGAATTTTATCATCTTTATTTAGCCTCATTTGTAGAAAAACACCATATAGAGTTATACCTCCAGCAACAAATAACAACCTATAGGTAGCACGATAGGCAAACTCATTATTAGGATAATACATTGGAATTAAAAACAAAAGAAACATAACCCAACCAAAAATCTGGAACCTACTAAACTCCAGTTTTCTATGTTCTGATATGTACCAAAATGATATACCTATTAGAATTCCAATAGTAGACCATCCAAAAATATTATATGGTACGTAGAGCCCCCCGCCACCCACATGCGGCAGATAAAGATGCATCCCAATCAAAAAATAAAAGGCAAAAACAACTTTGAATAAAAAAATTTTATTCCAGTATCTTTGATATTGAAAAATATTTACCATCTTTCTAATCAAAAGATAATCCATTTAACTATCCATAAAAATAATTATAAAACAAGATTTTGTTGTATAAAGTATAGAAATCAAGAAAAAATTAAATTGTGTAATAATATGTGACACAATACTATTTTTTGTTTAACTTTTAAGGCTAAACCGAGGTAAGCAGAATTTTTGAAATTATTATGGATGCTCTAAATAACAAATCAGTCTTGATAATTGATAACGATGATAATGTTTTATCAGCGCTAACAACGGGCCTTAAAAGCCGTAGCATGCTTCCTATAACAGCCAAAGATGGATACGATGGCTACAACAGAGCACTAAAAGAAAAGCCAGATATTATTTTATCAGAAATAATACTGCCTACTCTAGATGGGTTGCGGCTTACTAAACTCCTAAAATTTGATGAACGATATATGGAAACCTTGATGATACTTATGACAAGTAACATTGAAACTATTGATAAAGATAAAATTTCTGACTCTGGCGCAAATGGATACCTAGGAAAACCATTTAAATTTTCAGATCTTATAAAAAAAATAGATGAAGTAACAAATAGCAATGAATGAAAATATAATCATATCATCTTTAGTCTTTTTATTAGGTGCCTCCTTTGGGAGTTTTTTAAATGTGGTGATAGGTCGAATCCCAATAGGTATTAGCATCGTTTCCCCTGGCTCACACTGCTATTCATGTAACCAAAAAATTAATTGGTATGATAATATTCCTATACTTAGTTATTTTATTCTTTCTGGAAAATGCAGGATTTGTAAAGAAAAATTTTCTATCAAATACCCACTTATTGAGCTATTAACAGCTATACTAACACTATCACTGTTTTACCTGTTCGAGGTAACACCAATATTTTTTATTTATACTATCTTAAGCTACATGCTGATTGCAATCACATTTATTGATATTGATCACCTAATTATACCAGACAGTTTTATAATTTTTGGTTTAATAGTTTTAACTGTTACAACACTTGTTGGTTGGATGCCTGTTAGCTTAAAAAGTAGCGTCTCAGGAGCATTTTTTTTCTCAGGCTTTCTCTTTTTTATTGGTTTTATTGGCGAAAAAATCCTTAAAAAAGAGGCAATGGGTGGCGGAGATATAAAGCTTGGTTTTATTATTGGTGGTTTTCTTGGATTTAAAATATCGATCCTTACTCTGTATCTTAGTTTCATTGCTGCAGGAATTATTATTCTGATCGGGCTGGCCATAAAAAAAATAAGTACAAAAAAAATGATTCCGTTTGGCCCTTATCTTGCCTTAGGAACCCTTGTGGCACTTCTATCTAATAGAACAGACGGAGAAAATATTATTCTAAACTGGTATTTTTCATTGGCTTTTTAATTATGGCAATAGCAACTCAAAAACTAATTGGCCAATTGCTTATAGAATCAGGTAAGATTGAACAGGATCAACTAAATGAGGCATTACTTATCCAAGAGGAAAACAGTGAACATCTTGGTGAAATTTTGATATCTGAAGAAGCAATAAACAAAAAAGATTTTTTTGAGTTGCTCAGTTTTCAACTAAAAATACCACTAATTGATCTTGATTTTTATAAAGTTGATGAAGATGTAATTGAATTAGTATCAGAAAAAATCGCGCGCAACCATAAAGTACTTCCACTTTTTAAAATTGATAATACAATTAACCTGGCCGTATCAGATCCGCTTGACCCTGATCCTATAAATGCAGTTCAAATAGAGACTGGCTTAAATATCGATCCTATAATATCAACAAAAACTGACATTGAAAATGCCATAGATATGCATTACGGAATCTCTTCTTTTGTTGACTCTGAAGTTCAATCTGATCAGACAGATATTTCTGACCTTTTCGATGAATCAAAAATTGTTGAACTTGTAAATGGAATCCTAGATCAAAGTAATAAATATAAATCTAGCGATATTCATATCGAGGCAAGAGAAAAAGACGTCAGACTGCGTTTTAGAATTGATGGAAAACTCCAAGATTTTCAAAATCTGCCGCGTGATATATTCCCAGCTCTGATTTCTAGAATTAAAATTATGTCTAACATGGACATAGCTGAAACTCGCCGACCTCAGGATGGCAGAATTTTATACAACTCCAGTTTAGGCAGAGTAGATCTTCGTGTTTCAACATACCCAACTCTCTATGGTGAAAAGATTGTTTTACGTCTTCTAAAAACAACGGATGAGATCTTGACACTAAAGCAGCTTGGTTTTTCAAATAATATTTCTGACCAGTTTAGCAAATTATTAACTGGAGCTGAAGGCATTATCTTAGTATCTGGTCCAACAGGAAGTGGAAAAACAACCACACTTTATTCGACACTTAACATTCTTGAAAGACCAGACGTAAACATTGTCACAATTGAAGATCCTATCGAATATGATATGGACAATGTCAATCAGGCCCAAGTGAATAGCAAGGCAGGCATAACATTTGCATCTGCGCTTAGAACAATCCTAAGACAGGATCCAGATATCATCATGGTCGGAGAGATTAGAGATGAAGACACCGTAGAGTTAGCTATTCGCGCAGCCCTAACTGGACACTTAGTTTTTAGTACGATACACACTAATGATGCTGCATCTGGATTCACCAGACTACTAAACTGGGATATTGAACCATTTTTGATTACATCAACAGTACAGGGTATCCTAGCACAGAGACTGGTCAGAAGAATCTGTAAAGACTGTATTGAGCCATATCAAATAACAGAGCAAGATCTGCTTCTTGCAGGCTTAGATCCATCTACAAGTATTGAAGGGTTTCAGGGCAAGGGTTGCCTATCATGTAGAAACACTGGTTACAGAGGAAGGGTAGCGGTAATTGAATTGCTTGTTATGGATGAAACAATATCTGAACTGATTCTTTCAAATGCCCCTGGATATATTATCCGCCAAACCGCAGTTTCAAATGGAATGGTTACCATGATGGACGACGGTATCGCAAAAGTTCGTAATGGTGAAACAACTTTCTATGAATTATACCAAACTCTGGGGACAGTAAACAGGATGTCAAAGTGATAAATACACTCTATGTCGGAGCGGACTACAAGACCATACCTCAGCTTGCTGGCACTAAGGTCAACGTTGAGTACGTTCAAAATGGGATGATTGCTATTGGTGCAGTTCAGGCAGGTGATTATGATTGTATTATTATTGAAGATACTCTCCCGCTTATGTCCGTATCTAGGCTTGTCGATGAGTTCGTTTCAATGGAAACTAAAGTACCCGTAATATCCATTGTAAGAAGTAAAGAAAGAAAGTCCAACTTTTTGGATGATTTTGGCCACGGTCTTTATGGCTGGTTTGAACCTGATATGGGGAACGCTGATGAATTAGTCCATTTAATTGAAAGTGCCAAAAACTTTCATAACTTTATTAAAGATACTGATAAAAAGGACAAGCGCTATTTAACTCCTGTCGGATATAAAAACCTTGTAGGTATTTCCAATAATATGCTCAGCATCTATCGTCTTATGATACAGATTCGTAGGAAAGATGTAACAACCTTATTAACTGGAGAAAGTGGTACAGGTAAAAACGTTGCGGCAAAAACCCTACACCTAACTGGAATTAGACGTGACAAAGCCGTTATCTCTGTGAACTGTCCAGCCATACCATCAGAATTATTAGAGAGTGAACTTTTTGGGCACGAGAAGGGCTCCTTCACAGGAGCAATAGACAAAAAGGATGGCAAATTTCTTGCTGCCAATGGCGGAACTATTTTCCTTGATGAGATAGGAGACATGAGCCCCACTCTGCAGGCAAAAATATTAAGAGTCCTTGAAAGTGGTGAAATCGAAAGGGTCGGTGGGACAGAAACTATTAAAGTAAACGTTAGAGTAATTTCTGCAACAAACCAGAAACTAAAGAAAAAGATCAAAGAGGGTGTCTTTCGAGAAGACTTATATCACAGAATAAATGTCTTTCCAATTTCACTACCACCTCTAAGGGATAGAAAAGAAGACATCCCCGCTACTGCAATGGCAATACTAAAAAAACATGTGAAAAAATATAATTCCGTTTCGCGTTTTATATGTTATGAAGGTATCAAACTATTAAAATCCTATAATTGGCCAGGGAATGTTCGCGAGATGGAAAATCTTTTAGAGAGGGTGGTGCTACTTTGTGAAAATAAAATTATAACTGATAAAGATATATTCCCTTTACTTCCAAAGAATGATGATAATGAGAAAATACAGACATCTCAAAAAGACACGATTACGACTCAATCTAACGATAAAGAACAAGAAATTGTTAAAAATGAGCCTGCTGATAGTAATTTAGATAAGACCAATTTAAATGATAATGAAGAGAAACCTATTTTCACGCTTAAAGAACTTGAACATAGCGCAATCGTTGAGGGTCTAAAGCGCACGAAATGGAACCTCTCATTAACCGCTCAGCAACTTGGAATCAGCAGAATGACTCTCTATAGAAAGATTGACCAACACAGGCTAAAAAAAGATGGCTGATACAATAAAAACTTTTACCTACACGGCGCACGATATTCATAACCAACTCACTAGCGGAGAGTATTCATCTTCAAACGAAAAAGGTGTGACCAGCTATCTGCTTGGTCTTGGACTGAAACCCGTTGCCATAACAGAAAAGAAAAAGTCTATTTTTGATCAAGAGATTACCTTTTTTGAATCAATAAGCCCAGCAGAGATATACAACTACACCAGACAGCTAGCTGTTATGCTTAAAGCAGGAGTCCCTCTTATAGATGCTCTACAGTCTATGGAGTCAGAGCATAATAATCCTGCCCTAAATAGAATAATCAAAGAAGTAGTTCAGGATGTGTCTAATGGTGTAGCTTTTTCTGACGCCTTGAAAAAACATCCCAAAGCCTTCAACAATATGTTTGTTTTTATTGTCAAGGCTGGAGAAGAAGCTGGTGTCATGGATCGTGTTTTAATGAAAATTGCAGAATTTATAAAGCATGACCTTGAAATGAGAGACGGAATAAAAAGCGCATTACGCTATCCAGCTATTGTTATGATGATAACCCTCGGCGTTGCTATCCTAGCGGTTGTCTACCTACTCCCTAGGTTTACCAGCTTATTTACTGATACTAGAATAGAACTACCATTGGTGACCAGAATATATCTTGGCATTGACCATGTAATCCAAAACTACTACGGCTTTATCCTTTTAGGTTTCGCAATCTTAGCTTTTTTATTTTACAAATGGATAAACACAAAATCTGGTAAACATAATTGGGACAGATTTCTCTTAAATGTCCCGATTATTGGTCCTATCAATAGGGGACTTGCAATTTCAAGGTTTTCAAATATATTGCAAACTCTAAACTCTTCTGGCGTGCCTATCCTGACATGCCTAAATATTGTAGGTAAAACCGTGAACAATGCTTTTGTTCAGTCAAGACTCGATAACATCAGCGATGAAGTGAGAATGGGAAATAAAGTAGCAAAATCACTCAGGAGCCACACAGGTGATATTTTTCCAGCTCACGTACTAAAAATGATAGAGGTCGGTGAGGAAGCTGGCGCTATTGATGAAATGCTTGAAGAGATAGCCAGGCTCTATGATAATGAAACCAAAAACAGAGTTCAGCGTCTAACGGCATCAGTTGAACCATTTATTACGGTTACTATGGGGGTTTTTATTTTATCCCTCGCGCTTGCAATATTTGTTCCAGTCTGGGACTCATATGTTGCTCTCTCTACAAATTAGTGTAACGTTTTGTTATAATTAAAACTTGACCTGCTTTCTGTCTATTTTTGTTACATTATAGAATATAATTACTAATTAAGTTCAATTATTGTCAACAAATAGGATTCAATTTATTTAAATCTATTAAAGATTGTTCCTGTTTTTAATTTTTTGGCACATCTTTTGTTATATAGTAAGTGTTGACATGATAAATAACTTAAAAAAAGGAAAACAAAACATGAAAACACTATTAAATAACAAAGGTAACTCACTCGCAGAATTTGCAGT
>CAZLPW010000078.1:0-9231 GCA_964561495.1 uncultured bacterium | reverse complement strand
GTATTTTTTATCTTCCATCAATTCAAGAGTGGATTTATTATTATCCAAACGTTGCAGGGGCAAGAGCCATTATGATAGGTATTGGTCTGGGAATTTTCGCGACATCTATTCGCTATATACTTGGCATAGAGAGATCATATATAGGTGAATAAATTGAGAAAATTAGAAGATACATTTTTAAAAATTGGTAATATTGACAGGCGGTGGATATTTATTATTATTGCTGTCGTGGTTGTTATTCCTCTTATTATCCCGATTGGCATGCCAATCAGAGCTACAGACACATCAAAAGCCGTATTTGATGCAATTGAGACACTTCCAAAAGGTTCAAAGATTTTATTATCCATAGAATACAGTCCAAGTACTAAACCAGAAAATCATCCAATGACAATAAGTATCTTAAGACACTTATTTCGCAATGAGCATACGGTTTACGTTACATGCTTATGGCCAGATGGGCAGTTCATGGCTCAGGACGCTTTAAATCAGGTTGCTGAAAATGAATTTTCTAAAAAATACGGGGAAGACTATGTCCTACTTGGTTACCGGCCTGGTGGAGAGGCGGTTGTTAAGGGAATAGTGAGTAATATTCGCAAATTATATTCAGTTGACTCAAGACAAACAAAGGTTGATGAGATACCGATGATGGATGGTATAACAAACTTTGAAGATTTCGCCTTTTTATTTAGTGTTTCTGCGGGATATCCTGGTACAATAGAATGGGTTCAATATGCAGCCGATCCGACTGGAATTCCGATGAGCTCTGGTGTCACATCTATTCAAGTTAATGAGGTTATGCCTTATGTTCAGGCAGGTCAAATGGTAGGTGTCCTGGCTGGTATGCCAGGCGCTGCTGAATATGAGGCATTGATTGGACAAAAGGGCACAGCTACGAGCGGAATGGACGCGCAGTCAATTGCGCATTTAGTTATTGTTTTATTCATCGTTCTTGGGAATACAGCTTATTTCATAGAGCGTAAGAGGTCAAAAAAATACTAATATGGTATTTTCTTCAATATTAGGAGGCTGGGTAGCTGCTTTTCTAACAATAGCAATTTTTTCTTACTTGTACAGAGATAACCCATTCTATAAAATTGCCGAACATCTGTTTGTTGGCATTTCTGCAGGATATTTATTTTCGCTTGGATTTTGGACTCAATTGCAGCCAAATTTATTTGGAAGGTTGTTTCCTGCGAAACATTATGACCCAGACACGATAACTTATTCAATCTATAATATTTTAAGCTTTTTCTTTGCCTCGATTTTTCCCGAAGGTGGTATTGATAAGGGTCATGACCAACATCTTATATATCTTTTGCCGTTAGCGCTGGGGGTTATGATGCTTTTAAGTCTAATTCCTAGTTTAAGCTGGATGGCTCGTTGGGGAATAGCTTATATTGTAGGAATGGCTGCTGGACTAAGAGCATACGGTTATCTCAGTTCAAATGTGATTGGGCAGATAAAGGGAACAGCTGTAAATATATTTGACTTTAGTCTTCCTATTTTCAGTCTTTCTTCTCCTTCTGTTTTTAATAATATCATTATCATCACTGGAACAATTACAGGCCTATTATATTTTTATTTTTCAAAAGAACACAAAGGCGCTCTTGGTACTGCTACGAAAATAGGTATAAATTTTTTAATGATAAGCTTTGGGGCATCTTTTGGTTTTGCTGTCATGGGACGTATTTCACTGCTTATTGGTAGGTTTACTGATCTCATTAAATTTTCCAGCTCTGATTATAACTACGCTACGTTTTGGGTTCTATTTGCAGTTATAGGATTTCTAGGATTTGCCGCATTTCAAGATAAAAAAAACAACACTCAACCAGATGATATTCAAGATTACGCTCTTGAGGAGGAATAACAATCCCTTCTGTAAAATTCCCCTCTTGTATATGTCATTAAATAAATTATTAAAAATATAAAATGTCTAAATTATCAATTAACGGCTATGGTGATGATTTAACCATTAATGGTATAAGAATAGGGGATCTAACACCATTAGAACATGAAAACATCGAAAAAGAAAAAGGCGGACAGAATTATGCCCCTCTTGAAAATGTTGTTATTTCTAAAGTAAAAGACTCCTCTACGTTAATCGCTAGAAAACCCGATCCAGAAAATATAAGTAAATACGTTGAATCTGAAGTTCTTGATGGTCTCTGTTGTTATTCTGCTGTAAATCAAGGGCAATTAAATCAGACTATTGTGGACGCGGTTATTCATCATTTAGACCAAGAAAAATTACCAACTGTTCCTAGATCAATCCGTCATAAATATATGAGTGCATTTTTATTATCTGCCACAGCAGTTACTAAAATGGACCGGGTAATCCCAAAGGTTGCTGGTGTAGAATCTTGGGAGCTGTCATTTAAAATATGTAGAAGATGGGGATACGAGGTAAAAGGGATCCCAGATGGGAAAGCTATAATTGTAGGAGCGACTGGAAATTTTCATGGAAGATCTTTAGCTGCGGTATCTTTTTCAGATGACCCTGAGTCAAAAGAAAATTTTGGTCCATTTGTACCAGGAATAGAGCTAGTGCCATATAATAATATTGATGAATTAGAACAATTATTTGAAGAAAAAGGTGATTATATCGCCGCATTTATGGTTGAACCTATACAGGGGGAAGCAGGAGTCATTGTTCCCGATGATGACTATTTTTTGAAAGTATCAGTTTTATGTAAAAAATATAATATTTTACTTTCTATGGATGAAGTTCAAACTGGATTTGGTCGAACAGGCGAAAATTTTGCTCACCAATTATTCGGAGTTCAGCCAGATATTATGGGATGTGGGAAGGCAGCTGGTGGTGGAATTTTACCTGTATCTTTTGTAGCAGGTAGGGATGATGTTCTTGGAGTTTTAACACCAGGATCAGAGGGCTCAACATTTGGAGGATACCCCCTAGCGTCCGTTGTTGGTACGTTCGCTATAAAAGTAATGATTGATTCTCAATTGGCAGAAAATGCAAAAATTAGAGGTGATCAATTAATTAAGAACCTCAATGATATAAAAAATCAATTTTCTGATAAAATAATGCAAGTAAGAGGAAAAGGATTGCTAACTGCATTTGAGATGTTTGATGAAAAAAGGTTAGATGGGCATAAAGTTTCTGTTGGTCTATTAGCGAGAGACGTATATGCTAAAGAGACCCATCATACAACAGTTAGATTAGCTCCCGCACTTACAATTAGCAGTGAGCAAATAGATCAATTATCAGATGCCGTAAAAGATGTTGTCTCATCATTATAAAAGGATAGTACAATTATGAGTGACTTATTAAAAAGTTTAAATATAAAGAATATTAATTTTGGTGCTTGTTATGGTCCTAGTGGCTGGGTGGAAAATAAGAACGGTAATCTTATTGAATCTTTTAATCCATCAAATGGTGAAAAAATAGCCTCTGTTTATGAGGCAAGCGTCGATGATTACAAGATTATCATTAATAATTCCATAGAGGCATTCAAAGAATGGAGTAAAGTTCCTGCCCCTGAACGAGGACAGCTAGTCAGGCAAATGGGTAACGCCCTTAGAGATTACAAAGATCAATTAGGTAGTTTGGTCTCACTAGAAATGGGTAAGATAAAACAAGAAGGCGACGGAGAAGTTCAGGAGATGATTGATATTGCTGATTTTGCTGTTGGTCAGTCTCGCATGTTGTACGGTAAAACAATGCACTCTGAAAGACCCCAACATAGAATGTATGAGCAGTGGCATCCGATTGGTCCTGTTGGTGTTATTAGTGCATTTAATTTTCCAGTTGCTGTTTGGAGCTGGAATGCTTTTATATCTGCGATATGCGGAAATACAACCATTTGGAAGCCATCTTCTCAGACACCTCTTTGCGCTATAGCTGTTCAACGAATTTGTAATGAGGTGTTGGAATCAAATGATGCTCCTGGAATATTTAGTCTGGTAATAGGTCGAGGATCAACGGTTGGAGAAACGCTGGTCCAAGATAAAAAAGTTCCACTAATATCTTTTACAGGCTCAACAAGATTAGGTAGGCATGTGAATGAGGTTGTTTCTTCAAGATTTGGTAAAACAATTTTAGAGTTAGGCGGAAATAACTGTATTATTGTTGATGAAACAGCAGATATGGATATGGTTGTTCCAGCAATTGTTTTTGGAGCAGTTGGTACAGCAGGCCAGCGTTGCACCAGTACACGCAGAGTTATAATACATGAGGATGTATATGAGGATCTAACAAACAGAGTTATATCTGCTTATAAACAAGTGCAAATTGGAGACCCCTTAATTGATGATACTTTAATGGGACCATTAGTAAATAAAAATGCTGTTGATGACCATTTTTCTGCAATAAAAAGAGCTACTGCTAATGGAGGCAATTTATTGTATGGGGGCAACGAGATTTCTGGCGAAGGTAACTATGTCGAACCAGTCATTATTGAGGCTAAAAATCATTGGGACATTGTACAAGAAGAAACATTCACACCAATACTCTATGCAATTAAATATAAAAAAATATCTGAGGCAATAAAGTTGCACAATGATGTTCCACAGGGCCTTTCTTCGGCTATTTTTACTCTGGATATAAGGAACGCTGAAACTTTTCTATCATCTATTGGCAGTGATTGTGGAATTGCGAATATAAATATTGGCACTTCTGGTGCAGAGATTGGTGGTGCATTTGGAGGGGAAAAAGAAACGGGAGGAGGAAGAGAATCTGGATCCGATTCTTGGAAACAGTATATGAGAAGACAGACTAACACTATTAACTGGGGATCTGAATTACCACTAGCTCAGGGAATTAAATTCGATTTAAAATAACTAATAAAAGGTATTAAACATTAAATGAACATTGATTTTAAAAATTCAAGATCAGTAATTGGTAAACACATGCTTGCGGATGGTATGTCGCCTGTTATTGATTTAGAAAAAAGCCATGGATCATGGTTGGTCGATGGTCAAACTGGAAAAGAATATCTGGATCTTTTTTCTATGTATGCTTCTATGTCAGTAGGATATAATCATCCGTATCTTTTTAAGAATATTGATAGAATCACTAAGGCCGCTATAAACAAACCTGCTAATTCAGATATCTACTCACCTCAAATGGCAAGATTCGTGGAAACATTTTCCAATCTAGCCCAACCAAATTACTTGCCCTATGCATTTTTTATTGAAGGTGGAGCTTTAGCTGTTGAAAACTCTCTTAAAACAGCCTTCGATTGGAAGGCTAGAAAAAATATTGCTAGTGGAATTAATACCATTCCAACGAAAGTAATTCATCTTAAAGACTGCTTTCATGGTAGAACAGGATATACAATGTCTTTAACTGATTCACCTGATATCAGAAAAACTCAATATTTTCCAAAATTTGACTGGCCTAGGATTTCAAATCCATCTATCTCTTTTCCACTAAATGATCATAATATGGAAGCACTTATCAAAAAAGAAAGACAATCAATTGATGAGCTAAAAGAATATCTATATAAATCATCAGATGAAATCGCATGCCTAATCATAGAACCTATTCAGGGGGAAGGTGGGGATAATCATTTTAGGCATGAATACTTTAAAGAATTAAAAAAACTCTCATTGGAAAATAATTTTTTGCTTATATACGATGAAGTCCAAACTGGAATCGGAATAACAGGAAAAATGTGGGCTCACCAATATTTTGAACCTCAATCCAATAAAGGGAAAGAATCTTATTGTAAAAAAATGGAACCAGATATTATTTGCTTTGGTAAAAAAACTCAGGTTTGCGGTATTTTTGCTGGGAAAAGATTAGATGAAGTTGACAAACATGTTTTTAATGAATCTAGCAGAATTAACTCAACTTTTGGAGGGAATTTAACTGACATGGTACGATTTACCATGTATTTAGAAATCATTAAAAATGAAAATCTGATTGAGAAAGCTTCAGAAAACGGCCAATATCTTCTATCTAAATTATTTGATCTTCAAATTAATAATCCAAATCTAATATCAAATGCGCGTGGCAAGGGCCTGTTTTGTGCTTTTGATTTACCAAATTCCGAAAAAAGGGATCTGTTTATTAAAAATATGCAAAATGAAGGTGCTTTAATTTTAGGATGTGGGAAAAAATCAATTCGTTTCAGACCACATCTTAATATTTCAAAAGAAAATATTGATCAGGCATACTTAATGCTCTATAATAGCTTATCTAAATTATAAAATTGGATAAAAAAAAGGGAAAATTTTTTATAGTGTCTACGCCTATTGGTAATCTAGATGATTTGACTTTTAGAGCTATTAATATTCTTAAAAATGTTCCTTTAGTAGCAGTAGAAGACACCAGAAAATCAAGAATACTATTAAATCACTATAATATAAAAACAAAATTAATTAGTTATTTTGAGCATAACAAATTATCTAGATTGCCAAAATTAATTAATCATCTATCTAGTGGAAATGACCTCGCTTTAATCACTGACGCTGGCACACCAGGTATATCTGACCCTGCATATAGAATTGTCAATGCAGCTATTGAAGAAAACATTTCTGTAGAATCTATACCTGGTCCTAGTGCTCTTTTAGCGGCTTTAGTTTCTTCTGGGCTCCCTACTGATCGATTTATTTTTGAAGGTTTTTTGCCTCATAAAAAAGGAAGAATAAAAAAAATTTTAAATATTAAAGATCAAAAGGCAACAATAATATACTATGAGTCACCGTATAGGTTATTTAAAACCCTTAATCAATTGTTTGATTTACTTGGAGATAGGCAAGCTGTTGTGGCTAGAGAACTAACAAAAATTCACGAAGAAATAAAACGGGGTACTATTTCCTCATTATTAAAAGAATTTAAGAATACCAAGGTAAAAGGTGAGTGTGTAATATTAATTGGAAAAGAAAATAATTTTGCCAAATAAAAAAATGTCATTATTTTTTTCATTTGAAGGGATTGATGGTAGCGGAAAATCAACCCAAGTAAAAATGCTTTTGGATTATCTTACTCGCAACAATAATAAACCTACCATTGTTAGAGAACCTGGTGGTACAGAAATTTCAGAGGAAATTAGAAAAATATTATTGAAAAACAGAGATGACACTCTTTCTCCAAGAACTGAGGCTTTGCTCATGACTGCCAGCAGAAATCAATTAATTAATCAGATAATAATCCCCAGACTTGAAAAAGGTGAGATTATTATAGCTGATCGTTTTAGTGACTCGACCTTAGCATATCAAGGTGGTGGAAGAAGTTTAGATATTAATTGGTTAATAAAATTAAATAAATTTGCGACTCATAATGTTTACCCAGACATTACATTTTACATAGACATTCCACCAGAAGAATGGCAAAAAAGAAATTCTTCTAAACAAAATGATAGATTTGAAAACGCAGGTTACCACCTTCAAAAAAAGGTACGCGACGAGTATCTAAAGATTGTAGATTTATTTCCTGAACGGATTATAAAAATTAATGGACTCAAAAGTCCATTAGAGATTCATGAATTTATAGTAGGTATAGTTTCAAAAAAAATCAAAGAAAGTTCTATTTAAAAATTATGCTTTTTTATATAAAAAACATTGTTATCCTTTTGTTCTTTACAATCAATTTTTCCAATTCAAATGATTATAAAAGTGTTAAAAAAAACCAAAGATTGTTAAACGAAGTTTACGAAAAATTAATTATTCATTATGTTGACGAAATAGATCTAGACAGCTTTACAAAAATTAGCATAAATAATATGTTGTCTGAGCTTGATCCCTATACAGTTTACATGGAAAAAGAAGAAAGAAGCGGAATAGACCTTTTAACAAAAGGTAAATATGGTGGGATTGGTATTCAGATAGGAAAAAGAGATGGAATCCTCACAATTATATCTCCAATGGAAAACTCACCTGCTAAAAAGGCTGGTATATTAGCTGGTGATAAAATTATTAAAATTAATGATCAGGACGCCTATGAAATGTCAATGGATGACGCTGCAAAAATAATTCGAGGAAAAAAAGGAACTAAAATAACACTTTCTATTGAACGTTTTGGTGAGGATGGAATTATAGAATACGCACTAATTAGACAAGATATAAAAGTAAAAGATGTTTCATATTATGGAGTTTTAGAAGATGAAATTGGATATATTCGTTTGAATAGATTCTCTAAGAATTCTGCTGATGAAGTAAAAACATCTATTATTGAACTAATTGATAAAAATATTTCTGGCTTAATTTTTGACCTAAGAGATAATCCAGGCGGACTTTTAAGTAATGCAATAGATATTTTAGATATGTTTATGGAAAGGGATCAGGTTTTGGTTTACACCAAGGGAAAAACAAATAGATCTACGAGAACTTATAAAAGCAGTAAAAACCCAATTGTGCCAAATGACATAAAAATTGTTATTTTGATTAACAAAGGTAGTGCATCTGCAAGTGAAATTATTTCTGGGGTTTTTCAAGATCTAGATAGGGGCATTGTTATTGGTAGGGAATCTTTTGGAAAGGGATTAGTTCAAACTGTATATAATTTAAATAGAACTAGTAGCGTTAAAATAACTACCGCAAAATATTATCTTCCTAGTGGTAGACTAATTCAGAAAGATGGATATTTACCAGATGAAATACTTTCAGACAGCACTTTAAAAGACAGTGTTTTTAATTCTACTTCAGGAAGAGTTGTAGTAAGCGGAGCTGGAATTATTCCTGATCATATTGTAGAAATAGAGCCAATGAAGCCTATACTTTCTGCTTGCCTAAGAAATGGTGCTTTCTTTTCTTTTGTTCAAAAATACAAACAATTATATAATAAATTTTCAGATGTTGAAAAAGACCCTCTAATAATTAATAAATTTGAGGAACATATAATTAATAGCGACCTGGACGTTGTATTAAAAGGAGAAAACAACTACACTAAATTTAGAAAATCTCTCATGCTACTGGATTCAAACGACATTTCTATTCAAAGTGCTTTAGATATTTTAGATAATTATTTTGAGACAATTGCTCTTGGGCAATTTGAAAAGGAAAAACATGAATTAAAGCACTGGCTATTAGTAGAGTTTTCCAATTTTTTTGGCGGAGAAAGTGGAAAGTTTAAAATTGCATCTAGGAAAGATCCAGATATAATTAAGGCTTTATCAATTTTAAAAGACCCAATGGCATTTAAAGATATATTATTATCCCATTAATTTTAAATTTACAGTTAGTAGTCCGTATTTGTATTTTTACGGTTGTTTTTAGGGCGATTAGCTCAGTTGGTTAGAGCGCTACGTTGACATCGTAGAGGTCGGC
>CAZLPW010000077.1:0-9272 GCA_964561495.1 uncultured bacterium | reverse complement strand
ATCGATTCTATTTTGTAGAATCTCTAAAACTCTATTTATTGCATCATCTGCTTCTTCAATTAGACCTTGAAATATCTCATCCTGATTTGAGCCAAATTGATGGTAGTAACGAGCAAGCTTTAGATTACTATTGTTTATTTGATTTCTAAAAGCAGTAAAAAAATCGATGTTAGGATCATTTGATTCTTGTTCTGCAGTTTTTAAAATTTCTTCAAGGCGCTCATCATAAATATCGGATAGGTTTTTAACTAGAATTGGGAGGTCTGCTTCAAGAACAATATACATGCCGCCTTTAAGATCAAGACCTTGACGAATAATTCTAGATTCTAGATTTAATAGATCACCAGATGTTTTGAGTTTTTCCTTATCTTGTTCAGAAAGATTTTCATATTTATAAGTTGGATAAAGAGCATAAATAGCCCAAACCAATATTAGTCCAATCAATAAAAATCGTGGTGTATTGTCTTTGTTCATAATTTATTAGTGGAAAAAATCCGGTGAATATACTCTATAGGCTATTAGTTGAGCAATATTACTTGTATATATTTTTTTTCAGCTTAATCCTCTTTTCTAAATCTAATATTGTTTTTATATAAAGGTTCAATAAAAGATAATATTATTATTTTATATTTTTTTTGTAAAAAAAATAATTTAAATAGTTAATCTTTATTCTAATAAATATATAATCTACTTAAGTAAATTTGCACCTCCACAATTAAACTAAACAAAAAAATTGGCAAAGATTTTAGCATTCACAAATCAAAAAGGAGGTGTCGGGAAAACGACATCTGCAGTAAATATTGCCCTCAGTCTGGCTGTAAGCGAGGTTAAGACACTTTTGATTGATTTAGATCCACAAGCTAACGCAACAACAGGACTTTCTGATTTATTTGAAGAATCTAATTCTAATATTTATGATGTTTTGATAAAAGGGAAACCGATTAAGAAATCTATTACAAAAACTAATTTTAAGTATTTAGACTTAATAAGCTCAACCAATGATTTGGTGGGGGCTGAAATTGAATTGGTTGGTTTGTTAGCGAGAGAGTTTCAGTTGCATGAACAAATAAAAAAAGTAAAACGTTATTATGAAATAATTTTAATTGATTGTCCTCCTTCTTTAGGTCTTTTAACGATTAATGCGTTTACTTCTTCCGATGCATTGGTAATTCCAATTCAATGTGAGTATTATGCATTAGAGGGATTAGGCCAGTTATTGAACACAATTAGGTTAGTCCAAAATAATTTAAATAAAAAATTAAAAATAGCAGGCGTTATTATGACTATGTATGATAGCCGTTTGAAGCTTTCAAAACAAGTTGTTGATGAAATTCAAGGATATTTCAAAGAAAAACTATTTAAAACGCACATCCATCGCAATGTTCGGTTGAGTGAGGCTCCTAGTTTTGGAAAGCCAGCTCTCCTTTACGATGCAAATTCAACAGGTGCACAGAACTACATGACTCTTACTGAGGAAATATTACATCGTGTCAGAAAATAGGTTAGGAAAGGGTTTAGAGGCTCTAATTCGTCCAAGCTTGGACAAAAAAGAAAAAGTTTCCAATAAGAAAGTATCTAATTCTAAAGATATCATATCAAAGATAAGTTTAAAGAGCATTATCCCTAATCCGAATCAACCGAGAAAGGACTTTAATGGAAATTCAATAATTGAATTACAAGCCTCAATCAAAGAAAAAGGGATTATCACTCCAGTCACTGTGCGAAAATCTGATAAGGGTTACGAGCTTATTGCTGGGGAAAGACGTTTTCGTGCTGCAAAAAATCTAAGATTACGTACAATTCCTGCTTATATAATTAAGGTTGAAAGTGATTCTGAAATGATGGAAATGGCCTTAATTGAAAACATTCAACGTGAAAATTTAAATCCTCTAGAAGAATCGCAAGCTCTATCAGTTTTAAATCAGAAGTATGGCCTATCTCATAAAGAGATTTCTAAATCGATTGGAAAGAGCAGGGTATCTGTTACAAACGCACTACGATTACTTAAGCTCCCCGTAGAGATACTTGAAAGTCTGCGTAATTGTGAAATTAGCAGTGGACATGGTCGCGCAATATTACAATTGGATACTCAAAATGCTCAAATAGGAGTATGGAAAAAAATTATAAAATACTCATTGAGTGTAAGAGCGACTGAGGCATTGGTTAAATCATTAGGAATTAAACAAAAAAAGAAATCTGAAAAAAAAACAAAAAACAAATCTCTTCAAATTTCTTCAATAGAAAACCAATTAATCGAAAAATTAGGGACAAAAGTAAGAGTCCAAAATGGAAAAAAAGGTGGGACTATTGAAATTTCTTATTTTTCTGATGAGGATCTTAATAGAATACTAGAAATTTTTGAATTATTATCAGCCTAGAGTTTATGTCAGATAAATATACAATAATGATAATACCAGACGATGAAAAAAGGTCAAAAACATATAGTCTTACAAGAAAAACTATAAAGAATATTAAATATTTGTCATTAATATTTTTTTTATTCTTGGGATTTTTTGTTTATAAGTATATGCCAACATTATTAGAGTATAATAATTTAAAAAGCCAATATGATATATTTGTTTCTGAAAGAACAAAAGTTTTAGCGCTTTCAAGAGATTTAGATCGTATTAAGCAAATGGATAAATTGGTTAGGAATTCTTTAGGTCATAGGATGGATATAGATGAAAAGCTAAAACCTTCCGATACAATTAATACTATTTATCCAGTTAATAATAGTCATCTTTCATATTTAGAGAATATTCCTTCAGTTGCTCCACTCCAAGGTTTTATAACACAAAGATCAAATAAGCAATCTCTATTTATTCAAAAAGATCATTATGGAATAGATATAGTATCAAAAGAAGGAGAGCCTATAAGAGCAGCAGCTTCAGGGCTAATCGTTTTTTCAGGCTGGACATATGAGTTCGGCAATCTTATAATTATTTATCATGGTGATGACTACTTTACTCACTATGGGCATAATCAAAAAAATCTAGTTAATAGTGGAGAAATTGTAACGCATGGTAGTGTTATAGGTTTAGTAGGCAGTACGGGCATTTCTTCTGCGCCTCATTTACATTTTGAAATTTGGAAGGGATTTGATGTTATTGATCCATTTATTTTTTTTCCTGAATATAAAAAAACTGATTTAACTTTCTCTAATGACAAAAATTAATTTTCAAAATGTACATACCATGGTGGGTGCTGATGCAGTAATAGATGGGCCAGTAAACCTAAAAGAGGGGATCATTGTTTATGGCACTGTAAAAGGCACAGTGAAAACCAATGGACCCGTTAGGATTGCAGAGAATGGCACTGTAAAAGGGGATATACATGGGAGTGATATTAGGGTTGGAGGAACAGTATCTGGAAATCTTGTTGCTGATGGACAGGTTATTTTAGGAAAAAAATCTATATTAAATGGAGATATAATATATAGAAAACTATTAATTGAAGATGGAGCTCAATTTAGTGGCAAATGTGATTTAATTATTGAAGATGAGGGGTAGCTAGTCCAAAAGGTATCTATGGGGAAAACTGAAAATCACAAAATTGATTTAATTAATAAATCATTAAAGGGTTTTCAAAAAATTATAGTACAATCAAATAAGGCTTCTACTGCTTCTTATGCTCTAATAGCCTCACTGATGATTTTTATATTTGGTGGCAACTATTTTGACACATTATATGATTCATCACCTAAGGGTCTTATTTTGGGTTTGTGCTTAGGCTTGGCTGTTGGTTTTTATAATTTAGCCAAAGCAATTTGGAAATAAGTGGTCATCTTAAAACTCAAAAAATAGACAATCAAAGTATTTTCTATTTATTTTCAAATTTTACACTTTCTAACCGGTTGATTTTATTAGTAAAATTGCGGGCTATTTTAGGTCAATTTGCCTAAAATTTTTCGATAATTAAATCTTGAATAGTTACAAAATAACTCTATAAGATAAAGATTTTTATGGCTACAGGTATTTCAGGTAACACCTCAAGCAGTGTTATGGAGAGTGTTGGTCCAAATATAATCCATCACGTATCAAATTCGGATATTTCTCATCCTATAATACATTTTCCGAAAATATTTGGGCTGGATTTCTCTGTTACCAAGCATGTGTTGATGCTTTGGATTGTTTCTTTAGTTGTTCTTTGCTCAATTATCATTCCAGTCAGAAGATTTTTACAAAGTAAAAAACATATTCCATCAGGATGGGTTAATTTAATTGAAATTATTACTAAATTTTTTAGAGATAATATCGTAAAGCCAAATGTTGGACCTCAATGGACTATGACCTGGACACCATTAATTCTAACATTTTTCTTTTTTATTCTTTTTTCAAATGCAATTGGGATGGTTCCAATTTTTGATTTATTAGGTTTATTTAATACATATGTTCTTCCTGAGAAAAGTGGTGTAATTAATGGTATGCTGCATGGTGGAGTGACGGCTACAGGCAACTTTAATGTTACTGGGGCTTTAGCAACAATTACTTTCTTTTCGATTATTATTGCTGGCTCAATTGCTCATGGTTTCATTCAGCATTGGAAAAATTTGGTTCCACATGGACTTCCTTGGCCTGTTTACATAATTTTAGTCCCTATTGAAATAATGGGTTTATTTGTAAAGCCCTTTGCTTTAACAATGAGACTGGCAGCTAATATGACAGGAGGGCATATTGCAATATTAGCGCTTTTATCGTTAATGGCCATTTTTGGAGAAATGTTTAGTAGTACGGCAGCTGGTGTTGGAGTTGCATTTATATCAATACCAATGGCAGTTGCGATATCGGGATTAGAAATTATTGTTATCTTAGTGCAGGCATATGTATTTAGCTTACTTACGACAGTTTTTATAGGTATGGCAATAAATGTTCATCATTAATTAAAAAAAAGGAAATAAAATGGAATCTATTTTATTAGTTCCCCTTGGTATGGGATTAATTGTAATCGGTGCTGGCTATGGTATTGGAAGATTTACTGCAGCAGCAGCTGAGAGTATTGCAAGGCAGCCAGAAGCATCTGACAAAATAACAGGCGCAGTAAACTTGCCACTTTTTCTTTTAGAAGGAGTTGCAATATTAGCAGAAGTCTTCACGTTTTTAATGTTGATACTTAAATAATGAATAAATTTCGGATTCCAGGATCAGAGAATCTCCATGAGTCTACTGAAGCTCATGGAGGAGCGGGTTCTCCAAACCCGTTAGTAACCTTAGATCCTGGATTGTTCATTTGGACGATTCTTACATTTCTGGTTTTATTTTTTCTACTAAAGAAATTTGCCTGGACTCCAATACTTCAAGCCTTAGAGTCAAGAGAAGAAGAAATCAGATCCTCTTTAGAGGATGCAGAAAAAGCTAGGAATGAGTTGGTAAATTTGAACGATGAATCCGAAAAAATTCTAGCAAAGGCAAGATCAGAGGCTCAACAAATTAGATTGGAAGCAAAATCATCTGCTGAAAAGATTAAAGCTGATATCAGATCAAAAGCTGAAGAAGAATCCAAAAGAATTCTAGATGATGCACAAAATCAAATCCAAGTTGAAAAAGATAAAGCTATTAGTGAAATACGTCAAGAAGTTGTATCTCTTTCTATTCTAGTTGCTGAGAAAGTAATAGGGAAAAACTTATCTATAGATGACAATGAAAAGCTTATTAAAGATTCTTTAGAAAAACTGAGAGATTATGAAGCTTAGAATTAATCCCAAAAATCTTGTAGAGGCTTTATTTAAAGTTTCAGATGAGAACCAATGTTTAGAGGAGGTTAGGTCATCTTTAAGTTTCATATCTAAGCTAGCTATTAGCGATAGTTATTTTAGGATGTTTATTCAGTCAAAGAAGATTACAACTTCCCAAAAATCAGCTGTACTAAATAAGATTTTATCTGATGCAGGAGACCCTTTAGTAAACGAAGCGGTATCTTACCTAAATGGTTCTGAAGCTGTTAGCGATCTTAGAGATCTACATATACATTTTAATTCTATCTACAAGAAACAAAAACATATATTATCAGTAAAAGCTACTGTAGCTCAAGAAATGAGTCAAAATCAAATTAATTCACTTAGGTCTTTAATTGAATCAGCTCTTGGAAAGAATACGGAATTATCACTTGATATAGACTCAACCATTATTGGAGGAATGAAGCTTAGAATTGATAATACATTTTTGGACGCGTCTATTGAAAATAAATTAAAGGCCCTTCACACTGAACTTTTAAAAATATAATATTTTAGGAAATTATGGAAATAAAAACTGATCAATTAACACAATTACTTAAACAACAGATCGAAAAATTTGATGGCCCAATTGATATATCGGAGGTTGGCGAAGTTATAGAAGTGGGTGATGGCGTTGCCCGTGTATCTGGACTTGAAAATGTGATGAGTTCTGAATTGGTTGAACTTCCAAATGATGTTTTTGGAATGGCATTAAATCTTGAAGAAGATAATGTTGGCCTTGTTTTATTTGGTGAGTCTCGCTTAGTAAAAGAGGGCGACTTGGCGAAAAGAACTGGTCGAGTGGTAGAGGTTTCTGTTGGAGATGATATGTTGTCAAGGGTTGTAAATCCATTAGGGCAGCCTCTGGATGGTAAGGGTATTATAAATACAGATCATACTTTGCCGATTGAAAGGAAGGCACTGGGCGTAATGGCTCGTCACCCTGTAAAGCAACCATTGCAGACAGGCATAAAAGCTATTGATAGTATGATTCCTATTGGTCGAGGGCAAAGAGAATTGATAATTGGCGATCGTCAGACAGGTAAAACAGCTGTTGCCATAGATACAATAATAAATCAAAAATATACGCATAATACCGATGATCCAGTTTATTGTATTTATGTAGCAATTGGCCAAAAAGCATCAACAGTTGCCGCACTTGTTAATGAGCTTGAAAGTAATGGAGCTATGGATTACACCACGGTAGTGGCAGCTAATGCATCTGATCCCGCACCTATGCAGTATATCGCTCCATATGCAGGTGCAGCGATGGGCGAATATTTTCGAGATAACGGGAAGCATGCGCTTATTATTTATGATGATCTTTCTAAGCAGGCTGTTGCATATCGTCAAATGTCTTTAGTTTTGCGAAGGCCTCCAGGTAGGGAAGCTTTTCCTGGAGATGTTTTTTATCTTCACAGCCGTTTACTAGAGCGTGCGTCTAAGTTGTCAGATGAGTTAGGAGGAGGATCTCTTACTGCATTGCCTATCATTGAAACTCAAGAGGGTGATGTGTCGGCTTATATTCCTACTAATGTGATCTCAATCACTGATGGACAAATATATTTAGAAACAAATTTATTTAATTCTGGAATTAGACCAGCTATTGATGTTGGATTATCAGTCTCTAGAGTAGGTGGGAATGCACAAATAAAGGCTATGAAATCTGTTGCTGGAACTTTGCGTTTGGATCTAGCCCAATACCGAGAGTTGGAGGCTTTTGCAAAGTTTGGATCAGATCTTGATGAAGCAACACTCTCCCAGTTAACGCGTGGTGAAAGGATGGTAGAAATATTAAAACAAAATCAGTATGTACCCATGGATGTTGAAAAACAAGTTTCTATTATTTTTGCTGCATCAAAAGGTTATTTAGATGATTTGCCAATTGAAAAAATTTCAGATTTTGAGTTTGGTTTATTTGAATATCTTGATAATAACGCTATGGATAGTCTTTCTGCTATAGTTAAAGAAGGTTCTATTTCTGATAAAACAGCAGAAAAGCTTGAAAAGGCAATTAAAGAGTATAAAGCAGGATTTGAATCGTAGTTAGATATGGCAAATTTGAAGGACATACGAGACAGAATTAAATCTGTTAGAAGTATTCAGAAAGTTACAAAGGCGATGAAAATGGTTGCAGCAGCTAAAATGAGAAGAGCACAAGAGCGCATGGAACAAGCTCGACCATATAGTAATTCACTTTCAGAAGTCATTGAACATTTGTTACCAGATATCGATAAGAGCCGGCTTCCTTTGTTGGATTTAAGAGAAATTAATCGAAAAGCATATATTGTTGTTTGTGCTGATAGGGGTTTAGCGGGTGCATTTAATACAAATCTTCTTAAAATAGCTCATAAAGAGATAGATGATTTTGGGAAAGATCATGTAGATATTTTTTGTGTTGGGAAGAAGGCTCGCGATTATTTTACTTATAGAAATTATAATATTATCGAAAGCCATGTCGATTTTTGGTCAGAAATGGAATTTGAAAATGCCATGATGATAGGAAGAAGTGCTATCGATCATTTTACAAATGGTTTTGTTGATGAGATACACGTTGTATATAACTATTTTTTAAATGTTGCTCAGCAGGAAGTGAAATCAGAAACGCTTCTTCCGTTAAATTATGATATAAATAATAGCATGCCTACAGATAGATTATATGAACCATCAAAAGAAGGACTGGTTAATACTTTAATTCCTCGCCACCTTAATGTCCAGATGTGGAAATATTTACTAGAGTCCTATGCAAGTGAACAGGCAGCTCGAATGCTATCAATGGAAAATGCGACTTCAAATGCTCAGGATATGATAAAAGATCTTACTTTACAATTCAACAAGGCACGTCAGGCCGCGATCACAACAGAAATGTTAGAGATTGTAGGTGGGGCTGAGGCCTTAGGTTAAAAAAAGGGATATCATTTTATGTCAAAAAAAGGAAAAATCTCACAGGTAATGGGAGCTGTCGTTGATGTTGTTTTCGAAGATGGACAATTACCAGATATTTATAATGCACTAAAAATCGATCGAGCTGAAGAAGGGACCCTTGTACTGGAAGTTGCACAGCATCTTGGAAATGCTGTGGTACGTACAGTTGCAATGGATTCTACAGATGGTTTGGTTCGAGGCCATGAAGTCATAGATACAGGCGAACCTATATCTGTACCTGTTGGAGAAAAAACTTTGGGGCGTCTGTTTGATGTTCTTGGAAATACGATAGATCAAAAAGGAGACTGTCATACTAAAAAAAGAAATCCTATTCATCGTCCAGCGCCCAGACATGAAGATTTGGCAACCTCAACTGAGGCCCTTGTTACGGGTATTAAAGTGGTTGATCTAATGGAACCCTATACCAGAGGAGGTAAAACTGGTTTGTTTGGTGGAGCTGGAGTAGGTAAAACTGTTTTAATTCAGGAACTCATTCGTAATATTGCTACGGAGCATGGAGGCTATTCTGTATTTGCTGGTGTAGGAGAGAGGACTAGAGAAGGAAATGATTTATATAACGAAATGACTGAATCAGGAGTAATTGAAAAAACTACTATGGTTTTTGGTCAAATGAATG
>CAZLPW010000076.1:0-9343 GCA_964561495.1 uncultured bacterium | reverse complement strand
ATTTGTGTATCCAGGTTCCTTTGTTTCTGTGCTCAGCTGTCCAGGCAAGACCTCCAAATGCAGTAGTGGTAATCGAGTAGTAGGGCATTCGCTCATGAAATTTTAAACCTGGGAATATATTTTCAGTCAAATATTCACCCTCATCATTGATTTGCAATACGACAAGTTTTGAATTCCACCCACATGAATTTAAGTTTGATTCATGAACACATTGATTTCCTACGACCGCATAACCACCAGATTCCATACTAATAATATCATCTGCCTGCTCTAAATAATCTCCACCATAAGTCTTTTCCCAAATTAGGCCACCATTTTTCTTTACTTTTACAATCCAAAAATCTTTATAATACATAAAATTAAATGAACAGGGGTGAGGTCCTTCACCGTGAGCTTTTTCACCTACAATCATCAGCATCTCATCAGGGGTTTCAATTATTGATCTAAAAATATCGTCCTCACAGTTTGTGCCAAAATATTTTTGGGTTAAGGTATTTCCTTGGGGACTAAATTTAACGAACTTTGCCTGCCCTCCACTAGGTCCTCCAACAGCATAATAATTTCCATTACTGTGCTGGATTATATCTTCATAATTTGGGTATTGACCGTTTTCACTATTTTTCCATTCTTCTACTCCATTTGAGTCTGCCTTAACGATTCCCTCCCACCCTGCATACAAGTAGCCACCATCGCTAGTTTGAATCACTGAGTGGGTGTAGCCAAAAGCTCCTAGACTATAGGTATTTTGCCACTCCTCGTTTCCATATTTATCTAATTTTGAAAGCCAGGCATTTCCCCAGCTGCCACCGCCTTCTATATAATCATGACCTGCGATGATGAAGCCGCCATCATCTGTTTGCTTAACAGATAGTTCACCATGCTCAAATTGTTTTTTAAAGATAATAGGATCAACTGGGTTTGTTGACGCATTAGTCCTGCTATCCTGTCCGCAGTTGAAAAAGAAAAATAATGATGTTAATAATAAAAAAGGAGCAGGATTTTTCATTCGGTACTATTTAGCAAACAAAAACCCCATTTAAAACGGGGCTTTTGTTTGAGATAAATTATAAAAGATTAATCAGGTATTCCGCTTCCGCTATGAAGTGGTGTATAATCGCTAAACCTAATCTTCCATCTCCCTTCTTCGGTAATTAAAACATGAGAGACTCTTGTTCTGTAATCATTTTTTTCGACACCACTTATATTATATGATCCTTCTAAATAATGATAAGCAATAGCAGCCTTTGGATATTTGGGTGCAGTCTCTAATACTTCAACAAAGATATAAAATGGTTTAAAATCATATTTGTCTCCTGCAGACAGATCTCTGGTTAATGCTTTTTCTGTCGCAGCTCTTTTATACCAGAATGTTCCGTTTGAATCGCCATTAATAGTACCTTTAGAAAATATTGTTGTCAAATGCTCGCTCCAGTTCATACTGTTCATTGTTTTATAATGTTTTTGTATCAACTTTGCAACATCCTGCTTGTCACTAGCAATAAGGAAAGAACCCAATATGAATACGAATAAAACACGATATTTCATAATAAACCTCTATTTATTTTTTGTAATCTACAATAATGATTTAAAATTAAAAAATATTTGTATTTAAAAATTAATTGTAAGATCTGAATTAAAGAATGGTGCAATCTATTTGGCATTGGTTTTTTTGTAGAAAATAAAGGAAAGAAAACTTCCGACGCCCTGTCCGCTGATAAAATAGATAACCGAGCCAGGATGAATGCCCGTAAAAGTATCAGTGAAGATACGGGCCAGGGTTACTGCTGGATTTGCAAAAGCAGTAGATGCGGTAAACCAATAACCTGCTGATATAAACAGGGCAACAGCAAGAGCGACATCATTAGGACGGCTCTCATTTACAAATAAAATTGTCATGATCAAGCCAAAGGTTGCTATTATCTCACTCGCCAGCATTTTTTCTTCTCCACGAATGTTCGAGGAGATCTGAATAATCTCTAAATTAAAAATATAGTGAGTGACTATTACGCCTATAAGCCCACCTGAAAGCTGGCACAGAATATAAAATAAAAGTTCTGTGCGATTTATTTTTTTTAAAAAAAAGAAAACCAAGCTCACAGCTGGATTAAAATGTGCTCCAGAAATCTTAGAAAAGGCTTTAATAATTACAAATAATATTGAACCTGTAGCTACTGTGTTTGCTAAAAGTGCAATCCCATCATTGCCATTTGATAAGTTTTCGCCCATAATCCCAGATCCAATAACTACAGCAACTAAAAAGAATGATCCAATAAATTCGCAGGCCAGTGCATTAATCATATTTATTATTTTGGTTCGTATAAGGTTTGTTTATGAGTTATATATTTAGTTGCCTGTGTCTTCTTAAAATACAGTCATTCATTATAAATAATAGGCCAGCATCTTTTGCCTCATCTGAAGATCTGTTACATAGGACGCCATCTTGCAACCAGATTGCTTTTGCTTTAATTGAGATTGCATCTTTTGTTATAACATTTGCGTACTCTGATTTTCGAAAAACATTAACAATATCAATTTTAGTTGGTATATCTAATAGCGAGGGATAGCACTTTTGGCCTTCAATACTTTTTTGACCTGGATTAACAGGAATAATATTATAACCATTGTTTGCCATATAGACTGATACAAAATTACTCGGGCGCTCCTTTTTAGGGCTCATTCCAACAACCGCAATATTTTTTAGTTTCAATATTTTTTTTACAATAGAATTATTGTTTATACTCATTTTTCAACTGGATATTGATTTTAGTTAGAAGTTTCTCTATTTACTGAATAAAATATTTAACTGTTTATCAGAATAATATATTTTGCTTTCAGAGCTACTCTTTCATTTAATTATTGTTAATTAATATCAATGTAATATAGTTAGAACTTAGACTAAGAAAAATCTGTAGAGTTATATCATGCGACTAAGTATATGATAATAAATGGTGATAGTAAATTATGCAGTTGAATAATAGTCAATTAAAAGTATGTTATGCTTGATAATAATGTTTTAATTAGTAAAATAAGATCTTTAAATGGTAGGGACTATGGCGCTTGTCAAGATTTACTTGGGGAATATGATTTCCAAAATAAATTCAAACTAATCATTCACAAAATTCCTAAAGACCCCTATGCTCCGCCCCATACTGGTGTCTATCGGATTCAAGTATCTCGTTCAAATAAACAAATAATCGACTATAATATTGATTCAAGAATTAAAAAGCGTGCGTTTACTGATTTCTTATCTAGAAAATTTTATGATGCTTCTAAACTTATATCACTGAAGAATAGAGGAACTGGCTATAGCGGAGCTATTACAATTGATAAGCCTGGTCAGGTAATACTTGAAAGAAATAGTGTCGTTATATCAGATAAATATATTGAAGTAAGGTGCTTTATAGGTATTCCAGCTCGTGGAAGGAAAGTCAATTCTAAAGTCGCTGAGAAAATGTTTTTAGAAGAATTACCTAAAATAGTGCTTAAATCTTTATATAAAAAAAATATTGAATTGAAAGAGCTTGAGAACCACATACATACGGCTGAAGATGCTGAATTTTTACGAAACGAACTGGACGTACTTGGACTTGTTGCCTTTGTATCTAATGATTCTATCTTACCAAGGAAAAGCAGCCAGAGTGATCAGCCTATGGAAAGTAGTAGGGTCGTTTTATTCAAGTCTCCACCTAGTCTAGAAGTTGAGTTCAAACTTCCGAACGCGGGTCTCACAAAAGGGATGGGTATTCCCAAAGGAATAACGCTAATAACGGGAGGAGGCTACCACGGGAAATCGACTCTACTTAGCACTTTGGAGTCTTCAGTATATAATCACATTCCAGGAGACGGAAGGGAAAAATGTGTTTCACTTTATGAATCAGTAAAGGTCAGGGCCTATAGTGGTCGCAATGTTACAAAAACTGATATTTCAACATTTATTAATAACCTTCCTCTTGGGAAAGACACAAGGTCATTCTCTTCTAATAATGCAAGCGGTAGTACGTCCCAGGCTGCAAGTATTATAGAAGCAGTCGAGGTTGGTGCGAGGGTACTTCTTATGGATGAAGATACATGCGCGACCAATTTTATGAATCGAGATCAAAAGATAAAAAAACTGATTAAAAAAGAAGATGAGCCAATCACAACATACATTGATAAGGCAGGTCAATTATTTTCAGAAAAAAGTGTATCAACTATTTTAGCTTTAGGTGGCGTAGGCGATTATTTTGATGTGTCAGATTTGGTTATACAAATGAAAAACTATCAGCCCATTGATGAGACATCTCGGGCACATGAAATTTCCAGCTCATCCTTATATAAACCTGATAAGATTGAAAGTGGATTTGATTTCTACGACAGGTGCCCTTTACCAGAGACTATTACTTCGAAGAATAGAAGAGGGAAGTATAATCTCAAAGCAAAAGGATTAAATAAAATCCATTTTGGATTAGAGAATATTGATCTAAAGGACGTAGAGCAGATAATAGAATTATCCCAGACAAAGGCGCTTTGTTATGGGCTAGAGTATTCCAAAAAATATATGAATAATGAGACTGCCCTGCGTGAAGTTGTAAGTCAGGTAATCAGAGATATTAATCAAAGTGGTTTGGATGTCATTTGTAATAGTATAAATGGCAATTTTTCTTTTTTCAGAGAGTTTGAGCTCGCTTTTGTTTTAAACAGGTTGAATGGTTTTGACCTAGAACAAAAAGTTAATAATTAAAAAAATCAAATTTGAGAGTTTAGACTGGGACTGGTCTGAAAATATAAATGATAAGTGTCACTAAGAACAAAAATTATAATTCAAATAAATTAAAAAATATTATTAGTGAACTATCGTGGAATGATAGAAAAGTAAAAAGCTTTCACAAATCACTAGAAAATAAGGAAACCCCCATTGTAAGTCTGCCTGGCTTAGCCAGGATTTTAGGTATTAATAGACTACTACTAAAAGATGAGAGCAAGCGATTTGGGCTTGGATCATTTAAGGCTTTGGGTGCTTCATATGCAATGAATAATCAAATTCAAAAAAACCCTCAGATAGAGGTGTTTTGTACTGCTACAGATGGGAATC
Organism: uncultured bacterium; assembly: GCA_964561495.1. Taxonomy (GTDB): domain Bacteria; phylum Fidelibacterota; class Marinisomatia; order Marinisomatales; family UBA1611; genus CAZLPW01. The sequence goes on along the minus strand of CAZLPW010000076.1, from coordinate 4,272 downwards.
ACGGACGGTCAGTGGCGTGGATGTCTCGAAAACTAGGAAGAAAAGCCGTTATCTATATGCCTAGGGGAACGGTACCTGCGCGAGTTGATGCAATCAAAAATGAGGGTGCGGAGGTCTTTGTAATAGGAGGAGGATATGATGATGCTGTAAAAACTGCGAGTAGCTATGTTGAAAAAGAAAATAAAAAAAATAATTATCAGACTTTTTCTTTAATTCAAGATACCGCTTGGAAGGGATATGAGGATATCCCGTTAGATATTATGAGAGGATACTCGACTCAGGTTAGCGAAATTGGTGAGCAGATCAGAGACCAAAAAGTCGATGTTTTGTTTCTCCAGTCAGGCGTTGGTAGCTGGGCAGCTTCGGTGATTGGTTATATAATTAGAGAGTGGAAGCATGTGCCTTTTTTTATAAGTGTTGAGCCCTACTCAGCAAATTGTTTATATGAATCTATTAAAACTGGATGCAGGGTAACTGTTGAAAACGATAAGCAGACTAATATGGCAGGGCTTAATTGTGGTTCGGTCTCTAGTCTTGCCTGGCAGATTTTAAAGAGTGGACTTTCTGGTGCAATCTCTATTTCTGACAAATTATCTGAAAGGGCCATGAAAGCATTAGCGTCTAAATCGTTATCTGATCCGGAAATTATATCTGGTGAATCTGGAGCAGCGGGTCTTGCTGGATTAATTGGACTATGTGAAACCAATAAATTCAAAAATTTTAAAAAAACAATTCGCTTAAATAATTTATCATCAGTTCTAGTTATAAATACGGAGGGTGACACCGATCCTCTGAACTATCAAAAGGTAGTAGGGGGTATTAGCCAATAGGGGCAACTATTTTTTGGATTTATTTAACGGCTGAAATATATTTTTTCCTTCAAAATTTTTTGTTCCATTAACATAGCTATAATACTTTCTGCATTCGCAGGAAAGATATTCAACGTCTATAGGATAGAATTGACGCTTAGCCTCTGGCCAAATATCCTTTTGTAGTTCAATCATTTTATTACATGTTTGTTGGTGATTTTCCAGACCAAGGTAATTTTGCAGACGATCCAAATAGGCTACTGCACCTATTCCAGTTGGCACGTCGCTTTTAGGATTAATTATATCGGGTCGAAACCAGGCTATATCTATGATCGCCATAAAAACTGGAAAATCATTTTGCATATTAAATTGATTTGAAATATATCTAGTGGCCTCTATAACACTTCCTTCTGCTTTTTTAATTAATTTGACTAACGAGTTTTTTATTTCTCCAAATAATATTGTTGCTGCATCAAGTCTAGAATATTCAGATCCTTTCCATGTAACCGTTTCTACTGGGTATGCAGTAAGATTACACCAGGGCTTGAATAGATTTAATTTTTTACGTAATTCTTTACTATTATCCAGATCATTAATAGTTAACTGGTCCAGTGTCTGTTGTCTGTTGCACCAGCGAGAGAAGAACAGTGCCTGAACAAGGTAAGGCAGGTCATTTTTTAGTTCATTAACAAAATTAATAATTGCCTTGCTGCCGCGGTCATCTTCTCGAAAAACATTTAAAAATCGGCCTCTTTTAAAAATCGGGTCCTCTGTCCATGGCGGAGGAGATCCACTTTCTCTTTTGACTCTAATATTTTCTCTTTCTCTACAAAATTTAAAAAAGGCAGATACGGGATCATCTAATAATAATCCATCAAGTGCTTTGGCATATGGATTGTGTAATCGAGTCATAGCGAAACTAAATTTAATTAAGAAAATAGTACATTTAACCTAAAACCATATTTGATATTTTTTAGGTTTATAGATAAATAAATTATTTTTATATTGGGAAGGAACTTTCGGCAAAAAGGAGAAACCATGAGATTCGTATTTGTTTCTATGATTTTAGCTTTTTCGTTTGGAGATGTAATACATGTACCAGATGAACAAGATAATATCCAAGATGGAATTGATAATGCTGAGAATGGAGACACAGTTTTAATTTCTCCAGGTATTTACTACGAGCACTTAGTGCTCCAAAAAGAGATAGTCATCGCAAGTTATGCTATATATGATGATCTCGAAAATGGCTGGCTAAATAATGAAAATATTCAGCAGACCATCATTAGTGGGGCTGAAGAGCCAGAGAATGAAAATAGAGGAAGCTGTTTAGTTATTCGCGATAACAATATTCAGCCAACTATATTTGGTCTCACTTTTCAGGATGGAAGAGGAACCTCTATGGAGGTTACGGAGTGTGATCTCAAACGCAAGCAGCGTTCTGGTGGTGCAATCCTGATTTATAAGGCCTACCCAACGATTACCTACAACAGGTTTATGGGTAATGGAACAGCTCAAGCTTCTGAAGAAGGAGGCGGCCCGGAGGCTACACAGGTTGTGACCAGTGGCGGTGGCATTGGTCATTTTGATGATGAGGACGTTGAATTTGATGAGGACAGAAGCCCCCCAGTTAGAGATTTAAATCCGAGTCGTACTGTGCCTGGAACAATGGTTATTCGGGATAATTATTTTGCTAATAATAGCAGCGGTAATGGTGAGAATATTTATTCTCATGGATATGATGGTTCTATAGATGTTAGCGGAAGTGTTTTTGACAATATTGACTGCGAAGAGAACATTGTAAACGAATTTGTTCTTCATTCTATTGAGAATGAGGCAGACTACATACAAGACGGGATCTCAGGCTCTTGTATAGAGAGCAGTGACTATTATGTCTCAAGCTCTGATGGTGATGATAGCAACTCTGGCTCAGAGACTGAACCATTTAGAACTATTAGTCATGCGCTAAGCTTCGTAAAAGATGCTGGTGCTGTAACAACTATTTATGTTGCTCAGGGCGAATACTCAAGAGAAGAAAATGGAGAGACATTCCCGATCGTAATTCCTGATAATGTCCACCTTATTGGAGATGAGGCCGAGAACACGATCTTAGATGCTAGCGCAGATGCGACAAATCAAGCGGCTGTGATGATTATCCCTGAGTGTGAGGCTGTCTTAGTTGCTAATATGACTCTGAAAAATGGCTACAGTGAGGGTCATGGCTGTTCAGGCGGAGGTGGTCTACTGGTCACCGCAGACGACAGAGACAATCAAGATTTTTCCGATATAAGGAACAATCAGGCGCAGATAAGCAATCTTATCATAGAGGATAACCACTCACACAATGGTGGTGGTGTCTCTTTTTGGAGAGTTAGTGGGGCATCCATATCAGATGTCGAGGTCAGAAATAATTCAGCAACATTTAATGGTGGTGGAATATTTGTTTATTGTTCTATAATTACAATTGATGATGTAGAGTCTACAGGAAACGCTTGTTTTCCTGGTATTAATTTTGGATTCGCAGGTACATTTGCCTTTGGCGGCGGAATAATGTTAGCTGGTATGGAAGGAACTATTACTGATTTTACTGCGAGTAATAATTCTGCAATTGATGGTGGAGGAATAGCGACCACTGGATCCATGAACACCTGGACCATGACAAACGCCACTATTAGTGGGAATGAGGCCTCCAACCTTGGTGGCGGAATCGCTCTGATTGATCAGGCTCAGCCTACAATAATTGATGCAACCTTTGACAGTAATACTGCCTGGTCTGGAGGTGGAGTTTCAGTAGGGACCACGACCCCTGAGTTCGAGGGCTGCTCATTTACTAATAACAGTGCAGCTGTAACAGGTTTTGGCGATAATTTAGGCGGAGGAATCTTTGTTTTTAATGAGTGGGACTATTACAATTGGACAAATCAAACAGGCTCCTGGCCTATATTTACGGATTGTATTATTAGCGGGAATACGACACCAGGCGATGGAGCGGCAGTTAGCTTTGGTTATCCCTCAATGCTAGGTCCCCCAGACGGTGCAACATTTGATAGAGTGCTCGTTACGGATAATCATGCCAATGGGTATACTGGTGGGTTAGTTGTTTCAGGTGGGCATGCTGAAATTATCAACTGCACAATAGTAAGTAATACCGCAGGAAGTAACACCTACGCCTCTGGAGGAGTTGATATAGTATGGGAGGGCTATGCTGAAATTGTAAACTCAATAATATTTAACAATGCTAATGATGGAGGCTATGAGATTGTTCCTTTTAACAGTTATGTAAGCGTTGATTACAGTGCTATCCCAAATATCCAAGCCTCATGGGGAAGCAATAATATTACAGAATTTGATTTTCCTTTTAATTCTCCACAAATTGGAGCCTTTACTCTAGCCCCAGGTTCTCCATTGATAGATGCTGGAACAGCTGATATTGATGGAGATGGTGAGGATGATATTACAGACT
>CAZLPW010000075.1:1142-9363 GCA_964561495.1 uncultured bacterium | reverse complement strand
CGATGTTTCCTCCAATGTCCCTGTAATCTATATTAAAATCAAGGACACCCTCTGTATCATCCCAGTCCATAGCCTTACGCGCTTCCCACAAAACAATACCCGAGGACTGATCTACATCACCAGTATCGATCGCTACATCCTCACCACCAATACTAAGAATTGGATAACGTATACTCTCACTAACTTGGAAGACCAGGGTGACCGTGTCACCGGCGATTGCAACTGAGTCGGTGTATTCATTGTCTGAGGAAATATTTAAAAAAGTAATCTCTGGCAAGGTTTTATCATAGAAAATTTGGCTGCTGTCGGTTGCAGATGTCATCTCCGAGCCTGTGTTATTGGCAAAATCTTTATAGTTTATTAAAAAATTTATTTCTCCGTTATCATCAGAATCGCTCATTGTCCGACTGGCTACCCAAACCTTTCCAGAGCCTGATAGCTGAGCGCTTGAGCCTGAGATTAAAACCTCAGGCGCGGGAACGGATTCATCAACCGCAATGCTAACAGAAACAACATCACCAGGAATCGCCAGGGTGCTATCGTAGGCGTTGGATGAGACTATGGAAACATCTGTAATATTCGGAGCGGTCCTGTCTATAGCTATCGTTGAACCATCTAACGTGCTAGATATATCAGAAAAAGAATTTCCAGCTAGGTCTTTTATAGTAAGACTAAAAGAGATCACCCCCTCCTGATCAGAATCAGTCACGATATAGGAAGCAACCCAGTTCTTTTCTCCACCTACTAATTCGACAGTGTTTCCACCTACTGAGACAAGAGGCTGCTCCACTGTCTCATCGGCCTCAATATTTAGCGTAAGCGTGTGCCCTGTTTTCGCATGGTATGGGCTCGTCTGATTATCTGAAGTAAAACTTAAAGATAATAACTCAGGCTCCGTTTTATCAAAGCTTACACTGCTTGAGTCTGTGGTGCTTGAGTAAAGATCAGTCGCCGAGTTTCCGTTAATGTCTGCGACAGAGACGCTAAAGGATACTGGACCCTCGCTGTCGCTATCACTCATAATTTTTGTAGCAGTCCAGAGCGTGTCTCCGCTGCCACTGATCATTACCGACTGCCCTGAGATATAGACCACCGGAGTTGCGATTGGCTCACTAGTTAAAAAACTAAGATTGACCTCCTCACCAGATGAAGCATAACCAGAGTTAGCGTGTCCAGAATAGATTGTGGACTCTTTTATGAACGGACGCTCACCGTCAACAAGAATATCATAAAAACCGAGCGACCCCTCACTCCCCAATGCTGGCAGCAGGCCGTTGGTAGCGTTTCCTGCGTGATCCGTTACCTGTCCCTCTGAAAAAACAAAGGCACTTTCACTTGTGTAGTCCAGGTCCTGACTGTAGTCACCCTCATTTACGAAATAACGAAAAACTAAATTTTGAGTTCCTGATCCGGTTGCATATGTAGCTCCACTGAGGCTATCACCAAGATCAAGCGTTATAAATGGACCAGATCCCTGTACAGGATTAATATATACAGGCTCAGTAAACTTCATCTCAAAGTCAATAGAGTCTCCGAGAATGTACCTAGCCTGACTAAAAACGGGTGACACAGAGCTGACAGCTGGCGCTGTCTTATCGAAAACGATGCTGGTTGAATTTGTTGTCTGGCTGTATACACCTTGTCCGCTTAGGGCGCCACCATAAATATCGATCTCAAAATTAACAAGACCCGGGGCATCGGACTCAGTCATCTCTCGATAGGCGCTCCACTCAATATCATTGCCACTAACGCTAGCGTCTTGTCCCGCTATTTTGACCGTTGGCTGTGTGATGCTTCGGTCCATTACGAAGTGTACACTTACGATATCACCGACTCTCGCGAATCCGGGGTTGTAGCTATTGCCAGAGACTATTTCGATACTCACTGGCTCAGGGTCAGGAACCTCCACATAAATAACTCCTGTGCCTTCCTGCTCTACTTCCTCTCCAAAGCCACCATACTCGATGATGTAGGGCCTCGCGCTTGAGTTTTTAGGGAGATCGTTCCACTTTCCTGTTCCACCAGCCAAAATTTCAATCGCATCCTCATCCCCAGCGTTGTTTGGCTCTCCACCGTTCCACTGATTGTATTCGCCTGTCTCAGAGCAGTCACCTACCAGACCCTGTCCGCATCCAGGCGTTAAAAACACTGTCCCCACTTCTGGGCCCGCTACCCACTTCCAGGTACCCTCGATCTCCAGATCAGATCCGCCGAGCCAGGCAGAAGAGTTTCCTGCTTTTTCAGCAATGAACGCATTCTCCTCAGCGCTTGTTGATGTAGCCAGATAGCCAGAGAGTCCGTTAAACGTTTTGCTCTCAGCATCTGCCTTGGCCTGTTCCCAGGTAAAGGCTCCATCTATAAAATCATAGTAGTGCTGGTTTATGGGATTAAACGCTGCCCCAGAGAGGGTTGCGCTGATGGTCACAGAATCTAGTCCGGTGCCGCTGCCTAAATACTGGAGCGTTGAAAGTGCGCTGTTGATATCCGGCTGATAGCCTGAGAAAGCGATCTCCGATGCGCCGCTAGTCCAGTCTGGAGCAGGATATCCGTTTACAGAGTTTAATCCTGCGGTGTTAATAATTCTTACCAGACCAGAGTATGCATTTACTGTAGCCAAGACTGACTGCTCTGAAGAAAAACCTGTCACGGTCTCTGAGCCTAGACCGAGAGAAACAAAACTCTCCAGTCCGACCTCTAGGGTGTCAGCCGGAACGGCCATCGAAACCTCAAAGTATATAGCCTCACAACCCTGATCATATGCGCCGATATTTAGACCGCCCTGGCCAGAGCCGAGACAGGGTGAGTTTGACGCCAGAGAAAAATCTCCGGAGCCACTGTCGCAAAAAACTGGGTCAAGGTCAATATTGCCCTCACCCTCAAAACCACCTTGGATATTTGAATATTTTACAGAAACAGGCACCGCACCCTCAACCGTGTAAAATATTTCGGAAGGATTGCTCTTAATAATCGTATTTTCAATCACAAGGGTTGGGGCATCCGCGCCCGATTCCTCCTCTAGCATGATCACAGCGCCGCTTGAATTTTGAGCCACAGTTGACTGAAAAATATTTGTTGAGCCGTGGTTAATAATCGCCACCGCAGCGCCCTTGTCAGCCGCGCTATTGTTTACTATCTCACAGCTTACAATGCTAACCTCTCCAGACTGAAGGAATGCTCCGCCATTGTTTGCGCTGGAGTTATCATTTACAATCGATGAGCTTATATCAAGCTCGGACTCGGTAACGTATATACCGCCTCCATCATGGTAGCTGTTGTTGTTGGCTATAGTTGATAATGAAATATCAGCATCGGATCCCAATAGGTAGATACCTCCACCTCTGTTTGCGGTATTGTTTTTTATAATACACTCAGAAATATTGCTAATTGAATTATGCAGCATCACACCTCCACCAAGGTCCTGACTCTCATTTGATTCAACTATAAGATCAGAAAGGTTTAGCCTGCCGTGGTATGAGTAGATGCCCGAGCCTGCTCCGTCCCAGTATCCATTTTTAATGGTAAAATCTTTAAGGGATGATACGGAGTTTGAAAGGTTCGGATTGTCAAAGGTAACAACGCGCCCGCTTGAGCTCCCGTCTATGATAGTTGTTTCCCTGTCCTGGCCTATGAGGTTAATGTTTTTACCGCTTAGGTCAATATTTTCAGTGTAAATCCCCTCGTATACAAATACTGTGTCTCCGTCTATAGCAGAGTCTATCCCCTTTTGAATAGTTTCAAACGGACTCTGTGCGCTACCATCGTTATTATCTAGGCCTGAGCTAGACACGTGCCAGCTTCCCTTAACTTTTGATTCCCATGTTGCACCATATATTGTTCCATGATTTCCATTTCCTGAATGGTCGTATAGGATATCACCTGTACCAGCTTCAAATTTCCATTGACCAACTAAATTTTCAGATAAGTTATATTCAACATTTTCAAACATGGTTTCTATTTCTGAAAGTGACATTGACTTATGGGAAATAGAAATTTTATTGATTAATCCATTGAATACACGTCCATCCATAGCAGAAAATTCCCCAAAAACTAGGTTTTGATCATTGATTAGACTGGGAGTGGAAAAACTTTCAACTGCTGTTCCAATTGTTGCATTTAATCCAAAATCATCTACTAGTTCACCATCTAAATACAATCTAAAGTAATCCTCATTTTTAAATGATACTACAATCGTGTGAAAGGAATTATCAGCCTCAATGGGAGCACTTAAGCTAATTGCACTACCACCGGGGTTTACTTCAGCAAAAATTGAATTATTTCCGACTCTAATTTCATACCCCGATCCAGCAGAGTAATATCTCTTTGATATAATATATCCTCCTTGACTCGTATCAGAAAATTTCACTGTTGCTAAAAATGTAAATTCGTCGGAAACAATATCTAGATTTTCATTATCTCCAATTAAAACTTTATCATTTACTCCATCAAAACTAAGTGAGTATTCTCCATTGTCTGGATAACCAAAACAACTGCCATCATTTATATCAGCATCTGAATTATAATTAGAGGCTAATTCATCAGTGCAACCAGAAACATCTTCATCAGAAAACAAGGACAGTGAGTCTGGTGTGTCAGTGCTCCAGACTGCACCATCTATCGTACCATAATTTCCGCCACCGCTCACATCAGCGAGGTAGGTTCCCTCTCCCTCATTAAAGTCCCAATAGGCAACTAAGCCTGGTTCCTGACCAATAAGAGGAGTGTTCATGTAAGATTGTATCTCTGCCTGGGTAAGGGCAAAATCCCAAAAAGCAAAGTCGTCAATATTTCCGTCAAGTGTGTGCAACCAGTCACTGTCACCTCCACCAATATTTGGTCCATAGAAGTTTGATGATGCGCTCCAGTCCAGAGATCCGCTAAAAGGTTTTTCATCAATCAAGCCACCGTCCAAATATAATTTTATAGCCTGGCCGTCATAGGTGGCTGTAGCATAGTGCCATGCCCCTGAGTCAATCTCTGCATATACATAGCCCATCTCTGAGGTACTTGTAAGAATAAAAAATTCTAACTTGTAGACTCCAGAATTCTCCTGGATCTGCAGACCAACATCCTGATAGCCGCCTCCGTGTCCGTATAAGGTTTGGACTGTTGAAAGATTGTTTGTCTTAAAATAAGATGAGATAGAGAACTGGTTCTTCACACCGTCAAAAGGCTTATTCAAAAGCGAGACACCATCATCTAAACCATCAAAACTGAGGCTGTAGTTTTCTTCAGAGATTATTAATGCATTTGAGTCTGGACTCTCAGTAACCCAGGTAGCACCCTGAATTGTTCCATTATTATTGTTACCGCTTAAGTCAGATAAAGCTGTACCTGCTCCCTCATTGAAATTAAAATGAATAACAGATTCAGGTTCAGTTGCCAAAACTATTTCTGGTGTGAAATTTTCAGTGTATTTATCTACAAAAGAAACCTGAATGTCAGAGATCGAACACTGCATGAACCTTGGCCCAGCGTGCACATTATGACCGCTCCCTATTTTTGTGGTAAAACCGGTGTTGAAATTCGTTGAAATATCTCCCACAGACTGATCATCTGAGCAGCAATTAAGAACCCCATCTATAAAAAGCTCTAGCCGACCATCGTCTGATCTCACCAGCGCAACATGATGCCACTGCCCGTCATCAATCCGATTTGATGAATAAAAGTCTGGCACCCCAAACTCAGCAACATTTACATAGCCTGGACCGATATTATCTGATGTTCCGGTTATGTAGATACCCCACTTCTGGCCTTGTGTTGAGCTAATCTCATAGCTGTCAATAATATTTGTCCTTGCAGAGTGAGTTGCTTCAGGTAACTTTATCCAAGACTCAATAGTAAAAACTTGGTTTGTTAGATCAATCGGCGGCGCCTCAACATAGTCATCGATACCATCAAAGCTGAGACTAAAGTTTTCTGATCCTGAGCTGCAATATCCAGACCAGTCATAGGCCCAGTTGCTGTTCGAAGACCACGATGTGTGGATCGCACATTTGTTCTCATCTGACAACTCTGTTAGATTAAACATTCCATCAAATGAGCTAACATTAGCGACATCCCAGGCAGATAGGTCTCTATCGAAAACAGTGTTGTATATAAACATATAGCTCATATTATTGACGCTTGAAACGTCCCAGTCTCCGATATTCTGGTTGAAGCTCAAGGCGTTTTTAAACATACTGTTCATGTTGGTAACGTTTGAAACATTCCACTGAGATATGTCACCATTAAATCCACCGTTACTGTCAAACATTGCACTCATATCCGTGACGCTTGAAACGTCCCAGGTGTTTAGGTCCTGGCTGTATGCATACATATCAGCAAAAATCTTGTGCATGTTGGTAACGTTTGAAACGTTCCAGGAAGAAAGATCACCGGAGAATTGATGGGCACCCAGAAACATCTGCTGCATCGTGGTAGCATTAGAAACGTCCCAACCACTAATATTTGAGTTGAATGTGTTTTTACCCTGAAAGAGTGAGGACATATCAGCAATTAGTGATACGTCCCAGGTATTTATCTGACCATAGGTATCTAATGCAGATACGCTGTCACTGCACCAAAGATCAACCGCGGTCTGAAGCTCTGCTTTTGCCTGAGGTTTAAACGCGCTCTCTTGTGAAACATACGAACTATTTAACCAATAAGCATAAATAACCTCACCATACTGGCTATCATCGAACATATCATAGATGCTGCTTATATTTTTTGGGTTCCCACCCGCATCCATCTCCGCGGTAACTGTCTCACCCCACCAGTTAAATCGAGCATCTATGGTGTTTGAAGTCTCATTGAAAATTTGAGTATCATTATTCACCATGTTATTATTATAAATTATAGGGCTAGCATCGCCATCTATTAATATGCCGTAAGTACCTGTCGCGCCTAGACTCTGACTAAATGTAGCTTCACTAATTGTATTATATCGGATTGTATCCTCGTCAATGCCATCACCACCGCCATTTATACTTAACACTTTAAAATCAGAAGACAGAGTATTTTTTTCAATCAAAACCTTATCTACATCATCAATAGTTACAGCTTGAGCTGCACCAGAACTACTATAATGGTCTATGGTGTTTTCTTGGATTAATGCTTCTTCAATTCTTTGTACACGAAGACCAACACGTTCCAAATTATTGTTTTTAAATAACAAACGCCCCTTGGCGGGATTATTATCATCACCTTTAAAAATAATGGTTGAATAATGACTGCCACTGGATATTTGATTACCTTGGAAAACAAATATTGTATCAGATAAATCAGCCTCCATATCTGGGTTAGCCTCAAACAACACACTAACTTGACTGCTATTTTCAATCTGGTTATCTATAAAATATATCTGCCCTCCTCCGCTATGTAGCTTTACTGGATCACCAACATCGATCGAAAATACTTGTTGTACATTATTAAAATAATTATCATTGATTTTAAAAATACTACTATCATAAAATTTCCAAGCAGTACTATACCTAGGACTTTCTATAAAATATTTAAAACCAACAAATCTGTTGTTCTCAAAGACTATCGTCTCAGAATCATAAAGAGCTATTCCAAAAGTTTTAAAGAAAATATCATTAGATGTGCCAACAAAGTACGAATCAGAAATACGCAACGAGTCACCTAAATTAGAACCCTCGTTGTATGACCAATTAAAAACAATATATGCATCCCGAAGACTAACATGACTAAGATGAACAACCTCTGGATCTTGCATCAAAAAACCACTCCAGTCATCAATCAGTGGAACCTGAGCGTTAGATACAAAACGAATCGAGTCTGAGGCGCTACCTACCGCTACAATAGATCCACTAATAATAAGCTCACTTTTAGAAGCATCTGAGCCGCTACTCTGATCATCAGTTGAAGGCAAAAAACGCACCTCAACACCAGGGTCAATAGTCAGTACAGATCCATCTGGGACTGTTACGTCTCCAGTAACTAAAATAGGACTGTCTGATATAGGCCAGGTCGTATTTGAGGATAAAACCCCTGAGGCAACAGTCACATCATAATAAGCATAATCTGTGAACGTTAACTCATTACCATAATCATCCGAAGGATCTACATAAGATCCAGTCAAATTATCACCAGATAAAACCTGTAAAATACCATCACCCTGAACCACTGCACCTTCAGATAACTGGATGCTACCTGTAAACACACCTGTACTGACACCAGTCTCATTAAGCGTTACGGTCTCACCCGTGCTCTCCGTATC
>CAZLPW010000075.1:0-1132 GCA_964561495.1 uncultured bacterium | reverse complement strand
AACTAACCGTAACCGACTCAGCCGTGTTAGCATCAGTGTTTTGATCCGCGTCCTCAACATAAACATAGACCGAACTACCAGAGGGAAAACTAATCTGCTCATTACCATCAACATCCGTGAGCAAAATAAAACCTCTGGTTTGACCAAAAGCAAATCCAATAAAGAAAATAAAAATAATTAAATATTTTAAAATTCTACTCTTCATCCGGAGCTCCATCCTGCGCGCTCACGACTCCATCAAAGAAGCTGGTTATATCAAGCATATTATCATCAGGATCTAGAAGCTCACACGTGGTGGCCTCCACCTCACATGAGTCTATGTTGACCCTCTCAAACGTAAGAGTGTCATTCATCGCACCCAGAGCCCGAAACTCCAGAGACGCTACCAGAATAGCCTGGCTACCAACAGCGCCAGTCTCACCGCCTACAAACGCGGCCAAGATTTCTATCCTGCCTTCAGTCGTATCATCCACAAAGAACAGCGGCTGGGTCCAGTCCGCAAAGTCACCGTTGATCACCTGAAGGAGCTGTAGCTTGTTTGGATTATAGTTAATGACAGCCTTGGCCCCACCATATACCTGGGTGCTCATCACATCATCCATGATCAAAATATCAGCGATAAAATTTCCGCTAACAGATCTGTCAACATTGATCTGGCTGGGCATAATCGCCAGAGTAGGAAAGCCACAGTCCACAGGCTCATGTCCGGCTAAGGGCGGAACCTCAAGCTCTCTCTGGCCACAGGAATAAAATACAAATAAAAAAACAAGGGCGTGAATAGATCTCTTAAAAAAGAAACGATGAGCATTTAGCTGTCTATTTTTTTGTTCTTTCATGTGCAATCAATTTTCTTAGTCTACCACCTATTTATTAGAAAATGATTAATGAAAAAGAGTCTTCTAATAAAAAGTGATGTATTTCTTTCCCTCTATCACTCCAACAAACAGCAGCCGACCCTTGAAAAGTGTTAATACAAATTTATTTCTGATTCTCACAGCCAATCAACGCCTGAGAATAATTCTTTTTGAAGTAAAAGCACGTAACCTACTTCAGTAAAATCATTTTACGTACCTGCTGGTAGTCCCTAGACTGAAGCACATAAAAATACATTCCAGCACCCACGTTCTGACCC
>CAZLPW010000074.1:0-9400 GCA_964561495.1 uncultured bacterium | reverse complement strand
AACAACTGCAAGTTTAACAAAAAGTTATCATCTTGGTGGGTATCTTACTGAGATGAAAATTACTGCAGATTCTCCTTTAGTTGGGAGTACTTGTATGGAGCGAGGCATTAATGCAAATTATGATGTAGTAGTTTTAGATATACAAAGAGAAGGTAAAATGATAACTAATTTTATCAGATTAACTCGTTTGGAGGAGGGGGATGTCCTATTTGTTAAAGGAACTGTTGAAAACTTTTTAAGGATGAAAGAAGTTGAAAAAGTTGCATTGCTTACAGATGTTAAACTAACACAAGAAGAATTGGAACAAGAAAATAATGTTTTGGTAGAGTTGCTACTTACTGATCAATCAGATATGGTAGGGCGAAATTTAAAACAAACCAACTTTCGGAGGAGATTTGGTGCCTTTATTCTTGCAATACGTCGAGAAGGAACAATATTTCGAAAAAAAATTGCTCACGTGGTATTAAATGCTTTTGATACTTTATTGATTTATGGTCCAGAAAATAAAATTCAAAATATATCAAAACGTACAGATTTTATTATGATCGGTGAGGTTGAAGGAAAATTGCGTAAGAGACGTTTTTGGTGGATGTCTATTGCTGTAATGTTCTTTGCTATTTTAGCGGCAGCTTTAAATGTTCTTCCTATTTTTGCGGGTTGTATTTTAGCGGTAACTCTTTTGTTAGTACTAGGAGTTATTTCATCACAAGAAAGTTACCAATCAATTAATTGGCAGGTCATAATACTGATAGCTGCTTTAATACCAGTCGGAACTGTTATGAAGACATCAGGCACTGCAGAGTGGATAGGTAATTTCATTTCTTCAATTGCAATGAAAACTCCAGATGATTGGCAACCACGTGTTATTTTAGCATTAGTATATTTAATTGCTATGATTTTGACAGAAGTGTCTTCAAATGCGGCTACTGCAGTCATAATGACTCCAGTAGCGATAGCGGTCTCAAATCAGATGGGCTTAGATGCAAGGCCTTTTGTTTTAGCTGTTGCCTTTGCTGCTTCAGCATCATTTCTAACACCAGTCGGATACCAGACTAATTTGATGGTGTATGGACCAGGCGGATATAAATTTAGTGATTATATAAGGGTTGGCTTTCCATTGGCAATACTATTTTGGTTTGCGGCAATAATATTGTTACCAATTATCTGGCCAGTTTAAATAATCTATCTTTGATATATAATATTTTAATCTAACAATACAAATAACTTTATATTTAAGTATAATGGAAATCGATTATAAATCTGAATCACGTCTTCAATTATTTATTGATAATCCCCAGAAAGCTCTATGGTCCTTGGCGGTACCAATAATGTTTGGTATGGGAATTCATACCTTATACAATATTGTTGATATGATATTTATAGGTCAGTTGGGAGGGGAAGCTATAACTGGTGTTGCTCTTAATATGCCATTATTTTTTTTAATGTTGGGTCTTACAATGGGCTTAGGTACGGGAGTTACAGCTACCATAGCTCGTTTTATTGGAGAGGATAATAAGAAAAATGCTGATAATGCTGCAGAACATGCCTTAATAATTGGTGGTTTAATTGCACTAATTTTTACTTCATTAGGAATAATTTTTGGTGAAAATATTTTAATGAGTTTTGGTGCAGAAGGAAATATTCTTCAAATAGCATGGGATTATTTATTTTTTATTCTTTTAGGTTTGCCATTCATGGTTTTTTCTGGTTTTTTTAGATCAATTTTGGCAGGAGAAGGGGATATGAAATTTCCAATGATGGTAGCTGGATTGGGTACTATACTGAATATTGTTCTTGATCCATTTTTTATTTTTGATCTTAAGTCATTTGGTGGGATTGGGCTTGGTTTGGGAGTGAAAGGAGCAGCTGCAGCAACTGTTTTGAGTCAACTTATTGTTTTTATTATTTTTATTTACATGTTATTTATTAAAGAGCATGCATATATTACGTTTAGGTTAAAAGATTTTTCACCATCAAAAACAATTTTGTGGAGCATAATCAAGATTGGCCTACCTGCTTCCTTATCTATGCTTATTATGGCAATAGGTCAGGGAGTATTTAATAAAATATTGATTTATTATCCGAATGGATCAGAGTATGTAGCGGGCTATCAGGTCGCAGGTCGTTTAGATATGCTAATTTTCCTTCCTATATTTGCTATCGCTGGTGCTCTTACTACAATTGTTGGGATGTTCTTTGGTGCAAGAAAAATTGATGCACTCCTTTCTATTGTAAAATATGGATCAAAAAGTGCATTTTTTATATCGAGTTTAGTTTCGTTTTTCGTTTTTATATTTGCTCCAGAAATGACAGGTTTATTTACTAAGGATTTAAATATACAGAAAGTATCAATTTCATTTTTGAGGCATCTAACATTAATCTATCCGCTAGTCTCTATTGCAATCACCTCAGGACGTGTTTTGCAAGGTCTTGGTAAGGGTATTCCTGTGCTTGTAATAACTACGGTTAGGGTTCTTGGTCTATCGGCTCCATTAGCAATTTATTTTAGTATTTATTTAAATAAATCTGTTGAGTGGAATTGGTATGCAATAATGATTTCTGCAAGTGTGGCATTTGTTATTGCAATTATTTGGTTGAAAGTTGAGCTTGATAAACTGAAGAGAGGATTAGATCTTAAAAGATAAAATTATGAAAAGTCATATTCATCTAGTTTTATTAAAATTGGATTATGGGTCTAATTAATAAAAAAGAACTAAACACTTTCTTGAGAGATTTAAGTGGGTGGAGTTATAAAAATGGTTTTATAAAAAAAGAAATCAGTTTTAATAGTTACATGGAGTCAATAATGTTTATAAATCTTATTGCCCAGAAAGCAGAAGAGTTAAATCATCATCCAGATTTGAAGATTGGCTATTGCAAAATTGAAGTTTTTTTTACTTCCCACGATTATGGTGGTGTAACCCATTCTTGTATAAAGATGGCACAAAAGACTGAAGCTATTTTATCTGAATTTTTTTAGTCCAACTATTATGAACGCTGATAGAAAAGATTTCACAAAATCTCCAACCAAAAATGGGTAAAACCCCAGAGACAAGGCAGACCCTAAGCTACCCTGAAAAATTGCTAGATACAAAGCACCAAATACTAATATTAAAGTTGTTACCATCAAACACGATAAAAAGCTAAGTATAAAATTTGATGTTAAGCCTAATCTATCTAGAAGGCCAATCAAAAAAGCACCAATTATAAAACTCCAAATATAACCAGCGGTTGGTCCTGTCAGTACATGAATTCCAGAACTAAAATTAGCGAATACAGGTAAACCTAATGCTCCTTCAAAAATATAAGAAACAACTGCCAAAGCGCCATTCCATGGACCAAGCATTATTCCAACAATTACTACACCAATTGTTTGACCTGTAATTGGTACTGGGCTAAAAGGTATAGGAATTGAGATTTGGGCTAGAATTGCAATAAAAAAGGACCCAAGTATAATAGATATCAGTGGTGATAATAAGATATCAGGGAAGATTAATTTTTGGTTATTTAAAACCTTAGCTTTTGATTTCATTTTTATTTTTTGGATAAACAGATTGAATTACCCAATTATAAAATCTGTTGGGTAAAATTTCTATAAATTTAATCAGAATTCTATAATAAAACGGATAGATATATGTTCCCTTCTTTTTTTTAATATAAGCAAAGAATTTTTTTGCTGCCTCTGATGAAGACTTCATTGGTAATTTTCTTGCAGGACCTTTAACCATAGGGGTATCAATAAATCCAGGACAAATAGTGATGACTTTAATATTATATTTTTCTAAGGTTATTCTCCAAGAATCAAATATATATCTAATTGCAATTTTAGAGCCAACATAACCACCATGATTAGGTAAAGGTAGGAAACCTGCCACTGAGCTAATACAAACTAGTGTACCTCTTGCCTCATTTTTCATATGTGGAATAAAAGGCATTACAGTGTTTGTAACCCCTAATAAATCTGTATCAATAATTTTATTAATTGATTTACTAGAGCCGCTTGTAATTTTATCATCACCTCCTATCCCTGCATTAGCAATGACAATATCTATGCCATTAGCATCTTCGATAAATTTTTTAGCTACTAAAGCACAATCATTTGGTTTGGTAACATCTAATACATATGTAAAAGCTTCACCACCTAGACTTTCACATTTTTTTGCAACATCTTTTATTGCATTCTGGTTTCTAGATGCCAAGCCTATTATATATCCGTTCATGGCATAAACTATTGCCAAAGATTTTCCTATTCCAGAAGATGCTCCTGTGATAAAAACACTTTTCATAATTCAAAAAGCATTCCCTCATATGCAATATTAAAACGTTTAGATTTTATAAGATTTCGGGCTGCACTATTTTTTTTAACTGCTGGATTGGAATGATTTAAATGTATGAAAAAAATTTTATTTCTATCTTTAGTACTTAAGCTTGAAAATAGATCCATGCTTTCTAATATCAAAGGATGAGGAATTTCACTCATATCTCTATTTGGAATTTCATCAGCTGAAAAAAAAGTTCCATCAACTAATAATAGGTCTACATACTTTATTTTTAATAAAATATCCTCTTCCCATTTTGACCATTTATCAATATCTGGTATATATAGTATACTTTTATTTGGTCCCATAATCTGGTAGCTGACTGTTTCTGAATATTCATCGCGATGTGGAACTAATATTGGTTTAACAAATAACTGATCATTTATTTTTAATTCTTTTCGTGCTATGATTTTTTTTAAACTAATATTATTTAATCTAATGAGTTGATTCCATGGGCCATTGTTATTAATAAATGAAAACATTTTTGGCATAGCGAATACATTTATCATTTTTGCTCCCATAACCTCTCTACCTAAATACATTAAACCTGAGTAGTGCCCGATATGTGCATGGGTTAGGAATATACCCTCAAGCTTTGTTTTATGTTTGGAAGTGATTGTATAGTGTTGTTCTGGAAAATCTGGTGTAGAATCAAAGAGCCAACTTTGGTTGCTCCTTGGATCAATAAGACCTATGCAAGAGACTTTTTCCGATTTTTTTTTACCCCACTCATTTTTGCAACATTTTTTGATACAATTAGCATGAGGAATGCCACCATCCTGTGGAATGCCTAAAACAATTATGTATGGGGTCTTAGATTGTTTAGTACTAGCTAGTAAAAAATTTGAGATTAACAGAACAATAGATAATAGGTTCAGCATTAGAGCTTTATTTGAATTTTTTTTCTATTCATCCAGAATAATATTAACCAAAAGCAGATCACATGAGTTAATGCGAAAAATAAAGACCCGTTATACTTTCCAGCAATAGGCTCAAATATAGTTTTATAAAAATAACTATGTGCAGATAAAAGAGTCCCATTATAATCGAGATTTATTTTTAAAATTATTTTTGCCCATATCCCAGATAGAACAAATAAAAATATTGAATTAGTTCCAAATATTTCAAAAGGCCAAAATGGTTTTTTATATTTTTTTATATCAATTAAATATGTTAGGGATGCTAGAAAAATAGATGCAATACCACCAGTGTACAAAACATAAGAGCTTGTCCAAAGGGCCTTGTTTATCGGGAAAAATAATCCCCATATTAAACCAAGTATAATTGACACAAGGCCAAAAACGACCATCCGTTTTACGCAATCAGAGTATTGTTTTGTTGTATGGAGCATACCACCTATTAAGTAACCAATAAGAACAGTTGCAATAGAAGGGAGTGTGCTGAGCAAACCTTCTGGGTCAAACGGAATACCTGTACCTTTCCATAAATGGCTTTCTGAAAAAACCCAGATATCTATTTTGCGAACAAAATTGGTTTCAAGACTATAGGGATCTCCAGATCCTCCCAACCATATTAATCCCCAATATAAAAAAAGGATACTAAAAATTGTTACTAAGATTTCTTTAAAATTATATCTAATCACAATTAATGAACTAAAAAAATATGCTATGGATATTCTTTGTAAAACTCCCATATAACGGAATGTTGACCAGTCCCAGTCTTGCCTTATAAAAGGAAATGCATGAATAAACCAGCCTGCCAAAAAAATTGATAGGGATCGAAAAAACACATGTTTAAAAAATTTTTCAGAAGCAAAATTATGCCACCGGACAAAAGCAAAACGCATTGATGCTCCAACAATAAACATAAAGAATGGGAAAACAAGGTCAGTGATTGTACAACCATGCCACTTAGCATGTAAGAGAGGTGAATATACACTGCTCCAAGTACCAGGATTGTTAACCACTATCATCAATCCGATAGTGATGCCTCTAAAAACATCGATTGAATATATTCTTCTAGGAAGAGTCATTAACTAAAATTTATTTAAAAGGTGAAAACATTCTTTAATTAAGCTTTGAGATACTCTTATTCCAAACTAAAAATAATCCAATCCCCGCAATTCCGAATAAAAGTAAGGCATTTCCATAATTAATAAATACAAGGTTCCCAATGCCAAATGTAAAACCATATATCATCATTATACCAGAAATCCAATGTATAAAAATTCCATTAGAGACTGGTTCTAATGTGTGTTTGAAATTATCAGATATCGGTGACCACCATCCGCCTGGTTGAATCTGTTCATAAAATTTGCGCAAAGTTTGATTAGGTTCTGGTTTTGTCAAAAAAGTAACTGAAACCCATGCCAAAATTGCAATAGGAACAATAATCATAAGCTTATGATGAACTTGAAGTGAAATACCAAAGAGAACTGGGTCTGATCCGAATAATGAATAATCTTTGCCTAACGAAATTGTCTGACGCCATGCAATTAGCTCAAGTAAAATAGTTATAGCCATAGAAGTCGCTAAAGCAGTGATTTCCGTCCAGGCGTTTATTCTCCACCAAAACCACCTTAATATTAATACCAGGCCAATGCCGGCACCCATAGAAAAAATAAATTCCCAGGCTTTAGAAACGCTTTGCATTTTTACGGCGAAAAACGCCGAAAAAACCATTAAAATCACAGTAATAAATTTTCCAATTTTTACGTAGTGGTTCTGGGCAATTTCTTTAGAAGAAAAATAATCTTCAGGCTTAATAAATCTTTTATATATATCATTGATAATATAAGAAGTTCCCCAGTTTAAGTGGGTGTCTATGGTTGACATAAAGGCAGCTAAAAATGAAACTATCAAAATTCCCTTAAGGCCTGGACCAAGAAGACTGTTCATGACAAGCGGATAACCTGCTTTTACTCCAAGCTCTGAATAGGGCTCTGGTATCAAAGGAAAC
The DNA here is from genome assembly GCA_964561495.1 of uncultured bacterium. Classification (GTDB taxonomy): domain Bacteria; phylum Fidelibacterota; class Marinisomatia; order Marinisomatales; family UBA1611; genus CAZLPW01. Next base: position 2,162 of record CAZLPW010000074.1, on the reverse strand, counting down.
ATTGCAATTGATACGACAGCAACAATTATCCATGGCCATACACGCAAGGCGTAGTGCGCTAGATTATACCATAACGTAGCTAGGAGTGCGTGCCTCTCATTTTTTGCTGATGACATTCGCTGAATTATATAACCACCACCATCTGTGTTATGACTGCTCCACCACATAACTGAAATAAAAATCAAAAATTTTGAAAAAGGAGATTCCCAAAATTTAGAGGTGGTAAAATCTGCTTCTGGAACAGGTGGGATAAATTTCAATGTGTTTTTATTTACCACTCCACTATCTTCAAGCATTGATAATTTAATCAAAAGTGATTCCATGCCGCCTACGTGATTTAGTGCAATAATTGCCAGAGTAATTGAACCGAACATCGCAATACAAAATTGTACCATATCAGTAATAACGACGCCCCAGAAACCAGATAGAATTGCATAAACAAGAGCAATTATAACACAAATCCATACCGCGGTCCATTTATCCATATTTAGCATAACTGAAACAATTGAAGCCATTGCATTTATCACCCAACCCATAACAATAAAATTATAAAGTATTGAAAAATACCCAGCCTTAAATGCTCTAAGAAAAGCCGCAGGTTTACCACTATACCTAATTTCTAAAAGTTCATTATCTGTTAACACCTCTGCTCTACGCCAAAGACGAGAAAATAGGAAAACGCCCAATAATGAGCCCATAAGCAAATTCCACCAAAACCAGTTTTGCCAGATGCCAGGACCTCTTACAAACTCAGTTATTGCAAGTGGAGTATCAGCCGCAAAGGTAGTCGCGACCATAGAAGTGCCAACAATCCACCAGGGTAGTGTTCGCCCTGATAAAAAATATTCTTCGGTACTTTTTGACGCCCTTTTACTAAAAAGTATACCTACATATAACGAAAAAACAATATATGAGAAAATAATTATCCAGTCTAACCAGTGGAGTGATATTGTATCATTCATAAAGGGTATGTAAGTGCGTTCCTGGAAAATAGTGGTTTAATATTTCCGAATAAGTTTTTTTGTTAAGGGACATTCCAAGTGCTCCGATTTGGCACATCCCAACACCATGACCCCAGCCAGCTCCTTTAAGATGGAACCAAGCTGGATAAGAATCATCTTCAAATTCAGTTTGGATTAAAAAAGCTGAACTAAATAAAAAATTAGTATGCAAAACTTTACGGATATCATACTCTGAATTAAGTATTAAATTTCCACGGCCTCCATCTTGAGAGCCTTCAATTTTTAATGACAAAATTCGTGATGAGCTACCAATTTTTAATGGAACAAGTGTTTGAATATATCCAAAAATTTTACCAGTTTGGGTTTTAATATTATTGATCAAATCTTTTTGACTAATACTAATTTCCCAGCGGAAATAATTTTTATCTTGGTCTACAGCTCCCAAGTATTTGTGTAGGTTGTTTTCTGGTACTACCTTAGGACTGCAGTAGCATTCAGGGCTGGATAAAAGCCATGATTTTAGGCCAATAGCATTGTTTAGAATAGGACGATTAATTTTATCTGAGTCTACAACAGAGCGCAAATATTTTTTTTCACTTTCATCCCAGACATTTTGATTGTCTTCAGTAAGACCGCCGCATGATTTAGAGTATCTGGCATCACATATTTCATTAAAAAATATTAGTACTTTACCTCTAGTAGAGCCAGCAGATTCTATCGCGTGGTTTGTTAAATTATTTATTCCTTGATATCTTTGACAGCAGTCATCATTACACGCATCGATATTTAGCTCTTTATGTTTTTGCTCGCACGCAGCTAATAGCCAGGAACGTGCTGCTATAGTTTGTGATTTAAGGAGGTCTGGAGGACATTCTGCACTCATTTCTGAAGTAGATACACACATTATGTAATCTTCTAATTTGATTTGATTAACCACAAAAATATTATTTTTCATAACCATAACAATAATATTTCCTAAGACTTTAACTGGGATATGATTCTCCCAATGGAAACCACGTCCTATAGGCAGAGAGTCAATTAATATGTATTCTTCTTTGCTATTTGAATTAGCATTAATCCTGATATTAGAACTATTCTTATCATTGCAAAATAATTGGCTATCATTAACAGTTATATTTAGTTTAGTATCATTTGTTTTAAAAGTGCGATCATTAATATAGAAATCAAATGCTGACTCCT
>CAZLPW010000073.1:824-9510 GCA_964561495.1 uncultured bacterium | reverse complement strand
AGGGACACAGGTGACCTCAGTGAGTTCAGGTGGTAATGTAACCTTTGACAATACATCTCCAACCATTAGCAATGTCAGTATCTCATCTGATAATGCGGTAACGACTTCGGCTAAGGTAGGGGATCAGGTTACGGTTACCCTAACATCAGATGAAGATTTATACGATCTATCCAGTGTCCAGATTTCAGGTCAGAGTGTTGATCCCGCTCTTGTTACTAAGACTTCTGCAACATCCTGGAGCTTTGGTTATATAATGACCGCTACGGATACAGAGGGTGATGTCGGTTTTACTGTTACCTCAAACGATCTCACAGGAAACCCAACAACCACGACAGTGGCTGACAATGGTTCAGTTCTTTTTGATCGGACGCTGCCGACTCTTACAACGGTCTCTGTCAGCTCTAACAATACCCACGACCCATCGCTCGCGAAAGTTGGTGATGAGGTTACTGTAACTATATCTACTGATGAAGCATTGGGTGGCCACCCTTCGTTTAATTTATTAGGAGTGTGGGACATAGAAATTTTGAATACGGATGGTGGAACGATGAAGGCTTTCGCAAGAACGATTGAAATAACAAACGCTTTTATAGAGGGGACAGTTGATAATACCAACACCAATGCCAGTAATTTTAAAATTACTGGCTATTCTGATGTGGCTGGTAACGCAGGAGTTGATAGGTTGACCCCAACTGATGATAGTTCTGTTTCACTTGATAAAACGCCACCGACACTGACTTCAGTCGCGATCAGCTCTAGCAATAGCTATGACAACGCTCTTGCTCGGGTTGGTGATGTGTTGACTATAAGTTTTACGACTGACGAAACAATTCAAGCGCCTACTGTTGCGGTGGATGGCTCAGGCGCTACGGTTACTGGCTCAGGCAGCTCCTGGAGTGCGACATATACCATGGGAGCAACAAACACTGAAGGAGGCGTTACATTTACGGTTGACTACATGGACCCCTCGGGTAATAATGGAACCCAGGGTACATCAACTACCGATGGCAGCGGCATTACATTTGACCGTACTATGCCTACGTTATCATCTATTGTGATTGAGTCAGATAATTTTTATGATGTCAGCCTTGCTAAGGTTGGTGACGATATAGAGCTTAGTTTTGTCTCTAGTGAGGCAATACAGGCACCAACCGTAACGATTGGCGGGGCAAGCGCAACGGTGACTGGATCTAATACTTCCTGGCTTGCTTCGCGGGCTATGGCATCTAGTGATAATGAGGGTACAATAATTTTTGAGATAACCTATATGGATCCTTCTGGTAATATTGGGGTAGAGGGCACAGCAACGACTGACGCTAGTAGCGTAACATTTGACCGTACCGCGCCGACCATGTCTGCGATAGCGATCGCGTCTAATAATGCTAACTACACGACTCTGGCTAAGGTGAATGACTCGGTCAAGGTTACGTTTACATCAAGCGAGACGATACAGACACCGACCTCAACAATAGGCGGTTTTAATGCGGATATATCGGGAGCTACGACCTCTTGGATAGCTGCTAAGCTAATGACCATCAGCGATAGTGAAGGCTCTGTCGGATTAACAATAGACTATATGGATTTGGCAGGAAATGATGGCACACAGAGCACTGCGACTGTAGGTGGTAGTGACGTTGTTTTTGACAAGACCGCGCCAACAATGGCGGTCACGATCGTATCTGATAACCCGACCACGACACTTTCTAAGCCTGATGATAATGTGACCATAACGATTACATCTTCAGAGAATTTATATCAGCCTCCGACTGTTGCAATCGACGGTAACACAGAGACCGTGAATCCTTCGACCCAGGCAACAAGCTACACATCAACCAGAGTGATGGAGGCTACAGATAGTCAGGGAGACATTGCTTTCGTTGTCGGCGGAATCAGTGATCTTGCGGGTAATACAGTTACCAATATTAGCGCGACCTCTGATGCCTCAAATGTTTCATTTGATTCTGTACTTCCAACCGTAACAAGTATCACGATCGCCTCTGATAATAATTATGATAATGATAATAATACGTCCTACGCGAAGTCTGGTGACACTGTTACCCTAACATTTTACACCAGCGAGATCGTACAGACTCCCACGTCAACTATCGCACAAGGATCTGCGACAGTAGCTGGGAGCGAGACCGCCTGGACCTCAACCATAGCGATGGAAGCCTCTGACCCAGATGGTGCAGTTGCTTTTACGGTTGACTACACAGACCTCGCGGGTAATGTAGGGTCCCAGGTCACTGCAATCAGCGATGGAATTAATGTTGTATTTGATAATACAAACCCAGTAGTTAGCTCAATCACTCAGGTCTCTAACAATGCTGATGTGACCAGGGCCAAGACAGGTGACGTGGTTAGCGTGTCTTTCACTTCTAGTGAGGATCTATATAATCTGAGCGATGTCAAAGTGTCTGGCCTTATAGGAACAGATCAGACAGTTGACGCTGCTCTAATCACGAAGACTTCAGGCACAGTCTGGAGCTATGACTATATAATGTCAGAGACTGACCCCGAGGAGGATGTGCACTTTACATTTACGGTCAATGATTTAACTGGAAACAATACAACATACGTAGGCTCAACCAGTATATCGCAGTTGGTTGACTTTGACAGGACGATTCCGACGCTGACTTCTGTGTTGATCTCATCTAATAATGAGTACGATCCTTCTCTCGCGACCGTGGGCGATCAGATCACTGTTAATTTTACAGCGAGTGAGATTATTCAGGATCCTCCGACTATAACGATTGGTGGAACAAGCGCGACTGTGTCAGGGTCTGGGACTAATTGGAGCGCGGTAAGGGCTCTGACTGCTGATGACACTGAGGGGAACATCCCTTTTTCGATAGATTTTCTAGATTTAGCAAGTAACCAGGGGGTCCAGGTAATAAGCACTACTGATGGCAGTAGCGTCAGATATGATCAGACCCCACCAACGCTTGAGGTCGTTTCTATTGTATCTAACAACACATTCGACAACTCTCTAGCTAAGCTTGGAGATGAGCTGACCCTGACATTTACTACTAACGAAACCGTGCGCACGCCTACCGTAACTATAAGCGGGCAGAGCGCGACCGTGTCTGGTAGTGACGCGTCCTGGACAGCAGTAAGGACTCTCACAAATAGTGACGCTGAGGGAGCAGTAGCATTTACGATTGACTATATGGACCTCGTTGGGAATCAAGGTGTTCGAGGCACAGAGACCACAGACTTTACGGGTATAACCTACGACAGGACGGTTCCGACTCTTCCTTCTGTGGTTATTGAGTCAGACAATTTCTACGATGTAAGCCTGGCTAAGGTTGGTGACGAGATTTCTATAAACTTTACTACTAGTGAGGTTATACAGACTCCAACTGTAATTATTGGTGGTGACAGTGCTACTATTTCAGGGTCAAACAGCTCCTGGCTCGCTGTGCGTGATATGACATCAACTGATGATGAGGGGAGCCTACTGTTTACTATTGATTTTCTAGATCCAGCTGGAAATGCTGGGAGCCAGGTTATATCAACGACTGATGGCAGCGGCATTACTTTTGATAGAACCGCTCCGACTATGTCTTCTGTTGTTATATCATCAAATAACAGTAACTATACTACTTTAGCTAAAGTAGCGGATAGCGTGAACATTGCCATTGTCGCAAGTGAGTCTATACAAGAGCCGGTTGTTTCAATAGGCGGTATGGCAGCATTGATCACTGGTTCAGCCACATCATGGGGCGCAATCAGAGCGATGATCTCTGGAGATCCTGATGGCAGCATTGGTTTTACAATAGACTACATGGATATGGCTGGAAATGATGGAACACAGAGCACACAGACTTCAGATAATTCTGATGTTGTGTTTGATAAGACTTCGCCAACGCTTTCGGTCTCTATTGTCTCTGATAACCCAACGACCTACCTTGCAAAGCCTGGTGACTTGGTAACTCTTTCAGTCTCTGTGGATGAGGTTTTATTTAGTGCGCCAACTATTACTATTGATACAAACAGTGAAACCGTAAACCCATCTGCTCAGGCCTCGAGTTATTCTGCTGGTCGAACGATGGTGGCCGATGATACTCAGGGTGATATTGCATTTGTGGTTGGAGGTATAAGTGACCTCGCTGGAAATACTATTAACGATGTTACGGCAACGACTGATGCGTCGAATGTCTCGTTTGACTCTGTTCTCCCAACGGTTACAGATCTAACTATCGCCTCTAATAATAATTATGATAGTGACAACACAACCTCCCTGGCAAAATCAGGAGACACGGTCACTGTTTCATTTTATACAAGTGAGACTATTCAGACTCCGGTATCAACTATCGCGCAAGGTACCGCTGAAATATCTGGAAGTGATGCCGCCTGGGCATCTGCAATTCTAATGGATGATACTGACCCCGATGGTGCCGTTGCCTTTACCGTGGACTATAAAGATCTCGCTGGAAACGAAGGCGCTCAGGCCACTGCGATTACTGCTGGCTCTGATGTTACCTATGATGATACATCTCCAACTATAAGTAGTGTGGGTATTGCCTCTAATAATGCGGTCACTACTCTGGCGAAAACAGGTGACATTGTTACTATTAGTTTTACCTCTAATGAGGATCTATACGTTTTAGATGATGTTGAAGTAGTCGGTCAAACGGTAGATGATGCCTTGATCACAAAGACATCGGGCACAGCCTGGACCTTTGACTATGTTTTCACTGATACGGACACAGAGGGTAATGTCGACTTTAGTTTTATCTCTAATGACCTTACTGGTAACAAGACGACCACCAACCAGGCAGATAATGGCTCAGTTCTTTTTGATCGTACTCCACCAACACTTACGGCGGTTACTATTGTTTCTGATAATGACTATGACAATCAGCTGGCGATGGTAGGGGATCAGATCACAGTTAATTTTGCCACGAGCGAGGTGGTTCAGGATCCACCAACGGTGACAATAGGCGGAAACGACGCAACCGTTAGCGGATCGAACCAGTCCTGGAGCGCTGTTTTCACTATGACTAACACTGACGTTGAGGGCACGGTTGAGTTCACCATCGACTATCTAGACTTAGCGAGCAACGAGGGCACCCAGGGCACAAGCACTACGAACGGTAGTAGCATAAGATTTGACCGTACGCCACCGCTTCTTGCTAGTGTGTCACTTGTATCTGACAATGCCTACGACAGCAGTTTAGCCAAGCTTGGGGATGAGCTGACTATTACATTTACAACGGATGAGGTGGTCCAGACTCCGATCGTAACTATAAGCGGATCAAGCGCAATCGTCAGTGGAGACAGTATGAGCTGGACCGCGGTAAGGACGATGAGCTCCACTGATGCTGAGGGAGGCGTTGCATTTACGATAGATTTTATGGACCTGGCTGGTAACGATGGTGCCCAGGGAACATCAACTACAGATCTTACCAGCGTAACCTATGACCGCACGGTTCCTACTCTTCCAGAGGTCTTGATCGCATCAAACAATATTTATGATAATAGCTTAGCGAAAGTAGATGACGAGATCGCGATCACTTTTACATCAAGTGAGATGGTTCAGAGCCCAGTGGTTTCTATTGGTGGAGAGAGCGCTACTGTCACAGGTTCTGGATCTGCAGGTACATCCTGGACAGCGTTTCGTGATATGACAGAAACGGACACAGAGGGTACTGTATTATTTACAATAGATTTTATGGACCCTTCGGGTAATGTTGGAACCCGGATAATGGAGACCACTGACGCAAGTGGTATCACCTTTGACCGCACTGATCCTACTATGAGCGAGATTACGATTGCGTCTGATAATGCGCGATATTCTGACCTTGCCAAGGTTGACGATGATGTGACGATATCTTTTACATCCAGCGAACAGATCCAGTCACCTCCGACAGTTACGATTGATGGTCTAAGCGGATCTGTTAGTGGATCGGTAGCTTCCTGGAGCGCTGTGCGTACGATGACATCCGGTGACAATGACGGCGTTGTCGACTTTACAATAGACTATAGGGACATGGCTGGTAACGTGGGCACGCAAGATACCGCTACGACTAATAATTCAAGTGTGACCTTTGATAAGACGCCACCAGTTCTTAGTGTATCGATTGCCTCTGATAATGTAACGAATTACCTTGCAAAGGCCGGAGATGATGTTACTCTATCTGTTAGCGCAAATGAGAATCTTTACGAGGCACCGACAGTTACAATCGATGGTAATACCGAGACCGTTAACCCGCCAACAGAGGCCGCGTCTTATACGGCAGCAAGATCTATGGTAGCCGATGATACTCAGGGTGAGGTTGCCTTTGTTCTTGGTAATATCAGTGACAGAGCAGGTAACAGTGTAGCGGATATAACAGCGACAAATGCTTCAGCGTCAGGTGGTAGCGGTTCCTCCAGCGCTGATGATGAGCTGGTTGAAGAATTTAGTCTGTCAGCTACTTCTTTTCAGGATCTCCAGAGCACGGTGCTTGATGATGGTCAGGGCTACTATTTAAAGATTTCAGGGACTTACAGCGCTGCTTCTAATGGGCATGAGGCTGATGCTTATTATGAATTTGGAAATAGCAATCCTCCCGATGGTCCTTATACTGTTTGGTCGTGGAATGGGACTAATCCATCAGCTCCGAACCCCAGCGATTATAATCTGGATCATGTATATTATTTTTATTTTACAGGAAGTGGTACAACCGAGCAATTTGGTTTTGAAGATAATGGAGGCTATGGCGATAATTCTGGTGGCCTAACGATCCAGATATGGAAGCAGGGCGGATCCTCAGATAGCGATGATCATGCCTCTGGATCTTCGTACGTAATCTTCGACTCGGTGCTACCTACTGTTACTGATCTTAGTATCGCGTCAGACAATAATTTTGACAATGATAATACAACCTCTCTCGCGCGTGAGACTGACAGTGTTACCGTGAGTTTCTTTACCAGTGAGCCTATACAGGAGCCAAGCTCTACGATTTCTCAGGGTACTGCAGCTATCTCCGGAAGTGAGACTGCATGGAATGCTGTGATGGTCATGGATGAAACCGACCCTGACGGCGCTATCGCATTTACCGTAGACTATATGGACCCTGCGGGTAATCAGGGCTCTCAGGCTACTTCGGTTATTACTGGAACGGATGTGACCTACGACAACACAGTTCCTGAGATAAGCAGCGTTCACATTCAGTCAAACAATGCAGACAGTTCAAGGGCTAAGGTTGGCGATATAGTAACAGTTTCGCTTGTATCGAACGAAGACCTGTACAGCCTGAGTAGTGTTCAGGTGTCTGGTGAAAATGTCGATGAGGGGCAGTTTACAAAAGATACACCGACATCCTGGAGCTTTGGTTATGCCATGCAGCAGACCGATCCTGAGGGTCTCGTTGAGTTTACATTTACCTCAAATGATTTAGCTGGAAACAGTAGGACTGTTGCTAGCGCCAATACCGGTTCTGTGCTTTTTGATCGTACTCCTCCGGTGCTTACAACATCAACTATTTATTCAAACAATGCATACTTTGACAGTCTCGCGAAGGTTGATGATGTTGTCAACATTACCTTTACCACAAGCGAAGAGATCCAGACACCGACTGTATTTATCAGCGGCCTGGCTGCCGCGGTAGCGGGAGAGGCATCCACGTGGTCAGCCTCCAGGGCAATGACAGCGGATGATGTTGACGGTGTCGTTACATTTACTATTGACTATATGGACCTGGCCAGCAACGAAGGAGTGCAGGGAACAGAGACCATTGACAGTACATCTGTCACGTTTGACAACACACCGCCAACTCTGACTGGTGTGAATTTAGTCTCAGATAATATTTATGATAATACTCTCTCGATGGTAGGCGACAGAGTCACTCTAACATTTAGCTCTGTCGAGGTGATACAGATTCCTGTGGTTACGATTGGCGAGCAGACAGCTATCGTAAGCGGAGACAGCATGAACTGGACCGCGGTATACGATATGACTATTACCGATACTGAGGGAGATATCCAGTTTACCATAGACTACATGGACCAGGCCGGAAACGCTGGAACCCAGAACACAGCCACCACAGATGGCAGCAGTGTCGCGTTTGACCGCACAGATCCTCTGATGAGTGAGGTCTCTGTTGCTTCAAACAACGCCTACGATAATTCTCTGGCTAAGGTAGACGATCAGATCACTGTCACATTCGTTTCAAATGAGATCATACAGACCCCGATCGTCCTTATTGGTGGCGATAGCGCAACCGTTAGTGGAAACGGAACCTCTTGGAACGCGGTTCGAGTTATGAACGATAGCGACACAGAGGGTAGCGTAACCCTCCAGATTGACTACATGGATCTAGCGGGTAATACGAGCATAACCTCGCAGACCACTGACACAAGCAGCATAATTTTTGATAGGACCATACCCGATATGGTAATAGTCTCGATCGAGTCAAACAATATCTATGATGAGTCACTGGCCAAGGTCGGGGACTCGGTCTTTGTTAGCTTTACATCAAGCGAGTCTGTCCAGCTGCCGACCGTTTTGATTGGTGGCTTATCATCTACAGTAACGGGTGAGGGATCCTACTGGACCGCTGCCCGGGAGATGGACGCTGGCGATACAGATGGTGATGTGAGCTTCGCTATTGACTATATGGACATGGCCGGTAACGAGGGCATCCAGGACACGGAGACAACTGACTTTAGTAATGTCAGATTTGACAATACTCCACCG
>CAZLPW010000073.1:219-814 GCA_964561495.1 uncultured bacterium | reverse complement strand
ATGACTCGACACTTGCCAAGGTCGCGGATGAGGTGACGATTAGCTTTTTAACCAGCGAGATTGTGCAGCCGCCTGTTGTTACGATAGATGGCGACACAGCATATGTCGCTGGCGGTGACAGTGTCTGGACCGCTGTTTTGACTATGGCTGAAACAAACACAGAGGGCGATCTAGCGTTTACTATTGACTATATGGACCTCGCAGGAAATGATGGTCTGCAGGGGACCGAGACCTCAGACGCCTCAGGCGTAAGGTTTGACAGGACCATACCTGAGATGCCATCGATATCAATGGTATCCAACAATTTCTATGACATAAGCCTGTCGAAGGTTGATGATGATCTCACGATTACCTTTGAGTCTAGTGAGGAGGTCCAATTACCTAGCGTATCAATCGGCGGGGTAGACGCTGACAGTGTATCTGGGGACGGTACCAACTGGACAGCGGTTAGGACTATGACCGACTCTGATATTGAGGGTGTCGTACTGTTTACAATTGACTATCTAGATCTCGCGGGTAACGCCGGGGTTCAGAATGTTTCAACGACCGATCAGACAGGGGTTATATTTGACAGAACCATACCTGATATGACCGT
>CAZLPW010000073.1:0-209 GCA_964561495.1 uncultured bacterium | reverse complement strand
CGACCACCTTGCTAAGGTAGATGATGAGCTGACATTGACATTTACATCTACCGAGTCAATACAGGTTCCTTTCGTTAAGCTAGGAGGATTGGAGGCTGAGATAAACGGAGACAGCGTATCCTGGACAGGCACAAAGGAGATGACCATTTACGATGTCGAGGGCGACGTCTCTATCCTGATTGAGTACATGGACATGGCCGGTAATCAGG
>CAZLPW010000072.1:7269-9909 GCA_964561495.1 uncultured bacterium | reverse complement strand
GCGAAGGTGAGGAAATTTGGCGGAAAATTTGGCCAGATGATGAATTAAAGGCTTTCCGTGCATTGGATTTGATAAGCACAGATGATAATGGATATCTTTTATTTTGTTTAACTGATCCTGCACCATATGCAACGTTAATTAAGACCGACTCAGAAGGAAATGAAGAGTGGCGGAAAAAATACGCTGATTACACTGGTGGCCAAGGGTGGATTCATCAGACAGAAGATGGTGGATATTTTATGGCATCAGCGTATGCTGTAACAAAATTGGACTCCGAATGTGAAGTTGAATGGAATGCGGCCGCTCCATTTGGGTTTGAAAAGTATTTTAACAATGGCATGGTTACAGGCATTAATCATGATATGAAAAAAATTGATGGTGGTGCAGTTTTTACAGGATATGGTGCAGAAGATTAATGGTAGTAAGCTAACTTGAATTGGTTAACCTTTATATTTTTTATACTGTTTATACTAATATCGGAAGCACTCGCTCGCGAACAAACTTTTGAATTAGTTTATGATTCTGCAGATATTTTAATTGGACAAGACTCTACCGGTAGTTTTAGTGGATCAATTATTAATATTTCTAATGATACTATTCCAATTGTTGTATTTCGAAGAGAGAGTATTCTTCCAAATGGATGGAGCTCTTCTATCTGCCTTGAAACAATTTGCTACAACGAGTCTATAGATAGTGCTTTAGTTGAGCTAGGAAACGGTGACACAATCTCGTTAGGTGTTTTGCTGTGGACTAATGGAGTGGGTGAAGGAACAATCAAGCTAGAGGTATTTAATTTGGAATACCCAGATGAAGTTGAATTATTAGAATTAAATATCGAATCAGGGCAAATGGCCAACATAAGTAATGGCGATTATAATCCGCAAAAGTTTATAACTAAACCACCATATCCTAACCCATTTAATCCCATTGTTACGATTGAATATCAATTAAAAGAGAATACCAATCTTTCACTTAGTATTTATGACTTATTTGGAAGGCACATTAAAACTTTAGTTAGTGGCTATCAGCTAAAGGGTCACAAGCAAATAAGATGGGATGCTACTAATGCTCGAGGAGGGATGGTCTCTAGTGGTATTTATATATGTAAGATTCAGGTTTATGATATAGTCGAAAAAAGTAAAATAATTTATATAAAATAGGATTATCCTTTTCTAAAAAATCAATCCCATATTCCTGGGTTTCTTTGTTAACCGTGTGAGAGGTAGATTCCCCTTGAAATGAATCCATCTGTACTATACTTATTGGTTGCAACCTTGTTTTTTTGGACCTGCAGCGATGATTCTGTAGAACAAAAGTCAGAATACTTCTCTATTCATTTTGGAACCTATCTCTATCAAGATGAAGACTGTTCTGGTGGTGATATTCAATACGCAACATTTGATAGCAAAGGGATTACCTTTTTTGATTATCTTGGAGATAATTGTGATGATACCACAGAATGCTATTCAATGGACACATATGAGCTATCAGGAATAACTCAGGATTCGTTTCTTATCGTTTTGGATAATGAGAATACGATTACAGATGGGTTAATCAATATTAATGAAGACAGTACCATGGTGGTATCTTATTCTACAAATTTAGGACTAGAGGAATATACATGGGTTAAAATTAGCGAAGATGTATTGTCATTTGCTCCTACCTGCGATCAAGAATATCCATACACCAAGGATATAGCCGATATGTTAGTCTATGCGGTGAGTGATGAAGGTGAGCTTTTATGGAAAAATTATATCCATGGTGGCATATGGGATCTTGCTTCATCCGTTACTCCGATGCAAGATGGTGGATATATGGTATTGGGTGTCTTCGATGGCATTGAATCAAGTGGATGTTGTTATACTTCAGATTATGATCATAGAGATATTATTAAGCTAAATAACGATGGGACCATTGAATGGCAAAAAGAAATAGAAATTTCTAATTCTAGCTATTCTGAGTATGCTTTGGGCATTGGTACGTCACTCATTGAGACGTCCTTCAATGATTTAATTTTTTTGACAGTTGGTTCACCAGGAAATAATAAACTAATGATTATTATGATGGATCATGATGGTGAGGTTATTTGGACAAGAACATATTTTGATGAAGATCTCAACTACAGCTCTGGTCAGGTAGAAATATTAGAGACAGATGATGGAAATTTGGCTTTGGCCGCTTACAGTTGGCCCTCTGGTATTATTGCTATTCTTGATTATGAATCAGGTGAAATTTTAGAAGAGAATGATTTACCCTGCAAATATTGTAGAAAGATTATTAAAAGTGATGATGGTTTTGCTATCCTTGGTACGGGTGGATCTGATAACTATGTTACTCTTGTAAAATTGGATGAAAGTGGGGGGGTAATTTGGTCCAAAGTTTATGATGACCCCAGTTTGTGGGAACCGCTTGATTTAATCCAAACGGAAGATGACGGTTTTTTATTATTTGGATATTCACAACCACCACCTTATGCAACGTTAGTTAAAACGGATGCTCAAGGTAATGAAGAATGGTATCAAACATTTGGGGGTACGGATGTTGATCAAGCCTTCTCCGTTCAACAGACCACCGATGGTGGATATATTATAACTGGAATAACTAATTCTTATGCTATAAGTCAATCTGACCCTGATCTAT
>CAZLPW010000072.1:0-7259 GCA_964561495.1 uncultured bacterium | reverse complement strand
AGGTAATGAAGAATGGAGGAAAAAATACAATGACTATGTTGGCGGAGGAAAAGGATGGATTCATAAGACAGAAGATGGCGGCTATTTCATGGTTTCTGGATATGCGGTAACTAAATTGGACTCTGAATGTGAAGTTGAATGGAATGCAGCCGCACCATTCGGGTTTGAAAAGTATTTTAACAATGGCATGGTTTCTGGCATTAATCATGATATGAAAAAAATTGATGGCGGCGCTATAATGGTTGGGTACGGTTCAGCTGACTGGGAATAACATAGATTTACTCTATTTTTCATTTAAATCAAATTTTCAATTCGAATTAAGAGATTTTTTATTTTGAGAAAGATTATTAATTAAGTAAGTAATCTGGATAAACTAAGGTATACTCCCGCGCTCAATATCTTCTAATTATTAATACAAGTCTGTAAAGTATGAATTATTCCAAACCTGAGAAGAGAGGTTCTTTTTTAAATTTTTCTTTAAAAAGTGAATTGATAAAAGCTATCAAAGAGCTAGGTTTTGAGCATCCCACACCTATTCAGGAGAAGGTTATTCCACATTTAATGTCTTCAAGTCGAGACTTAATTGCTTCAGCCCAGACTGGTACAGGTAAGACAGCTGCATTTGGGTTGCCTTTATTAGAGCTAACTAATACAGAAGATGGAATGGTTCAGACTCTCATCCTATGTCCTACGCGAGAACTATGTATTCAAATCACTAATGACCTACTAAGTTATTCTAAATACTTAAGAAGGATAAATATTTTAGCTGTATATGGTGGGGTTAAAATTGAAAATCACATTAGGTCATTGAAAAGAAAGCCTCAAGTTATTGTTGGAACTCCTGGAAGAACTAAAGATTTAATTAGAAGAAAAAAATTATTTGTTGGGAATATTCAACGGTTAATTTTAGATGAAGCAGATGAAATGCTGTCAATGGGTTTTAAGGATGATTTAGAAAGCATCTTTAAAGCAACTAAAAAAGATAAACAAGTTTTGCTTTTTTCAGCAACTATGACACCTAAGGTTATTGATGTTACAAAGAAATACATGAAAAATTCTTTAGATATAGCAGTGGCTCCTGTTAACCGTGCTGCAGATAATGTTGAACATATATATTACACGGTGCAAGCAAGAGACAGGTACGAAGTAGTAAAACGGGTTGCAGATATGAATCCCAATATATATGGGATTGTATTTTGTCGTACACGCAGAGAGACCAAAGAAGTTGCAAATAAATTGATGAATGATCACTACAATGCAGATACGATACATGGGGATCTTTCTCAAGCAGAGAGAGACGATGTCATGAAACGTTTTAGAAAACACCAAATACAAATCTTAGTGGCAACAGATGTAGCTGCTCGTGGATTGGATGTCGAAGATTTAACTCACATAATTAATTTTAATTTACCTGATGATGATGAAATATATATTCACAGAAGTGGAAGAACTGGTAGAGCGGGAAAAAAAGGGAAATCATTGGTCATTGTTCATGGACGTGATATTAGAAAATTAAAAGATATAGAAAGAAAGTCGGGTATAACCTTTACAAAAAAGAAAGTTCCTAACGGATTAGACATATGTAAGAAACGTTTGTATGCACTAATTGATAAAATAGAGAAAGTAAATGTTAATGAAGAGCAGATAGAGCCATTCTTACCTTATATATATGATAAACTTAATTGGTTGGACAGAGAAAAATTAATTAAACACTTTGTATCAGCTGAATTCAATAGATATCTATCATATTATAAAAATTCAAAAGATATTAATATCGAAGTCTCGGATAGGGGCAGTGCCAAAAAGAGGAAAAGAAACAGAAGAAAATTTTTTAATTCAAAAAAGGATAATAGGAAGAATAGAGGAAACAAAAGAAACAAAACAAGGAGAAGAAGATAGAATCTCTTTTATTTTTCAATTTAAAATATTAAGAAAATAAGTTACTGTCTTCGTAACTTTTTTTGTTTACAATATGATACGTATATTTTTAGATGCCGATGTATGATTTTAAATGCCAATCTTGTGGTTATAGGTTTGACAAGCTTATTTCTTTCTCAGTTTCAGAAAAAAGTATTGAATGTCCTAAATGTAGAAAACAAGATTCGAAGAAACTGCTTTGTGCCCCTAATATTGCTAATTCATTAAAACGGTCTCCATCTCAAAATAATTGCAATTCTATTTCTGGGTTTTCTTGAACAGACTAGTTCTGTAGTTACAGAAAATATTATTTTTAGAATGTAAAACAGGATTTGATTTTTTTAAGATAAATAAAATTTATAAAATGAAAAAATCATGGATAAAAAAAAGAGATCTTGATAAAAAACTTCAGGTTAAAATTACTAAAAAACAATTTGCTGGTGTTCGGGCAGGAGCAAAATTGCTTATTCCAACTCCAAAAGTTGTTGATGAATTGGTTAAAAAAATCCCAGAGGGTTCTTTTTTATATTCAAAACAAATAAGGGAGAAACTTGCTCAAAATTTTAATGCTGAAGCAACTTGTCCACTAGTAACAGGAATTACTATGAGGATTATTTCTGAAGCAGCTTTTGAAGAATATCAAAATCACAAAGATATTAATATGATAACACCTTTTTGGAGAATTGTTGAGCCAGATTCAAAATTAGCAAGGAAATTAGCCTGCGGAATTGATTTTATCATTGATAAACAAATTCAAGAAGGCATAGAATTATGAATACATCTGATATTTTAAAAATAATTTTTTAATTTAAGTTGATGGGGTATCTAATTATTAAAATTCAAGTATTGGTATTAATAATTATTAGCATATCTTGGGGGGAGGTTATTGATACAGGCCCCTATGTTATTAGTCTTCAGGGGCTACAAGAGTCTCTATCGGTGCATGAAAAAGATTTGCGAGAACTCAAAAAAAACATCACAAGATCTAACCATGAAGACTCAAAATATGTTGAGAAAATTTCTGATTTGGTTATGGATTGTAATAACCTATCACGAGATATTAGCTTTATATTGTTTATTTTTGAGGAATTATCGTATGTATCAAAAAAATTAGCAGCTACCACTCTAACATTGAAGTATGATTTAATGATTTTAAAATATGATTTAATAAAAGATTATCTAATTTTTGTCAAAAATAATCAGGCTGACAGCTTAATTCATAAATCAATGAAAATATTAAAGAGGATTTTTAAAATTATTGAAGAAACTACACCTCTGATTGACTCAAGAATAAAGTTTATGGAAGACTCTTATTATTTAACTAATTAAAATTATTTATTTACCACAAGTGTATATTTATAGATGTCTCGTTTTTTAATACTATTTACGTTTATAATCAAAACTGATATTTATGCAAGTTATTCGGGGTTTGGACCATACGGTGTACAAATCTTGTTTGGGGATACATCTATCTCAGAAAATGTATCTATTCAATATACCTTGTTTAAACCTCTTAATGCACCAGAGGCTCCTCATATTATTCTAGCTCATGGATTTTTAGATGATCAAAGTTCAATGACTGGTTTTGCGAATCACTATGCCAGCTGGGGGATAAAAGTTGTAACTATGGATCTTTTACATTCTTCATTAATAAGTAATGATCCATTTCAGGACGCAGAAGATCTAATCGGACTTTCGAATCAAATCGGCGGAGAGGGTGCTGTTATTTATGTTGGCTATTCTGCAGGGGGTATGCGTTCAATTATCGCAGCCGCAGAAGATTCAAGTGTTTTAGCTGTATTAGGTTTGGATCTAGTTGATGCTTCTTATAGTGATGACTTTTTGGCTCTTGAAAATGTTTCAAATATTTCTGTGCCAGTCTGGGGATTATTAGGAGAGCCAAGCTCATGTAATTCATATGGGAATGGTTTAGATGTATATAATAATGCAGAAAATGGAAATGCAGTGCGTATTACCGAAGCAGATCATTGTGATTTTGAATCACCAGCGGACGTATTTTGTACTATTTTATGTAGCGGTTCGAATGATTACTTTTCAGAAGATGAAATAAATTCTATTATTTTAAACTTATCAACGTCCTTTTTATTGTGGCAAGCTGGATTAGATTCTTCTGGAGACAGTCTGTGGACACCTGGTAATGAATATTATGATGATCTTATTTATAGTGGAGCAATTAGCCAGGCTATGCCTTTAATGAATAATCAAAGATTTGATATTCCTAGGCAATTTAAAATATATCAAAATTATCCAAATCCGTTTAACCCGATTACCACATTTAAATTTGATATTCAGGCTTTTTCTTTTATCGAAATAAATATTTTTAATGTTAATGGCATTTTAGTAAAAAAACTAATCAGTCAATACAATGCACCAGGGGAAAATATAGTCCAATGGAATTCAACTAATAATCAAGGAGAACCTGTTAGTTCGGGTGTTTATTATTATAGGATAATGGTAAATAATAATTATCAAACAAAAAAAATGTTACTTCTAAAGTAATACTAAAATTTTAACTTGATTTAAATCTTTGAAATTTTTTTTATCCACACTGTTTTTTATTGTATTTATTATTAATTCTTGTGATGAATTAAACAAGTCAATTGAAATCGAGTCCCCTTCTGGGAATATTCGTATTATTCTAAGGAATGATTTAAATAGTTTATCCTATAGAGTATTATTAAATAATAATGAAGTAATTACTACTTCTAAACTTGGAATATTATTTAAAAATAATATTCAATTATTTAATAAAATACGTTTTGCTGAAATAAAAAATCATAGTTTTGATGAATTTTACCAGTTGCCTTGGGGAGAGGTAAAAAAAATTCGAAACCATTATAATGAGACTCTTATTTCTTTTAAGAATGGCAATGGAATAAAAACTTTTGATTTAATCTTTCGGGCATATGATGATGGAGTTGCTTTTCGATACTATGTATATAACATTCCTGAAATAGGGAGCGAAGTTGTTATCTCGGATGAAATTACTCAGTTTAATCTTGTTGAAGATGCTGATGTTTGGTGGACGCCTGCTTACAAACCAAATAGATATGAAGAGCTATATAACAAATCACAAATTTCAAAAATGGACACAGCCCATACACCACTAACAATAAGATATAATAATGGGATACACTTAAGTATTCATGAAGCCTCTTTGGTTAATTATTCAAGTATGCAAATATTTCAAACAAAAGACACACAACTAAATTGTGATCTGGCTCCTTGGAGCAATGGAGATAAGGTAAGAATAACTTTACCCTTTGTTAGTCCCTGGAGGACAATAAAAATTGCCTCATCAGCAATAGGATTACTTAATTCAAATCTTACTCTAAATTGTAATGAGCCTACTAAAGTTGAAGAGACATCTTGGATAAAACCATCAAAGTACATTGGGATTTGGTGGGGCATGATTATAGGCAAGTGGACATGGGGTGAAAGCTTTAGACACGGAGCGACAAACGAAAGGAGTTTTAAATATATTGATTTTGCATCCGAACATGGAATTGATGAGGTGTTAATTGAAGGTTGGGCATCAGGCTGGGGAGGGCTATTCTCCGATTCTTCTACAATTAGTTTTACCAGTTCTACTCCTGATTTTGATCTTGAAATTGTTCAGGATTATGCAAAATCCAAAGGTGTTTCTATTCAAGCATATCATGAAACGAGTGCTGGAACTATAAATTATTTAAATCAGATTGATTCTGCTTTTGGATTATTAAACCAATTAGAAATTAGAAATGCTAAAATTGGCCAAGTTGGTAAAAAATTAGATAATAAAGAGTTCCACTATGGCCAGTACGGAGTTAATTATTACAGAACAGTATTGGAAAAGGCATTAGAATATAAGATTGGTGTGAACTTTCATGAACCAATCAAGGATACAGGAGAAAGAAGAACATATCCTAATATGCTAACTCGAGAGGGGGCAAGAGGTATGGAATACAATGCATGGCATGGTGGCAATCCACCAAATCATACTACAATATTACCTTTCACAAGATTATTAAACTCTCCGATGGATTTTACTCCTGGAATTTTTGATTTATATATTCAGAATACAGATTTTGACATTAATATTGAGTATCCTGTGAAAATTACTGTTATTGATAGTGGAAATGGATTTCAGAATTTAACCTACAAAGGTAGCGAATCATTGTGGGTTGAGAAGGATATGGAAGTGGATACAGTTTTTTCAGTTCCTCGTCCTACTTACATTTGGAGCATTAATCAAAATTTTCAGGTAGGTCAGTGGGAGTGGGGTGCTTCTGCTGATCATATTAAGAGTAGCCAATATGATATTTGGTTGCTTCAATTGTTAAAAAAAAGTGAAAATAGAAAAATTAATGTTGATGAAGATGGATTAATATCTGGAGATACAAAAATAATTATACCATGGCAATTTTTGAAAGCATCTAAAGAAAAACCAGTAAGAAAAAATAATAACCGATAAAGTGCACCCAGGATTAGTACAACGATTGCCAAACAGCTTGCTCTTTATGTTATTATTCATAGTCCCTTACAAATGGCAGCTGATTTTATTGAAAATTATAATGGTCACCCTGCTTTCCAATTTATAAAGGATGTCCCCGTGGATTGGGATACAACGGTATATATTAATGGTGAAATTGGAGAGTATATAACTGTTGCAAGAAAAGAGAGTGGTGGCAGAGATTGGTATGTAGGTGGAATTACAAATGAAAATAAACGCTCTCTAGATATTGATCTATCATTTTTAGATGATGGTCTTTATGAGGCAACAATATATTCAGATTCAAAAGAATCAGACTGGGAATCAAATCCACTCGATTATGTTATATCCAAACATAAATTAAGGAAAGGTGATGATTATTTAATGAGATTGGCACGAGGTGGTGGGCAGGCACTAAAACTAAGATTTATATCCGAATAAATTTATACAATCATATTTTTGGTTTTTCACTTCCATTTTTCACTATTTAGGAAAATTAACTAAATAGATATTTTATTCTAAGAGTTTACCTATTAATTCTTTCAACAGCTTAGCAGCTGTTATTGCTGTGATATTGTTTATGTCTTTTTTGGGATTACATTCAACTATATCAGCGCCTATAATTTCCCCTTTAATGTTTGAAATAATTTGAAGGAGTTCTCTTGTAGAAAACCCGCCTGGTTCTGGATGTGAAACTCCTGGCGCAAATGCGGGATCTAATCCGTCTAGGTCTATAGAAATATAGATTGGGTCATCAGATCTAAATTTAAAATTTGGATCAAAATCTTTCATCTTGATGATGTTAATATTATAAAGATTTGCTTGTTCTTCTTGGTGTCTGTTTAAAGTT
>CAZLPW010000071.1:0-10018 GCA_964561495.1 uncultured bacterium | reverse complement strand
GTAAGGCAGAACAATGTACCTTCTTTTACAAATTTTAGTTCATTGCCTGCGTTTGTAGATGTGGAAATTTTTTATAATTTTAATCCAATTACAGATCAAAGCGGTTTTAATCTGGGTTGGGGAGCTGATGCGTGTGATGATCATACAATCACAGCAGAAGACTTGCCATCATGGATGGAAATTAGTTCCAGCGGTGTTTTAAGCGGGAAGCCTCCAGTGTCTGATATAGGTAGAACCTTTGCTGATATCAAGATAACAATTTCTGATAATCGTGAGCAATATCCTGAATCTGTTACAAATACTTTTGATATTACCGTAAGAGATAATGATGCTCCTGTTTTTACAAATCTAGGCTTGATCACAACAAATTGTGATGTTCAAATACCTTATAGTGATGATATTAATTGGGAAGACCCAAACAGTGAAGTCACTGGTGATGAGGTAACCTTCAATGTAACTCAAAAGCCGAATTGGTTGGTATGGTCAACCGATGGTTACATAAGTGGTACGCCACAAGAAGATGACATTGATGGAGACAATACAATAGTTTTTGAAATATTTGATAACCGACCTGAGGTCCCAGATACTACGATTGGGAATATCACGTTTAATGTAAGGCCTAATGAGCCACCAGTATTTACTACAAATCCTGATGATATCCCTGTTTTGGCAATAGTTGATAGTTTATACTCATATGATATTAACTGGAGCGATCCAAATCTCGTTGATGTTAATTCCCATGAATTTATTCTGTCAGGTCCAAGTTGGTTAGTGGGTAACAACCAGGGAATCATTACAGGAATACCAGACTCGAGTGATGTTGATAATGAAAATAATTTCACAGCAACTGTCACAGACACAAGGGGCCTTTCTGATTCTCTTTCGTTTACTATTGATGTGAGACTACAGTAAATAATGATAAAAAAATAATTTTAGCAAGGGAGTAATTATGAAAATTAAGTCAGATATTAATGCAAAAACCGCCATGGTATATGGGGGCGCAGCTTTTTTATTGCTGATTGTAGGTTTCCGTTCTATTATAGCGACAATAGGTGATCACGTAGGTCTAATGACTTGGCTGTCAATGGGAGCTATAGTTTTGGAATTCTTTCTTCTATTATTCTATGCAAAAAGTATTTATGATTTAGAGCCCGATAGTGGAGGAGGCGGAGGCCATTCATCTTCTGGAAAAGATATTAGTAATATGGATACTAAAGAGATTGCTGAGCTTACGGCTGCGGTAAAAAAGGTTGCTGAGATGGGTGAGGGATTATCTAACCTATCAAGCGGAAGGGTTCGAGAAGAAATAAGAAAAGAGGTCAATGATATTCTTTCAAAAGCAGTTAGTAAATAGGTTTTTAGCATGAAAAAAGTTGAAGTTTATTTTTTAATAAACCTGGGTGCAATACTTAGTCTGTTTGCAATTGAGGGAGAGCTAGCGGAGTATAAAGAAAGACAAAATGATATTTTGTTGACCGCAGCGGATGACAAACTTAAGACATTGGTTCAGATTAATAATGTAAAGTCTAACTATGAGGATGAAAATATTTATCGACTTACATTCGATCTTGAGGGTGAGTATGAAAGAGGCACTGTTGAATTCGAACCAAGTTTTACGACTCCTATACTTGATGTTAGTGATGAAGGAGGTGTGGCTATTAATGATTCAATGATCTGGGAGCTTGACTCTGTAGAATATGAGAATATTAATGATAATAAATATGCGTTTAGCGTAAGACTCGCATCAGTCGGTGATGAATATGTAAATAAGCCCTATGAAGTGAGCATGGGGATTAGTTTTGTACCAGACATATCTGATAAAACCATTGATAGCTGGGCTGAAGCTTTTGGTGATTATGGAGTAGCAAATAAGCTAGATCAAATTATTGATAAAAAAGTTGCGGATGATGGTAAATTTAGAATAGAGAGGAAGTTTGATTCTCCTGTCACTTTGCTTTACATGGATGGTTTGCAATCAGAATTTTTTGTTCTTTTTGATAAAGAGAAGTATACAGTTCTTAAGGGTTTAAATTGGAGCATCCCTTTTAGCATAGGAGGCGTAAATACTGATAAAGATTTCAGCTTGTCACTAGTAGGCGGTAAAGATTTGGTAAAAGAAATGGTTAAGGGGATTCCGCGTACATACTTGAAAGGAGTTGGCCTTGGTGATGGTACCATCGAAGTAGTTGGGCTAAGAGGAAGGGACAAAAAATCAAGCCTAGCTAGTGCTAAAATTATTGCTGTCGATCCAGCATTCAGCTCGCCAAGCGAAGTGAGCGAAATTTATATTGGTGAACAATTTATATTCGACAGCAGGATTAAGGATGTAGATCGAGATAGAATATCAGTCAAGACTTCAGGAACTTCAATGGGTGCAAGAGTCTTTAATTCATACAGAGCCAAGGTTACCCCAAAAAAGCAAGGCGATCTAAAGTTTGAAACTTTTGTTGATGGTTTAGCCGTTAAAAACTTGGTCTACGGTGTAAAGGTCAAGAAGATTCCGCCACCAAAGCTTGAGTTTAAGAGACTCGGCAAAGGTACTAATAATATTTTACTTACGATTACTACCTATGGAAATAAAAATGGAAAGAATAAGGTAGTTCCTCTTGCCGGTGTCTATGGAAAACTAGAGCAGGAGCAGGCTGAGAAAAAAATTGGTAATAGACGTTTGGTTAAATATAGTTTCGAAATGGATGAACCCACATTTGGCGCTACTACTACCATAAAAATCAAGGTTATTGATAAATACAAAAAAGAAACTGTATCCGATAATGAGTTTGAATATTATGATTAAAAGTATAAGATTATTTCTCTCTTTATATCTGATCTCTGGACTGGCTTTTTCACAGCAATCGATATTTTGGGAGGTCGCAGATCCAATTGTAAATAGTGAATTTATTGAGGCATATATTAATCAGCTTATAAAAAGTGACAAATATGAAGATAATACAATTCAGGCATCAAACTCAATCATTGTTCAAGTGGACATCGTTCAGGATGAGATCGAGCTAAAAAAATTAAAAGCTAAAAACTATCAGATGGGACAGTATCAGTCATTTATGATGAGTCAGATAGACCTGATGGATACATCTTTTACGAATATGATAGTATCAAGAGAGTATAAGTGGAAGGATGTAAGCTCAAGGGATTTATCTGAGCTCGAGATGTTTAGTACCGTTGATAATATATTTCAAGAAAGAAGCTTTAAAGATGCTAGGGATGCCTTCTGGTGGTCTAATGCTCAGCTGGATGTTAGCTCATCTCTGCACGCTTTTATTCGGCAAAAATCAAGTAGCCTTGCGTTTAGACTTGAGTCTGGTTTTAGTGATCTAGGTCTTTATCGTCACCTCTCGCAAAATACTATTCTGGGTTTGACTAACGATATAGCAAGTGCCTATTTGATAGTACCTCCTGTGACTGTCAAACGCATAAATAAAGCTATCGGGCACCCTCTTGAGGGTAATTTTGGATTTGGATTTAAGTTTGATACTCACACATTAGGTGGGCAGGTTAATTATATGGATGTTGACATGCAGGAAATTGATGTGAAAGATACTTACAGCTACAAGCACATGGTAATTCCAGCATCAAGTGGTCTTCTTTATTGGAGCAATACATTCTTGGTCAAGAGAAAAGTTTATTCAGATTATGGTGCAAGCATAGAAGAGAAAAAGTCTTCAAAGGCAAAAGCGCAAAAAGATATAAAAAAGGTAAGAGATTGGAAGACAAAATCTGGAGCTTCGTATTACGCAAAGTATATTAGCACAAAAGAAGATGTTGTTACCCTACTGGTTATGAAAGATTTAAAGGCACATAAGCTTGCTGAAAAAGGTCGAAATTGGGCTACTAAATCAGGTAGTATTGTTAAGGCAACTTTAGATCAGTTAGGGTCTACTGAGGTTATTTTGCTTCGGAAAAAAGATAAAAAACCTATGCGTATTAAGTTATCTGATTTATCGGATGAAGATATTTTATTTATCGATCGTCTTCAGTGGGATGGTGAAAAAACAAAGACAGTATCAATTAATGAGCTCTCTGATAAGGACCAAAAGTTAGTTCAGATATCAAACGCTGAAATAAGAGTCAGAAAAGGAAGAGGAAGAGAGATAAAGGTTAAAGAGCCCTGGGGCTCTATGCGTATAAAGGGGGGATTGTCTTTTATTCAGTTTATTCATGGAAATATAAACAGATATGATACTTCGAATCCTGATGATGATAAGTTTGAAATAACAGACAGGATCAATGGCTCAGAGGCGATGGGGTTTTTTGTTAAAATCGAAGGTGTAACTGATGATAAGAAGAGCAAAGCTTATCTGCAAATTAATGCTTCATCGAGTGGTTTTTCAGCTCTAGGTTTAGGTGTTGAGCATAACATTTATAAAACATTTAATCTAGGTGTTGATTGCTCGCTCTATCCAAAAGGATCTCAGATAGAGTTTGTAGAAAGTCGTACCAATGAAAATAAAAAATGGATGTGGTATCCTGGTGGTGATGGGGGAAGCCTGATCATTGCTCCCTATGTTTCAGTATATTTTTAAAATTTGAGCAGTAAGTATGGAACCAAAAATTAATAATTCAATTAAACTAGCACTAACCGCTTCCATCTCTTTTTTATCGGCTATGCCAGATGGTTTTGATGCGGTCAATGATAATGTACCTATACTGGAGGATGAGTCAAAAAAAATCTCCATTCTTAGAAATGATATCATAAACAATAAGGAAAACTTAGATCTTAAGATTATTAGTGCACCTACACTTGGAAACGCAACCGTTGATGGTTGGAAGATTGAATATATTCCCAATAAGAATGTGAATGGCAATGATCAATTTAAATATCAGATTGATAATGGGTTTAGCACTGATACAGCCACTGTTAATATTAGTATTGCTCCTGTGAATGATCCTCCTACAAGGGTAGAGTTGATGTCTGGTGCAGTAAATGAAAACCAGCCCAGTGGTACAGAGGTTGGAAAGTTAAAGACAGTTGACCCAGATTTTGAAGACTCTTTTATTTATGAACTTAGTGACGATGGCCAAAGTGATAATGAATTCTTTACAATTAAGGATAATACAATTTTCACCAGCATTCCACTTGATTTTGAAGCAAAAAGTACTTTTAAGCTTCAAGTAAGGAGTAAAGATAGAAAAAATGCTTCAGTTACTTCGAGTATTGATGTTCTCGTCGCAGATGTTAATGAGGGCCCTGTTTTTGATGGAGAAGCGCAATTGGTTGTTTCTCACCCTGAAGATGGAGGTAGAATAGTTTCTAAAATCTCTGTTGTTGATCCTGATATTACCCAAAGCAGTGTTAAATATAAGGTTGTTGGTGGAGAGGATAAGAATAGATTTAAGATAACTCGCAGCGGAGATTTGACTTTTCTTCGTGAGCCTGATTTCGAAAATCCTACCGATAACAATAGAGATAACGTTTATAATATTGAGTTTAAGGCGATTGATAGTAAAGATGATAATTTATTTATATCAGGCTCTGCCACGATTACAATATCAGACTCGCAAGAAAAAACAATAAAAAGTATAGACTCAAGAAAGTTTGTGGCCTGGACAGTAGATCACCTGCCTTATCATATTCTAATGGAAGATGCGGTGAAGGATTATATTAACATGCGATTTTCAAATGATGGGGAAACCTATAACAGCCTTGATGATGTAAATGGGGAGTCAATAAGCGACCTGGATCCCAATGATCAAATTATCATTGTTCAGCAAAAAGGGAATACAAAAGAGATATACGAAATCTGGTACGGGAATGGTCTCGATTATACTGTGATCAATAGAGAGAGAGTGGATTGGGTGTTTAGCCAAGATATTCAAGAAGTATTGATCGCGAAAGATCAATACCTAAACAGTGACTCTGAAACTGTTTTTCATAAAACAGAGGAAGATAGGTTAATGGCTAGTTTTGGTTCAAAGTTTGCTGTTTGGCACCCAAATAATTTTGTGATGTCTTTGACCTCTCTTTCGATGAGATCAAACCTCCTACAATATGCAACTAATATCAGTGTAGGTAATGAATTGATTGGTCTTCCTGGGTCATTATCAGGGTCATCAGAATTAGGTATTGCCACCAGGAATTCAGAGTTTGGAGTCAGACTACCTTTTACTTTTGACTTTAATGTAGATCAAAAACCTGAATATATTAGCCCAGACTATTTGGGTCTTTATTCAAAAGTAAATATTAACAATTTATTTTCTACTAAATCAGACTTTCATGGTCTCATGGGGTTTTCTTTTTATCCCAGGAGCACGGGTTCTTTGAAGACAGACACTGGGTTTTTTAGCACTGACTCAATTGATGAGAACAGCCAATATGTCAATATTCTTGATAGCTATGCGATGGCATCCTCTACAGTAGATGTTCCTCTTAAATTGGGCCCTGTTGGCAGGATAACAGCTTCACCAGGTATTCATTATATGAAAATAGCCCATAGATCTAAAAAAGATGATCTTTTATATGAGCGCAATTTTTATAGCTCCTCAGATAGCATAAAAACATTTACAGACGACAAGTCATATTCGACACAAAACTCATTCTATATTAGGTTTGATGTTTTAGGTAAGGTAGGTCAGAAGCCTGAATTATTAGAAAAATTATCGTACTTTAATTTTATACAGATATATCGTGTTCCATTCTACGAGTTTTCTCTTCAATTTATTTCTTCATTAAGTACAATAATGACTTTAAATATAAATATTATCGATGATTTTTCAATATCGATCAGTAGGTTTTCACGATCTTCAAGTCTTGAAGGAAATTGGTTGCCAAAGACTAATACTTGGCTAGGCATTCGATATCGGGCCAATTTTTAATTTTAATAATTTAATCTTTATCAAATTTTCTTTGGATGGACCTGAGTCTTATTTCCAAAATTATTTATAATTATTATTCTCACCAACAGTGCTTATTAATCTCAATGAATAATTAAAATTGGTGTTACGTTAATCACTAATTAATTTAATATAAAATTGAATTAACCTAACCTGCTGGTTGTGAAAACATTTTTAATATTTTACTTTATATCTAATTTTCTTTGCTTGAAGATAGTAAAGTAAAGCTTTAAGTCTTATGCATAACTCTATAAATCTAAAGTGATGGGTCCCTAATAAACTAATATCATTGAATTCTATAAATGCAATAATAATTGAAAATATAGTAAATAATTAAAATGAAAAAAGTATTTGGACACAATGAATAATGAATATTATTTTCTCAGGCTATGCGAAAAATAACAATATTCTCTGTGCTATTATGTTTTGTCATTAATCTGGGACAAAGTTCTTCAAATAGTAAAAAGAGAAAAGTGTATCGTACCCAATGGGGAACGATGATCACGGCACCGGAGACCGCCGAGGAATCTCCAGTGAAAAAGTCTAAGTCTGAGATGAAGAAAATCCAAAAACAGATTCAGGCAAATATTAATAAAACAACAAACGAGCATCGTAAAGAAATGCAAATTCTTGAGGATCAGTATAATTCTCAATTAAGTAAGTTGCAGGAACAGATTGATCAACTCTACAAACTTACTCAAATTAATCCTGATCCCGATACTGTTTATGTTTTCAATTATGATTCTACAGTTGTCTATGATACGACGACAGTTTTAGATACCACATTTATTTACACGAATGCGACCACTACTGTTTATGACACTGCCGTATTTTATGATAGTTTGTACATATATAGTTTTGATACAACAACTGTCGTACAGACCAATTATGATACTATGGTTGTTTATGATACTTCATTTGTTATGAATTATGATACGATGACTGTGAAAGATACGTTATGGCTTTTTGCGTATGACACAACTGTGTTTTATGATACTTCATGGGTGTTTGCATATGACACAACAATAGTTAGGGACTCTTTGTGGGTTTTTGCCTATGATACTTCTATTGTTTATGATACCGTAACTGTAGTTAATAATGATACTATTACCATCCACACATATGCTACCAATTTTGATCCAGAAATGATTGATGGCCAGGAGCCTCAATTCCCAATTTGGAAATCATTGGATGATGCTATCAGAGCTAGAAATGCTGGCGATAAACGTGCGCAGGATTGGATTAATCAAGCACTATATGCAGCAGGAGGTGATTGGACCTTAGCGAAAGGTGAGTATAAGAAATTCCAAGATATATATTCATCAGCTACAGTAAAAAGTATTCTACGACAACCAGAAAGACCTGGTTTTATAGGACCAAGAGAAGAAATGAAATATCGTTCAGTAACCTATGATACTCTTAGGATTCTATCATATGATACTTTAGTTGTTCAGGATACCATACGAGATCTTTATCGCCAAACTACTGTGAACTATGATACCAGTGTAATTACTGATCCTAATGAAGTAATAAAAGGGATTACACCAACTGGACATGAAATGATTGTTCGTTATTATGACAATGGTAAAGTTCGTGAAAAAGGTCCAATGAAAGGCATAAAAAGAAATGGCATCTGGACCTTCTATAGTGTAATCGGTGAACCAGTTAGAAGGACAACATACCAAATGGGTAGGATCATTGATGATAAAGATCTTGTTAATACTATTGAAAAGATTGAACAATCTCGAAAGCCTAAAAAACTTTCTAAAACTTTTTTTAAGAAATTTGATACTAAGCCTACACCTAAAAGCTTGATTGCTCCAGTAGTAGACTTTGCCCATGATGGCGGCAGCGTCTCATTACAATTTCAGGTAGATAGAAAGGGTATTGTTAAAAAAATAAATCTTCTAAAAAGCAGTTCTGTGAATGAACTTGACAAGGTTGCAATTGAAGCCTTGAAAAATATGGAGTTTAATCCTGCTAAATTAGATAACCTTCCAATTAACGTATGGACTGAAACTGAAATCTTATTCCCTGAGAATTTAAGATCTGGAAATTTGAGTGTTGGTATAACTCGTGATGAGATGGAGAAAATATATCGGAACCAGATTAATCAATCTTTAAAAAAACTTGATATTAAATTAAATAAAGATCAGGAAAACATATTTTTTTCATCGTTCAAATTAAATATTGATGCTACAAATTCTGAAATAGATGCTTTGCATTTAGAGGAAGAGGGTCAATTCCTTAAAAGTGAAATAAAGAATTTTATTTATCATATGAATAATGATGATGGTACACTGCAAAGTGGTGTCCAATTATATAGAGCAACATCAGATTCTAGAATTACATTAATTGATCAAAAAGGAATAGTAATTGGAGAATCCGATGTTAATCAAGAACAAATTTCTAAGTTAGATAATCATGCTGATAGGCCAGAGATTGTTGCATCAAAAATTACAGAATATGGAATAGCTGTAAGACATAGCGAAACACTTAATAAAAAAATGATTTATGTTTCGTTTGCGTATGATGAACCTAAGGATGAAAGAAGGATTTATGTAAGATTTTCTAAGCCAATAGAATCTCTAGGAGAACAGAGATTTATGAGAACCTATGAATCTGAAATACTTGATGCATTATTTGAACATAATATTTTAACTGAGGATTCAGAAAAAGAAAAGTTTACTAGAATTTATGTATCTAATTTAAAAAAGAAATTAGCTGAGTTGGGTTATGGTGTTGATATAGAATCAAATGAAAATATCATTTTATCCTATACTAAAAAGCTAGAAGAAAAACAAAATACCCTAGCATCTAATCTTAAGCGCGAGATTGAAACGTTTATTAAATATCTTTCAGCAAATTCATACAGTAATTTGCAAAATGTATCTTTCTCTTATGGGCAGTCATCGGATACTCGTGTTACTCTGCTTGATAGTCTCGGAGCTGTACTAGCAGATTCTGATTTAGATAAACTCCGTGTAAACAAATTAGAGAATCATATATATCGACCAGAGATTGCACAAGCTAGGCAACTACCATATGGGGTAACTGATAGATATAGCAATACTCTTGATCAAAGATTTGTTTATGTTTCCAGATGTTTACCAAAGTCATCAAATAAAATAAAATATATACGCCTTGCAAGGTCGCTAAGATCAGATTATTC
>CAZLPW010000070.1:0-10101 GCA_964561495.1 uncultured bacterium | reverse complement strand
TGTTATTTGTATTATTGCGATACCTGTTTTTGACTCCTGTAAAAACAAAATTTCACAAAAAAGACCTAATATTATTCTACTTTTAGCTGATGACCTTGGATATGGTGAATTAGGTTCATACGGACAAAGAATAATTAGAACTCCTGAGCTCGATAGACTTGCTAGAATGGGTATGCGATTTACAGATTTTTATTCTGGCAACAGTGTTTGTTCACCATCCAGATCTGTTTTGCTGACAGGGGAGAGTGCTTCTTTTAATGCTATAAGAGGCAATGCTGGTTTTTTTGGTAATGACAAGTGGCATGGTGTTTGGCTTGATAAAAGTTCTTTTACACTTGGGGAAATGCTAAAAGGAGCGGGATATAATACTGCTTTCATAGGGAAATGGCATTTAGATAATCCAGATGATATCGAAACATGGGCCTCTGGTCACGGTTTTGATTATGCAGTGCAGGAGCAGTGGAAAGCACGTTTTAATGGTAAGAGAGAATTCCCTCCAAACCGTCTATGGATAAATGGTGATAAAGAATATGTTCCCTACAATTATTTAGAATATGATTGTAAAGATGCCCTTAGAACGGATATGGCACTTAAGTTTCTGGATCAAAAAAATGATAAACCATTTTTCCTTTTTATGTCATACCGAGCGCCACACTCGTTTGAAGGCCCTATTCGTGACACATTATTGTATGCAAAAAAAGGCTGGCCAGAGATAGAGCGAGTCCATGCAGCAAAAATCACTTTGCTTGATAGACAAATAGGACGGTTAATTAAAAGGCTTGATGATATGGGAGAGCTAGATAATTCTCTAATACTATTCACTAGTGATAATGGGCCTCATGGATCTCCAGATGGTCATGATTACGAATTTTTTAATAGTAATGGCAATCTAAAAGGTTACAAGCGTGATCTTTATGAGGGTGGTATTAGAGTGCCTTTAATAGCATTCTGGAAGAATAAAATTAAAAGTGGATCCATATCTAATCATGTGTCATCCTTTCAGGATATTATGCCTACTTTAGCTGAAGTGGTGGGAACGGATATTCCAAGCCAAACTAATGGAATATCATTTTTACCAACGCTTTTAAATTTGAACCAAATCAAACATGAATATTTAAACTGGGAAATTCAACTGAGTGGATGGTTTCAAACTATTCCTGATGGAGGATTTCGTCAATCTTGTAGGATTGGAGATTGGAAGGGAGTTCGAAATGGAATCAATTCAGAGATTGAGCTATTTAATCTAAAGGATGATATATCTGAACAAAACAACATTTCAGCGAAGCACCCTGACCTTGTTTTTAAAATGTTAAACATTTTTAAAAATAGTAGGTCAGATACCCCAGGGTTTCCATATGGTGGGATTGTTCAAAATCACAGGTCTATGGATAATTTTAAAAGTAACTAGGAGAACAATGATGAGAATATTTTTTTTAAACTTTGTTTTACTGTTGTCAATAATTAATGGTAAAGAAGGCTATTTTATAAATCCAATAATAAGTGGTGCTCATCCAGACCCATCTATATGTCGAGCTGGAGATGATTATTATATAGTTAACTCATCTTTTGAATATTTTCCTGGTCTTCCTATTCATCATAGTAAAGATTTAGTTAATTGGAAGCTCATAGGTCACGGTCTACATAGGGAAGACCAGTGTAAGGGTAACATGAATCTGGTGGATGTTCAATCAGATGGAGGAATCCATGCTCCAACGATTAGGTATGATAAAGGAACTTTTTATATTATAACTACCAATGTATACAATTCAGGAGATGGGAAACCTGGCTTAATGCGTAATTTTATTATCACTGCAAAGAATCCTGAAGGTCCTTGGTCAGAGCCACATATAATTGAGGGAGCACCTGGAATTGATCCTGATATTTTCTTTGATACAAATGGGAAAGTGTACTTTACTGGTACCCACTCACCAGGAGATATGAATGCAAATGGAATAGGTGAAATTTGGATTCAGGAGCTGGATATAAGAAAATGGAAGCTAATAGGTGAGAGGCGCACGGTCTGGGATGGTGTCTTTGGGTGCTGTACAGAGGGGCCACACATTTACAAGGAAAATGGTCTATATTATTTATTAGTTGCCGAGGGAGGGACAGGTAAAAATCATGCTGTAATGATTGCTGCAAGTGAAGATATTTTTGGTCCTTATATTGAAAATCAGAGGAACCCTATTCTTACAACTCGTCATATTACAAATGAATATTTTGTTAATAGCACTGGACACGCAGATATTATTGAATTGCAAGATGGTAGGTGGTATATGGTATCCCTTGGAAAACGAAATGATTTGGATGGAGATGCAAACATGGGAAGGGAAACATATTTAATTCCCATGCAATGGGAACCCAGTATTGTGAAATGGGTGCAAGTATCTGAGACAAAATGGGAGCCACTAAGATATTTGTTCCCAGTAGTGGCTCCAGAAACTGGCAAGGTAGAGCGTTTTTCTGCCCTACCATTTCCTGATAAACCACAGTATGTTAATAATTCATTTATTGATGATTTTGCAACTAATCATCTAGGTCTTGATTGGACATTCATAAGAGTACCGCAAAAAAAGACTTTTTCCCTTGAAAGTAAGCCTGGTTTTTTGAGGTTGTTTTCTAAGCCAAATAAAATTGAGGATCGAAAAAGATTTAGTATGATTGGTTTTCGTCAAAGAGAAAGTGACTTTGATTATGAAGTTAAAATGGATTATTACCCTTCTGATGATAAGGTTGAGTCTGGTATAATTCATTACCAAAAGGAATGGAACTACATGACTAATACAGTTTACAAAATTGGTAAAAAATTCTACCTTGAACAAAAGTTAAAAGAAAAGAGTGAAGAAGTGGTATCACTAAAAAAAATTATCTTGAAAAATTATGATGGCAGTATCATCCTTAGGATGACTTCCAAAAAAGATAAATATGATTTCTATTATTCCTTAGATAATGGTAAAAATTTTGATTACTATACAACAATAGGTGCTATTAAAATGCTTGATAGAAACTATACAGGGGCATTGCTAGGTGTCTTC
This sequence comes from uncultured bacterium, assembly GCA_964561495.1. GTDB lineage: Bacteria > Fidelibacterota > Marinisomatia > Marinisomatales > UBA1611 > CAZLPW01. Next base: position 7,066 of record CAZLPW010000070.1, on the reverse strand, counting down.
TCAAGTAGTAATGGAAAAAAATCAAACGATTATGCAGATTATGATTGGGTTCGTTATAAGGATTACATCAGATAAACACAGGTTTCATTAGATGCTAAAAAAAAATATTTGTCTTAGCTTTCTATTGATTTTTTATTTTAGCTATGGTCAAAAGACACACGACCTAAATACAAATTCATTTTTAAGCGAGATATTTATATCAAAGGTCTTCAAATCATCTGAGACAAAAAATATAGTTGAAATGATTGATCACGCTTACATAGATGATGAAGGGCTATTCAGTAACGATAAGAGCGTCTATGATGGACAAGTGATTCAATCTGTTGATGAAATATTTGATATTAATTCATTCTTAGATGATACCGCCTATGCGGTAGTGTATGGTTATTTTGAGATATCATCAAAAAAAGATGATTATGCGAATTTTTTATTTAGCACCACAGATGGCGTTAAATTATTTGTAAACAGTAATTATGTGAATGCTTACGCCGGCAATACATTTAGCTCTATTGAGGAATATATTTCTGTGCCACTGAGAAAAGGTATAAACCGAGTAGTATTAAAGATGCCAAATAAAGACTGGGACTGGAAATTAAAGCTGAAAATCTTAAATGATAAGGCCACAAAACGATACCTTGATAAAAAATACAGGTCTATTGAATATCATCAATTTTTAAGTACAGATGTCGTTCCATTACTCAATCTAAAATCTGATTGGACACATAATATGATGCTGTATATGAGAGTAGGTAACTTCCCTGAGTTTATATTAGATAAGCCAGGACTGTCTAAAAGATATCTTGGAGGAGGTTATGAAATAAAGGTTAGGTGGTTTGATACAGATCTTAATGAGGTCTATTATCCAAAGAATACAGGAAGATATGGTTATTATGCTGAAATTATTGGTAAAAATGGTGATGTAATGAAAAGAGCAGGAACATTATTATGTACATCCGATGATTGGACCGCCTGGGCCAGCTTTTTAAATGCCGAACTTCAGTATTTACCTGTTAATGGGATTTCAAAAGATACTTGGGAAGAGCACGGAGAATCAGCTGGAAATTTTTTAGGGCTAAAAACATTTGAATCATTTCTTATGCAGAAAGAAGAGGTGCTCTATCTCTCTTTCCTTGATGATATGCATAAAAAGGGTCTCCAGCGTGATAGAAAACGCACACCGTTGATCCATGACGGTGATTTCCATGCAAAAATAAAGCAAATAATTCTAGGTAAAGAGAATTATTATAATGATTTAAAGGTACCAGGCAGAATTTCTAGTAGCAATGATAAATTTGAATATGTTAGGGAGAAACAGAAAAAAAAGTATTCAATATTCACAAAAAAAATGGACACAATATGTAAAGATTGGATAGATGATGGTGGCTCACCGTTTGATATGGTTATTGCAAAGGACGGAAAAATAATATATCATGATGCTTTCGGTAGCGATGATTTCGGTACTTTTACAATTAACACACCAACAGAAATTGCATCTATAACAAAACTAATTACTGGAATACTTTTTGCGCAGTTCGTAGATCAAGACATAATTGGTATTGATGATCCTGTGGGTAATTACTTACCAGATTTTCCTAAAGAAGGACCCCAGGCTGTCACAATGCGCAATCTTTTTACACATACTGCAGGCTTTCATGGTCATGGATTATACAATGGAGTTCATAATCATTGGTTAGAAAACACATTATTTCATTTAATAAAAAATGATACTGTTGGAACTTCCTATAGGTACAACGGAACAAGCTATGAACTCGCTGGAAAGGTTATGGAAGTAGTCACTGGAAAGAGTGTTTTTCGGTTATTTCAGGAGTACCTTTATGAACCCCTTGGAATGGATAACACCTACCATCAATGGTCTCTTGGTTATAGCGTTCATACTACCGCTTATGATCTTGCAATTTTAGGTCAAATGCTACTTCAGCGCGGGGTTTATAATGGGAAAAAATATTTTTCAGAAGAAACTTTTAAAAAGTTACTTCCAATAGATTTAAATCAGTTCTACCCTGGAATCAGGTTTAATAATTCATGGGACAAAGATCAGGCAAGAGGTATTGGGATTGTAATGCAAAATTGGAAAATAGATGATAAGATTACGGGGGAAGAGAGGTATTTACTGAGTGGCAATGTAATAGGACATGGTTCTGCTACTTCATCAGTTTTGCGAATTGATTTAGATAACAACATATTAATAACTCAATCTAGAAGAAGAGGAAGAAGTAACTTCGGAAAGAATTTTAAGAAGGTTTACGAATTAATTGATGAAGTCTTAGTTGATAAATAATAATGAAAAATATCCAAACCATTTTCCTGTTTTTATTTTTGCTCTTTCAATTTGCCTGTCATTCCGATAACCGAGGATTACCTCCTAATTTTATAATCATTTTTACCGATGATCTAGGTTATGGTGACCTCAGTTCATTTGGTCATCCTACGATTCGTACACCAAGTCTCGATAAAATGGCGTTGGAAGGAATGCGGTTGACTCAGTTTTATGTAGGTTCTTCGATTTGTACTCCAAGCCGAGCCGCACTTCTAACAGGAAAATTGCCAGTTAGAACAGGAATGTATGGCAAACGAAGTGTTTTATTTCCTGATAATGCAGGAGGTTTAGATCCAGCGATTAAAACGATATCATCAGAATTAGAAGTTTTGGGTTATAGCACCGCATGTGTTGGAAAGTGGCACCTGGGACATTTGGAAAAGTACATGCCAACAAATCATGGGTTTGATATTTTTTATGGTATCCCATACTCAAATGATATGAGGCCAGAAGGGAACTGGGATTATGCCAGAAATAATTTTCCACCGCTTCCATTTCTAAGTAATACGGATACGATAGGTGTAGATATTGAGCAAAATAAGTTTATAGATATGTTTACAAATAGGTCAATTAGATTTATAAAGGAAAACAAAGATAAACCATTTTTTCTTTATCTAGCTCACACCGCTCCTCATACTCCTTTGCTAGTAAGCGATAGTATTAAAGGGAAAAGTAAGCGAGGGCTTTATGGTGATGTCGTTGAGGAGATTGATAATAGCGTGGGAAAAATTTTGAAAACTTTAAAAGATCTTGACATAGCTAAAAATACATTTGTGATATTTACCAGTGATAATGGCCCCTGGGGGTGGGCTGGTATAAATGGAGGCTCATCTGGACTTTTAAAAGGAAATAAAGGGAGTGTATACGAAGGTGGATTTCGGGTTCCTGCTATTGCCTGGATGCCAGGTAGTGTGCCTGAGGGTATCATATCAAATGTAGTCTGTTCAGCCCTTGATCTGCTGCCTACGTTTATGTCTATTGCTGGGGTTGAAAATTATGAAAACCAAGGGCTAGATGGTTTGGATATATCTAACTCTTTTTTTGATAATCTACCAGTCCGTTCAGATATACAGTACTACAGACAAGATACACTAGTTGCATTAAGGCATAACGAGTGGAAAATTTATATTAAGGATCCCAATCCTTGGAATAACGAATTTACTAATAGTGATCTACCACTGCTCTACAACATTGATCATGATCCTTCGGAAAAGTATAACATAGCCGATGAACATAGACTTGTGGTTTATGATTTAGTTAAACTTTCTGAAGAATATATCCAGAATATATTTATCGCTCCTTCTAAGTATGATTCAATTTTACCTGAATTCCAAAGTGCATATGATGAGTATAATAAAAGCAAGTAAATTTTATTTCGTTATTTTTTTATGCCTTTATTTTTCCTCTTGTAATTCTAGTTTAACCCATAATAATAAAAAACAACAACAATATAATATTGTTTGGCTTGTGGCGGAAGATTTGGGCGAGTATATACCTTCATTTGGCGATTCAACGATAGAGACTCCTAATTTGAGTAGATTAGCGGCTGAGGGAGTTTGCTATAAAAACGTCTACTCTGTTTCCGGGGTGTGTTCTCCTAGTAGAGCAGCAATTGTTACTGGTATGTATCCTTCAAGCATTGGGGCACATCATATGCGAACACTATCTCAGCAGCCTGCAGCCAAAGAAAAAGGGATTATTAATTATGAAGTAGTACCGCCAAATGATGTAAAGATGGTAAGTCAAATAATGAGGGAGAATGGATACTATTGCACAAACAATCAAAAAGAGGACTACCAATTTTATAAGTCGAAAATAGCATGGGATGAGTCAAGTATTTTTGCTCATTGGAGAAACAGGCCATCCGGTAAAATTTTTTTTTCAGTGTTTAATTTTGGTGTTACTCATGAGTCCAATCTTTGGAATCCTTGGTATAGACACTTTGACATTGATCCATTTCCACCAGATAGATCAATAAAAAAATGGTGGAAAAGATTTGAGGGAGTTAAAAAGCCTCTCTACGTTCCAGAAAATATCGAAATAAATGTTCCTCCATATTTGCCAAACAATGAGGCGGTAAAAAAAGATATGAAGAGGATGTATTCTAATATTGTAGAGATGGATCAAAAAGTAGGTATGATTCTTGGACAGTTAGAAAATGATGGTTTGTTAGATCAGACTATAATTGTTTGGTACACTGATCATGGTGGCCCCTTACCAAGACAAAAGAGACTTTTGTATGATTCTGGAATAAAGGTTCCGATGATAATCAGGTTTCCAAATAAAGTTCGTGCTGGAGAGATTGATGATAGACTCATCAGCTTTGTTGATTTTGCACCAACGCTTTTATCAATGGCAAATATAGAACCACAAACGTATCACCAGGGAAAGCCATTTGAAGGAGAATACAAGTCTAATAGTGAAAGGTTTTACATTCATGCAGCAGCAGATAGGTTTGATGAGCACTATGATATGATAAGAGCTGTTAGGGATAAGCGATTTAAGTATCTAAAAAACTTTAACCCTGATCAGCCTTATTATTTACCTCTTCAGTATAGAGAAAACATGGCTAGCATGAAAGAGCTATTAAGACTCAATTCAGCTGGACAATTAAATGATACGCAGGCCCAATGGTTTAGATCAACGAAACCTAAAGAAGAACTCTTCGATGTTTTAAATGATCCCTATGAATTGAATAATCTTGTCAATGATCCCAGTCACAAGGATAAATTAATTGAACTACGAAATGAGGCCGAAAGATGGATGAAAGCCATAGAAGATAAGGGCCTGATACCAGAAGAAGAATTAATAGAGCAGTTTTGGCCTCAGAAAACGCAGCCAAAAACAAGCCCTCCAGTAGTTGTTCAAGATGATCGAAAAATAATATTAACCTGTGACACAAAGGGGGCAGCTATAGGGTACAAATTTAAGAATGATGAGCTTCCTTGGATTGGCTGGGCTCCATATAAAGAACCTTTGTTACTGGATCAAGGTGATGAAATTAAATTCATAGCTCATCGTATTGGTTACCTGCCTAGTGATACATTGGAGTATGTATGCCAATAATTAAAAGAAATCTTTATCAAAATATCTTTCAGATAGCCATTTTTGCTAATCTGGTTTTAGGTGCTTTCAATTGTTCCAAAAATGAAAATAGTCTAAAAGAAAAAAATGGGATGATACTTATCCCAGCTGGAAAGTACATAATGGGGGCAAACAGTCCTGATGCATATGAGAACGAATACCCAAATAGAAGAGTCAAAACTTCTTCATTTTGGATTGATGTTCACGAAGTAACCAACAAGCAGTTTCGTGAGTTTGTGGATAGCACTGGATATATTACAGTTGCAGAGAGAGCGATTGACTGGGATCAGATGAGAGAGACCCTACCTCCAGGTACTCCTAAGCCACCAGATAGTTTGCTTTTTCCAGGTTCACTTGTTTTTAAAAAAGCATCTGGTCCAATCGGACTAGGTGATGAGAGGCAGTGGTGGGAATGGAAAATTGGGGCAAACTGGAGACATCCCGAAGGCCCAGGTAGTTCTATAATAAACAAATTAAATTATCCTGTTGTTCATATATCCTGGGAGGATGCTGTGGCTTATTCCAATTGGGCAGGAAAAAGACTTCCTACTGAGGCAGAGTGGGAATATGCAGCAAGAGGAGGGCTAAACAATCCGATCTATCCATGGGGCAATACTCCTGCTAATCAGTCTTCAGATAGGGCAAATTTTTGGCAAGGTATTTTCCCATATAAAAACACAAATGATGATGGCTACATCTATACAGCGCCAGTAAAATCATATCCTCCAAATAATTATGGGCTCTATGATATGGCAGGAAATGTTTGGGAGTGGTGTGCCGACTACTATCGAGCAGATGCTTACAGGTTGAATCCTCAAGACAAATATATTACGAATCCAAAAGGACCAGAAAAACCATTTGACCCATTAGAACCCTATAGCCAAAAAAGAGTAATGAGGGGAGGTTCCTTTCTTTGTAATGATATCTATTGTTCGGGATATCGCGTATCACGGCGGATGAGCTCTAGCCAAGACACAGGCTTGAGTCATACTGGTTTTCGCTGTGTTAAGGATATCTAGTTTGATTCGATTTCAAATATTTATAAAAAGTCTGTCTAGGTTTTCGGGAAAAACATTAACAGAGATTTCTTTTTTGAGTTTATCAGAGACTTGTTTCAATTCATCAGTGGAGAAGTTTTTTTCAATGCTATCTTTTTTTAAAAATAGAAGATAGCTTCGTGCTAAATAATTATCTTCTGCTGATTGAGTTGCCCATTTTACTGAATTATCATCTAACAACCCTTCGCTAATTGCAGTAGAGGTAAGTATTTTATCTCTAAGTGCTATGTAAAATGACTGAATAGGATCTTTTAGAAAAATATTTGGCCTAGATCTTCTAAGACCACTTAATAAATCTTCGATAGTAAAGTCTTCATCTTGGAATGTTGCTAAAATAGCATCCTGATTAAGTTTAAGATCTAAAATTTCATCTTTTATCTGGTCACCTACATCAAGGTTTGATTTTATTTTATCTTTATCTACAATTTTAGATATTATCCAGCCAATTTGTTCAAGTGCTTTATAGACTATAGAGTAGTTTATTTGGACACCTTTTATCATAAGATCATTAATATAATTATTAGCCTTAATCTTCGCATGTTTTTTTGAAACAGATCTTATCAATTTTTGTTTTCCCTGTTGGTAA
>CAZLPW010000069.1:7111-10307 GCA_964561495.1 uncultured bacterium | reverse complement strand
ATCTAAGCCTCTTGATCTTCTTCTAGAGCTATTTCCTCCTACAAAAAAACTTTCAAAATGACTGCCACCAAAGATATAACCAAATTGAGAGAATATATCATCCATACTCATATGCACGCCACCACCACTAAATCCGCCTGCAGAATCACCCATTCCTACACCAGCATGTCCAAACTGGTCATATTGGTTTCTTTTAGTTGAGTTACTTAAAACGGAATATGCTTCCGCTGCTTCTTTAAATTTTTTCTCAGCATCTGAATTCCCTTGATTTCTATCTGGGTGATATTTTAGAGCTAATTTTCTATAAGACTTTTTTATCTCATCATCTGAGGCACCTCTGTCTACACCTAATATTTCATAAAAATCCCTCATGCTTTATTCACTACTACTTTTGCATGCCTAATTATCTTTTCTTTATAAGAATAACCATTTTCAAAAATCTCGAGAATTAAATCATCTTCTTTATCTTTCTCACAACGTGTCATAAGTGCATCGTGCAAATCAGGATTTAGTTTATCATCAACCTCGCCAAATTTTTTTACATCAATTGATTCTAAATATTTATTTATTTTTTTAAAAATCATATCTAAACCACTTTCTATAGAACTATTATCATTTATTTTAGATTCATCTCCAACATCTTTGAGTCTATCTAGATCATCAAGAATCGGCAAAAACCCCTTGATAACAACTTCTCCATCATATTTAAGTAAATTGGAAAATTCTTCGGTTTTTCTCCTTCTATAATTATCAAATTCAGCTTTTAATCTTAAATACTTGTCTTCTAGATTATTATTTAAATCTTTTAAATCCTTAATCTCTTTATTTAGTTTTAAGTTGGAGCTATTATTTGTCTTTTTTGGCGCTCCTTTTTTATTCGAACTCTTTTTAGGCAAAATAATCCTCTCCTTTAATTAATTTTTTTATAATAGGAAAATATATTTCATTTCAGAATACTACTAGCGGCTCTATAACTACCAAAAACAGTAATAAAAATGGATATTAAAAACATCCAGATCCATAAAGTAGGATCTAAACTAACTCTTATACCCCAATTTGTAAAATTAGATAAAATATAATTAACTATACCAACGCTTGATAATATACCAGGTACGGCTATAACGGATGATAAAAAACCAATAATTAAGCCTTCAAAAAGAAAGGGCATTTTAATAAAAAGACTGGTTGCACCAATCAATTCTAAAGATTTTATAAGCTCTTTCCTTGAGTATACTGATAGTTTAATTGTATTATAAATAATCAAAAAGGATACAAATACTATTAGACCTGCTATGTATGGCACTTTATCCAAAATTCGATAATAAGTCCTCTCAATCTTCTTAATTAAATGGCCTTGATACTTTACCTCCTCCACGCCACTCATAGCATTAATTTTTTTAACAATTGGACCAGCTTTAATAGGATTTTCACTATTGCGTTTTAAATTTACTACGGCACTCACTGGCAATGGGTTATACCCTAAAAGACTCATGATATCCTCACCAAACTGATCTTTAAAAATACGCAGAGCATCCTCTTTTTCGATAAGTGTGGCGGTCCTAACTCCGGGTATTTTTTTTATTTTATGGATGACACCAACAGCCTCCTCATTAGCAAAATTAGGCTTAAAAAATACCTCGATTTTATATTTGGCTCTTAAATATTGAAGAATTTTATGAGTATTATTCCCCGCTGTTGCCATTAGTCCAATAAATACGAGTGTAAGGAATAAAGAAAAAATTGCAGTGAAAGAAGTTATCTTATGTCTCCAAATATTTTTAAAGCCCTCAGTTATTAGATACAATAACTTTTCCATTATGCAGCTCTCAAAATTCCATCTTTAAGCTCTAAAATTCTTCGACCTCTTCCTTTTATTAAATTATAATTATGAGAAGCCATAAGAATAGTAGTGCCCATTTCATTAATTGTCTCTAAAAGCCGAACCAATTCAAATGATGCAACTGGATCTAAATTCCCAGTTGGTTCGTCAGCCAGAATTATATTTGGTTCTTTTACTATTGCTCTTGCTAAGCAAGATCGTTGCTGTTCTCCACCAGACATCTGGGAAGGCAAATGAAGTTTTTTATCATACAGACCAACCAACTCAAGTGCTTCATCCACACGATCCACGATTTCCCTTGATGATAATCCAAGAACATATAGAGGTAAAGCTAAATTATCAAATAAATTTCTATCTGATAATAATTTGTAATCCTGGAATACCATTCCAATATTTCTCCTGGCTTTAGGTTTTTTCCTTTTTGTCATTTTTTCTGATGAAAACTTTCCTGTTAGAACGGCACCTGAATCGGGTAGCAAATCAAAATATATCAGCCTCATTAAAGTTGTTTTACCAGATCCCGTAGGGCCTATCAAAAATGCAAACTCGCCATCATCAATTTGAAAGCTAAGATTGTTTACTCCATTACTATTATTATAGCTATAGGATACATTCTGAAACTCAATCATTGCTAAAATTTATGAATTTGAATTAAGAATGATAAGAACTATCAATAAAAATTATCTATTAAGATAAAATTGTCTAATTTTTAACATGTTTGATAATATAATATTTGATTTTATACTGGTATTAGTATCTATAATGATGCTCTGGAAAGGAGCAGATTGGCTCGTTGATTCTGCAGCTGAGATTGCTCATAGCTTAAAAGTATCTGATTTAGTTATTGGACTTACTGTTGTAGCATTTGGTACTTCAGCACCTGAATTTGCTGTAACAATTAGTGCAGCAATAACTGGGCAAACAGATATTTCCATTGGCAATGTTATTGGATCAAATATTTTTAATCTAGGATTTATTCTTGGTGGCACTGCAATAATTAGACCTATATCGACATCACCTAAACTATTTTATAGAGATGGTTTTTTCCTTTTGATAACTACAGCTATGATATTTATACTTTTTTTTGGATTAAATGGCTACGATGGTAATGATTCCTATTCTAAAATAGAAGGGTTAGTCCTTTTTTCCCTATTGTTCTGCTATATTATTTTTCTATTTATTAAAAAAGATCCTCCAGAAGAAGTCCATCCTGAAACAGCAAATTATAAATCATATATATTCTTATTAATTGGACTATTTATGATTGTATTTGGTGGACATTTAATGGTTAAACACGCTTCAATTATTGCATCATATTTTGGAGTCTCAGATTGGGTTATTGCGGTGACCATAGTT
>CAZLPW010000069.1:0-7101 GCA_964561495.1 uncultured bacterium | reverse complement strand
CGCCTGAATTTGCTACATCTATAACAGCAGCTTTAAAAGGCCGACATGGAATCGCAGTAGGTAATTTAATTGGAAGTGATTTATTTAATTTACTTGGTGTTCTAGGATTAGCGGGGATGATCAACCCTTCGACTCTAGATCAATCTATTTTTGATAGTGTATTTTTATTGGTTTTAATGGTTGGACTAACTCTTTTTATGATAAGGACGAATTGGAAAATAGGTCGATTAGAAGGAGCTATTTTGGTTTCTATTAATTTGGTCAGATGGTATTTTGACTTTACTATTTAATTTATTTTATAAATATAGTTTATTTTTATTAATATAATTCCATACTGGCAAAGTTACCATATAACGGATTGTCTTATTTGTAGTCCACCTCGCTCTAATATTGCTAGAAGATATTTCAAATCTTGGAATATTTGAAAAATGAATTCTATGTAAAATCCATGGATCCAAATCACTAGGTCTAAAACCAGGTCTTATGGCAACAATAACTCGACATTCGTTTAGGATTTCTCTAGGTTTTTTCCAAGAATGAAAATCAAGCAATGTATCACTGCCCATCAAATAATAACAACTTTCGGTAGATATTTTTAATTTATCTTTTAGTGCTTTTATTGTATCAATTGTATAAGAAACACCTCTCCTATTTAGCTCTATTTCTGATATTTCAAAATTAGGATTCTCTTTAACTGCTAACTTCAGCATTTCAACTCTATCTTCAACTGGAGAAATATTATTTTTATGTGGAGGCTGGTAAGCGGGTATAAACAATACCTTATCAAATGATTCTTCTTCAAAAATAGTTTGAGCTAATAAAAGATGACCAATATGGGGAGGATCAAAAGTTCCTCCAAAAAGACAAATTTTCATTTTATGATTCTTTTTTTTCCATTTTTTTTACCGCTCTAAATATTGCATTCTCCGCTTCTAGATATAGTCCACTTGATTTAAGCTCAGTTTCAAATTTTTCTAAATATATTTTGGCATTTTTTACATCTAAATCTCTTGCGTATGCTTTTACTATCCACAGTCTTGAATCATCAATCATTTCGGTGTCATAATAAAGATTTGAAATCTCTTCAAAAACCATCCTTGCTGATTCAAATTCATCCATCTTCATATATAAAATCCCTGTTTCAAAAACCTTTTTGCTTAGTTTTTCTCTCATTGATTTCATAGAAGAAATAACTTCACTTTTATATTCAGAATTAGGATAGTCATCTAAAAATTCCTGGTATCTATCAAGTGCTTTATTTGTATATGTTTGATCATGAAAATATTTTGGTGACTCAATTTTATAAGCTTCACAAATTTTAAATTTCGCTTCTTCAATAAAGGGGCTATAAGGCATTTTTCTTGTTAATTTTTCGTATTCAGAAATCGCTAAAATATACTCTTTATTTTGAAAATAGGATTCTGCTAAATAAAATTGGGCATCATCTCCTAAATCTGTTCCAGAACCACGAATAACGATTGAAGTAAACTCATCTTGAGCCCTTAGATATTTACCGCGCTCAAATAGCTCCATTCCATTATTAAATTTCTCTTTTATTGGACTTTCGAATGAACTTGTTTTAGAGGCACATGAAAAAAAGAATAAAGAAAAAATATAGAATAGTTTAATCATATAATTATTTTTTAAAATGAAATAGATAGTGAGATACCTCCAACTCCTGTTTTAGAGTAGGGACTGTATATTAGTCCAATATCAGCATCAACTTTATCAATAGAATTTTTCTCTTTTTGAGCTTTTCTTTGATTAGAAACTACTGCCTCTAAACCGCTAATAACATGATTAAAAAGAACCGCACTTATACTATAATTTGCATATCGTTTCAATCGATTGGAGTCATCTCTTTGCAATAAATATCTTTGTTTGTTAGGCGTTTTAATTACTATTTCAGTACTATCACCAACATCTTTTTCCTCAGGATACCAATCAGTTGCAGCATCAGACCATCCACCTAAAAATTGATCATACTTGCCTATATTTTCATAAAAATGTCGATCTTTCACTACATTAACCTCAGGATTAGTAGCCCACTCTGGATAATATTCTAAACTATCTGAACTTACAAAGTCACCATAAGCATCTCTCAGGGTTCCGCTCAAACTTAGTAATAATGAATGTGTGCCAGTAAGACTCATTAGAGCATCATAGTTCTGCCAAAGGTCGTTGTTAATACTAGAAGGTCTATTCCCTTTATTTACGACCCACGCTTCTAGTGTCCAATTATTATTAGCATATGATTTATACTCGTTTTTCACATTATCTGATCTTTGATTAAAACTAATCCAAGAAATAATAGATACTAATTCAATTCCTAAAAAAGTAGCTGGTTTCCAAATAGGTTCTTTCATATAATATTGCCCAGACCCAGGAAGGACTAATGACATTAATAATGGTTTTCCTGGATAATTTAAAACAAGCCCAAGATCTTCTTGTTGAATTACGTTGGTGGAATCTTGATTGAAATTAGAATTTGCATTAACCAGACAAATACTAATATTAAAAATCAAACAAAATTTTAATATAGCTTCTTGATTTTTTTTCATAAATAACTTCTTCCTCGTTATTATTAACATATTTATTAATAACCTCATCTAGAGGCTGATGTATCTCATATTCAATGGCAATAGGGTAATTATAAAATGAAAAACCATTTAATCTAACCTGAAAACCATATGACCTTTTCCATAAATTGTTTTTTGTTATATAATTCAGACTTTTATTACCAACCCATGCGTCACCAATTTGGAAAATATAACCAAAAGTCATATTTTGAAAAATCATCCAAAAGAATGGAATATTTTTCTCCCTAAATATAGGTACTCGAAAGGATAATTCCGTAATTAATTTATTAGTTCCTTGAATACTATAAAAAGGATACCCCTTCAAACCAGGCATACCACCAATATAAAAATGGAAAAAATCATCTACTGACTGATTTGATATTTTCCCATACTCAGTTTTGATCGTACCAGTCCATCTTTCAAATTTTGGTAGTTCAAAATGTAATGCCCCACCCAACTGTATTTTATATAAGTTATTATCTGCCCAGTCTTCTATTAATGTTCCAGAATCAGAAAGATCCAGACCCTCAATAAATTTATTCTTTTCAAAATTAATTAATGACCAAAGACTCAATCCATTAGATGGATTTATATTACCATCTAATCTGCTTTTAATTAAATTAATTTTCCATGAAAATCCAAAATCTATTCCCTGGAAATAATCATAATCAAATTTACCATTTAAATTTTCATCAGGTACTTCTTCTTTGATAAATGCTCTATATCTTTGCCATGATGAAAAAAGTTCAAATGACGAACCAAAGGCTGGTATCTTCAAGCCGCTTCTAAACTGAATCATTCTAAACTTAATATTATCATTAACTGTGTAAACACCCTGATATTTGGAAGATTCAGCTCTATTCCTTGTAGCGAAATATGTTTCGAAAAACAAGGTCGGATAAAACCTTTTAAATTCAAACATAAAATTAGCATCTATATCACGCAAACTATTTATTGAAAAACCTCCAAAGAGAGCTAGACGATTGATTATTTCTGTTGATTGAAAATAAAATCCAGGTTTTAAAGTATTGTAATCAGCCATAATCTTTGGCATGATAAACATATTAGGAAATTGATCAGTATATTTTTCTTTGATCAAATTGTTTTTTTCTTTTATTGGATCTTTCTCCCATCTTCTATCATTAAAAAAATCATTAGAATAACCAACCGTTGAATCATTAGATATATACTTTATTGAATCAATTAATGCAATTTTATAGGATCCATTTTTATAAAGTGAATATATAATTTGTTTTGAATCTGATATATCTGGCATAAAAGCCCCACCAATTGTATTTGTAATATACCCAGAACTAGAGTCAAAATTATTAATTCCATAAAGATTGAAAATTCCAGTTCCATCTTGAGAATATATAAATTCACCATGATTTGATATAGAAGCATTTCTCTCATCAGCAAATTGATTATCCAATAAAATTTTGATAGAATCACTATTTAAATCAACAACCCCAATATCCCTATAGTGATGTTTAGTGATATCAAAATAAATACTATTATCAAGAACTGAATAATTTAAATATGTAATCATTGTTTGTTCATCAAATTCTGTTATTTTCTTTATTTCTAAATTATTTAAATCCAATAGAAAAATATTTTGATTCCCATCATATGTGGATATATATGCTAATGACTCTAGTCTTTGGATATAAACAGGATTAAATGATCGAGCATCATAAGTTAGTCTTTCTTCTTTTTCTTCTTTTAAATCGAATGAAAAAATATCATAAAATTTCGAACCGTGTTTATTGGGGAATTTAGGTTTTTTGCAATAATACAATTTAGTGCCATCCGCATTCCAAGTAGAAGCATATGAAACACCACCACTGATTTTTTTTTCAGCTTTAGTATCCAAGTCAAATAAATAAAGATCGGTCTGACTAAAAAAGTCATTCTTTTTGTTAGTTATATATGAAAAGGCATTCTTATTTGGTTGCCATTTTGGATGAAAGTTTGATGTCCCACTATTAATAATAATTTCACCAAAATATTCATTTGTAAGAATTTTTTTAGTTTTGCTTTCGTATTTGGTCTCTAAATCTTCTTTAAAATCTTTATATAAAATCTCTCCATTAATACCAAGTACATTTTCAATACTTGAGTTAATTGAAAATTGTAATGGCTTTGAAAGTTCAATCAAAATATTCTTTAATGAATTTTCCCCATATTTGGAAACTATATATTTAACTAATGCAAAACCTGCATTATAAGTTGATTCATTTCCAATGCCTCTTTTCCCAAAAGTATTCATCTCAGAAAAATTGAGTAAATTGTTATTTAAAGCCCTATCTCTAAGGACCATGTCTCTATGGCTATCCCAATGATCCCAATCAGCATTAAAATACATATATTGCGCAATTCCTTCAGCAAACCAAGGTGGAACAACAGTTCCTGGGATAGGATAGCTAATAAGCGCATTGGGATATCCATAAAGAACATCAGGACGATTTTCTTTTTCATAATCCATAAACTGTAAATAAGCACCAGGGATTTTTGTTCCAGCTTTCATTGACTTTTGTAGTGAAATAATATGTACAAATTCATGAGTTATTACATTTTGCAACCATCTGTGGCTCCCTCTTAAAGCAAAATCTAACGGTGATGAGTATATAATTATTTTGTTATCATAATAGTAAGCAGCTCCATTGGATATATCATCTGGATCCATTAAAACTAAGTGAGTCTTCTCTTTTGGTTCAAAATCATACAATTGAGTAATTTTATTGTAAACCACCTCAGCAACTGTTGCGGCCTCCCGAGCGGTAGACTCAGTTTCATCATGGAAATGCACCTTGAAGTGCTCTGTCTCAATAGTTGACCAATTAAATTCAGGGTGATTATAATCAATTCCAGCGAAGATAAAAGTAAATATTAAAACTGGTATTTTATTAAAGTGTCTCATTATTTAATAACTGCAATCTTTATTAATGCAGATTTTAGGTCATCTTCTGATTTAATACTTACCTCGCCAAAATATACGCCTGAGCTAATGGATGATACATCCCATGTCCACTCATTAATTTTTATCCCTGGGAAAATATTATGTTTTTTAAACTCTTTAACAAGGAAACCTGCATAATCAAAAATCCTAACGATTACTTCTTTTGCATTGTTTGTTTCTATTCGAATTATCCCTTTCTCATCCTGTATCGGATTGGGATAACAATATCCTCTTATATACAGGCTGTGATTATTTGTAACTATATCACCATCTAAAACCACCGTTCTATTTCTTCCAGAGCTACCATGCAAATACGCCCATGCATTGGACCCAAAAACATTTTTTTCTTCAATATTGTAGATTGAATAATTGGATATTATTGATGAATATTTATCAACTATTGCTAAGCAAACTAAATCCTCTTCAATTGGATTTAAAAATCTATCAATTAAAACGCCCTGATGGTTAAATATATTTATAGTTTTCCCATCTAATGATTTGGCCACAATCTCTGGAAAGGTGTTACCTAAAATATCTCCAGCTAAAATTGGTTCCTTTAGTTTTAATTCTATTGGAAAGCCAGCCATAATCATTAAATCTGAATCAAAAGCATATAAATACCCATCATCTGCTAACGCAAGTAGATCTAAACTTCCATCGAGATTGAGGTCCACCGCTGATAAAGTAATAAATCTTTTTTCCATATACTTGGATGGTTGATTATTAAAATTATTAACGGATATACCATAACCAGATGGGGGCACCGTATAATTGAAAGATGATTTAAAATAGACTTTTCTTTTGTGACTATCCCATTCAGAAATTGTTAAAGTATCAACATCGCCATAGAAATCGTTATACACAGTAATATAAAAATTATCTTCATATATAATTCCATCAATAATAAAATCATCAAGCAACTTTATATATTTCAGGTATGTAACCTTCGTAAAATTTTCTAAAAACTCTCGAACCTCTACATATGTAGTATCGGTTTTGATATTAAAACCAAAAGAAATATCATCAGAGTTTGACTCTAAAGCTATTATAATTCTTTTACTAAAAATATCTGAAGTAGTTGACCACCAAAGAGAATCTTTGCCACCAATGATTTCATTCACACCATCACTATTTAAATCAATACAAACTTTAATATGAGCGGTTGTATCAGGAAATCCAGCCATAATTAAATCGCGTTTAACAATAAATCTCATGCTATCAGATGGATTTCCTATATCACCGATTGTAATCCCTGATTTTAATCCATCATTATTATCTGTATTCGGATACGTGTATGGTCCAAAATCTAGATTTAATCCCTCATATGCTGGATTAGCGCGTTCATATTCGAGGTTACCTTTAAACCACATATCTCCAAAATATCCAGATGATGGATCATTAAATAAAAAAAATGACTCTTTTCCAATATCTTGCGCTCCATCGGCTTCCTCAAGGTCAATACCAAGCCTATTAATATCTGAATTAATTGAATAATCAGATAACCCAGCTTCTATTACTGCTTCATCAATATGCCAAATCAATAATCCAGAAGAAGGTAAGCCC
>CAZLPW010000068.1:5718-10592 GCA_964561495.1 uncultured bacterium | reverse complement strand
TCCACCTTTGTCAGAAAAGATGCCACTGGCATTTTTTATTTTTGGTCTGTTATAAGTTGGAACTGGTAAAAGGATATTCTTACCTTCATATTCTATTGAAAAACTTCCATTTTCTGATATGTATTGGTTTCTTCTAATCTGAACTAGATCACCATTAGGCAGCAAAAAATCAAGCTCTTTAACCCAATATCGTGTTGCACCTTTTTGCCCTGGTATAAATCCCGAGGCATTACAGGATAATGTGCCTCCAACGTAGGCATCATTTCTACTTGTAGGATCTACAGGGTAGTAGAGAGTATGATCAGATTCCTCTAGGACCTTGTTTCTGAAATCTTCGAGAGGTATTCCAATTGGACTTGATGCCTCCTTATTTTTTACGTCTAGTTCAATAGATGGATCTGTAAGCAGCGATGTTGATAGGACTACTCCTCCCTTGGGAGTAGCGCTGCCAGTTAGATTTGTTTTTCCAGCAGATATTGTTAATAGAATATTACATTTAAAACAAATTTTTAAAATAATAGCACATTCAAATTTATTTTTAGGTCTGACTAATAAATGAGCAAAACCTTCCATATTTGACCAGTCTCTAAAGTAAGGTTCTATTATAGCCAAATCAGTAGACGATTTAATATTTAATGATTTGAAGAAAATATCTAAATTTCCGTAGTCACTATCCCAATCTTCACAAAATTCAGTGATTTTGTTTAGTTCATTTTGAATAATAATTTTTGGTTTAATATTTGATTTATTTTTAATAATAACTCCTAGAATTATTTTTATAAAATTTAACAATCTTGATCTATATAAATATGAAAAATCAGCTTCTGTATTTTGTAACTTAATTATTATATAGATAATATGAATAGTATTTATTACATATTAAAGAGTTCCTCAATTTTTGTGATGGGTATTTTTTATATTGTTATTGGTATTCATCATTTTATTGATCCTGAATGGTATGTTCAAATAGTTCCGCCGCCGTTACCATTTAAATCTAGCTTAGTTTATATTAGTGGATTCTTTGAAATATTGCTAGGGTCACTTTTATTTTTTAAAAACAAACGATTTCTGGCAGGATGGGGGTTGATATTTTTGCTTATTGCTGTTTATCCTGCAAACATATATTTAGCGCTAACAAATGGGCAGGCTATGAATACTACACCATTTATTGCTTGGAGCCGTTTACCGTTCCAGTTTGTGTTTATAGGTTTAGCATATTGGCACACGAAAATTGATTAGCTATTTATCAAATTTATTAATCTCTAGAAGGCGTTTTTTGTTTATCATATGATGAGTAGATTTTAAAATGTCTAGAGCGTTAATTATTTCAGCAACAAAAGGAAGTAATCTTGTTCTGGCTAATAAGTTAGGTGATCTATTAAACTGTAAAAAGAAAATTATTACACTAGAAGATTTTGGGATGCCAGTTTATACTCCTGAATTAGATAATTATGATAGTTCGATGATAAAAACTCTATCAAAAGATTTTATCAGTTCTGATGGCCTGATATTTTGCGCTCCAGAGTATAATGGTGGTTCACCACCAATTCTAACGAATACGATTACCTGGATATCAGTTTCAACTTCAAATTGGAGAGATGCTTTTTTGAATAAAAAAGCATTAATTGCCTCACACAGTGGAGGAGCAGGTTTTAGATTTTTATCTACCTTCAGAATACAGTTAGAGCATCTAGGAGCTATTGTATATCCTAGAAATATTATAGTTAATAGTGGTCAAGAATTCAGCAAGCGTTCTGCACAAAAAATTTTAAATGGATTTTTGGATCTGTTATAATCGATTCTCTAGGATATATATTTTCTCTTACAAATAAAATTTTAAAAGTGTGAAATATTATTTTTATTTATATTTATCATTATTTTCTACGTTTTTGGTTGGAATTGATAAAGATTCATATAAGATCAATCACTTAGAGCCTCCTTTCTGGTGGGCTGGTATGTTAGACAGTTCTTTGCAGCTGATGGTCCATGGTAAAGGTATTTCAGATCTTGAGCCAGATATAGACTATCCAGGAGTTTTAATTAATGCAATACACAAAATAGAAAACCCAAATTATTTATTTATTGATTTGTTTTTTTTGGATATGGTAGAGCCTGGAAGTTTTGAAATAATATTTAAAAAAAAATCCAAAGAATTAACTAAATATAATTATAAGCTATTAAAGAGAAGACCAGGGTCCATTCAAAGAGAGGGTTTCTCACAGAAAGATGTTATTTATTTGATTACACCAGATCGGTTTGCGAATGGTGATCCTAAGAATGATTCTATAAGCACATTAAAAGAGAGTTCAAATCGAAATAGCAAATATGGAAGACACGGTGGAGATATTGAAGGAGTTATTGATCATTTAGATTATATATCTGAAATGGGTTTTACACAGATTTGGTTAAATCCGTTATTAGAAAATAATCAAGAGTCATATTCATACCATGGCTATTCAACCACGGACTATTATAATATTGATCCCAGATTTGGGAATAATCTATTGTATAAAAAGTTATCTTTTTTATCATCAGAAAAAGGAATCGGAATTATAAAAGATATAATCTTAAATCATATTGGATCTGAGCATTGGTGGATGAGCGATCTTCCAACTGAAGATTGGATAAACAATAGTGGTAAGTTCAAAATCTCCTCCCACAATCATCAGTCAGTACATGACCCATATATCTCTGCTAATGAAAAAAAAGATTTTACAGATGGTTGGTTTGACAGTACAATGCCTGATCTAAATCAGAGTAATCCTTATCTAGCAAAGTATTTGGTCCAAAATTCTATCTGGTGGATAGAATATGCTGATCTTTCAGGATTTAGAGTAGATACATATCCCTATGTTGATAAAAAATTTCTTTCTATGTGGAGTGAAAAAATAATCAAAGAGTATCCAAATTTTAGTTTTGTTGGTGAGGAGTGGTCTAGTGATCCGGTTATGGTCGCTTACTGGCAGAGAGCTAGCAAGCGACATGATAGTTATGTTTCCTATGCACCTATTATGATGGACTTTCCACTTCAGCAGGTACTCATCGATGCTCTTTTAGCAGAAGAAAGCTGGAACTCTGGAGTGGTTAATATCTACAAAGTCTTAGCCAGTGATTATGTTTACGGGAATCCCTATGATCTAGTCGTATTCGCAGGAAATCACGATATTAAACGAATTTATTCTCAATTAAACAATAAAATAGAACTATTGAAGATGGCTATGGCTTTTATACTAACAACAAGGGGGATACCACAGATTTATTACGGAACAGAAATAGCAATGAAAAGCTCTAGAGATCATGGTGATATTAGATCAGATTTTCCAGGTGGTTGGGAGGGAGATAAGTCAAACGCATTTGAGTCAAAAGGTTTAAAGAAGTGGGAGCTTGATACACAGGATTATTTAAAAAAACTATTAAAATGGCGTGGTAAAAGCGCAGCCGTAACAAAGGGTAGATTGATTCACTATAAACCTAGTGGTGGGCTGTATACATACTTTCGTTTATATAACGATGATTTGGTAATGGTAGTAGTTAATAATAATAAGAATAAAAAATATCTAGATTTAATGCGTTTTAAAGATGTTTTGAAGGGTAAGAAGAAAGCAATAGGTGTTCTTGATAAAAAGAAATATGATATGGATAAAAAAATTAGTATACCTGCAAAAACTGCTTTCATTTTAGAGGTGTACTAGTCAGATATTTAAATCACCTAATTTTATTACTAAATTTTAATTACAATTGAGGAGTAAGTAGTGAAGAAGATTCTCTTAATATATTTATTATCCTTTTTTATTTTTTCTGTTGCGAATGGCTCTGTTAGCTCTGATCTAAATACAAATGTATACAGCGATGTTGTACTCACACTGGTGGATCAGGGAAACGGCTTCCAGGATGTTAGGTTCAAGGGAGCTTTCTCAAACTGGGCCGTTCTTCAGGGATATGATGATGGAACGAACGGTGACACCACTGCCAATGATGGTGTGTGGACCCTGGTTGTAGACAGTGTGTCAGGTCCAAACTCATACGAGTGGGGTGCAATCGATACTGACAATGGCAACGGGTCAACCTGTGAATCCTGTGATGGCAGTGATGGTTGGGGAACCTGGCTACTGGATATTATAGGTTTATCTAATCGTGCCTTTACAGTTCAAGATGATGGTACAATAACAGGCACCACTAGTATCATTATTCCCTATCAAGGAGGTGAAATAACAAAGACTGTACTTTTCACCGTTGATATGACAGAGTGGTTGGATGAAGAGGGCGCAAGTGGGATGAAGGTCTTTAGTGTATCAAATGGAGATCAGATGCAGGTCCGGGGCGCTTTTAACGGTTGGAACTGCGATGATCCATCGAACTGCAGAATGATTCGTACTCCAGGAACAAATTTATTTAGTCTTGCGGCCAATATAACTGGATTCCCTGATACAGATATTGAATACAAGTATTATATGGAACTCAGTCATGCATCAGTCCAGGAGCTTGAGTCAGAGTACGGAACCATTTTTGATGGTATTGGGTGGGAGGACTCACCTCAGTATGGAGGAGGAAACAGAGTCTTTGTATTGGGTTCTGACGATGGGACCAATGTTCTAGAGTTAGATCTTGCAGGATACTACGATCTTCCAGCGGGTGGCGTTATTCCGACTGGACAAACGGTCTCAGTTACTTTTAACGTGGACATGGTTAATGCCGAAGCGAATGGATTTAACCCTCAGGAGGACTCAGTATATATTTCAATTCAAGATAGATGGCTTACCTATCTACAAATACTTGGTGACGGATACAATGTTACGGCATTAGAAAACTTTAATGGAACGTACTCGGTTACCCATGCATTTACAGGTCCCTTCCCGTGGCACATGATCTACACC
>CAZLPW010000068.1:0-5699 GCA_964561495.1 uncultured bacterium | reverse complement strand
ATGTATCTCTAGGCAGTCAGATGCAAGAAGGTGGTGGTTTTGGTTTTGGAAGATCTCGAGCTAGATATCAGCATGCTAACTCTAACTCAGGCTGTTCATGGGGAGATTATTCATTTCCTATAGATACCTGGCAGCTTGAGCCGCCTCTGCCGGTTGAACAGTATGCGCCAGAAAATATTTGCGTAGCCATGGGTTTGCAGGATAACAATCAACCAAACAGATTCTATCTTGGAAATAATTACCCAAATCCATTTAACCCGAGCACAAAAATTTACTATAGAATCGTAAAAAATGAATATGTAACTATCAATATATATGATCTTATGGGTAGAAATATAAAGTCATTAGTTAATTCAAATATTGATGCTGGCTTGAATCAGGTTGTGTGGGATGCCACCAATAATTTTGGACAGCCAGTGGCTGCAGGTGTCTACATATACAGGATAGAGGCAGGTGAATTTAGATCATCGAAAAAAATGATTCTCTTAAAGTAAAATTAAAAAAATATTTTCCTTTATTATTATAATTCTGAAATAGTCAGTCTTTAAGTCGCGATAGTCCTAAACCTGAAAGATAGTTCAATATTTAACAATTTTATATTTGAACTATAAATACTTTAATATTTAATATAAGATATATAAAATAACATTATATTTAATATAATAATTAATTTTACATTAAATATTAAATTTAGCATATAAATCTGTAACGCTTATCATATAATCTCCCATGAGGCTTACAGGTACTCCAAAGCCCCACTTTTGTGGGGTTTTTGGTTTTGGTAATATTTTGATTCGAAAAAGTATCAGATAAATAATTTTATTTTTCAGTCTCTTCAAGGATTCGTTTTTTTGTGGCTGCCCATGAACAGATTTGGCAATTGATAAGACTATGGTTACGCGCTGGGCAATACTCTCTACCAAAAAAAATAATCTGAAGGTGTCGTCTATTCCAGGTATCTTGGGGCCAGATCTTTTTTAGATCGCGCTCTGTCATCTCTACACTCTTAGCCTTTGAAAGACCCCATCTGGCGGCTAAACGATGGATGTGAGTATCTACCGGGAATGCAGGGTGCCCGTACCACTGCGACATTACAACACTTGCGGTCTTGTGCCCGACACCAGCGAGACTTTCAAGATAGTCCCAGTCATCTCGCATTCCGCCGCCTGAAATTAATTGTTTGGCCATTTTCTTTAGGTTTTTAGCCTTGGTTGGTGCGAGTCCTATTTCTTTAATCATTGTCTGAATAGTATCAACACCAAGTTTATCCATATCATCTGGAGTCTTAGCTTTTTTAAATAGTGCAGGTGTGACCTGATTTACTTTTTTATCAGTCGTTTGAGCAGATAGCATCACAGCTACTATAAGTGTATATGCGCTATTGTGTTTAAGAGGAATGGGTGTAGATGGATATAAATTATCAAGAATCTTACCTATCTGTTGTGCTTTTTTTTTTCGGTTCATTGCTCAGCCGAAATTTAATCTAAAAAGATTTTCTAAGTGATATATAATAAAAAACTAGCTCTTGATTTTTTAATTTTGTCTGATGATCAGTAGATTAATATTAAAATATTTAAGAATAATTCAAGCCAAGGAAAAATTAACATACTGTCACTTAATAAAATTATTTTATATATAATTCTTAGTTTTGTTCTTTTTTTATCATTTATTAGGGCTCAGCTATTGGATGTGGCGATTGATCTGCCAATAAAAGATTTACTGTTATTTACTAAAGAGTCTGATACTTTTATAGTTTCAGCTAAAATTGAAATTTCTGATACCATAGAAGACGCAGTTGGCGCCGCGCTTCGTTTTACATCTTCAGGAGAGGTAAGTATTTCTTTTTTTGTTATTAGCCCTGATAAGAAAGACACAGTCTCACATGTTCCTCGTTTATTTTATGAACCATACTCAGACCGAGGCATTAGTGTTGTTAATCATAATCTATATAAAGGATCTGAAATTAATTTTAAAATTTTATCATCGAATGAGGTTGCTGTTATCTCATTTGGTGTATTAGACTCTAAACACAGTGACCTATATCCAGATACTTCCTTATCTGAACTTCATCGTCATCTTGGTAACATCCAAAAACCTTCTATTATCTTGAGAGAAGAATGGAACGCAAATCCACCAAAGTATGAATATACACCACATCCATATTTTAACAGACTCACTCTTCATCATGCTGCTGGTTGGCAGGCTTGGACAATAGATCAAGGTAAAGAGCAGGTAAAAGCGATACAAGAGTTTCATCAAGATGGAAGAGGTTGGAGTGATATTGGGTACCATTTCCTATTAGATATGGGGGGTAATATTTATCAAGGTAGGCCAGAGTCTGTAATTGGAGCGCACGTTGGTGGTGCGAATACTGGTAATATAGGTGTCTGTATCCTAGGATGTTATCATCCACCTGAGACAGGGTGGTCTTGTTACGATACTGTAACAGATCAAACAAAAAATGCTTTGATACATCTTTATGCATGGATCGCTGATAGCTACTCCATTGATCCACAGGTTCTACTTGGTCATAGAGATTATTTTGGTAGTACAGCCTGTCCTGGTGATAATATATGGCCACTTATTCCTGAAATACGTAATGATATTTCTATTTTTATTACCAGTGGTGGTCCTCCTATTGTTTTTAGGTTGCTGCCAAGCTATCCAAATCCGTTTAACTCTGTGGCAAACATACCATTTTATTCAGAGGGGGGACAATTAGCAAAGATTGTTATTATGGATATTCTAGGACGAGAGTTATTATCTTTTGATAAACAAAATACATCGCGGGGTTATAACGAAGTAAAGTGGGATGGTTTAGATTCATATGGGATTAGAGCCGCCAGTGGTGTTTATATATACTCAGTTCAGACTGAGTCTGGTTTTGAGTCAGATAGAATGGTTTATTTAAAGTAAATTAAATCAGGTTAAAGGAATATTTTAAAAAATGTATTGTATTAAGTGCGGTTTTGAAACTAAAAAAAAATGTCCCGAAGGGGATAACAGAGAGCGTGATGTATGCCAAAAATGTGGGTATATACACTACATTAATCCGAAAATAATTGTAGGTGTTTTGCCAGTAGATAAAGTCTATGATAGAATACTCCTTTGCAAAAGAAATATAGAACCTGGATATGGAAAATGGACCATCCCAGCTGGGTTTATGGAGATAAATGAAGCAGTGGAGGAAGGTGCAAAAAGAGAGGCCCTGGAAGAGGCTAACCTTAAGATTAATATTTTAAAACTATATTCAACATACAATACACCAAATATTGAGCATGTGTATCTTTTTTATTTAGGTGAAATTCTAAACGAGGACTACGCTCCTATGGATGAGACTTCGGAGGTAAAATTATATAAGCTTGATGAGCTTCCATGGAATGAGATTGCTTTCTCATCGGTTGACTTTATTCTTAGAAAGTACATTGATGATTTTAACGATGACAAAAATTTTAAATTTCACTCAAACTATATCGTTGATTGATTATTTAATTTGAATATGAATTTTATATTATTTTTATTTATAAGCTGATAGGTGTTAATCAATTTTTGTTTAGTTAATGATTATTGAAAGTATATCACTACTATCTATTATTCATTTGACATTCACTTCTTTTATGGTTGGTGTGATATGGATAGTGCAGCTCGTCCATTATCCTTCTTTTCAATATATAGATTTTGAAAGATATCGATCGTTTCAACGATTTCATATGGAAAAAATTTCCTTGATCGTTGTTCCTACTATGATTTTTGAATTAGGGTCTGGATTGATGTTAGTGTTTTTTTATTATAAAGAAGATTGGATTTTTATTTTATCAATGGTGTTTTTACTGGCTATATGGATTATTACTGCTATTTTTTTTACAAAACTACATGGAAGACTTGCTCACGGCTATATCAATGCCGTAGTTGACTCTTTGATAAAAACAAATTGGCTTAGAACATTACTGTGGACGATTAGACTTCTTTTAGTACTGTTTAGCATTTATTAGGATAAATTTTATAAAGAAAAGTTGTTTTTTAAATACAAACTAAAAAATGAATAAAGTAATAAGAAAAATTATACACATAGATATGGATGCATTTTATGCATCTGTGGAACAAATGGATGATATATCATTAAAAGGTAAACCTGTTGTGGTTGGAGGCAGTAAAGAAAGAGGAGTCGTTGCTGCAGCGTCCTACGAAGCACGAAAGTTTGGGATTAGGTCAGCGATGCCTTCAGTTTTAGCAAAAAAAAAATGTAGAGACATTGTTTTTGTGAGGCCTAGGTTTAACAGATACAAAGAAATATCAATTGAGATAAGGAAGATATTTTATGAATATACTGATCTAGTAGAGCCATTATCCCTTGATGAGGCTTTTCTAGATGTTACTGAAAATAAGAAGAATATTTCTCTAGCAGAAAAAATAGCTTCTGAAATCAGAGAAAGAATTAAGGATAGCATCGGGCTTAGTTCTTCTGCGGGAATATCGATAAATAAATTTCTTGCTAAAATAGCTACCGATATAAATAAACCTAATGGGCAGAAGACGATACATCCATCGGTTGTAGATAGTTTTATTGATGATCTTCCGATTGGAAAATTTTTTGGAATAGGCAAGGTTACCGCAAAAAAAATGAATGATATGGGAATATTTAATGGTGCGGGATTGAGATCGTTTAGCCAAGATGATCTTAAAAAGAATTTTGGAAAGCAAGGTTTACACTACTTTAAAATTGTAAGAAGTATTCAGGATAGTCCCGTTAATCCAAACCGCATCCGTAAATCAGTAGGAGCTGAGCGTACGTTCACACATGATATTGATTCTGAAGCATTTATGTTGGGAAAGCTTGATGAAATAGCAGATGAGTTGGAAAGGCGGCTTATTAATTCAGGGAATAAAGGAAAGACAGTAACCGTGAAAATAAAGTATAGTGATTTTAGTCAGGAGACCAGGAGCAGATCAGTAGAGCATTATTTGCAAAATAAAGAAAATATTTTCCCAATTATTGAAGAATTGATATATCAAAAGAAAATGGAGAAACCTGTCAGGCTTCTTGGTATATCAATTACAAAGTTATACAGAAGTAGTCAGAGTTTTGATAAAAATTATTTAATGCAGCTTAAATTCAATTTTTAATTTTTATAATGGAACAAAATTTTAGATAGTGCGTTTTTAGCAATACCAAGACACATAGCGGGCGGTAAAATTTTTTATACTAGTTTGTCCACATCGCCGCCCGTCCTTCCAATAATATTATTATCAAAAATTTAACTAGTTGAACTAATTTTGTGCATGAAAAATCAGAGGATATTCATGGTTAGCAAAAATACTTTTATCACAATCTTAAGTTTCTTCTTTTTAAGCTGTGAAAATAATGAAGATGAACTGAGTAATAGTCAGGTAGGTGGTGTTGATGCTGAAATAATTGAAGGTCGAACAGCATATATTGTTGGATCTTCATATGATAGCGAGGGTAACTACGGCACTTGCTATTGGGCTAATGGCGTTAGAGTTGAGCTCCCTGGAGGGGCTTGGGCAACAGATATAGTTGTTGTTAATGGTACGGTATATACCTGCGGCACGGGGGAAGCCTCTGATGCCTGTTATTGGGTTGACCAGACACGTTACGATCTTCCAGGCGCTTATGGGGAGGCTGAGGCAATAGATGTCTATGGTGATGATGTTTATGTTGCTGGATGGTATAATAATGG
>CAZLPW010000067.1:4032-10743 GCA_964561495.1 uncultured bacterium | reverse complement strand
AATTATCCACCAATTGTTGATATTGAAATACGCCAAGGGTCAGAATTAAAATAATTCAATTCTTCTCTTCCTTTTTCTATAAATCATAATCTAAAAATAATAAATTAGCTAATGGAATTAGCTATTGGAATTGATATTGGAGGTACTAATACAGTTATTGGATTAGTTGACCATGAAGGTTTAATAATTCAAAAGAAAACTATAAAAACGAGAGAACATAAGTCTTCAGAAACTTTTTTCAGGTATTTATATATTGAGATAGAAAAATTAATTAATAAATCTCCTGAATTTAAACCTTTAGGAATTGGAATTGGGGCACCAAATGGGAATAATTTCACTGGAGAAATAATCAGTCCTCCCAATATAAACTGGCCTACAATTCATGTTCCATCAATTTTTAAAAATTATACAGATTTAAATATAATTCTAACAAATGATGCTAACTCTGCGGCATTGGGTGAAAAACGATTTGGAGTTGCAAAAAATATAAATAATTTTGTGGTAATTACTTTAGGAACTGGTCTAGGTAGCGGTGTGTTTGTTAATGGTCACCTTGTTTATGGGCATAGAGGATTTGCTGGTGAAATGGGACATATGAGTATTAACCCTAAAGGTCGTCAGTGTAACTGTGGCAAAAAAGGATGTCTCGAGATGTATGTATCTGCTAAAGGTATAACTCAAACTGTAAAAAAATTATACCAAGACAACTCCGATAACCATTTTTTAATTAAACTTTTAGAAAAAGCAAAGCTAAAAGGTGTTAATGGTAATGTTAGTGGTCGAGATATAGATAGGGCATTTGATAAAAATGACCCAACTGCAAAAACATTATATGATTATACTGCAAAAAAACTGGGATATGGTCTATCTCAAGTTGCTACTCTTTTGGAACCTGAGGCTTTTATTTTCTATGGTGGTCTTTCTAATGCAGGTAATCGAGTTTTGGCTCCAACTAAAAAATATTTAAATGAAAATCTTATTCCCTTTCAAAGAGATTCTATTGATTTATTATTGTCTGGACTTAATGATGGAGATGCTGGAATACTTGGCGCTGCTTCTTTAATTTTCAATAGCACTGATTAAAAATTATTAATAATACGCTGATATATAAAAAAATATACAATATATTCAAATATTGTTGTCTTTATAAAATTTTTATTTCTTCCATTCTATTCTCTGCTGATCTATACGTTGATAGTCGCTACTCTAATGATTCTCTAACATTCTCCAAGATTCAGCAAGCAATAGATGTTGCAGAAGCTGGAGACAATATAATAATTCGTGAAGGAAGATATAGCGAATGGGTGCAAATTATGAAAAAACGTGGCAGCTATTTTTCACCAATTACCATAAAAGCCTATCCAGGAGAAAGAGTTGTACTGGATGGCACTGTTCCAATTAATACTAATTGGGAGCCATATAATCATAACGGAATTTTTATTTATAAGACTGTTGTTGATTCAGCATCGATTGCAGATTATATGGGAGAAGATTATAAAGGTATCTGGCAGTTGTTTCTTAATGACCGGATGATGATACCAGCTCAGGTTATTAATCTTAAAAACCCAACTGATCCTACTACAGGAACCGCATCAAATCCTGAGTATAACACCTACTGGGCAGCCGGGGGCGACTTTGTAGGCACTGATGGTATCTATCCCACAAATATAAGTAACAGACTAGAGGATATTGATAGCCCCCAAGAGTGGTGCTATAATTCTGTTACAAGAGAAATTTATTTTTATCCACCTGACGGAATTTCACCTAACGGAAGAGAAGTTAGAGCACGTGTTCGTGATCGAATATTAAATATCGGTAATAAGGGTAAAAGAACAACTCACATTGTTTTCCAAGGTATTGAAATTTTCGCATCTGCATTGTGGATGTATTATGCTGACAATATATCTTTTTTAGATTGTCGTTTTTCTTTTTCAACTACACAAAAATTAAGTGGATCTAGTGGTCAAAATTCAAGATCTACAAACTTTTTAGGAGGTAGCCCAGATAAGGAAAATAAATTATGGTCTGAATGTGATTCTGTAGTTTTTCGTAATTGTATTTTTGAATATATAGATTCAGAGGCTCTTATCATCCGTGGATCAGACTATGGGTTGGTAGAGAACTGTTATTTTCATCATATAAACTGGAGTGGAGGCGAGAGTGTGGCTCTTAGGACACAAAAAGCAAAATATACCACAATGCGGTATATCACAATTGATCATAATTCATCGGGAGGTGGGTTTTTCCCTTCTCATTATAATATCTTAGACCATTGCCTAGTTTCTAATATTTATTCAAGAAGAGATGCTGCTGGAATACAGATCAATACGGGAATGGATGAGCCGATTATTAAAAACACCTGGGTTATGCATGCTCCCAATGTAAATGGAATACGATTTGATGGAAATCCTGGCGGTGTAAAGAGGTTAATTCATAATACATTATCAATAAACACCAGCAGAGGTTATCGCCTAAAGGGAGACCAACACCAAGTTCACCATATTCTTGGTATGGGTAGTGGGAGGGCAGATATAAGTCTTCCAGATTACAAATTTTATGGTTATCAAAACCCAGAGACTGGAGAAGTATCATCAGATCCAGATCTTGGTTGGCCTAAAGCGCCTTACACTATTGGTTTTAATGGTTTGGGAAATAAAAATACTTTTCACCGTAATTCAGCCGCAAATAAATATGAATGTGATAGACCGACCTTTTTAGGATGTGATGAAGATCAAAACTCTGAATTCGGATTATTTAATGGTGAACTAAGGGGTATGGAAAATATAATTTTCGAACTATCTAACCCTGAGCATTTTGATTATCGTCCTCGTAAAGGTTCTATGCTGATTGATGCTGGTGTAGTTGTTGAGGGGATCAATGATGGACAAGGTGGAAGCCGAATGTATGTTGGCCAAGCACCTGATATTGGTGCATATGAATACGGAGATAATGTGTATTTTATTCCTGGATATCGTTATCCTGTGGCTAGCTTTCCAATTCCCCCTCATAATTCTATTCTGGTTAGACCAGCTACAATTCTTGCATGGCGATATCCTTGGCCTAGTACTGAAAATACTATTGCCGAGGTTCGTGTAACGGGTCCAGGTTTAAACAAAGTTGAATCATTTTCCTATCCAAATAATGTTTTTAACGGGCCATTCCAACCTGGAGGAAATTATTCGTGGAATGTATCAGTTAATGGACAAAGTGCCGGCAGTTGGTTTTTTCAAGTTGCAAATAAGATTGAGCCTGATAATGATCGTTCTTTGAATAACTCGCAAAATCAAATTTTATTTCCAAAACAGGAGAGAATATTAACAGTATCTAATTCAAAAACCGTTTTTCTTAAGTTTACCATTAATGCTGAGGTAAATGAATTCTGGGAAACACGGCTAAATCTTTATGTCGACCCTTTATCTTTACAGGGTGCAGACATACTTGTTTCAAGGTTTAATAATATTGACTGGCAGGAACGTGCAACGAATACTAATATAGGGATAATTAATCGTAGTCTGGGGTCGCCTATCGATACAATTTTTAATATTCGAAATGGTAGGGCAGCTGTGGCTGACCTAAGTAAGGTAGTAAAAGAGTCAGGGACATATTCGTTTGCGCTTTCGTTATTGGGGTCGAATGGTAAGGCAGATTTTTCTAGCAAAGAAAGTGGTAGGAGTATGAGACCATTTCTATCTTTTACTCCAGGTCAGAGTGATCTAGCAGTTGCACCTGCAGGCCCTATGAATGATTCGAGCCTGGTTATTGATGAGATCCCTGATAGTATTTATTTTTCATGGAATCTTTCCCATCATAATTTTTCGGAAGAAATGTTATTTGAGCTAAAAATTGAATTACCGTATCTATCAAATCAAGGATCAATTGACACCCTTTATTTAGAGAAAGAGGTTGAAGGTACAAATATAACTATTCAAAAAGAAGAATTGTTAAATATGATGATTGATGTTGGTTTAAAAGAGGCTACATTTATCTGGAGTGTGACGGGCTTTTCTGATTCAACAATTTGGACACCATTGGTATCATATAGACTTCATCTAGTTTTAGATGAAGAAGGAAAACTAGAAGATTTTCCAACTAGGTTTGCTCTTAAAAATAATTACCCTAATCCTTTTAATTCAAACACTACCATCCGATATGATCTGAAAGATTGGTCGAAGGTTCGATTTGAGGTAATTGATTTAATGGGAAGAAAAATAAATACACTATTTTTTGGAATTAAACCACCAGGGAAGCATGAGATAATCTGGAATGGAAAAAACAGCCAGGGTGGTAAAGTTGCATCGGGTGTATATTTTATTAGATTGACTGCATTTAATCCTAACACGGGTAGTCGAGTATATTTTGATAATGAAAAAGTAATGCTTATTAATTAATAAAATTTATATTTTATATTACCTTTAATATATTTTAAAAAAACTTAATATATGATGCACCTAATTAATTTGATGTTTTTGTTCAGTTCTATTCACACCCAAAATAAATATTTTTTGGTTAGGTGTCTGTTTTTAAAACTATTTCTTTTTTCATGTATTTGGGGACAAGAAAGGACCGGGTGTATTGAAGGTAATTGTTATAATGGCATAGGTAAGTATAGATATTCTAATGGTGATGTTTATGAAGGTGGGTTTAAGGAAAAGAAAAAAAATGGTTATGGAAAATACAATTTCTCTAACGGGGATAAATATAAAGGAGAGTACCTAGAAGGGATCAAACACGGAAAAGGAATCTACGAATATAGTGATGGTAAATTATTCGAAGGTTATTATGTTAAAGGTAGAAGAGAAGGTAAAGGTAAATTTATTTCGCCTGATGGTCTCCAGTATGAAGGCGATTATAAAAATGGGAAAGAGAGTGGCAAAGGACAATCTGTCCTCCCTAATGGTGATAAATATTCTGGTGATTATTTAAATGGGAAATTCCATGGTAAGGGTAAATGTACTTTTGCAAATGGGGATTCCTTTGAGGGGCAGTTTCAAAATGGTTTACCCCATGGGAATGGAATTTATTTATATAGGAATGGTGATAGGTATGAAGGCGATATGGATTCGAATAAAAAGCAGGGTAAGGGAGTCTATACTTTTTCTGATGGGAGTAAATATGAGGGTGATTATGAGAACGATATGCGCCACGGCAGAGGAGTATTAAACTATTCTAATGGTGATAAATATGAAGGGGCTTTCATGAATGATAATTTTCATGGAATGGGGAAATTCTTTTATCCTAACGGTAATCAGTATTCAGGTCGTTTTCAAGAAGGAAAAAAAGTTGGTAAGGGATCACTCAGATTTTCAGATGGATCTAATTACTTAGGTGAATTCCATAATGATAAACAACATGGTAAAGGAAAAATATTCTATCCAAGTGGTGATAAATATGAAGGTGATTTTGAAGATGGGTTGTATAATGGAACAGGAAAATTAACTTATGCCAATGGCAATATTTACGAGGGTAATTTTCTAAAAGGTGAAAAAAGTGGAAATGGTAAACTAATTACTAGTAAAGATCAGTATGAAGGTGAATTTAAAAATGGTCTTTATAATGGTTATGGTATTTATACGTTTCCTAATAAAGATAAATATGAGGGACAGTTCAAGGATGGAAAACGTACAGGTATGGCTACCTTAATTAATATGTTTGGAGAAATATATAAGGGTCAGTTTGTGGATGGCATTAAAAAAGGATTGGGCTCCTTCACCTGGCCAAGTGGTGATGTCTATTTAGGTGAATGGTCAAATGGAATGCGAAATGGTTATGGTGTTTTAACCAAATACGGAAAAGATTCTGAGGCTGGTCATTGGTTAAACGGAAAACTTGATAAGCCAAAAGATGTTAGTTCGGTATTTGGTGAGCTTAATATTCTTTATCCAGAGAATATTCTTTTAGAAAAATAATAATATTATAATTATTATTGCTGCTGAAATAGGATAAGAAATGAAAAATAATCATAGCTTTTTAACCCATGTACCACCTATGGGTATTTATGAAACATTATATGCTTTTCAAAATTCTTTTGGTAGCTATATGGGTGAAAGAGGGACTCATCCATGGAGTCAGGGATTTCCTTTAACAACACAGATTCCAGGAGGGCCATCAATTCCTGATGCTGTTAATATAAATTCGGATGATTTGAAATACCCAAAAGCTTGGGGTCAGCCAGAATTACGACAGAAAATAGCTGACTATTATAATAAATATTACGGTTCATCTATTGACATGGAAAATGTCATGATATTTGCAGGCGGTAGGCCTGGGCTTATTGCTTTGTTAATGTTTCTCAGGTCAGATATAGAAATAAATATAGCATCAACCGAGTATACGCCCTATTATGATATGCTTCGTTTATTAAAACGTGATTATAATTTGATTGAAAGTTCAGTCGAAAATCAATTTAATCCATCTGTAAGTGATTATTTACAAAGCAATATAGATGGCAAAAAAATGGTGCTACTAAGCAACCCTTGTAATCCAACTGGTGTTACTCGCTCTGGCCAAGAATTGAAAGGTCTTGTTGAACAATCATCAAATTATCCGTATGGGTTACTTGTGGATGAAGCATATGAATTGTTTCATGATAAACCCGTTAGCGCAATAGAGTACATTGATGATATAAATGAATCTAATCTTTTCATAGCTGGTGCAGCTACAAAAGGACTTCAAGCGCCTGGTATAAGGATTGGTTGGGTCGTGGCTGCAAAA
>CAZLPW010000067.1:0-4022 GCA_964561495.1 uncultured bacterium | reverse complement strand
CCTCTTTTGGTATGGGTGGTGTATCGAGACCTTCACAGTTGTTTGCTTTAGAATTATTTGATGATAATCGAATTGAACTTGCTCGTGAAGCAATTCCTAAGTTTTACTCATACCAACGCAATAGGTATGCAGAAAAGTTTAATGAAATAGGTTTAGAATTATTTTCTGGTTCTGGGGGCTTTTATCATTGGTGTAAGCTAAAAGGTGATTTGACTTCTTCTGAGTTAAATAAAAGGCTATTTAAATACGGAGCAGCAATATTAAAAGGTACAGATTGTGATATGGAAAGATTAGAAGAAAAGTCACCGCTTAATCAGTTTTTTCGTTTTTCATTTGGGCCATTATCACCCGATTCTTTTGATTCGGATATTGAAATTTTGATAGATGCTATAAAATAGATCATGATTATTATAAAAAAAATAATTTTTATATGGATGATTTGATTCAAAGATTGAAAATATTTTCAGAAAATGATTTTCCAGTATTTGAGGTATCAGAATATTTAAAGAATTATAGTCTCAGTAATGATGATAAAAAGAAATATTGCTATTTTGAGAATGATATATATACTAGAAATTTGGTTTTTAGAAATGATACTTTTGAAGTTCTTTTACTTTGTTGGGGACCTGGACATGAGGCTCCAGTTCATGGTCATGAGGGAGAGAAATGTTGGGCTAGGGTAGATCAGGGGCAATTAAAATTTCGTAATTATAATTTACTTTCAAAAAAACCATTATCACTTAAATTTGTAGATGAAATTATTGGGGGAGATGGGTTTTTAGATGGACCAGCTGATATACATTCAGTTGAAAATATTTTTGATAAGGAGGCAATTAGTTTGCACGTATATGCGAAGCCATACGATTCATGTGTTGTTTATGATTTAGAGAAAAATATAACTAAACGCATAAATTTAAGCTATTATTCTAAGTTTGGTGAGGTTTGTTAAAATGAGACATTTCAAAGATCTATTTACATTAATTTTTGTCATATTTTTGCTAATATTTATAAATAGCTGTGAAGAAGAAGTTGCCAATGAGCCGTCCATTCCGAATACTCCAGATGATTGTATTGATTGTGGGTGTACAGATAATTCAGCTGTGAACTATGATCCCCTAGCGACTGTTGATGATGGCACTTGTCAATATTATAGTGGAGAATTAAATGTCGTCTGGTCGAAAGAAATTCAAGAAGCTGGAGAAATGTGGTCCATGAGACCTGTCTCAGATGGAGGCTTTATATTGGCCTGTGGTGGATATCATGGACAGTTAGTTAGGTTGGATGCTGATGGCGAGGTTATGTGGCATCAGACATACGAAGAATCCTCAGCTATATATCACGCCAGAGAGACCTCCGACGGTGGTTTTATAGCGGCAGGCTACTATGAGTGCGTAAATAGTATGGACTGTTATCCAGATATGTATATAATGAAAACAGATGCTGACGGTAATCTAGAGTGGTCTGTTTTGGAGGCTTCAGGAGATAATAATAATGATTGGGCTAGAGATGCAATAGAGACACAGGATGGAAATTTTGTAATCACTGGGACATGGAACGATGATGGCTGGTACAGTAAGGCCTCGCTACGAAAATATAATACGAGTGGAGAACTGATGTGGGCCAAAAATTTCAATAATTCACATGCAAACGAGTCCTATGAGTTAATTGAGACGGATGAAGGAGATCTAGTATTTGCTGGATACTCTGGAACTCAGCATGGAGCCTACAAATGGTATATGGTTAAAACAGATGCTGATGGGAATCAAATATGGAAGAAAGCCAATAACTCTATTGGAGATGCTATACTCTATGGTTTGTGTAAGTCTCCAGATGGTTCCTATGCGGCTGCAGGGTTTTGCAATAGCTGGAGGAGTAATCTGGTTCTTAAAAGAAAACAAAACAATGGTAATAATAGTTGGGACTGGAATGGGTGTATTATTGGTGAGACAAATATAGCAGGAGTCTATGATATTACGCCTGCCACTGGTGGTGGCTACTACTTTGTTGATGAGAGAAGCTATCTTACAAGAGTCGATGAAGATGGTCAGATTGTTTTTGTAGAAAATGTCCAGCATAATCTCGCTGTTATTGAACTTGACAATGGTGATGTTGTTGTGGGAGGGAGAGGTGCTTTTTTGGATGGAGGCTATGGAGGATCTGCTAGTATAATGCGTTTGTCATTTTCTAATTAAAATTAAATAGGGATATGTTGAATACTAAAAGGTTTTTAATAGTTTTATAAATGGAGCTATGATATGAGTAAAATCTATCTTCTTATGTTTTCTTTAATTGTTTTTATTGTAAGCTGTGAGGATGAGTCAGTAGCAGAACAAACGCAAGATCAGCCTAATATACCAGAATCAGCTGAACCAATAATTGAAGGTAAGAGAGTTTATATATCTGGGTTTTATCAGGATTCTACGATGATACAAATGGTTGCCTGTTACTGGGTTGATGGTGCAAGGGTGGACCTGGAATGGGGTGCTGCAGAAGATATTGTTGTCGATAATGGCGATGTATACGTTGTTGGACAATGGTTTGATTCAACGGGGTGGAATGGTGAGGCATGTTATTGGATAAATGGCACCAGATATGATCTAGAAGGAGGAGGGAATTCAGGTACTGAAGTTACTGGATTAGCAGTAGATAATGGTGATGTATATGTCTCAGGCGTTCGCTCAGATGGATCTATGTTTGGTACTAATGCATGTTACTGGAAAAATGGTGTCAGAACTGATTTAACAAATGCAAGTGCTGATGGAATGGCCAATAGTATTGGTGTGAATAATGGAGATGTTTATGTTACTGGGTGGCGAATCAAAAATCATGCATCGATTGCCTGCTATTGGAAAAACGGTAATTTAAATTATCTTCACAATACTCCCGATTTTGGTGATGCCTATGATATAGCCTTTAAGGGTAATGATTTTTACATATCAGGAGAATTTGATTCACATAGCAATGACCAATGGAATGCTTGTTACTGGAAAAATGGTAACAAGAATAACGTTTCAAAAAATGGCTACGGTGCTACTGCATTTGGAATTTTTCTTGAGGGTAATGATATATATCTTGCTGGCTATACTACCGGAAGCAATTTCGAATTTGATATCGGATGTAAATGGAGAAACGGAAACCTTCATGAATTAAGTGGTTCAGTATCAGAAACGCAGCAAACATGGCTCTATGATATAGCGGTTGCAAATGATGTAAAAATAACTGTTGGGTTTTATTATACAGTTATATGGGACTATAATGATCCTCTTTATTATAATTCTCCAATTTTCCCCTGTTACTATCGAAATGGGCAGAGGGTGAATTTAGAGGATGCTGATTGGCAACTTGGTGAAGCCACAGGTGTATTTATTGATTAAACTTGAACACCTAAAACCCTTAATCTTAATTGTTTCAGCAAATCTTTTTTATTCCTGTGGTGAAGAAAGTTTACAATCAAATACTTCATCAGTTCATGAGCAATTAAACTGTGATTTAGACACTACATTTTCCAAGGTCTTGTCTGGGACCGCTGGTTACGATATCATTAGGTCCTCTGACTGTGGTTATGTTATCTCTGGATCCACTGGAAAGACCATCCTCATGGAGATCGATGAAAATGGAAATGAGCTCTGGAGTGGGACCTATGGAGGAATAAGTGGTAGCCACTGGGGAAATTCCGTGAAGGAAACAAATGATGGAGGCTATATCATTGGCGCGGCCCAAAACACCATCATCAAGACAGACTCACTAGGTGTGGAAGAGTGGCACAAAAAGCTCTCCTATTCACAGCATCATTATGTTGAAGATGTGATACAAACATCAGACGGTGACTATTTGGTAGTTGGCGGTGTTGGAGGTGATCCCCTTGGAGGACATGCTATAAAGGGGAAAGCTTTTATATTAAGGATGTCTGAAGGAGGTGGTGTCCAATGGGTGAAGCGCTATGGGATAATTGATGCGCCGAACAACAGTTTTTGGGGTGTGGTAGAGGCTGATGATGGTGGCTTTGTTCTCGCAGGAGAGAA
>CAZLPW010000066.1:0-10772 GCA_964561495.1 uncultured bacterium | reverse complement strand
TTGCCAAGTTAATGCAAAAAGAATTTCAAAATAATGGTCTTGATAGTATAACCTATACCTCAAAAATAAATAAAGTCCCTCCTATTATTTTGGACTAATTATCTTGCGATATTTTAGCACTAAAAACAAAGTTTCATTTTCAAATTTTAAAGATGTCCTTTTTAAAGGGATCGCTGATGATAATGGCTTATACATTCCCGAGTCCATTCCTCGTTTTGAAAAATCTTTTTTTGAAGCAAAAATGAATTATCCTGAGCTAGCTTTTGAAATGATGAAGCCTTTTGTGGGAGAGGTTTTTAATAAATCTGAATTATCAGAAATCACAAATTCAGCTTATTATTTCAAAACCCCTTTAACCTCACTAAATAAAAATTTGCATATAATGGAGTTATTTCATGGTCCGACCCTTGCTTTTAAAGATTATGCAGTTAGGTTTATGGCGCAGTGTATGGAGAGACTTTTAGATAAAGAGATTACACTGTTGGTTGCAACATCAGGAGATACGGGTAGTGCAGTTGCGAATGGTTTTCTAGGATTAAAGGGTATTAAAGTAATCATACTATACCCATCAGAACGGGTAAGTGACATCCAAGAAAAACAGTTGACTACATATGGAAAGAATATAACCGCATTAGAAGTTTTAGGTAGTTTTGATGATTGTCAAAAAATGGTGAAAAAAGCATTTTTAGATAATTCTTTAAAAAGCAGATTGAATCTCACATCTGCTAATTCAATAAATATTGTTCGCCTATTACCTCAATCAATTTATTATGCCTGGGCCTGGAAACGATTAGATCCAAAAAATAAACCCGTAGTTTTTAGTGTACCATGCGGAAATCTAGGAAATATCACAGGTGGAATTCTTGCAAAACAAATGGGCCTTCCAATTAAAAAATTAATTGCTTCCACCAATGCTAATAATGCCTTTCCTAATTTTCTAAAAAATGGACAATTTTATCCAAAATCCTCAATAAGGACCATTTCAAATGCCATGGATGTTGGAAGTCCAAATAATATTAGTAGAATTATATCTATTTATCAAAATGATATAAATAAAATAAGAACGGATTTAGTTAGCTGGAGCTTTTCTGATAATAGTACAAGGAAGGAAATAAAAAAAATTAAATTAAATGAGGATTATATTTTAGACCCTCACACTGCAGTAGGTCTATTGGGCATTGAAAAGTATAATTCGTCTCAAAAAAATACCGATATTAAAATTGTAATCGCCACAGCGCATCCTGCTAAATTTTATAATATAGTTGAACCTATAATTGGAAAAAAAATAAAATTCCCAATGAGTTTGCAAAATTCAATGAAAAAACAAAAAAATAGCATTATAATACCAGCCAACTATTCATCATTAAAAGAATTTTTAATTAAATCATAAGGAACAATTATGAAATTTGATACAAAGGTACTCCATGCAGCAATTGAACCTGAGCCGTTGACTGGTTCAATTCTACCACCACTCCATCAAACAGCAACATATGTTTTAGAGGAAGTTGGGAAAGATAAAGGCTTTGATTATACACGCTCTGCAAATCCAACTCGCCAGATGATGGAAGAACATCTAGCAAAACTTGATAGCGGGGAATATGGTATTGCTTTCTCAAGTGGGATGTCAGCGGTTGACAGTTGCTTGAAATTATTAAGGTCTGGTGACCATATAATATGTTCTGATGATGTTTATGGTGGTGTCTCTAGGTTATTTAATCAAGTATTAGTCAATTATGAATTACAATTCACATACGTCGATACCTCCTTCCCTGAAAGAATTGAAGAAGCAATTCGTCCGAATACAAAAATGATTTGGGCAGAAACTCCTACAAATCCATTGCTTAAGGTAAGTGATTTGAATGAGCTTAACAAAATTGCCAAAAAACATAACTTGCTCTTTGGAATAGACACCACATTTTCGACACCTGTGTTTTTACGTCCTCTTGAATTTGGTGCCGACCTAGTAATGCATAGTACGACTAAATATCTTAGTGGACATAATCAACTAATAGGTGGAATCGTTATAACTAATAGAGAGGATATAGCTGAGAAACTTAAATTTATGCAAAAAACTATTGGTGCTGTCCCGAGTCCTTTTGACTGCTGGCTTACATTACTAGGAGTTAAAACGCTCGATTTAAGAATGAAAAAACATTCTAAAAATGCACAGGCTGTAGCCGAATTTTTAGAAAGCCACCCTAAAGTAGCATCTGTGACATATCCAGGGTTAAAATCACATCCAATGCATCATGTAGCAAAAGAACAAATGAGTGGATTTAGCGGAATGATTTCTTTTGAATTAACAGGAGGAATTCCAGCTGGAAAAACTGTAATGAATAACGTTGAGCTAGCACAACTTGCCGAAAGTCTAGGTTCTGTAGAAACAATGATTACACATCCAGCGACAATGACCCATGCAGAAGTTCCAAAAGAAGATCGATTAGCCCGTGGATTAACAGATGGTTTAGTTAGAATATCTGTTGGTATTGAAAATATGGATGATATAATTAAAGATCTTAGTTCTGCTTTAGAGAAATGTTAGATTCAAAAATAAATGAGTAGCATAAGATTGCTACTCATTTATTAACTATTTTTAGCCACAAGTTGTTTCAATCAGTGCA
Organism: uncultured bacterium; assembly: GCA_964561495.1. GTDB lineage: Bacteria > Fidelibacterota > Marinisomatia > Marinisomatales > UBA1611 > CAZLPW01. The sequence continues at coordinate 8,151 of CAZLPW010000066.1, read as the reverse complement.
GCACATACTAAATATGGATCCATATTTGCCGAAGGTCTTCTATCTTCAAGATAACCATAACCATCGTTAGCTGTTTGCATTGGTATCCTAATGGATGCACCTCTATCACTTACTCCGTAACGGAATTCTTTGATACTACATGTTTCATGCAATCCCGTAAGCCTCTCATCATTGTGAGCCCCATAAATAGCTATATGTTCGTCATGTTTTTTATTAAGTTTTTCACAAGCATCCTTGATGATTTCCATTCCACCATTTTCTCTCATTTTTTTTGTACTAAAATTTGTGTGTGCACCAGCACCATTCCAATCTCCTTTAACAGGTTTTGGATGTAAGGTTGCACTTACACCATAATCTTCTGATATTCTATATAATAACCAACGCGATAACCAAATTTGATCAGCTGACTCTAAAGGGCCGAGAGGACCAATTTGGTATTCCCATTGACCAGGCATAACCTCTGCATTAATTCCAGAAACTTCCAAACCTGCTGCCAAACAAGCCTCTAAATGGTCTTCTACAATATCACGACCATACACCTCATCTGCTCCGACTCCGCAATAAAATGGTCCCTGAGGTGCAGGATAACCACCTTCTGGCCATCCAAGCGGGTTGCGACCTTCAAATAGAGTATACTCTTGCTCTATACCAAACCAAGCGTCTTGATCTGAAAATTTTTCAGAGACATCACGCAAGCGAGCCCTTGTATTAGTATGATGCAAAGAACCATCAGCATTAATTACTTCGCACATTACAAGAATATAATCACCTCCACGAATTGGATCAGAAATTTTATAAACAGGCTTTAACATACAGTCGCTATCATTCCCTTCTGCTTGATTAGTACTTGATCCATCAAAACCCCATAAAGGCAATTCATCAACTTTATTAACAGCTTTATCTAATATTTTTGTTTTTGAACGTAATTTTTGTGTAGGAAGGTGACCATCCATCCAAATGTATTCAGCCTTTATTTTATTCAATTTATATCTCCTTTTATATTTAGTTTATTTTTCAGATATCGGAATACTGTGTATTGATTTAAAAGATGATAAAATAATCTGGGTTTCAGTACGAGCTACACCAGGCCAACTTTGTATATTTCTTAATAGCTCCTCAAGAGACTGCGAATTTTTAGTTATTACAAGAAGAGTATGAGAACCTCTTCCTGTTGTACTAAAACACTGTACAATCTCAGATGTTTTCTCCGCAATAGCTGTAAAATCTTTATACTGTAAAGATGATTCAGAAATCACAGTAATTAAAGCGCTAACATCTAGACCTAGCTTTTTAGGATCAATTGCTGCATGTATCCCATCTATAATATTGGTATCTTGCAGTTTTTTAATTCTTTCTGTAACGGTCGGGATAGAAATATTTAATTTATCTGCAATATGGCTGGCAGGTAAACGGCCATCATATTGCAGTAATTTTAATATTTCTTTATCTATTTTATCAATTTTCATCTTTATTCCTTAATTAATTTTATAAATTATTTTACTCTATAAAAATAATTTTTTATATATTTTTTATGAAATACTTAATAAAAGTATGAATTTTTATTAAATTTTCTGATAAATTTAAATTTATAAAAATTGTTATTTACTAAATTGAATTTTATATGGGGAGCTTATACGATTTTTTATATGAAGATAGAATAACCTGTGTTTCAGTTCGATTAACATTTGGCCACCTCTGTATCTTTCGTAATAATTCTTCTAGTGTTTTAGAATTTTTTGTTGCAACCCACAGCATTAAAGAACCCATTCCTGTCGTACTAAAACACTGAATGACTTCTTTTGTGCTTTGAGCCAATTTAATTACGTCTTTGTATTTTTCAGATGATGATGAAATAACTGTTATCATTGCTGTAACATCAAGATTAACTAATCTAGGATCAATTACTGCTTGAAAAGATTTGATAATATTTGAGTCTTGAAGCTTGCGAATTCTTTCAGTAATTGTTGGCACAGTTAAATCTAAATCCTTAGCTATATCGCTTGCAGTCTTTCTGCCGTCATTTTGAAGACTATTTAAAATACTACGATCAACATCATCTAATTTCATTGTATAGCCCAAGCCTTACTTTATTTTAAAAATTTAGGCAATTAACTTTAAATTGTAAAGATTATTAGAAAAAGTAAAAATCTGTTTGCTTTTACAAAAAATTAATTGAGCTAATCTATTAAGGTCTAATTACCCATTCCGCATCATAGTATTCAATAAAAGCAGGAGCAATTTTATCTGCTGGTTTATTCCCAGCTAAAGTATATAAAAAGCCAATATAGCTGTTACCAGTATTTTTATTTCTGCCATTATATTTTGTTTTTCCATAGCGATTTCCAATGGCAACCATTTCAAAATTATAAAAAGATTTTGTTCTAAGATTATACTTGGCGCTTCCAAGAATAGTCGTTTCTATTCCATGATCTAATCTAATATCTGACCATTCTATCCAATCTTCACCAAGCAACCAGTTCCCCTTTGCTTTTGCTTTACTATAACCTTCAATCTCAATAAATATAAAATCGTCAGTAAAATCAATTATTTTTGTTTTTAAATCTGAAGTCTGTATTTCAGATATTGCAAATGGCAAAGTTTGACCTATTACATTATCTAAAAAATGATATTGAAATAGCCGATTTTTAATCAAATTTGGCAGTTGATAGGTTTGACCAATTTGAATATTATCTGGAATCCAGAGTTGTGCCTCTTTTTTACTGAACCAAACATAATCGATATTCCAACGTTTGTTTTCTGATGTTCTCAATGGCGGATCATCTAATAAATCAATCTTTGATGACTTCAAGACAAGGCCCTTTGAAGGATAGCTATGTTCCCAGCGATGATTTACTTTTCCCGAAAGATCATAAGACAGTTTTTTATCAAACGAAGGCAATCTGCTCCACTTTTCAAGTCCATCCTTAATCATGTCTAAAACAAAATCTGGATTTAATGAATTAATAGATGATAATAAAATCCCATTAGATGTACAAACATATATGCCTTGCCTAGTCCCACCTTCTTTTTTATAGTGACCATCCTTAGCCATATTTTGGAACATAATAGCATCACCGTCAATTGCTCGTTGCAAACGCCAGACCTCATCAGTAGTAGGAATTAATTTTTCTGAGATTTTTATTATTCGAGGGTCAGACCAAACAGACACACGGCCTGCAGTTCCATTGTTTCAAGTACAGCCTAATGGATGCCCATTCATTACCCATAGTAGTAGTGGCTTTTCTTTCTTAATGGCTTCTTCTACACCTTCTTCAAAAGAAGTATACCAGGGAATAGATGTCCACTCTAAATCTTTTTTAGATGGTTTAATAAAGTCGTACCATTTCTGATAAGTTTTACGGTTTAGCATAAACTTTCTTTCATCTGTTTTATTAAAAAACAAAAAAAGGACTATTAATAAAACTAATTTCAATTTAATCTATAAAACATAGTACTTTGATTTTGATGAAATATAAAAACTCAAATATTTTCTTAATATTAAAAATTTCTAATTCCCATTTAAATCTTGGATTAAAGATTTCCTAGTATGTTTGTCTAGCTTAACACCGTATATATACTTTTTATAATTAACCTCTAGTACAACATCTTTATTTTCGTCTTTGAATAATGAGATAGAGTCTTGATTAAATTCAAATTTTATGTAGTGAACAGAACTAATTTTGTCATCCTCTTCACGGCCTAATTCAAAAATAGCTGGAATTTTAGATTCTCCAATTTTGAAGTATAGGTTTTCTCCATTTGTCAATCCAATAAAACCATTTAAAATAGATTTAATTTTTGATTCCTCAGTGACCTCGATAAAAAAAGTAGCACTAAGTTCGTTTTTTTTTGGTAGCAAAGAGTTATATACTTTGATTTCTTCTTTTATTTGATGATCATGAACCATCCTCTCAGCACGCATCATTTCTTGAATTTGAAATTTCATAGTCCTTTTGTTTTCAAAAGTAACAGTAATATTTGGTCCGATTCCAATTCTTCTTGCCTTTTTGTATAAAATCAAATCATTCCTGTACTTTTGACGAACTTTTTCATATTCAATGATATTCATAAGTTCATTTAATTGAATATTTTCCATATTTTCAACTCCTCTTCTAAATTTTCAAATCATATGCTTTAAAAAGCTCTACAATAGGATGACTAGGAACAATTTCATTTTGGCTTGCTTGTTTTAGTTGGTGACTTGCTAAAGAGCAATCAGAACATACATTCTCTGTATTAACTTGGTTAATATCATTTAAACACTTTTCGGCTACTTTAATAGATTCCTCAAAATTTTCTGTCTTCATTCCCCAGCCACCATCCATTCCACTGCATCGATTGATTAAACTAACTTTCTCATCAGATATTAATTTCAATATATCCCTACCTTTAAATCCAATTTGTTGTGCTTTTAAATGACAGCTAACATGATAACTAGTTTTACCAATTTTTTTCTTAAAATCCTTTTTTAATTTCCCTTCTTTATTCAAAATAATTAAATACTCTGAGATATCATATGTATTGGAAGAAATTTTTTCAACTTCATCATTCATATCAAGGTAGTCTTTATACTCTTTTTTAAAAGTTAGACTACATGTTGGTGGACCAGTGACAACTATTTTGTAACCTTTATCAATATAATCCGAGAAAGTATTAACATTTAATTTTGCTTGATTTTTGAAACCATCAAAATCACCTGGACTAAGATATGGTGCACCACAACATTGCTGATCTGGAAAAATATATTCAACATTGTTATGTTCTAAAACTGCGATTGCTGCTTTTCCAAGCTCTAAATCATGCGAATTAGTAAAACACGTCCCAAAAATAGCAACTTTATCTTGGGTCTCTTCTAATTCATATTTTCTATTTTTAACCCAATCACTGAAAGTGGTTGATTGAAAGAACGGCAAAATTCTTTCACGATGAATTCCAATAAACTTTTCCATTAGAAATCTTGAAAAAGGAATTTTATTGATTAAATTAATACCAGATCCAAAAAATGAACCTAAAAACCCAGTGAAATCAGTACTGGCCAAAAATTTATCACTTATAGAGATTCCTCTTTCTTTAGAACGAATTGCTTGTGATCTTGTCATCAATTTGGGAAAATCAAGTTTAAACTCATGTTCCTTACCAGGGGTATAGGGACAAACTGGATCACATAGTTTACATTGATAACATAGATCAACTACCTCCCAACGCTCTTTATCGGACAAGTCATGAACTTCACCTCTATAAGCGACTTCATCACTAGCTTCACTAGCATGTTGACCCTCAGGAAGGTTAAGATATTCCCGTTCTTCGAAAACCTCTTTTGCCTTGCCCTCTAACACAGCTTTTTCTCTTTTCCTGTCTCCAGCTTTATCTATAGAATTAAATAGAGAAGGGAATGATGGACATAAGTTAAAACAAAGCCGGCAACCTATGCAGATATCGTATACGCGGTCCATTTCACTATATAATGATTCACTATTCCAATATAGATCATCATTTATGTTATAAATTGCATTCTTTGTATCAGAATGATTAATCATAGGAAAATATGTTAAGTGATGGCGGGTATGTTTTTGCCCGCCATCAATGGGTTTTCGTTATTATTATAGATTATCTAAAGTTTCTTGAAATTTACCAGCGTGTGATTTTTCTGCACGAGCTAAAGTTTCAAACCACTCAGCAATTTCGTCAAAGCCTTCTTCGCGAGCAGTTTTCGCAAAACCTGGATACATTTCTGTGTATTCATAGGTCTCACCTGCAACAGCAGCACCAAGATTTAGCTCTGTATCACCAATCTCTTTACCTGTCGCTGGATCACCACCTCCTTGTTTTTCCATAAACTCTAAATGTCCAAAAGCATGTCCTGTTTCACCATCTGCAGTGTTTTTAAAAACTCCTGCTGCTTCAGGGTATCCTTCTATGTCTGCCTGACGCGCAAAATAGAGGTAGCGACGATTTGCTTGGGATTCTCCAGCAAAAGCTGCTTTTAGATTTTCTAATGTGTTAGTTCCTTCTAAACTCATTTTTTCTCCTTATTCGTTCGTGATGTTATGTTTTTGACACTCTCCAAGTATCATAAGATTAATTTTTTTAATTATAAATTTGTATTTACCCAAAAATTTTTTCGATATAATGTTGTTATAGTTATTAATATCAATCAAGTCTCCACATCTAGTACACTTTAAATGATGGTGTGCTTTTGTATTTCCATCATATCTTATTATCTGGTCATCTGAGATAGTATTTATTTCACCAATTTTTTCTAGGTATTTTAGATTTCTATAAACCGTTCCTAAACTAATATTAGGCATGATAACTCTAGCCTTATTAAAAATCCAATCAGCAGAGGGATGAGTTTTTGTAGATTTAACAATATCTCTTATAACTTTTCTTTGGGTGCTAAATCTCATAGCAAAATTTAATTAATAGGAATAGTTACTATTACTATAAAATAGTATTATTTTAATATTTTTAATTTTGTAAATTGATTCTGATTAATTGGAAACCGGTTTAAAAAAAGGAACAAATCATGTTAGAAATAAATGATACAGCACCAAAGTTCACGCTAAAAAATACAAACAAAGAAGATGTCTCTTTATCAGATTTTTCTGATAAAACAGTTGTTCTTGCCTTCTATCCAGGGGCATTTACTGGTGTTTGCGATACTGAAATGTGTACATTTCAAGATAATTTTAAAACATTTAACGACTTGGATGCAACCATCCTTGGGATAAGTGTTGACTCACCATGGGCCAATGGAGCCTTTTCAAAAAAATATAATCTTGAATTTGACTTATTATCAGATTTAGATAGATCTGTTATTAAGGCATATGACGTTCTTTTCAAGGGACTGGGTGGAATTGATGGATATACATGTGCGAATAGAGCTGTTTTTATTGTCAAAGATGGGACTATAGTATTTAAATGGATAGCACCTAGTCCAGGAGAAGAACCCGATTATGAAGAAATTAAAAATAAATTGAAAAATCTTTAATCTTTTGAATAAAAGCCCCGCTAATTGCAGGGCTTTTTTATATAAAAAATATTTCTAAAAATAAATTAGTCCAGTTACTTACTATGTTTTAGAATAGCTCTGAGTACCACACTGCCTAAAACCATAGTACCACCAAGAAATGCCCACGGTCCCAGGGATTCACCAAGAATCAGGAAAACTAATATGGGATTTAATATGGGTTCAATAATTGGAAAAATAATGGCATCTAGAGCCCTTAAATGTTTTATTGCAATAGTATACAAAACATATGGGATACCAAGCTGAAATACTCCTAGAATTAATACAAGTAATATCGGCTTCATTTCTATTGTTATACCTGATGAAATAAAAGGCATGCCTATAATAAATGTAATTATGTTTCCTAACAAAACAGAATCTGATGGTGAATCGTCTTTCTGTTTTCGTAATAGTAAAGTTAAGGCAGCAAAGCAGATACCAGAAACCGCAGCAAGAATATTACCTGTAAACCCATCTAGTGTAAGTTCATCAATAAAAAATAATCCTAACCCGATTAATAATACTACTATTGTTAACCAATCAATAATTGTGGATTTCTCTTTCAAAAACATATACCCAAATAAGGCTACGTATACTGGTGCAGTGTACTGTAATAAAATAGCATTCCCCGCTGTAGTAAGCTTATTAGCTATCACAAATAGAATAACAACCAATGCATAAAAACAGGCAGCTAATATTTTTGATTTTGAAAATGTGATTTTATTATTTCTGCTAAAAAAATATATCACTAGAGCTGCAACTCCACTACGAAGTCCCGATATAGCTAAGGGTGGCCATGGAATACTTTTAATTAATACTCCTCCTAAAGACCACAATGCTCCTGCAAAAATTAATATAGCTATTGCTCTTTCTCTTTTCAAATTGTGATTCTTTTTATATAGTAAAAAGCCTCAGAAAACTGAGGCTTTTTACTGGAATTATTTTTTAAAAAACTAAAAGCCTTTTATAGTTCCTGACTTTTTATAAATCTGCCAAACCACATGCCAACCAAGTGCAATCATAATTACTAAGACCAACCAGTTTGTCGATTCAGTAATACCAAACTCTCCTCCTGAAAAAAGGGTAGTATGCTGATTCATCATCGTCCAGATTAGAGGAACACTCATGTAAGTATTATGCTT
>CAZLPW010000065.1:0-10985 GCA_964561495.1 uncultured bacterium | reverse complement strand
ATAATTAGGCCAGCGATTATTGCTGGCTCTAGTTTGGTAGTAATGGAGACTCTTAATGATTATGCAGCTGTCGAATATTTTGGGATATCAACTTTGACAATTGGAATATTTAGATCATGGTTTGGTATGAATGATATGGCTAGTGCATTAAAATTATCAACATATCTAATTGCATTTGTTTTTCTATTTTTGATCACAGAAAAATATTATAGAAGAAAAGAAAAATATAATAAAATTATTTTAAATAGCGACTCTTACACTAGGATCAGTCTAGGAAGAAAAAAAACTATAATGGTTTTAATATTATGTGGCATACCATTTCTTTTTGGGTTTTTGATCCCAGTTGGAAGATTGTTTTCATGGTTAATGCGTTCAAATATTAATTTGATAGATTTTAACCTTGGGATAATAACTTTTAATACTATCTCGATATCTATTATTTCTAGCATCGTTATTGTTCTTTTTGCATATATGATTAACTTTAGTAAAAACTATTTTAATAATGATGCTTTAAAAAAAATATGCCAAATAGCTATTTTAGGATACTCGATGCCTGGAGCAATAATTGCTATAGGTATCTTAAAATTAAATAGTTCAATAAATGGAATGATGTCATTGATAATCATTGGTTCAACATCAGGTTTAATATTTGCATATTTAGTACGTTTTTTTGCTGTTGCTTGGCAACCTATAGAATCAAGTATGGAAAAGCAGTGTGCTAGTATTAATCAGGCTTCAAGAATACTTAAGATAAAAGCAATAGCATCCATAAGTTATATTAATTTCCCAATCCTAAAAAAACCATTACTCTTGACATGTTTAATCGTATTCATTGATATAGCTAAAGAGCTACCTTTAACTTTAATACTTAGGCCATTTAATTTTGATACACTTGCAACTTTAACATACGATTTAGTTAATCAAGCCCAATTTTTTCAATCTTCAGTACCTTCTCTATTAATAATTTTTATCTCACTTCCTGCTATTTTAATAATTAATCGACAAGTATTAAGTAGGAATTAATAAAATGCTAAATATCAGGAGTTTAAATAAGAGTTTTGATAATCAAGAAGTAATAAAGGGACTCAATCTAAATGTTCAAAGTGGCGAAATTATAAGTGTTGTAGGAAGTAGCGGAAGTGGTAAGACTACATTGTTAAGGTTGATCTCTGGCCTTGAAATACCAGATTCTGGTCAAATAATTATAAATGATCAAACTGCAAATAGCGATAATATCTATGTGCCACCAGAAAGAAGGGATTGCTCATTAGTTTTTCAAGATTATGCATTATTTCCGAATATGACTATGCATCAAAATATATATTTCGGTAAAAATAGTTCCAAAAATAAAACAAGAATTAAATATTTAATAGATATTACAAAAATTGAAAAAGTAATAGATAAATTTCCTCACGAGTGCTCTGGTGGAGAGCAACAAAGAGTTGCACTTGTGAGATCGATGGCAATTAATCCTTCACTTATTTTAATGGATGAACCGTTAAGTAACTTAGATCATAATTTAAAGGCAAATTTAGGAATGATTATTCGTAAGCTTATAAAAGAGTTAAAAACAACTGCTATAATCGTAACTCATGATATCATTGATGCAATGAAAATATCAGATAAAATAGTTGTCCTTGATAATGGGGAAATCATTCAAAAAGGGGTTCCTAACGAATTATATAATAACCCAAATTCAAAGAAAGTAGCGCTACTTTTTGGGGAGACTAATTTTATTCCTTTAAATATGTTTCCTGATGAAAAAAACTATTTTATAGATATTGTTTCAAATGAGCCTTTAATTTCTATCAGGCCAGATCAGTTCAGTGTCCTTGATGAAAATATGGATGGAAGGGGAAAAGTTTTTAGCGGGAAAATTCATTCTTTGAATAAAATAGGATCTAAAATTGAAATAGAGCTTAAATGTGAGGATTTATTTTTAAAAATATCATTAAATAAATCTGAAAAATTAGTTATAGGGCAGAGAATGAAGGCCCTGGTGTTGTAATAAATCTTGCAACAAAACTATTCATAAAATAAATGACTAAAAACTTCACAAAGTAAAATTCTCAACCCCCATATTCGTGGGGTTTTTTGTTTAGTGGGATGATGGGTAGATAACAGACTCACACATTGTGATGCTATTTTTTGAAAGTTTGGGTAGATTTAGATATGCGTAGATATTTATCACTATTATTAATTCTTTCCATTGTATTTCCTCAAAATAAGGTAAATGTAAATAATCTTATACAATATGGTGATAAATGGTTTACACCAAATGATGACAAACCATTCAATGGCATTGTATTTGATCTCTCTAAAGAGAATGGACATAAAATATTACAATACAAAATGAAAAATGGAGCTAAAAGACGCGGAAAAGATGAAAGGGCATATAATAAAGGGCATATAGAGCTTTATTCAAACTTTGGCTTTACAACGGATTAACCATAAATTCTCGTCGTGAAATGAAGATATTAGCGGGCGTCGTATAATGGCTATTACCCGAGCTTCCCAAGCTCGTGACGTGAGTTCGATTCTCATCGCCCGCTCATAAAAATTCAATTCCTTTAACTTCTATACATTTACTAATTCTATTAAATTATGTTACTATAATTTTTGTTTTTGAGAGGTGTTTAATGAAAGAATTTTTTGCTGCATTACTTGTTCATGCAATTATTGCTATAGCCATCATTTTATTTATAATTAAGTTAACATCTTAACTTGTACTTTATATGGCTATGCCATTAATCGCTATAATTGGTCGGCCCAATGTAGGGAAATCTACCTTATTCAATAGACTTATAAGTAACCGTCAAGCAATCGTTGATCAAAGAGAGGGTATTACTAGAGATCGTATCTATGGTGAAACAGAATGGTGCAATCAACCATTAAAATTTGTTGATACTGGTGGATATATCCCTGATGATTTTGACATTTTTAATGCTGCGGTTCGTGAACAAGCTCAAGAGGCAATATTGGAAGCAGATATGATTTTATTTTTGGTAGATGGAAAAGAAGAAATCACAAGTAGTGATGAATCGCTTGCTCAATTAGTTCGAGAAAGCAATAAAAGGAATTTATTAGTAGTTAATAAGTGCGATACATTAAAAAGTGATAATCAGATTAATCAATTTTATAAATTCGGTTTGAATAAGCCGTTGCCTGTCTCTGCATTAAATGGTCGTTATTCAGGAGATATATTAGATGTTATAGTATCAAAATTAAATTTGAAAGAACAGAATTCTAAAAAAGATGATGGAAATATATTTAATTTATCAATTGTAGGCATGCCAAATGTAGGAAAATCTTCTATAACGAACGCTTTATTAAATAAAAAACGTACTATTGTTACATCGATTGCTGGAACTACTAGAGACGCGATTGACTCTCATTTAAGGTGGCATGGGAAAAATATTACATTAGTTGACACGGCTGGATTGCGTAAACTTGCTAAAATAAAAGATCGAATAGAATATTACAGTATTTTAAGAACAAAAAATGCTATAATGAAATCACAAGTTGTATTAGTAATGATTGATGCGGTAAAAGGGTTTGGGAAACAAGATAAGAACATAGCTGATTTAGTCATAAAAAATGGGAAAGGACTAATTGTTGTTGTAAATAAATGGGATCTAATAAAGAAAAAGACTAATACAATGAAGAATTATTCTGAAGAAATTTGGTATCAATTTAAATCATTGTATAATTATCCAATCCTTTTCTGTTCTGCAAAAGATAAGAAACGCATTCATAAAGTTTTAGAGACTGCTTGGGATGTATTTAAACGCACAAAATTGATTATACCAACTCGAAAATTAAATCAAAGTTTAGAAAAAATTTTAAAAATAAATCCACCCTCATCAAATAAAGGTAAAGTGGTAAGAATTAAATTTGCAACGCAAGTTAGTAATGAGCCTTTAGTAATTGCATTCTATGTGAATTACCCTAAATTAATTAAAGAGTCTTATAAACGTTATCTTAAAAATCAGATTAGAAAGTATTTTGATTTTCAAGGCGTCCCGCTTAAACTTTCTTTTAGAAAGAAATAAAATAGTACTCTAGGAAAAAACATGATTATATTAGTTTTATTATTTGGGAAGTATTATGTATTCATTTTTTTATAAATTGATCTTATATTGATAATAATTTTCAATAATATATGATTTTTTTTAGACACAATAATTTTATTTATTTACTAATTTTTTTGGTCTTTAGTGTTCCTGTATGTTCCAAAAATAATCCAATAAAAATAGCTTTTTGGAACGTAGAAAATTTATTTGATTTAAAAGATGATCCCCTAAAAAATGATGAGGACTTTCTAATTGGAGCAAAAAAAAATGTTACTCTTGATAGTTATAATAAAAAATTAGATAATCTCTCAGAAGTAATTAATATTATAAATGCAGATCTCATTGGCTTGTGTGAAGTGGAGAATTATTATATGTTTGAAGAGTTATCGGGAAAACTAAAGACTCTTTATGATATAGTACATTATGAATCACCAGATAAGAGGGGGATAGATGTCGGGGTATTATTTAATAAAAATAAAGTTAAATTAATTGAATCAAATCCCATAAAAATAGAATTGCCAAATGATAGCCCTACTAGAGATATATTATACTTAAAATTTCAAAAAGATAATTTTTTCTTTCATTTATATGTTAATCATTGGCCTTCTAAGTATGGCGGAGCTAAAAAAACTATTCCACTAAGAATAGCCGCAGCCCAAACTCTAAGAAATCATATAGATGGAATTTTAGCAATTAATTCTCATTCGGAAATAATAGTTATTGGTGATCTAAATGATGAGCCAGACGATTTATCAGTTTTAAGCCATTTAAGGGCAAGTATAGATCCCTCAGATAATCCTAATAATGATTACGATCTTTTTAATATGATGATGCCATGGCATAAAAACCCTAAAGGAAGCACTTATACATATGGTGGTATACATATGGTATATGATCATATAATTTTATCTAAAGGGTTTTTTGATAAAATAGGTTTGAAATATGTGAAAAATTCTGTAGGTGTTTTTGATGGAGATAAATATCGACAACATGGGGGTAAATATGATGGATATCCTTATAGATTTTGGGCTGGAAATCGTATTTTAGGTGGCTATTCAGATCATATGCCAATTTTTATATCTATAGAGTAAAATTTTAGTTTTAAATGATGGCCTCTTTGTAGGATTTATATAAAAATAGATTTATTAGAAAGTTTTTTAATATTTAAAAAATCATTTTTTTAACTTTGTATTGTATAGATTGCCTTGCCAAGTAAAAATTGATACTCCAGCTTTTCTAGCTGATCGGAACATTATTTTAAAAGGTACATATATATTTGAATCAGCCATCTTGATAGTAGATCCATTTAATTTATTTGGATATAAATCTTCTACAGTTCTGTTTTCAGGGTTAAGGATGATATTAGGTTTTTTCCCCGAGTTTATTTTTGGGTTAATTGATTCTATTATTGGTTCTATGTGCTTTACTAATCCCGAGTCTATTCTAATATTCATATCTGCAAGCATTGGCCCATTGATAATTGTAATTAAAGAATTTTGTTCCTCTATTTTTGGATTTGAAGAATTTGGATCAAAAGGGTTGTTAAATACTTTGTTACCTTCATTATATACCGTTAATGGTTCCCTAAGGTTGATACCGTTTTTGTATAGGTTAGTATGTATTTTTTTATTATCTAAAAAAACAAATTCGTATCCATTTTTTAGATTGTTTTTATAATAGGTACGCATCATCAATCCATCTTGATAGCCAAAAAAGGCATGCATCCCCCATCGTTTCCCTTTAATAAATCTTCCGTAAGTATTTTTTGAACCATCTATATGAAATTCTCTCCAGGTTCCACTACGGCTTTTGAAGGGCGGAGTAATGATATTATTTATATTAGAAAATAAGAATTTTGGATCTGCACTCTGATAGTGTCCTAAATTCATGATACTACCATTTTTATAAAAAAACTTCCATTTGCCATCCATTCTACCATTGCGAATCTGGCCTTCAAACTTTTTAATTTCACTGTTTTCATAAAAGGAAAAAGTAAATCCCGTAAAAGGCTCATTTTCTCTGCCGTAATATAATTTTCCACTATGATATTCTAAATTTTTAAAGTCCACCTTTTTTTGGGCTTGAACCAAATTAATGGAAAAAAGTAAAGTTACTAAAATATGATTAAATAAAAACTTTTTCATTGACATTCAATTTAATAATTATAGTGTAATTCAAAAAGAATTAGCATTTAACTTTATTGCGGACAAGACCTGATAAATGTAAGTTCGCACCCCAAAGATTTTATATATACGATCGCGGGGTAGAGCAGTCTGGTAGCTCGTCGGGCTCATAACCCGGAGGTCGCAGGTTCGAATCCTGCCCCCGCTACACTCAAAAGGCCTTCCATTCTTGGAGGGTTTTTTGTTTATTTAAAAGGTGTTTTTTACGGTTTTGAAAAATAATTGATGATTATTAATATGACAATCCTTATGATTGATTTATAGGAGGTTGTAAATAGCCTAGGTGAGCGTATTTTAATTGATTTTTTTTTGTATTTGAATATGCATAGATATTTTATCCTTATTTGGTGTAAGAGACAGATCCGTTAGATTACAATATGATTCATAAACAAAAGAAAATAGTTAGGTTATATTTATTAGCTAAACAATGAATATTTCTAACCAAGAGAATTTTGATTTAAAAATAAGTATTATTGTTCCTTTGTACAATGAGGAGCAATGTGTTATTAAACTGATAAAAAGATTAACAGACTTTTATAATAAAAATAACAAGTATGAATTTGAATTTTTAATTGTCGATGACGGATCAATTGATAAAACTAATAAAATATTAAAAGATAATATAAATTTTTTACCTAATTCAAAATTAATCACATTTACAAAAAATTTTGGTCAAACTGCTGCATTATCAGCTGGGATTAATAATTCTAATGGTGAAATTATAGTAACGATGGATGGGGATCTTCAAAATGATGTCTCAGATATTCCTATTTTAATTGAAAATTTAAATAAAGGATATGATATTGTTTGTGGTTGGAGGAAAAATAGATTAGACAAATATATATCCAGAGTGCTTCCTTCGAAGATTGCTAATTGGATAATATCCAAAATAAGCGGTGTATCTTTACATGACTATGGATGTACTCTTAAAGCATATAAGCGTAATATATTGAAAAATGTAAAATTGTATGGTGAAATGCATCGATTTATTCCTATTTATGTTGCTTGGCAGGGAGGTAAAATTTTAGAAATTCCTGTAAAACATAATAAAAGAGAATCAGGTAAATCAAAGTATGGTATTTTTAGAACTTTTTCTGTTATAGCAGATCTGATATTTCTAAAGTTTATGGAAAAACAGTTTTCCAATCCAATTCATATTTTTGGAGGTTTTGGAGTGGTCAATTTTATTTTATCAATATTTTCCTTTTTTTTGATGGTCTATTTTAAATATTTTGGTGGTAAATCTTTTATTGAAACACCCTTGCCTGAACTTACAATACTATTTTTTATGATTGGAACTTTAAGTATTTTTATTGGTTTGATTGCTGAAATTATTATTAGAACATATTTCGAATCTCAAAACGTACTTCCATATGTTATTAAAAAAATAACAAAAAAAAATTAAATAAAAAATATAATAATAAGATGTGTGGTATTTATGGTTTTTCAACTGGACATTCAATTAAAGAAAAAAAGTTGATTTTAAATGAGATTGGTGTTGCAAATAGGAAAAGAGGACCTAACCACACAGATAGGTTTATTGATCAAAATATTGCTATTGGCATTGAACGCCTAAGTATTTTAGATATAGATAATGGCAACCAACCAATATTAAGTAATAATAAAAAATTTATTATTGTTCATAATGGGGAAGTATATAATTACATAGAACTAAGAAAAAGGTTAGAATCTTTAGGATATAATTTTCAGACAAATACTGATACAGAAGTTATTGTAAATCTATATCAACAATATGGTTTGGATTTACTTCCATTATTAAATGGTATGTTTGCTTTTGCAATTTACGAAATTGAAACCAAAAGGTTAGTAATCTGCCGTGACCGGTTTGGAATAAAACCGCTGCATTATTCTACTTTAAATTCTGAAATAGTTTTTTCATCTCAATTAAGTGGGATTATTTGTCATCCGTTTGTAGGTGGTAAGATTTCATATAATTCTATTGATTACTACTTGACCCTAGATTATGTCCCAGCCCCTTATACAATCTATAAAAATATAAAAAAATTAGAACCAGGCCATTATTTGCTGTGGTCCAAGGATGGTGTTAGAACTAAAAAATGGTATGATTTAAAGTATTATCCTAAAACGAGATTTAATTCTGAAAGTGAGTACATAAATAATCTGCATGATAAAATAGAAAACTCTGTCAAAATTAGGATGAGAAGTGATGTCCCTATAGGGGCTTTTTTAAGTGGTGGCCTTGATTCTAGTTTGATTTTACACTTCCTTTCAAAATACGCTCATAAAACCTTAAAAACTTATAATATAGCTTTTGAAAATAAATCATTTGATGAAAGTAAATATGCATTAGAGGTAGCAGACATTCTTGGCGTAAGATGCCAATCTAATATTTTTGATGCAAAATCTATGATTGATATACTACCTGAAATTTGGTCTAATATGGATGAACCATTTTCAGATCCATCTTTTTTACCAACATTTTTTTTATCAAAAATAGCGTCTGAAAATATATCAGTAGCAATTAGTGGAGACGGCGGTGATGAAGTTTTTGCAGGTTATCCTACTTATCTAGCTCATAAAATAGCAAATAAGATACCCCATTTTGCGCATCCACTTCTTAAATGTTTAGGTAATATAATACCAACCAGTTTTGATAATATCAGTTTTGATTTTAAGGTAAAACAATTTATCAATTGTTTAGGTACTAAACCATTCTTGAGGCATCAATATTGGCTTGGTTCTTTCCAAGATTTAAATAAACAAAACAGTTATACAAAAAGTTTTAAAGAAAGATTAGATAAAAGTATAGGATTAGAATATATAATTAGTAATTATCTTGGTGATATGGATATATTTGACTGGGAGACTTACCTTTATCAAGATATGCGTTTTTATTTACAAGATGATATGTTGGTAAAAGTGGATAGAGCAAGCATGGCTCATTCACTTGAAGTTAGAACACCCTTTCTTGACCACGATATTGTAGAATTTATGGCCAGAGCACCTAAAAATATTAAATATCCTAACTTTAAATCTAAATATTTATTAAAAAAATTGGGAAAAAAATATCTTCCTAATCTGATTGTTAATCGTTCCAAAAAAGGTTTTGGAATTCCAATAGCACATTGGTTAAATACTAATTTAAAAAACAATTTAGAGGAAGTGATTTACAATCCAGAATCAATCATTAATTCAATTTTCCATAAGAAGGATAATATACGTTTAATGAAGGACCATTTTAATAAGAAGGTTGATAATAGAAAAAAATTATGGACTTTGTTTGTATTTGAAAATTGGGCGAGAGAAAAAAATATTTATTTATGAGTAAACAACTAAAAAAATTAAACTTAGGTTGTGGGTTTTATCCAAAAGAAGGTTTTTTAAATATTGATAATGATGAAAAATACCCTGCTGATTTAGTTCATGATTTGGATACATTCCCTTGGCCTCTAAAGAGTAATTTTTATGAAGAAATTACGATGGATCATTTGTTAGAGCATTTAACTGATATAAGGAAAACCATGGCTGAGGTTAATAGAATTTTGGCAATAAATGGGAAGGTGATAATTAAAGTACCTCACTTTTCCAGAGGATTCTCACATTGGGATCATAAACATGGATTTGATATTACTTTTCCATTTTATTTCAATGAGAATATGAGCGGAGGCTTTGGTGATCTTGATTTAGTACATCTCAAAACGCGGATAACTTGGTTTGCTCAGCCTGATTTCAAAAAACAAAATTTGTCAAAAACACATTATTACTTAGGTGTTTTTGCAGGTAAAATTTTTGATTATATTGGAAATATAAATTTATTTTTTACTTCAAAAATTTTATGTTTCTGGGTAGGAGGATATGATGAGATAGAATTTGTTTTTCAAAAAAGTTAAAATATTGTTAGAAGTTTTTAAAAATAAATATATTTTAATTTTAACTAATCTATTATTATTCACTTTTTATCTAAGTATTTCTGTTTTTTCCCCTTATCAAGGAGATGATTTTAATTTTAAAATAAATCCATTAGAAAATTCTTTTAGTCTCAAATTATTTTTTAATCTTTTTGATTCATTATGGTATTGGTATAATTGGTGGACAGGTAGATTAGTTGGAATGTTTTTTGTTCATTTATTTTTAATTCCTGAAAAAATTTATTTTGATATTTTTAATTCTTTAATCCAAGTTGTACTGATAAATACAATTTTCTTTTTATCTAAGGGGCGTTTCGCAAAGTCTATAATAGATTCATCTTTTTTACTTTTTATAAATTTTTTGCTGTTTTTTGGTTTCTATGGTTACAGTGGTGCTATTATGAATTTGACATTTTCTATAAACACCACTTGGACTCATACTTTTACCCTAATATACTATTCCATTTTTATAACTAAATGGGAAACAAATTTCTCCTTAAAGTACAAGATTCTTTTTTTTGTTTTTGGAGTAATATCTGGATGTGGATTAGAACAGGTTTTTATTGCTCAGCTATCATTTTTTATTATTTTATTTTTCTCTAAGTATCTTAATAAAATAAAATATTTACCTAATTATTTTTTCCCAAGTTTTTTTGGTGTAATAATTGGTGGTTTAATTTTAGTGCTTTCTCCTGGGAATTTTTCCAGAGCAAACTATAGCTCAAGCGATTTTAATATTAGTTTTGAAAAAGTAATTATCTTTTTAAAATTGGAATAGTTACTTATATACAGAATGGGAATGAGTCATATTTGATAAAATTTTATTTGTGAATGATATT
>CAZLPW010000064.1:5548-11489 GCA_964561495.1 uncultured bacterium | reverse complement strand
GGAATTTTCGATTACGAAAATTCTCAGATACCTATGCAAAAACTTTTAGGAACCCCGCCTGAAAATCAGGAAATGATTGTTTTGGAAGGAGTTGGACATATTATCCCAAAGGATATTATTATAGAAAATCATTTAAGATGGTTGGAGAGGTACGCAAGATAGTTTAAAAAGATTTAGTTGATTCCGTTCTACTTATTTTTATATTTTTTTGATTTGCTGTAAATAAAAACAGTGAAAAAGCTTGATAAAACAATTCCAGGATAAAATGGTTCAATACCAAATAGAGGATTACCAATATTTCTTGAGATAATTAACCAGGATAGTGATATAATTACGGGTGATACCATCCAAAACTGGATCCAGTTTTTTATGACTAAGTTATTGTTTAGTTTAAAAGAAAATAGAAAAGGCAATATAAGACCTGGTATAATTACTGATCCTATTGAATAAAATAGACTTACAACAGAAGGTATTGAAAAAGCGAGGAGTATTGATAGTACTGATATTACAACTAATCCTTTTTTAATATAAGAGACGGTATTTTTTGATTCTGGTTTTTTATCAATCCGCCAGAGCACATCTCTCCCAAATGTTATACCACTGATAAGACTCATAGAATCAATTGTGGACATAACTATAGCCAGGATTGCCGTAATAAATATACCTAAAAGCCCAATTGGTAAAACCTCTATAGCAAGGGCGGGATATACAAATAAAGGATCACTCAATTTTATATGTTGCAATGCATATAGGCCACACAAAAGAGTGATACAATCAAAAATGAACCAAAATACTATTGAAACCAAAAGTCCGTTTTTGGCAGTTTCAGGTGAACGAGCTGCGGAGCAACGCTGAAAAAAGTTTGGGTCAATTAGTGTCCAAGCCGCAATAAAAAACCAAACAAGAAAATATTGAACTGAATTCCCGCCTAAAGGATCTTTATAGTTTCCTGGAATGCTATTATAAAGAGCAATTGGAGAGCCAAAATTTTTCCATGAAAATAAGAGCAAGAAAATAAATCCTGTAAACATAAGTATAAACTGAATTAAATCAGTCTTAATAATTGCACTTAGTCCTCCATTCCAAATATAAATCGTAGATAAGAAAACTGATATTATGATTGCGTGGCCTAATTCTATATTAAAGAAAAATCGTAATATAATAGCCATACTTAATATATAAGGTGCAGGACTGGTAATAATTGTTAATAAAATTGCGCTTATTATTCCGCTTTCTTCACCAAATTTTGAGTGGAAGTAGTCAGGAATAGAAATCATTTTTAATTTCTGGATTTTTGGAGCGATCCATAGCGCATAAACAAATGCAAATATATAGTAGGGAACTGCCCAAATAAACCAGCTGTGTATACCATATAAGAATATGTTTTCACCTATTCCAAGTATGGCACCATACCATGTACAAACAATCGTAACTACAAACCCAGGTAGACTTAATTTTCTGCCTCCTAAAATATAATCAATATCTGAGAGGATATTTTTCCTGAGCCGTGAGATAGCAAACCACAATACCCAAATTATGTATGCACCCAATATAAGCCAATCAAGAAGGTGTAGATTGATCATTAAATATGGTTAATTATAATCCACACTGGTTTAGATACATCTAAAGAAAAAGATGACCCAAGAGCAACATTGCTAATCCCACGTGATGGCGAACTAAGGATTTCATTTTTCATAGAATATTTTAATCCTACAGTAGTGACTTTTACGTTACTATTTTTTGAGATAATTGATACAATCTGACCTGGTACTGATTTAAAAGTTTTTGATCCTTCTAAACAGTAAAATAGTGACCAATTAGTTACCATTTTTATGTCAATGATTTTAGAAAACTTTTCAATAATGAAAAGATTTGCAAAGTGGTGATCATCTCGACCAGCTGAGCAGCCTATAAGTTCTAGTTTGTCGGTTTTATTATTAATCAGCCAATGAATTGCTTTTTCCAGATCAGTTTTTGATTGGTCTTTCATTAAAATTACTTCTGATTTATATTTACTTTGATTATGCTTTAATGAATCCATATCTCCGACTATATAATCAGGTAAGTATCCCATGCCTATGAGTTTGTCAGCGCCACCATCTAAAGAAATTATAGTGGATGCTTTTTTTAATATTTTTAAAGTCACTGGATGGTTTGGAGTTTCTCCATTTCCAAATATTATTATTGGTGGATTTAGCTTTAAAACTTGTTTAGTCATTATATAAAATTACGCTATTGAATATACTTTTAAATATAAATTCAGTTTTACGGTTTAACTTTCATATATTATACGAGTATAATTTTGTTTGCCTTTATATACTAAATGTTTAATCAAATGATTCTAAAAATTTTTATCTCAATTTTAGTTTTTAATATGCTAAAAGCGGATTTGATTCGACCTGAGAATGGATCTGAAATTCAATATATCCATGTTGTTTTTGAATGGGAGCAAATACCAGAGGCAATCAGCTATGAAATTGAGATTTCAACTTCTGGTGATTTTTCAGAGCCAATACTACAGCGGATAGACAACTCATTATTATTTATTGAAAAAGAGGTCATTGATTGGGATCAGACATATTTTTGGAGAGTCAGACCTGTTTTTTTATCATATGATGTAGGATCTTGGAGTGATGTTTTTTCTTTTACTACAGGTATTTCAATTTCTGATGCTTCAGCAACGATTTTTGATGATTCTCAAGTTCAAAATGGACTCACAATATTTGGCGCATTTTTTAATTATTTTTCTGCTGTAATAGATAAAGCAGGACGAGAGATATGGAATACAGGTTCTGAAAATATTGTTTATTACAACACCTCCATTTATGGAGACATTTTTGGCTGTTATCTAAATTCTGGATCTGAATATAATCTACCAGGGATCGAATTTTCTTTTGGTTTAGGAACTTTATGGTCAGAGCCAAACCTTGAATTTATGCATCACGATCTCATACAACTTTCAAATGGGAATTATATGGGCATTGTAGAAACTAGTATGATGGGACCGATTCCAATTGGTGATTGGACCTCTCTTTTTCAGTCTCTTGGTTTTGTGGCAGATGGCTCTACTATGGAGTTTCCTTGGATTGGGGATAAACTTGTTGAATGGGATAAGGATACAAAAGAGATAATATGGGAGTGGAATGTTTTTGACCATTTTAGTATGAATGATTTTGACGAATATGGAGGTACATGGAATCAAGCCTATCTTGATCTTCATCATGATTGGACACATGTGAATGCTTTAACCTATGATGAATCTGAAGATGCAATATATATATCAACCCGGCATCTTTCAAGGATAACCAAAATAGATTATCCTTCAGGAGAAATTATTTGGAATATGGGTCACAATATGCCGTCAGGGGAAGTAGAAATTGGGCATGAAATAGGTTTCAGTTTTCAACATAGTTTACAGATCCTTGATAATGGGAATATCCTTACTTTTGATAATGGGAACTTAAGCCCTGAATTCCGACAGACTGAACAACAGATTTCAAGAGCAATAGAAATTAAAATTGATAGTGCAGATAATATATTTTTTGCAGAATTGATTTGGGAATATGAACTCTCTCCTGATCTGTTTGGATTCGCATCAGGGAATGCTCAAAAACTCGATAATGGGAATGTACTAATAACAACAGTCGGAGGGGGAGGAAGGTCTATTGAGGTTAGTAATGAAGGCGAAACAATTTGGCAGGGCGAGTATAATTTATCATTACCAAATGGTGCTGTTTATAGGGCAACAAGGATACCAGGTATTTACCCAGTTGAATACAGTATTTTAGTTAATAATTATCAAGAGTATGATGATAGAATTGGAGTTTATATGGCCGAAGGACTATCTAATATCTCTTTTAGAATCTTAAATGAAGGGGACTACACACAAGATTTTTATTATGAATTAAATGATCAGAAAGGATGGTTCGAAAATAGTATTGGCAATAATATTATAAGTCCAGACCAAGAAATTGAACTTAACTTTTCTGGCCAAATTCCATCTGACCAGATTGATAACCAAATAAACTTAATAATAACTCCAAAGTGGCATCCTGAAAAGAGTAAAACGATTACAGTAACTGCCTATACCGAGCCGCTATCCAGATTAGTTAGTGAAACACCAGATAACTTTGAGGTTGGTAAGCCTTTCCCGAATCCTTTTAATGCTACGGTTAATATTCCCTTAAAAACAGAAGTTGATTGCGAATTAAGATTAGATGTATATGACATTTTGGGTAATTTAGTTGACACGCAAATTTATTATCTAAAATCTAATGACTATCAAAACTTAAGCTGGGACGGGAGTAAATTATCAGCTGGGCTTTATTTTTTTAAAATAAAAAATTTAAATGATATACAAACAAGAAAAATTTTATTTTTAAAATGAAATTTAATTTTCATCTTAGTTTTATAATTCTTTTAGTTGTTCGGTATAGTCTTTATGGACAATGTGATAGTCTATATAGTTACTATAATAATCTACCTCAAAACTTGACTATACTAGTTGGTGATTCCTGTTTTTATGATAAAGATATAGAAGTATTAGATAGTTTAATTTCTATTAATGATCTTGAATATGATTCTCCTCTAGAATTAGGAACTCAGACTTGGCTAAATGGAAGAATTCGGTTTTTAGTTGCGGGGAATTATGGAAATAGTTCAGGCGTTAATGACACAATTTATACATTGCCTGAGAATATCGGATATTGGGATGCGCTGGCCTCACTTTATCTTGAATGGAATCGTATTTCAACTCTTCCAAATAGTTTTTCAGAAATGATAGGTCTCCAGTCTGTTTACCTGAACAATAATATTCTTCGGTCTTTGAACACTGAATTTGGAAATCTTAGCAATCTTTTTTTATTAGACCTCGGTTATAATGAATTGGATTCTTTACCAGAATCTATATGTAATCTGAATGGTATTACATATTTATGGTTGTTTAATAATAACCTGACTTCGCTCCCAGAATGTTTTTGTGATTTAGATATGGATTGGGATAATAACGATATTGGAGGCTATCCATATTTTGCAATTGGTGGTAATCAGTTATGTGAAAACCTTCCAGTTTGTGTATCTGAAAGTGAAAATCTAGAATTGAGTTTAGATCAGTTTTACTACTCATTTCCTGTCCTTGCTCCGCAAGATTGTGGCCAGATGTCTGTAGCAAAAGATTATGTGCCAGAGTCTTACTCAGTCTCTAATCCCTTTCCAAATCCCTTTAACCCAGAGGTGTCAATTAAATTTTCAATTTTGAATGATTCAGAAATAACTATTATAGTAGTAAATGCTTTAGGAAAAGAAGTTCAGAGTATTGCGGAAAACAAGTTTTATAAAAAAGGTCTACATAAAATTTCTTGGAATGCCAAAGGCTATCCAAGTGGCGTTTATTTTATATTATTTAATAATGGAATTATTGTTGATTTAAAAAAGTTAATTTTAATGAAATAGTTAATATCTAATTAAAGCACATGCCGCAGAAAGCCCTGCTCCTGTTCCAATTAAGAGAACTATATCACCCCGTTTTATACGTTTTTTCTGAATAGCAATAGTTAACGCCATTGGTAATGATGCAGCAACACAATTACCATATTCACCTACAATATTAACAACTTTTTCTTTTGCAAATTTTCCACTGTAGACATATGCTTCAACTGCTTTTCCAGATGCTTGGTGTGGAACAACCCAGTCTATATCTTTTTGGCAGAGGCCTGTTGATTTTAATGCTTTTAACATCATTCTATAGACCTGTTTTCTTGCAATTTTATAAATCCCAGGTCCATCCATCGTAAATAAATTATCAGAAATACTTGTACTGGAGTCTTGTGGATGTTTATTGGTTCCACCGCCTCTGACTTCTGTCAATTTTGAACCGCTTGGCCAGGTCATCATATTAAAATAAATTAGTCTAGAATAAAAACGAAAGGATATATTATCATGA
>CAZLPW010000064.1:0-5538 GCA_964561495.1 uncultured bacterium | reverse complement strand
TTGCTTGGTTCAACTAAAACTGCGGCTGCGCCGTCGCCTAAAAGAGATGCGCTTTCAGGTTCATTAAAGTTTCTACCTACTGTGCCTCTATCTGAAGATATAATTAAAATTTTTTTATATGTATTTGATTGGATGAGGGATCCAGCAGTATGGAAAGCGGTAATAAAAGAAAGACAAGTTGAATGAATACTAAATGATGGAATTCCTTCAAACCCCATTTCTTTTTGAAAAAATATTGAGGTATCAGGGATTGCTTGTTTTGGAACTCCTGATGCATTAATGATAAGATCAGGTCTATTATTTTTTCCTAGTGCCTTTTTCCCTGCTATAGCTCCCATGGCATCAACATCAATATCAGAGACTCGTCTTTCTAAAACACCTGATTTTTTTTTTATCCAATCCTCAGATTTTCCAATTTTTGAAGCTATTTCATTATTTTTTTCTATCCTAGGAGGTATATATAGGCCAGTAGATGAAATTAATACTTTCAATTAATTTAAAAGAAATATTTGATTTGAATTTGAAAATGAGAGAAATCTTCCATCATTTTAAATCTATAATTATCACCATCAGGGTGATTATTGATACTTTTAATTTCTGTTAAACTCGCAATGCAAACCATATTATCATAAATGCTATACTCTGATTTAAATGAGTACAAAGATCCTGATATTTTTTCTTTTGTGCCGTAGTTATCTATATCTAACATAGCTGTGAAAGTAACTTTTAATTGATCATCACTAATTCTTTTGTCCAAACTTATTAGTCCAATCCTATTTGAAAGGATAGCAAGTGGAACTCCCATTCCAGGTGTGAAAAAGTTTTTTGGATTTAGTTGTGAAAAATCCATATCATCCAGAACAGGTAGAGGAATATCATCACTAACTGGTAGACTGTCAGAGCTATAGCTTTTATTATAATACAAAAATAGTTGACCAGTTAGATTAATATTAAATGGCAATTCTGTTTCTAGTTGTATGGTGGCTTGGGAATACTCAGCTTTTTCATTCATTGGGAATGAAAAATGAAGGGAGTCGTATCCAAATGAATCAAACATCTCAACATATTTTCCTTGGGAGCTTATGTAAAGATATCCAGGGTACTCTCTATTAATTTGATTATTAATATCTTTGGTTTTGAACAAACCAAAATCTGCTCTGATTGTGAAAAAATCATTAAACAAGCTTAGTCCGTATCCAATTAATTGAGTCTTTCTATGACTAAATAAAATATCAAACCTTGGGACATTTAGGGAAGCTCCTTGGCCCCATGTATTAACACCTGTAAAATTATAGATCCTATCAAAGCCATTAAAGTAAACAAGATTTAGGTCTCCGAATCCAAATTTTTGAGAAAGCAGGAAACCATATTCGTTCGGAGTTTTTTCTTGATTGTATATTTGAATTTTTTCTGGAACAAGTGGTAGTTCAATAGGGAATTCGCTATCGTTAATCGGAATACGGTTGGTATTGTGTATTGGAGAAAACACCAGATTTAACCGTGTATTGTTTTTATAGATATCAAAGTTTGCGGAAAATGTAGCTAATTTTCTATCGATGCCTGTGGAAAAAAGGTAATAATAATCAAGAGGGTTTATAACATCAAGTGGACTATTATCATCGACAGTACCCCAGCTACAAATTTGTTTGCCAATTTTCAAGATACCTAATTGTGTTTCCCAGTAAAGATAGAGCTCTCTTAAATCCCAAGAAAAATCAGTAGGGTTGGTGCTGCCTAAAAAGTCAGTATTTTTACGGATTTGGTGTTCTATTGCAATTGAGGAACGGACTGATAAATTTTTTGAACCATAATTCGTTTTTATGGCAACTAATCTGTATGGCAGATTAATAATTGAATAGTCTGACAACCGAGAAATATAATTAAGGTCAGTATATCCATTTATATCTAGTCTTGCTGAAGAATCTCCAATTAAAATAGATAAAAAGCATAATAGTGTAATTTTTATACGCATTACTAGCTAAAGAGCCTCATTTAACCAATTAAATATTTCTTTTCCCCATATTGACCACGCTTTATTTAAACCAATATCTGGAAAGTTACCTAACAGCTCTCCATTCCAGATGTAGGTTACCTCTGTTTTGTTTGATCCTAATTTTTTTAATTCCCACACCCCTGCGGCATTTGGTAGTCTTGTGTATCTGTCGGGAGTTGCATTAGGGTGGACTACAGATGAATAAATCAACATCCATTTATTTTTTGATTTTTTAATATTAAACTTTACCACATAGTCTCTACCATCAAATGGGAATGGCATATCAATAATAATGTGGACGATATTATCATCAAGTTCTTTTGCTTCCTTAATTCTTTTAAATACCTTAGGGTAAGAGCTTAGATCTCCAATAATATCTGCAATATTATTTATAGGATGGTCTATTACAGTTTTTGCCTGAACAATTGGGAAGGTTTTATAATTAGTCCAAGATATTGAGACCTCTTCTGAATTAAGATCATACCATTTTGAAATACCCGTAGCTAAACGAAGGTCTAGCTCTGAAAAGGCAAAAGAAATGGATAAAACGATAAATATCAAATTCTTCATTTAATTATTTAAAAATGTATCATATATATTTTTACAATCAGTTTTAATCTGTTTCTCAGTTAAACCAAATTTAGCTAGATCATATTTATGATTACTTTTATAGTTTTTTTGTTTTTCTGATTCCAGAGTAATAACTTTTTTTAAATTTTCTGATGGCTTAAATCCAATAAATTTTATTATTTCTTCCATAAGAGATTCAAAATTATTCATTACTTCATCGTAACGTATAATATAAACATTTTTTTTATCAATGTTTTCATTTATCCAATCGTAATGAAAACGGTTTAATAATTCGACTAAGGCATGATAAAGCCTATTAATAAATCTGGATTTAATTTTTGAATCAAGTTGCCAAAAATTGAATTTTTTGTCAAGGACACCTGTAACCAGGCTAAGCCCTGACGGCAATACATTTAATGGATCTCTAATCATATATAATATTTTTGCGTCAGGAAATCTTTTTTGAAAATCAGGTAAATTTGCGCTCAATGAAAATAGTTTGCCTATATACCTTTCAGAATTATTTGTGATAAGTGTTCGTTTCCAAATAGATTCAAACCAGTTGAAATCTCTTTTGTGTGTATCATTTATTTTGGGATCCACCCACTGAAATAGATCTTTATCATCAAATGTAAGGAAAAAACCATAAAAGAAAAAACCATCAAGGAAACGGAATAATAAAGCAACATCATCAGTCTCTATTGAAGATAAACTGGTTTTATGAGCTGCTGTCGAATGGTGTTTTGCGGGGCTAATATATTCTAAAACTGGTAAAATAGGTTTAATTATTTTTTGGATCACAACTGACGGATAGATTAATTGCCAAAGCTGAGAGCCTGTTCCCAATTCTTGATTTATTAAAAATCGGTGAAGAAAGGTTGTGCCAGATCGAGGATTACCAACAATAATAATTGGCGGTTTTATTGGTCTATTAATCGAGGAGAAAAATAATCTATCAATCAATCTTCCGAATCCAACAATTGATCGAAGAAAAAAAAGTCCAGCTCCTATAACAAAAGGTGAAAACCAGTTGCCAAATGTTTTACCGAGTATAAGATAAATTTTTATGATTCTTTTTATCAAATTTATTTTTGCCGATGATGAAGAAAATTAATTAGTATATCTTGATAATTTTTTGAAATAAAAGTTAAATAAAACTTTAACTTTTATATTATATACAGGTCTAATAATATAAGTTCAGCACTTACATAAATCTAAGAAACTTTGTATTATGAAACATAAACTATCTCTTCTATTAATTTGTTTTTATTTTGATTTATCGCTTGCTCAGGTATTTAATGGACGTACATTGTTTTCACCAACTCAAGGAGGGCCCAGTGGAGATAGTTTCTCTAGTTATCTAATTAATAATAATTTTGAAGCAGTAAATACTTGGAACCATCCAAGGGGTGCTGCGAGCATGCCATACCTAATGAAAGATAGTACACTTTATTATCCCTATCGTGTCCAAAATCCAACTATGTCAACAGGTGGTGTCGGTGGCGGTATTTCAAAATACAGTTGGGATGGAGAATTATTATGGAATTATGAATTATCCAATGATGTTTATCAGCATCATCATGATATATACCCATTAGAAAATGGAAATGTTCTCGTAATTGCTTGGGAAAGACACTCTGAAAATCAGCCTGATGGTTCAATATATTATGGAGGTGCTGGAGCAGGTTGGGCAGAAATGGGACGGATCTCAGTTGGAAACTCACTAAATCAAATGTGGGGCGCAGCCATTTTAGAGCTTGAGCCTGTAGGCGAAAACGATGTAAATATTGTTTGGGAGTGGCATATTTGGGACCATCTTATCCAAGATGTAGATCCTAATTTGCCAAATTATGGAGTCATATCTGAGCACCCCGAACTAATGGATATTAATTTTGGAGATGCTGGTGCTAATCAAGGTCCTGGAGGAGCAAATGCTGATTGGAAACATTTAAATGCCATTGATTATAATGCGGAATTAGACCAGATAGTAATCTCAAGTAGACATCACGGAGAAATTTATATTATTGATCACAGTACAACTACAGAAGAGGCAGCTGGACATACGGGCGGAAATTTTGGCCGTGGAGGTGATTTTCTTTATCGTTGGGGGAATCCTCAGGCATATGGAAGAGGAAATTCCTCAGATCAAAAACTATTCGCTCCGCATGGAGTAAACTGGATACCTGAGGGTTGTCCAGGAGCTGGAAATCTCATACTATTTAATAATAATTATTCTAGTTCATCTTCTGCGGTTTTTGAGATTGCTACACCGCTTAGTGGAGAATCCTATGTCATAAATGAAGGCCAATCTTATGGACCCCAAGGACCTTTTTGGATGCATACAGGTGGTTTTCATTCTCAAGTTCAATCGGGTGCTTTTAGGATGCCTAATGGGAACACATTAATTTCAGATGCCGATGATGCAAGGCTGTTTGAGGTCGACACTGAAAATAATATAGTGTGGGACTATTCTTTTCCAGGAAGCCAGCAGATTATGATTGCTCGGGCACAAAAATACTCTCTCGATTATTTAGAGGACACTTTTCCTAGTTATACAATTGGAGATATTAATTTTGATACTTTTTTTAATGTTTTTGATCTTTTGTATATTTCTGATATGGCTTTTGATTTTTACTACCCTACGCCTCCTGCTGACTACAATCTTGATGGTGAAGTTAGTTTGTCCGACATAATTATTTTTGCCCAATTTTTACTTGGCAATTAGATTGTGAAAATATGATTGAATGAATAAAATATTCATTTTGTTTATATATTTTTTAATAGACTCTTTTATTCATAATAATCTATGAAAATTAATTTTTCAGTTATTAATCTAATAATTATGCCATTTTCAAAATAATTTAAATAATATCTCGATGTATTAGAAATGTTATACTCTGATCGATCTACAAAAGGCTGGATTATTAGAACCAGTCTAAATCATCCTCGAAAAACTATTTTTTCTTCTTTATTAT
>CAZLPW010000063.1:3123-11499 GCA_964561495.1 uncultured bacterium | reverse complement strand
CGCCTACAAGAAGGTTGCCATTTTTTGCATCCTTTACAGAGCCAGTGATGCTAAGATTTTGGCTGTAAATAATAGAAAATAATAGGACTGATATAATGGCTGATATTTTTACTCTCATAATTATGTCTCTTTTTAATTAGTATGAGGGACTGAATCCCAGGGAATAAAATTTTTCTTTTATTTTTTCAACACTGTCAGATGGGTGTTTACAATTATTTGGGGTAAACATCTCACGTTCATAGGTTTTAAGGCAGTACCCTCTAATTTTTCTCCAATTTTTTGTTAATTGCTTTACCTTTTTTACAGATGTATTTTCTTTACTGTAGGCATTAAAATCTTTATAAGACTCTCTTATTGATATTGCTTCATTGAAAATATCCATAGAATATGAATAGCAGTCACATACACTTTTTATTTTAGAAAGTTGGAATCCAATATCCAGATCAGTAGTTGCTTGATCTATTTTCAGTTTAGTATTCCTAGGCTTTTGTTTTGTTTCTTTAGCACAGCTAATAAAAATAAAATAAAAAACTAAGAAAAGGATGCGGAGTAGTTTAATCAATTTATTTATTAAAAGGTTTTTCTCTTTTTCAAATTAATATTTTTTTTAAAATGTAAAAAGGGGACATTTAGTTTTTCTAAATGTCCCCTTTAAAAAGAACTAGAAAATGAATCTCAAAAGATTACTTCATCAATGCCATTTTCTTTGTAATTGTGCTAGTTCCATCTGAAAGTGTGTACATGTAAACACCAGCGGAAACAGCTTTAGCGCTATTATCACGTCCATCCCACTTGAATGTGTGTGTTCCAGCATTTTTAGTACCACTAACCAGAGTTCTCACTTTTTGACCAAGCATATTGTACACTGTTAGTGAAACATCAGCCTTTTTATCAAGCGTAAATGAGATATCTGTTGATGGGTTGAATGGATTTGGATAATTCTGCTTGAGCGAGAATTTATTTGGAAGCGCAGAAGTATTATGATCATCATCATGCGTTCCTAAAATCCAATAAGAACCTGGCATCATCCACTTTGGATCACCAACAGGTCCACCTGTTGTACTTGCAGTAGCAGCAGCCGAGTTTGGATCATAGCTCATATCAATGTGCATAGGCCACTCAACGTTAACATAGTCATTGTCATGCTCATACTGCCAGAATCTTGTATCAAAAGGAGCAGTATCACTTGCTAAATTATCTCTAAAGTCCATTGTGCGCTCTAGCTGACGAGTGATATAGCCTGGATCAAGATTAAGACCAGGATCTACGTTCCAGTTATTCATCTCCATAACACCACGATCCTGAGCTAGAGTTATTGCGGTAGAGTCACCGTACCATTTGCTTTGTAGCTCAAGAGCTAGCATCGTATCGCCTTGCATCGATGTTGTCGTTGTTGTGTCTGGAGGAGTAACAGTTGTATCTATTTCAGTAGTGATAACTTCCCACTCCCAAGGTTGAGTTGTGGTCATAGCTGTCGTCAGCTCTGAACTGTGCCACCATACGTTGTTATAGTATTTAATATTACGGTTCATATGGTTCCAGACTTGTCCATCAGGATTACGAACTGTGGTATCTGCTTTTGTATAGTCAGGCATAACACTCATTTGTCCTTGTCCTCCAGGATGCCAAACGCCCCAGCCACTAATGTCATATGTTGACTGCATGTGAGACTTTGTGTTATAGAAAAGGTTATTTCTGACCCATAGATTGTTTTGACCACGGTACCAAATAGCGCCCATAACTACATTCGCAAAGGTGTTGTGATCGATACGTCCATGATCAACGTCTGAGTATATAACAATGGCCTCACCCTGAATATGGTTAAAGGTGTTATTTTCCATTATTAGGGTATCATATGTTCCCATCCAAGAGCCACCACCCCAAACTAAACCACCAAAAAATTGGCCATTTGGATAGCCTGTAAAGGCTTTTGCAACTGAGTTAGTCATATGAAAATCAGCTCTCTGACCTAATGAAGAATGTACCCATAGATCGTAGTTAGAAATAACTACATGATCTATGACAACTTTGTTGAATTCTCCCCTGGAATTACATAAACTAGCTAACACAGCTGACTGATCAACGGCTGTACCATTAAAAAGCAGGTTCCTTAGTGTTAGCTCTGCAGCACCGTAAAGCTGGAAGTTTCCGTTAGGCCAGTTTGTGAAACCTAATGCTCCATCAGAGCCTGGCATTGGCTGTATCGTAGCAGGATACTGTCCGGCCGCTGGTACCTGACCCGTGATATTTAGGTCGTGATTTAGATTCATCTCAGTCAGCATAAGGTAGGTTTTCCCAGCTTCTAATAGGTACACATCATGGGCTTGTTCTCCAGTGGCCGTTGTATCTGCACCAATAGTGCTCTCTAGGTGACCAGGCGTAGCTTCCCATGCCACAAGCAATGTGTCATGACCGTCCGCACTAAGAGGCACCACAAAAGCAATAGCTAAAACTATCATTAACGATCTTAGCATATATTATCTCCTTTAGTTTTTTGTTTTTATTTATGTTTTAATTGAAATTTATTAAAACTTTACTAGGTGTCTATAAATTAACACGCTTGTATTTTAATGACTTTTTTAGTGATGGTCAACATATTTAAATCGTAGAATTGAACCTTGAGCTAATCCAAGTAAATTAGGTTTTTAATGAAAAAAGTTAATAATATTATTCAATCTTTAGATAAGGACTGGCAGTTCCAATTCGGGGAGGATTCTAAATGGTTTAATGCCAAAGTCCCAGGATGTATTCATCTAGATCTTTTAGAACATAGACTAATCCCTGACCCCTTTATTGATCTAAATGAAAAGGAGGTTAAATGGGTAGCTGATAGAGATTGGGATTATAGACTGGTTTTTACTCCTAAAAAAGATCTGCTTATCAGAAGTCATAAAAAATTGTGTTTCTATGGACTAGATACTTACGCGACTGTTTTACTAAATGGACAAAAGATCATTGAAGCTGACAATATGTTTTGTAAATGGGAAAAAAATGTATCAAATATTTTGATTGAAGGCGAGAATGAATTAATTATCAAGTTTCGCTCTCCAATAAAAGAAATACTACCAATTTTGGAAAAAAGGGATTACACCCTTCCAGCTGATAATGATAAGGCAGGAGGAGTTAGCCCATATACTAGAAAAGCACCATATCACTATGGTTGGGACTGGGGCCCTTGTTTAGTTACCTCAGGTATCTGGAAAAATATTGAGCTCATTGGATGGGAATCCTGGTCTGTAGATAATGTATTTATTAATCAGATAGAGGTTAATAAAAACATCGCCAAACTCGAGCTTCAGGCTCAGATCATATCAAACACAAAACAGGATGGATTAATCACGCTATCTGAAACAGAATTATCACTGCGTAAAGAAGAAAACATAGACCTCTCTAAGGGGATTAATCATATAAAATTCGATTTTGATATTTTACAGCCTAGTCTTTGGCATCCGATTGGATATGGTGATCAGTATTTATATAGTTTTGATATTGTATTTCATGCTGATGGACTAGAAAATAAATTCACTAAACGAATTGGGCTTCGGAAAATTATTATAGAAAGAGAAGAGGGTGAAAAAGGACAGAGTTTTTCGATTAAAGTGAATGATTATTATGTTTTTTCTAAAGGAGCAAATTGGATTCCTGCTGACTCCTTTACTCCTCGATTGACAAAAAAAGATTACTCTTATTTATTAAAAAGCGCTATTCAGGCAAATATGAACACATTAAGGGTATGGGGTGGAGGCATTTACGAATCAGATAGTTTTTATGAACTTTGTGATGAGATGGGTATACTCGTTTGGCAGGATTTTATGTTTGCATGCTCGATGTATCCAGGGGATAAGCAATTTTTAAAAAACACAAAAAAAGAGATTGAATACCAGATACATAGGCTAAAAGAACACCCCTCTATTTTTCTTTGGTGTGGAAATAACGAGATAGCGTGGGCCTGGTTTGATTGGGGTTGGAAGGATCAGCTCCCAGAGTCTGTATATAGGAAAGATTATAATAACCTTTTTCACAAATTGATTTCAAAGTCTTGCAAGGAGCTGGATCCATCAAGGCTATACTGGCCCACTTCTCCTGGGCACACCCTTGATTTGCCAGAGGTAGGACAGAAGTATGGTTCTGGCGATAATCATTATTGGGGTGTCTGGCATGGTGGAGATGATTTTGAAGAATTTAATAATAATACGGGTCGGTTTATGTCCGAGTATGGGATGCAATCTTTTCCTGATTTGAAAACGATTGAAGCGTTTGCGAATAGAAAAGATTGGGACCAAGATTCAGAAGTGATTAAATCTCATCAGAAGGCCTCTCTGGGTAATAAAAATGTCATAATGTATATTGAAAAGTATTATCCAAAGCCAAAAGATTTTGAATCTTTAACGATACTCAGTCAGCTGATGCAATCAGATGCAATAAAATATGCTGTTGAAGCACATCGAAGAAATATGCCTTATTGTATGGGCACGCTTTATTGGCAGCTTAATGACTGCTGGCCGGTTGCGTCTTGGTCAAGTGTTGATTATTTTGGTAATTGGAAAGCTCTGCACTATAGCGCTAAGTCATTTTTTAATTATGCCATCAGCTCTATTATTGAAGAAAAGAATAAGGTTATCGTATTTATTGTAAATGACAAAAATGAGACCTATGGATTAGATGTAAGGCTTAGGGTTTATGGTTTTGATGGCTCTATATTCAAAGAGTATAATAAAAAGGTAACGGTTGCACCGATTTATTCAAAAGCTATCTTAGAGCTGGATAGAGATCAACTAATTAGCAATAATGATAAGAATAAAATATTTTTATCTTGTGAATTGTTTAGAGATCAAGAAAAAATAGCAAAAAATAATTATTTTTTTACCAGACCCAAGTATTTAGCATTGCCAGCTCCCGAGTTTGAATATCATTATAAGCTTCATAATGGAAAACATTTGATAAGTATTAGGGCCAAGACCTTTATAGCTAGGATCTATATAAATTGTGCTAATATGATCGGGGTTTTTAGTGACAATTTCTTTGACATGATTCCAAACGAAGAAAGAGAAATAGAATTTTCTCCAAAAAGAAATGTAACAAAGGATTCCCCTGTGTTACGATTTTTATTAAGAAGTCTTGGTGATTTAATAAATAAATAGTATTAGGTTTTAATTAGGATTTAGAATTAAGTGGAACGGTTAGTTAGTTAAATTAAATGAAGGAAAACAATCAAAAAGATTTAGGTCCAGAGAATCTAGATTGGCCAAATCTTGGATACTACAGAGATCAAAATAAAATTCTTGGGAAGTCTGAACAGAATAAAAACCAGATTGTTTTTATGGGTGATTCCATAACAGAGGGGTGGTCGAATTTTTATCCTGAATTTTTTAAAAAAAATAACTTTCTTAATCGCGGGATTAGCGGTCAGACCACTCCACAGATGCTCATAAGATTTAAGCCAGATGTTGTAGATTTGTCTCCTGTAGCTGTTGTCATTCTTGGCGGCACGAATGATATAGCAGGTAATACAGGGCCTTCTACTGTAAAGATGATTACTGATAATATTTTTTCTATGGCAGAGATTGGCTCGAAAAATAAAATATCTGTTTTTTTATCATCAGTGTTACCTGTGCATAAGTACATTTGGAATTTGAGTATTAAAAATCCATCCAAAACAATTTTAAAGCTGAATGAAAAAATTGAAGGATATGCTAAAAGCAATGATCTAGTATATATTGACTATTATTCATCAATAGTAGATGAAAGAGGTGGCTTGAAAAAAGAATTTTCCGATGATGGTGTACACCCTAATAAAGATGGCTATGCGATTATGTCAGACATCGTTAGTTCGGCAATAGATATTTTTATTAATACATGATCTGTTTTTGTCATGTAATTCTTAAAATTTGGGGGTATTTAAAATGAATCATAGATTTTTTTTCACTTTTTTATTTAGTCTTTCGATTCTTATATCACAAAGTTTTTACGGAAATAAATTCCCGATTGATAGAATAAGATATGAGCCTCAGAAATATATATGTTATAAGGCAGATAGCCCTCTTGTTTTTGATGGAAAAATCGATGATAAAGCCTGGGAAGACATTGAGTGGACTCAATCATTTGTTGATATTGAAGGCGATCTAAAGCCTAGACCTTATTATGATACAAAAGTAAAAATGACATGGGATGAAGATTATTTCTATTTTGGAGCAAAAATGGAGGACCCCGATGTCTGGGCGACTCTTACTGAGCGCGATGCAGTTATTTTCAAAGACAATGATTTTGAAATATTCTTAGATCCTGATGGTGACACACACAACTACTATGAGCTTGAGGTTAATGCGTTTGAGACGGAGTGGGACCTGATGCTTCTAAAGCCGTACCATGATGGCTCTCACGTGGCTCTTGATTCCTGGGATATACCAGGCCTGATTACTAAGGTATATATAAATGGAACAATTAATAATCCAAGTGATAAGGATAAAGGCTGGAGCGTTGAGATTGCGATTCCATGGATAGCTTTTTCTGGAAATTTTCGTTCAAATAACTATCCTAAGGAGGGGGAAGATTGGAAAGTAAATTTCAGCAGAGTCCACTGGGAGACAGATACTATTAATGGTAAATATGTTAAAAAAGACAAGCCAGAATTTAACTGGGTGTGGTCACCACAAGGGCTGATTTCAATGCATATGCCTGAGAGATGGGGACTGGTTCGTTTCACAGAAAATAGGAAAAAAGAAAAAATCAAGTTTATCAATAGCGACATAGATAATGCTCGGTGGGCCATGAGGCAGATCTATTATTATCAGGGAAATTATTTTTTAGAAAATAAAAAATATGCTACATCTGCAGATGAATTGGGACTTGCTAAAAGCCCTGTAAAAAACATTAATTGGGATCCTCAGATTTTTATAACACCTTCAGGCTGGGAGGCAAGTATTTCACATAAAAAAAATAAGGTTATAATCCGCAAGGATGGAAAGGTGTGGACCGAATGAATTTGCATTGGATAGATTGGGCTATAGTTATTATCGTCTTATGCGGAATGTTTTATTCAATCTCTTTGACAACAGGACTGATGAAAAGTGTATCAGATTTTTTATCCGCAGGTCGATCTGGGGGGAGATACATACTTTCAATATCAAGTGGTGTAGCAGGCGTAGGGGCAATATCTATTGTAATGTTTTTAGAAATGGGCTATGTATCTGGATTTGCATTATCATGGTGGGGTCTAAGCCAGGGGATAGTGATTTTATTGATTCAAGTATCTGGGTGGATTAAATACAGGTTTAGGTCTACCCGGTGCCTAACTCTGGCTCAGTTTTTTGAAAAACGATATAGTAGAAATTTCAGAATTTTCACTGGAATAGTGGCCTTCACAGCTGGCATTATAAACTTCGGAATTTTTCCTGCTGTTGGTTCTATATTTTTTATTACCTATTGCGGAATTCCTGATAGTATTTTTGGAATATCTACCTACCCTTTGGTTATGATATTTTTATTGAGTATTTCTTTATACTTCGTTTTTAAAGGGGGTCAGATTGCTGTAATTATCGCAGATTTCTTTCAAGGAATTTTTGTAACAGCGATTTTCATTGCGATTCTAGCATTTTTCTTTTTCACGGTATCCTGGCAGCAAATCTCAGAGTCTTTAAGAGATACACCAGTAGTACTAGCAGAGAAGGAGATGTTAGAACTAAAAACAGATAAATCTTTTCAAGAATTAAATTCCTCAGAGCAGGACTCAGAGCTGAAAAAAATAGAAGAAAAGTATGAAAACTCATCGAGGATTAACCCGTTTAAAACTGGCCACGTAGAAGACTTCAACTTTTGGTATTACTTAATAGGAACTATTGGCCTCTTGTATGGTTGGATGGGTTGGCAAGGGAGCCAGGCTTATAATAGCTCAGCCAAGAGTGCGCATGAAGCAAAAATGGGTGATGTATTAGCAAATTTTAGGATGATGCCACAGGGAACGTTTATGTTATTTATTCCGGTGGTTATTTACGTATTTATGAATCATCCAGATTTTAAATCTATTTCAGATTCTGTGAATCTGTACCTAGATAAAATAAGCACAGACACATTAAAAACTCAGCTAAGAGCTCCTCTTGTTCTTGCGGAGGTTTTACCCATTGGTTTGTTTGGAGCATTTGCAGCTTTAATGCTAGCAGCTTTTGTTAGCACTCATGATACTTACCTTCATTCTTGGGGAAGTATACTAGTCCAAGATGTTATAATG
Source organism: uncultured bacterium (assembly GCA_964561495.1). GTDB lineage: Bacteria > Fidelibacterota > Marinisomatia > Marinisomatales > UBA1611 > CAZLPW01. The sequence goes on along the minus strand of CAZLPW010000063.1, from coordinate 3,275 downwards.
CCATTTAGAAAAGAGCCTTTTGATAAAGACACGCATTTAAAGGTTTTAAGATTATCAATTTTCGGTGTGGCTGTTTTTATATTTCTTTTCAGTCTATTATTCCAGCAAAATCAAAAAATTGCCCTTTTTTTTGCAATTACAGCCGCAATATT
>CAZLPW010000063.1:0-3113 GCA_964561495.1 uncultured bacterium | reverse complement strand
ATAGGAGGTCTTTATTGGAAAAGAGGAACGACAGCAGCGGCCTGGACTGCAATGATTACTGGTGCTATTATTGCAATTGTTGGTATAGTTGTTAAAGAAATTTCTATAGATTGGCTTAATGATAAATCAAAATTAATTTTTTTAAAAAACGCTATTCTATATTTAAGGGATATTAATGGGCAGGAATATTGGGGCATCGGAATGGCGGCATCATCTTTATCATACATTTTTGTTTCTCTGATTGGTGAGAAAACTGAGCATAATATGGATAAGTTACTTAATCGAGGTAAGTATGAGATAGAGGGTGAGATTACCATAATAAACGAGGAACCAGAAAGAGGATGGAAAGTTTTGGGTATGGGCAAAGAATTTACTTGGAATGATAAATTGATTTTTATAATCAACTATATTTGGACTGGAATATGGACACTGATCTTTATTATTGGTACTGTCTATAATTTATATAACCCTGTGAGTGATGAGACTTGGATGAGTTTTTGGAGATCTTATATGTTTATCTATATTTTTGTTTCTGGTATTACAATAATTTGGTTTACTATTGGAGGGTTTAATGATCTCAAAATAATGATGTCAAAACTACGTTCCGATGAAAGAGACCATAGTGATGACGGCTGGGTTTCAAGTTAAAAGCTATTTTTCAAGTCTAAAAAATGAATAAAAAAGAAAGAAAAATTATACTAGCAAGGATTGAAAAGTGGTACTCAAAACTACCATCTCTATTTTTTATAAACGAAAAGAAATTTAAGGCTGAGTATGGCTGGTCTAAAAAGCCTATTCCATATAAAGATCGAGCGGATCTCAAGTATAAAGTAATTAAAGAGGGGCAAAAATGGGGGAAAGAGTGGGAAAGCGCTTGGTTTCATTTAGAAGGAGAAATTCCTCATGACTGGGAAGGGGAAGATATATATGCTGACTTAGATTTTTCTGGTGAAGGGCTGGTTTATGATCAATCAGGGTCAGCTATACAGGGAATAACTAATGCTTCTATATGGGATCAAAACTTCGCAAGAACAAGGGTTCCATTATTCAAAAACTGCTCTGATTTTAAAAAATTTGATATTTGGGTTGAAGCGGCCGCGAATTCTCTTTTTGGTGTGTACCTAGATCCTGATCCAAAAAAAGAAGATCCCCAGCGTTTTGGTTGGTTTAAAGCAAAAGTAGAACGAATACGTTATGGTGTTTTTGATACTAGCCTCTGGTCTCTGTATCTAGATGTTAGAATACTCGTCGGAATTTTAAAACGGATAGATAAAAAATCTGTTAGATATTCTCGTATATTAGTTTCGCTGAATAACTGTATAGATGCTTTTTCGAATAATCGTGAAAATATAAAAGAAGCTAGAGATTGCATAGTTCTTGAACTAAAAAAACCAGCTTCTGCTTCAGATCTAAAAGTCTCGGCCATTGGGCACGCCCACATTGATACAGGCTGGCTTTGGCCAGTTAGAGAAACTATACGCAAGTGTGCGCGTACGTTTTCAACGCAATTAAGTATTATTGATGATTACCCAGATTATATATTTGGTGCATCGCAACCTCAGCACTATCAGTTTATCAAAGAACACTATCCAGACATATTTAGCCGTATTAAAGAAGCAGTGAAAAAAGGACAGTGGGAGCTTCAGGGAGGCATGTGGGTTGAGGCTGATTGTAACTTAATTAGTGGTGAATCAATGGTCCGGCAGATTCTTAATGGAAAAAATTTCTTTATGGATGAATTCGGAGTCGACGTTGATAATTTATGGCTACCTGATGTTTTTGGATATTCTGCAGCGCTGCCTCAAATATTAAAGAAATCTGGGATTAAATATTTTTTAACACAAAAATTATCCTGGAGTCAGTATAATAATTTTCCACACCACTCTTTCAATTGGAGAGGGATTGACGGAACGGAAATATTAACACATTTTCCTCCTGAAAATACTTATAATAGTGAGCTCGATACAGAGTTTCTCATACCTGCTCAAAACAATTTCAAAGAAAAAAGTTTTATAGATGAATTTATCTCTCTGTTTGGTGTAGGTGATGGTGGAGGTGGCCCAAAGCCTGAGAATATTGAATTAGGTATAAGAATGAGCTCACTTGAGAATTGCCCAAGCGTTAGGTTTGACACGGCAAAGAATTTTTTTGATCGTTTAGATGGGCAAAAGGATAATTTAGAGACCTGGGATGGTGAATTATATCTAGAGCTTCACCGTGGTACTTTGACCACTCAAGGGCTAGTAAAAAAACAAAACAGAAAACTCGAGTATAAGCTCACAGCAGTTGAGATGTTGTGGTCTTTTTTGCCAATTAGTGACTATCCTTCAGATGTTCTCGAACTGCTATGGAAAAAGTTATTGATTAATCAGTTCCATGATATTATTCCAGGATCTAGTATAAATCTTGTTTATCAAGATACCCACAAAGAGTATGAAGAAATAGACAGTGGATGTGATAATTTAATCTCATTAGCGAGAGATTCGCTTTTTGAAGACAGAAATAATTCATTTGTATTATTTAATCCATTATCATATAAATGGAGAGGAATAATTCAAACTCCTGATAGTTTTAAAAACTATTTGATTGAAGATGAAGCGGGTAATAGTTTAGTTGTAGATTGTAATAACCGTGGAAATTTTTGTTATGTAGAGCTTGAGCCATTATCTTTTACTACCTTTAAGAAAGGTGGAAAATATAAGCCAGAAAAAGCGGTGAACATTAATCAATATGTTCTGGAGAATAAATTAGTTCGGTATGAGTTTAATAAAGATGGCCAAATTGTATCTGCTTTTGATAAAGAGTTAAAGAAGGAAATATTAGTAGAGCCAGGGAATGTTTTTTCTCTATATGATGATACTCCAAATAATTGGGACGCCTGGGATATTGATTTTTTTTATAGAAATGCAAAAATAGATACAGCAAAAACCATCGAATTTTTAGGATGTTTTGGTGGGGAGATATTAAAAGAGTTAACATTTAAACTTTCTATTGGAGATTCAATAATAGAACAATTTATTTCTTTGGGTGCAGATACGAAAAGGTTGGATTTTGAAACTAAAGTAGATTGGAAAGAGAGCCATAAGATGTTGCGAGTTCATTTTCCAGTCAAC